>DATNBL010000061.1:0-43293 GCA_035571935.1 Pseudolabrys sp.
CGCGGGCGCCTCTCGGCGCGCCACAGCGGTGTCGTTGCACGGCGTACGGGCCACGCTTCCGGTACGTGGACCAGCCACGCCCGTCAGCCAGCTCCTGGCGGCAGGTCTTAGTGCCTGCGAGTGGAGCCCCGTCGCCGCCCGAGCGCCCCGTTTGCGAGACGGGACCCGCGGGCACCACATCCGTTCCCGTCAATCGAGACGCCTCGCGACGACGCCCCCGGCCGGACCGGACGAGAGGATCATAGGCATATATCCTAGGAACGGTCAACACTCCTATTACAAAAGATTTTGTGCTGCGCTGCGGCGCGTGCGGGACGCCCGACGATCCGCGGATGCGGCGCTCATAAATGCGCCCTCTCCCCGTCGTGGGAGAGGGCATCCGCAGCTTTTGCAAAATCAAAGAATGGGTGAGGGAGCTCCCCCTCACCCAACTGAATGCGTGGAGAATCCCCCAACGCCCTCTCCCACGGAGGGGAGAGGGCACAACGACAGGCGCGGAGCCACCCTCCCCTTTCAGGGGAGGGATAAGCGCCCCCTCACCTGCCCCTTAACTGCTGCAACAGCCCGGCGCTGGCGAACCCGTCCGGCACGCGGCCGCTGCGCGCCTGGAAGTCGCGGATGGCGTCGCGCGTGCGGGCGCCGAGGCGGCCGTCCGGCTCGCCGACGTCGAAGCCGCGGCGCTGAAGCTCCTCCTGCAATTGCAATCGTTCGGCCCGCGAGAGCACGCGCTCGTAGCGCGGCCAGGCCTGCACGAAAGGCCCGCCACCGCGCAGCCGGTCGGCGAGGTGGCCGATCGCCAGCGCGTAAGCCTCGGCCGGGTTGTAGCGCATGATGACGCGGAAATTGCGCAGCATCAGGAAGCCCGGCCCCTGGATGCCGGCGGGCACCAGCAGAAAGGCCTGCTCGTCAGGCCGCGCGAAAGAAAGCCCGTGCGGCCGCGCGACGCCGAGCCGCTGCCACTCGGCAAGGCTCATCGCATGATCGCGGCCGGCGAGGCGGAAGTCGAACGTCGCCGGCACCACGACCTCGTAGCCCCAGGTCGCGCCCGGCACCCAGCCGTCCTTCTTCAGGTTATTGGCGGTCGAGGCGATCAGGTCCGGCACCGAGGCGATGACGTCGCGGCGGCCGTCGCCGTCGAAGTCGACGGCGTAGCGCTTGAACGCGCTCGGCATGAACTGCGTCGGGCCGAAGGCGCCGGCCCAGGAGCCGACCAGCCGATCGGCGCGGATGTCGCCGCGCGAGACGATCTCCAGCGCGTCGAGGAACTCGTCGCGGAAATAGCGCTGGCGGCGGCCGATACAGGCGAGCGTCGCGGTCGATTGCAGCACCGGCTTGGTGCCGGCCATTGTGCCGTAATTGGTCTCGACGCCCCAGATGGCGGCGATGATGGTGCGGTCGACGCCGTAGGCGCGCTCGACGGCGTCGAACACGCTGGCGTAGCGCGCCAGCAATTCGCGGCCCTTGGCAATGCGCGCGTCGGTAACGAGCACGTCGAGATAGTCCCACACGGCTTTCGTAAATTCCGGCTGCGCGTCCATCAGGTCCATGATGCGCAGGTCCGGCGTCAGCGGCGCGGTCGCGGCCGTAAAGGCGCGGCGCGAGACGCCGCGGCGGGCGGCCTGCGGCCACAGGCTCTCGAGGCAGGAATGGAAATTGGCGGCGGCGGCCCGGATCGCTTCGGCGGTCATCGACGGGTCGCCGGAGGCGCCCGATTCGCCGCTCCAGCCGGACGGGGCACGGGCGGCCGAAGGCGCGCCGATCGAGCCGGTGGTCAGTTCGGCACGCCGTTCCTGCGCGCTGGCAAAGGCCAAACCTGTGGCCAAAGCCAGGACGGCGGCGAGCGGGCGCTTGGCCATCCCCAAATTGCGGCTCCCCTGAGCAGGCGGTCCCAGCGCCTTCGGAAACCATGGGAGCCCCGAACTCGTTACGGCGCCGTTAATGGCGGTAGTCATTGGGTCTCTGGACCGCAGGCCGCGCCCATGCTTTCTGCTCGACCCATGACCCGTATTCGCAAAGCCATCTTCCCCGTCGCCGGCCTCGGCACCCGCTTCCTCCCCGCCACCAAGGCGCTGCCGAAGGAGATGCTGCCGGTCGTCGACCGGCCGCTGATCCAGCATGTCGTCGACGAGGCCTACGAGGCCGGGATCGAGCACCTCGTCTTCGTCACCGGCCGGAACAAGAGCGTCATCGAGGACCATTTCGACCGCCAGTTCGAGCTGGAGGTGACCTTGGTCGAGCGCGGCAAGCAGACGGAACTCAATTTGCTGTCGGAAGCGCTGCCGGAGGCGGGCAGCGTCAGCTTCACCCGCCAGCAGTCGCCCCTCGGCCTCGGCCATGCGGTGTGGTGCGCGCGCGAGATCGTCGGCCACGAGCCGTTCGCGCTGTTGCTGCCGGACGTGCTGGTCAAGCACAAGCGCGGCTGCCTGGCGCAGATGATCGATGCGGCGAAGGACCTCGACGCCAAGGCCAACATCATCGCCGTGGAGGAAGTGCCGAACGACCGCGTGCACATGTACGGCGTGGTCGGCGTCGGCCCCGCGAAGGGCAAGGCGTTCTCCATTACGAAGATGGTCGAAAAGCCGAAGGCTTCCGAGGCGCCGTCGAATTTGTCGATCACCGGCCGCTACATCCTGCAGCCGGAGATCTTCGGCATCCTGGAGAAGCAGGCGGCCGGCGCCGGCGGCGAAATCCAGTTGACCGACGCGATGCTGGCGCTCGCCGCGCAGCAGCCGTTCTACGGGCTGAAGTTCGAGGGCCGCAGCTACGACTGCGGCTCGAAGATCGGCTTCCTCGCCGCCAACGTCGCCTACGGCCTCGACCGCCCCGATTTGGCGCCGGAATTCCGCGCCGAGATCGAGCGCATCCTCAAGGGCAAGTAGGCTTTAGCGCTCGCGCGCGAGCAGGCTGGCATTGCCGCCCGCCGCCGCGGTGTTGATCGTCACCACCTGCTCGGTGGCGAAGCGGCGCAGATAATTCGGGCCGCCCGCCTTCGGCCCCGTGCCAGACAGGCCGCCGCCGCCGAACGGCTGCGTGCCGACGACCGCGCCGATCATATTGCGATTGACGTAGATGTTTCCGGTCGGCATGCGCGCGACGATCCGCTCGATGTGCGAGGAAATGCGCGAATGGACGCCGAGGGTGAGGCCGAAGCCCTTGCGGTCGATGGCGTCGAGGAGCTGCGGCAATTCGGCCGCCTTGTAGCGCACAACGTGCAGCACAGGGCCGAAGATTTCCTCCGTTAGCTCATCGGGTGAGGCGAGCTCGATGATGTGCGGCGGCAGATAGAAGCCGCCGCGCATTTCGGCCGTGCCGGCGAAGCGGACGCGTTTGGCCCGCGCGATGTGCGCCGTGATACGCTCGAACGAGTCCGCGTCGATCAGCGGGCCGATGGCGGTGTCGATCTCGCGCGGGTCGCCGACCTTCATCTCGCGCGCCGCGCCGGCGATCATGGCGATGGTGGTGTCCGCGATCTCGTCTTGCAGGCATAGCAGGCGCAGGCTCGAACAGCGCTGGCCGGCGGAGCGGAAGGCCGAGGCGACGACATCGTCGGTCACCTGCTCCGGCAGCGCGGTGGCGTCGACGATCATTGCGTTGATGCCGCCGGTCTCGGCGATGAGCGGCACGATCGGACCCTCCTTGGCCGCCAGCGCGCGGTTGATTGAACGCGCGACCTCGGTCGAGCCGGTGAAGACGACGCCGGCGACGGCGTCGTGCGCCACCAGCCGCGCGCCGGTGCGGCCGTCGCCGGTGACGAGATGCAGCGCGGTCGCGGGCACGCCGGCCTCGTGCAGGATGCGCACCGCCTCCGCGCCGATCAGCGGCGTCTGCTCGGCCGGCTTCGCCACGACCGAATTGCCCGCCATCAGCGCCGCGGCGATCTGGCCGGTGAAGATCGCCAGCGGGAAATTCCACGGCGCGATGGCGACCCAGGCGCCGCGGCCGCGCATCACGAGACTATTGGTCTCGCCGGTCGGCCCGGGCAGCGCCTGCGGCGGGCCGAACAGCGCGCGGCCCTCGGCGGCGTAATAGCGGCAGAGATCGGCGGCCTCCCGCACTTCCGACACGCAGTCGTCGAGCGTCTTGCCGGCCTCGCTCTGCATCAGAGCGATGAGACGGCCGCGGCGCGCCTCGATGAGATCGGCGGCGCGGTCGAGCGCGGCGGCGCGCGTCTCGGCCGGCGTCGCGTTCCAGGCGGCGAAGCCGCGCGCCGCGGCGGCCATCGCGGCGTCGGCGTCGTTCGCCGGCGCGGGGACGACAGGGCTGCGGCTCTCGCGCGCGACCTCCGCCAGCAGCGCGTCGAGCGAGGCGCGATGCCCGAACTCGACGCCGCGCGAGTTCTTACGCGCCGGCGCATAGAGATCGGCCGGCAGCGGCAGCCAGTCCGGCCTTGCGTGCGGCAGGCCCCGCACGATCGCCGCCGGCCGCATCAGCAGTTCCTCGACCGGCCGCGTCGCATCGCCGACCGCGGCGACGAAAGAGGAGTTGGCGCCGTTCTCAAGGAGCCGACGCACGAGATAAGCGAGCAGGTCGCGATGACTGCCGACCGGCGCGTAGGTGCGCACCGCGGCCTGCGGGAAATCCTCGGCGAGCCGCGCGTAGAGTGCGTCGCCCATGCCGTGCAGCCGCTGGAATTCGAAATCGCCCCAGGCGGCGCCCGCCACTTCGAGCACCGACGCGACCGTCAGCGCGTTGTGCGTGGCGAACTGGGCGAACAGCCGCGGCTTGAGCGCGACGAGTTTGCGCGCGCAGGCGAGGTAGTTCAGATCGGTCATCGCCTTCAGCGTGAACACAGGATAGCCGTCGAGGCCGCGCTCCTGCGCGCGCTTGACCTCGGTGTCCCAGTACGCGCCCTTCACGAGCCGCACCATCAGGCGGCGGCGGCGCGCGCGCGCCAACTCGTCGACGTAGTCGATCACTGCGGCCGCGCGCTTCTGATAGGCCTGCACGGCGAGGCCGAAGCCGTCCCAGCCTGAGAGCGAGGAATCGGCCAGCACGGCCGCGATGACGTCGAGCGACAGTTCGAGCCGGTCGGCCTCCTCGGCGTCGACGGTGAGGTTGAGGTCGAAGCCCTTGGCCCGGCGCGCGAGATCGAGTAGGCGCGGCGCCAGTTCCTTGAGCACGCGCTCGCGGCAGGTGGCCTCGTAGCGCGGGTAGAGCGCCGACAGCTTGACCGAGATGCCCGGCCGCGCCGGCAGGCGCTCGCCGCCGGCGGAGGCGCCGATGGCGTCGATCGCGGCGGCATAGGCGTCGAAATAGCGCGCCGCGTCGGCGGCCGTGCGCGCGCCCTCGCCCAGCATGTCGAACGAATAACGCTGCGTCGTGCTGGTGTGCTCGCGGCTGCGCGCGAGCGCGGCGTCGATCGTCTCGCCGAGCACGAAATGATCGCCCATGACGCGCATGGCGCGCCGCATCGCCGCGCGTACGATGGGCATGCCGACGCGCTTCGTCAGCGCCGCGACCACCTCCTGCGGCGTCTCGCCGCCCTGCACCACCTGCGAGGTGACGCCGAGCGCCCAGGCCGAGGCGTTGACGAACAGCGCCTGCGATTTCGTGACGTGGTGGACGAAGTCGCCCTCGCGCAGCTTGTCCTCGATGAACTCGTCGGTGGTCGCCTGGTCCGGCACGCGCAGCAGGGCCTCGGCCAGCACCATCAGAGCGAGGCCCTCGCGGGTCGAGAGCGAGAACTCCTGCAATAGCTCGTCGATGCTGCCGAACGGGTGCCGCGTGGTGCGGATCGCCTCGATCAGCCGCCGCGCCGTGCGGTCGACCGCGCGCTCCGCCGCCTCCGGCAACCCCGCCTCGCGCACGAGCGCGGCCGCCAGCGCGTCGTCCTCCGGCGCATAGGGCGCGGAAAACTCCGTCGTCGTCGGCACGTTCAGGGAGGCCATGGCACCAGCCAAAGGCGCGATTCGGTCAACCGATGCTGCCAGTGCAGCATCGGCGGGCGCAATTGGCAATCACGCCTAGCGCTGGAGCCTGAGCCCGATGAGGAAGGTGCTGGCGGTGTAGTCGACGCCGGAGACGTTCGAACGCAGCCACTGCTGCTGGAACTCGCCCCGAAGCTGCATCGTGCGGTCGATCTTGTAGGTGAGCCCGGCGCCGGCCGAGTAGCGGTTGTCGGTGCGGCCGGCCACGTCGCCGCTGGAGGACGCCGTGCCCTCGTAGAGATCCTGGCCGATGCCGAGCTTCACGGTGCCGACCAGCCAGCGACGGAACGAATGGTCCCATTGCACACCGGCGTCGCGGTAGAACACGCCCGGCACGCCGGGGATGTTCGACTCGCCGACCGTCGACGTCGCGGTGAACTTCACGGTATTGAGCGCGTCCGCCGTCCAGATGAGCGAGGCGCTGCCGGTCAGGCCCTTCAAGCGGTCGAAGCGCGGGTCGTCGTAGCTGCGCGTGGTGTAGCCGATCGAGGCCTCGCCGGTGAGCAGCCGCGTCAATTCGAAGGTCGAGCCGACGCTGCCGACGAGGCCGCGCGAATTGCGCTGGAAGCCGTTGAGGTCGGTCGCAAGGTCGTGCTTGCGCGTATCAGCGCCGATCTCGACGAACGGCTTGATGCCGGGAGAGAGTTCGTAGGCGCCGCGCAATGTTCCGGTGTACTGGTTGTAGTTGCGGTCCTCGTTGCTCGCCGTCGTGCCGTCGGTGAGCTGCGAATCCTGGTACGCCGTCCGCTCGACGTCGCCCTTCAGCGTCACCTCGACACGGTTGAAGCGCTGCGTGACGCCGGCGTTGCCGCCGAAGGTGGCGAACACCGGCAGTTTCGAGAGGCCGGCCTGAAGATTGGGGCTGCCGGGATTGTCGGTCGCCACCAGCACGCGGCTGCCAAGGTCGACGCGCGTTGAATCGCGCACGTCGATGCGGCCGTCGACCTTGCCGTTGAAATAGGGGCGGCTGAGCGTCGGCGTCTCGTCGGGCGAGTAGCCGGTGTAGCTGCCGCGCAGGTCGGCCTTGAGCTCGTGCCGCGACCAGTTCGACTGCACACGCAGCTCCGGCGCGATGGTGTAGAGCGCGGCGCCGTGCGGATCGGGCGCGGCGCCGGGATTGGTGGCATAACCGCCGATGAACTCGATTGCCGGATAAAGATCGAAGGCGCCGGCGCGCAGGCCAAGTTGCGCGTAAGGGTCGGGCGGCTCGACATGCGCCTTGCGTTTCGGCGGCGGCTTGCGGATCGGCCCGATCTCGACCGGCGGCTCTCCGGGCGGTGCGGCCGGCGCCTGCGCGAAGGCGGCGCTGGCCGGCTTCTGGCCGGGCGTGAGAGTCAAAGGTTGCGGCAGGCCCGGCGCGATCGCCTGCTTGTCGGCGGCCGCGTTCGGCTTGCGCGCGGCGTTCTTCTTGCGCGTGTTGCTGGAGTCGAAGCCGGTCTTGCCGGCGCCGGAGGCGGGCGCGAAGGTCGGCGGTGGTCCGAATTGCGCCGTGCCCGGTTTTGCCGGTTTCTGGAAGCGCGGCGGCTTCTTCGGGTCGGTCTGCAGCTTCGGCGCCAGCGGATCGGGGAACTGGAACGTCGTCTGCGCGCGCGCCGCCGTTGCGAGGCATGCGGCCGCGATCAGCAGCGCGCCGGGCGCCGCCGTCCAGAACCACCTCACCTTCCGCGACGAAGCGATCGCGAACCTCCGTCAACCTGGCGCGCAAATGCGCGCGGCCCCGCCCGCGACCGGCGGGCAGTGGTTAACGGACGTTAAAAGCGCATGGTTAACGGGAGGTTAGTGCTCTTATCCCTCCCCCCGCGGCCTATCCCTCCCCTGAAAGGGGAGGGTCCGGCGCGTGAGCGCCGGGGGTGGGGTCTACTCCCGTTGCGAACACCCCCACCCGGCTCGCTGCGCTCGCCACCCTCCCCCGCAAGCGGGGGAGGGATTAGAAGAAATGGGAGGGTTACAGCCAACCCTGCAATTCGTTCGTCACGACATCGCGGATGACCGCCATGCCGCGCTCCGAATCGTTCAGGCACGGGATAGCTGCGAAGTTCTCGCCGCCGGCGCGCCGGAAGGCATCGGCGTTCTCCATCGCGATCTCCTCCAGCGTCTCGAGACAGTCGGCGGCAAAGCCCGGCGTGATGACGGCGATATTCTTCACGCCCTGCTTCGCCAGAGCCGCGACCGTGTCGATGGTGTAGGGCTTGAGCCATTCGGCCGTGCCGAAGCGCGACTGGAAGGTCAGCATCAATTGCATCTCGTCCATGCCGAGGCGCTCGCGCAAGAGCCGCGCCGTCGCCGCGCACTGGCAGTAATAGGGATCGCCGTTCTTCAAATAACCTTCCGGCATGCCGTGGAACGAGGCGACGATCCGGTCCGGCTTGAACGGCAGCTTCGCCAGCCCTTCGCGCAGCGACGCGGCGATCGCGTCGATGTAGGCGGGCCGGTCGTAGTAGGCTGGCGCGATGCGCAGCGCCGGCTGCCAGCGCATGGCCGCGAGCGCCTCGAACACCTTGTCGGCGACCGTCGCCGTCGTCGCCGCGGCGTATTGCGGATAGAGCGGCACGACGAGGATGCGGTCGCAGCCGGCCTCTCGCATCGCGTCGAGCCGCGAGGCGATCGACGGGTTGCCGTAGCGCATGGCCCAGTCGACCAGCAGGCGCGGATCGCTGGCGAAGCTCGCGCCAAGTTTCTCCGCCTGCGAGCGCGTGATGGTCTTGAGAAAGGACTCGTTCTTCTCGCGATTCCAGATCTTCTGGTAGTCCTTGCCTTTGCGCCCCGGCCGCACGGTCAGGATGATCAGGTTGAGGATCAGCCACCACTTCAGCCGGTTCTCTTCGATGACGCGGCGGTCGGACAGGAATTCCTTGAGGTAGCGCCGCATCGACCAGTAATCGGTCGCGTCGGGCGTGCCGAGATTGACCAGCAGCACGCCGATGCGGCGCGGCGGGATCGGCGGGTGGTCCGGCGGCAGGGGGCGGTCGCTCATGGTCGGCAAAGAGCGGGAAATGGAGGGTGGGGTCAAGGCACAAGATCGTGCCCCGAACGCGGCGCAGCACGCAGCGATAGCGAAGTGGTGCGCCGCAGATCCGGGGCCCAGCTTTCTATCTGAAGCGAACCGGGGTCCCGGTTCTGCAGCGCACCGCCATCAGCGCGTTTACGCGCGTCTTCGACGCGCTATGGCGCTGCGCAGCGCCCGGGACACACAGCCCCTTCACCCCACCGGCCTCTCATCGGCGATAACCTTGCCGTCGTTCGGCAGCGAGCCGGGCGCCACCAGCATGACGACGCCCTTGAGCTTGGTAATCGACTGCAAGGTCGCCGCCACCGAGCCCTCGAGCGACGGATCTGGCGCCGCGCATTCGGCGACGAGCGTCATCGTGTCCTGCTCGGCCTGGCGGCCGACGACGAGGCGCAGGCGGCCGAGCTCGGGATGGCGCGCGGCGACCTCGGCGACCTGCTTCGGATGCACGAACATGCCCTTGATCTTGGCGGTCTGGTCGGCGCGGCCCAGCCAGCCCTTGATACGCATGTTGGTGCGGCCGCAGGGCGAGCGGCCGGGCAGCACGGCGGAGAGATCGCCGGTGGCGAGCCGGATCATCGGGTAATCGGGGTTGGACGAGGTGACGACGATCTCGCCGACCTCGCCGTCCGGGACCGGCTCGCTCGTCCCGGGCCGCACGATCTCGAGGATGATGCTCTCGTTGACGATGAGGCCCATAGGAGCGCGCTCGCGCGCTCCGTCATCCAAATTGCGCGCCGAGGATTCGTAGGCAATGACACCGACCTCGGCGATGGCGTAGCACTGCAACACGGCGACGCCGCGGCGGCCGAGTTCATCGCGCAGCGTGGCCGGCAGCGCCGCGCCGGAGACCAGCGCGCGCTTGAGCGAGGAGACGTCCTTGCCGGTCTTCTCCGCCGTGTCGAGCAGGATCTTGAGGAAGTCCGGCGTGCCGACATAGCCAGATGCACGGTAGTGCGCGATCGCCTCGAGCTGCTGCTCGGTGTTGCCGACGCCGCCGGGAATGACGGCGCAGCCGAGCGCACGCGCGCCGGCCTCGAGAATGTAGGCGCCGGGGTTAAGATGATAGGTGAAGGCGTTGTGCACGATGTCGCGTTCGCGGAAACCGGCGGCGTAGAGCGCGCGCGCGCAATTGCCGAAATCGGCGCCCGCGCCCTGCGGCTCGAAGATCGGCCCCGGCGACATGTGCAGCCGCCGCGACCGGCCCGGCGCGGTGACGTTGAAGCCGCCGAACGGCGGCTCGGCCTTTTGCAGCGCGGCGAGATCGCTCTTGCGCAGCACCGGCAGTTTGGCGAGCGCCGCACGTGACGCGACGGAATTCGGCACGACACCGGCGAGCTGCTTCTTCCAGCCGGGCGCGGAAAGCGCATGCGCGACCTGCGCCGGCAGCGCGCCGAACTGCTCGCGCTCGCGCGCGGCAGGATCGCGGGTTTCCAGGCCGTCGTAGTGGTCGGGCATTGGCTATCCATTCAAGGTCATTCCGGGGCGCGAGCGTAGCGAGCGAACCCGGAATCCAGAACAGAATTCGAAGCGCACGTAGCGTGGCTCTGGATTCCGGGTTCCGGCCTTCGGCCGGCCCCGGAATGACGGGACGCTACGCCAGCCAGCGCTTCCTGCGGCGGTAGTGCTTGCTGTCGCGGAAGCTCTTGCGCCGGCCCTCGGAGATGCCGAGGTAGAATTCCTTCACGTCCTCGTTCTCGGCCAGCATCTTCGCCTCGCCGTCCATGACGACGCGGCCGTTCTCAAGGATGTAGCCGTAGCGCGCGTATCGCAGCGCCATGTTGGTGTTCTGCTCGGCGAGCAGGAAGGACACGCCCTCCTTGTCGTTGAGGTCGCGCACGATCTCGAAGATCTCCTCGACCACCTGCGGCGCAAGGCCCATCGACGGCTCGTCGAGCAGGATCATCTTCGGCCGCGACATCAGCGCGCGGCCGATGGCGCACATCTGCTGCTCGCCGCCGGAGGTGTAGCCGGCGAGCGAGTTCTTGCGCTCGGCGAGCCGCGGGAAATAGCCGTAGACCTTGTCCATGTCGCGCTTGATCGCGGCCTTGCCGTCGCGGCGCGTGAAGGCGCCCGTCAAAAGATTTTCCTCGATGGTGAGATGGCCGAAGCAGTGACGGCCCTCCATCACCTGGATGCAGCCGCGGCGCACGAGCTCATTGGGCGAGAGGTCCTGCACCTCCTGGCCCTCGAAGCTGATCGAGCCCTTGGTGACGTCGCCGCGCTCGGCATGCAGCAAATTGGAGATCGCTTTCAGCGTCGTGGTCTTGCCGGCGCCGTTGGCCCCGAGCAGCGCGACGATGCCGCCCGTGGGCACGTCGAGCGATACGCCCTTCAGGACGAGGATGACGTGGTCGTAGATGACCTCGATATTGTTGACGCGCAGGATGCGCGCGGGCTCGGCTGAGGGCGCGGCGCTCTGGGTCTCGACGGCGGACATGGCGTCAACTCCGGAAAGCGGCCTCCCCCCGCGGACGGGGAGAGGCCATTGTCGTTCGGACCGGCGTTTACGACGACTTGTCGCAAGCCTCGGTGCGCTTCGGCCAGCCGGCGTTGCTCTTGACGTATTCGGCCGCGGCCTGCTCGAGCAGCGGCTCGACCTTCTGCTTCAGCGGCTCGATCCAGTCGGACGCCTTGACCCACTTGGTCCCGTCCCACTGCTGCATGTAGGCCGGCGAGTTACCGTTGTGGTCGTCGCAGGTCACCTTCACAGGCGCGCCGAAGTCCGGGAAGCCGAGCTCCTTCCAGCGCGCCGCCGTGATGTTGAGCGTCTCGAGGCCGCGCCGCACGTCGGCGCCATCGACCACCTTCTTGCCGGTGATCTTCTGCGCATTGCGGATCGCTTCCGCGACGATCGCGGTGTTGTAGACGCCGCGGTTATAGAAGTTGTCCGCGAACTTATCCTTCTCGACCTGGCTCTTGCCCTTGTTCACGACGTACTTCTTGATGTCCTGGATGGCGGGGTAGTTGGCGCCGAGGCCGTTGAAGTTGAGCGCAAGATAGCCCTTGGCCGCCTTGCCGCCGGCCGCGGCATCTTCATCCGCGCCCGACCACCACACGCCGATGAAGTGATCCATCGGGTAGCCGTTCTCCGAGGCGCGTTTGACCGCCGTCGGGTTCATGGCGCCCCAGCCCCACATGATCATCCAGTTCGGACGATCGCGGCGAACCGAGAGCCACTGGCCGGACTGGTCCTGCATCTCCTTGCCGGCGACCGGATAGAGCTTCACCTCGAAGCCGTAGTCCTTGGCCAGCTGCTCGAGCAGCGGGATCGGCTCGCGGCCGTAACCCGCGTCGAGGAAGATGAAGCCGATCTTCTTGCCCTTCAGCTTCTCGAGGCCGCCTTCCTTCTTGCTGATGTAGCTGATGATCATCGACATGCCGTCCCAGTAGGTGGCCGGCGGGTTGAAGACCCAGGGGAAGTCCTTGCCGATCGCCGAGGCCGACAGGCCGTAGGCCATCGACAGAATCGGGATCTTGTCGACCGAGGCCTTCGGAATCAGCTGCAACGTGATGCCCGTCGAGAACGGGTTGACCACCGTCGGGTGCTTGCCCTTGACCTGCTCCCAGCACTCGACGCCCTTCTTGGTGTCGTAGCCGGTCTCGCATTCCTCGACCGTGACCTTGACGCCGCCGATGCCGCCGTCGCGCTCGTTCAGCATGGTGATGTAGTCATGCATGCCGTTCGCGATCGGGATGCCGGAATTGGCGTACGGGCCGGTGCGGTACGAGAACAGCGGCAGGTAGATCGTGTCTTGTGCCTGCGCCGGGACGGCGGCGAAGAGACCGCCCGCCACGATCCCCGCACAAGCCATTCCGCTCAACAGATGCCTTGGCTTCATGTTCCACTCCCTTTGGTTCGCGCCGGACTGGCGCGCCTCTGGTTCATTTTCGCCTCGCGCGTCGTTGCGCCCGGGACGATTTCTTTCCCGCGGTTGTGACCGCGGTCGGAAATTAAGGCCTATCCTGCACCATTTAATAGGGGAACGGCCATACCCTCAGTTTCTGCTTGCCGACCTGCCAGAGCCGCGCCATTCCGGCCGGCTCGGCAATCAGGATGACGATGATGAGCACGCCGACCACCATGAAAGTCACGTGCTCGACGGTCGAGGACTGTAGCGGCAGGCCAAGCCATTCCGGGACGAAGCGCAGGGCGATCGGCAGGATGAAGATGAGCGCCGCGCCCATGAACGAGCCGACCATGCTGCCCAGCCCGCCGATGATGATCATGAACAGGATGGTGAAGCTCTGATTGATGTTGAAGACGCTGGCCTCGGCGCCGCCGTACCACAGGAACACCATCAGCGCGCCGGACACGCCGCAGTAGAACGACGACACGGCGAAGGCCAGGAGCTTCGTCGGCAGCAGGCGGATGCCCATCAATTCGGCCGCGATGTCCATGTCGCGCACCGCCATCCACATGCGGCCAATGCGGCCGTGCACGAGGTTCGATGCGAGCCAGGTCATCGCCACGACGATGGCGAGCACGATGTAATAGCGCGTCTCGGCGGTCGCGCGCGGCCCGGTGATGATGACGCCGAACAGCTCCCGCTGCGGCACCTCGATGGCGCCGGAGACGTTGTAATTGTAGAGCCACGGGATGCGGATGAAGCACCATTCGAGGAAGAACTGCGCGGCGAGCGTGGCGATCGCCAGGTAGAATCCCTTGATGCGCAGCGACGGCAGCCCGAACAGCACGCCGACAGCGGCCGCGAAGAAGCCGGACGCGATCACCCAGACGATGATGTTCACGCTCGGGAAGATGCTGGTCAGCTTGTAGCAGGCGTAGGCGCCGACGCCCATGAACGCGCCGGTGCCGAGCGACAAGAGGCCGGTGTAGCCGGTCAGGATGTTGAGCCCGATCGCGGCCAGCGTGAAGATCAGGAACGGCGTCATCACCGCGTTGATGATGAAGTCGTTGCGCGTCGCCGGCACGCCGATCACGGCGATCGCCAGGATCACGGCGATGCCAATGCGATCCTGAAGGATCGGGAAGATCGCCGAGTCCTTCTCGTAGGTCGTCTTGAACTGTCCGGCCTCGCGATACAGCATCTCACACCCGCTCGATAATGCGTTCGCCGAACAGCCCCTGCGGCCGGAACAGCAGGAACACCAGCGCGATCACGTAGGCGAACCAGGCGTCGGTGCCGCTGCCGACCAGCGGCCCCCAGTAGAATTCGACAATCTTCTCGCCAAGCCCGATGATCAGCCCGCCGACGATGGCGCCGGGGATAGACGTGAAGCCGCCGAGGATCAGCACCGGCAGCGCCTTCAGCGCGATGACTTCGAGGGCAAAGGAGACGTCGGACCGCGCGCCCCAGAACACGCCGGTGACCAGCGCGACGAGACCGGCGGCGAACCACACGATCACCCAGATCTGCTCGAGCGAGATGCCGACCGACAGCGCCGCCTCGTGACTGTCCGCCACCGCGCGCAACGCGCGGCCGATGCGCGTCTTGGAGAAGAATACCGCAAGCCCCGCCACCATCAGCGAGGCGATGATCGCCGCCGCGATGTCGAGCTTCTGCAACTGCACCATGCCGCCGAAGGCGTGATAGGTGATCGCGCCCTTTGGCAGGTAGAGCGGCTCGGTGATCATCACCTTGGGATCGCCGCCGAACACCAATTCGCCGAAGCCGATCAGGAAATAGGTGATGCCGAAGGTCGCCATGAACAGGATGATGTCGGGCTGCCCGACCAGCGGACGCAGCACGCCGCGCTCGACCACGAAAGCAAGCAGGAACATCACCGCGATGGCCAGCGCGAGCGCGATGAAGGCGGGCACGCCGGCCTCGTAGATGCCGACCAGCGTCAGCGCCGCGAACACCACCATGATGCCCTGCGCGAAGTTGAACACGCCCGACGCCTTGAAGATCAGCACGAAGCCGAGCGCGATCAGCGCGTACAGCATGCCGGAGACGAGTCCTTCCCACAGCGTCTGCACGAGCAGATCGGGCGCCGAGGCCATCTGCACGAAGGGGTCGATCAAGATCATGTAGAGGAGATGCATGACGATGCCTCAGTGCGCCACGCCGAGATAGGCGTCGATGACCTTCTGGTCGCTGCGTACCTCGTCGGGCGTGCCGTCGGCAATCTTGATGCCGTGATCGAGCACCACGACGCGGTCAGACAGGTCCATCACCACGCCCATGTCATGCTCGATGAGGGCAATGGTCGTGCCGAAATGGTCGTTCACGTCGAGGATGAAGCGGGACATGTCCTCCTTCTCTTCGAGGTTCATGCCGGCCATCGGCTCGTCGAGCAGCAACAGCTCCGGCTCCATCGCCAGCGCGCGGCCCAATTCGACGCGCTTCTGCAATCCGTAGGGCAATCGCCCGACCGGCGTGCGGCGGATTTCCTGGATCTTGAGGAAATCGATGATGGCTTCGACGGCGTGGCGGTGTTCGACCTCCTCGCGCAGCGCCGGGCCGTGGCGCAGCAGCTGCCACACGAAGTTCTTGCGCATCTTCAGCGTGCGGCCGGCCATGATGTTGTCGAGCGCGGTCATTCCGCGAAACAGCGCGACGTTCTGGAAGGTACGCGCGATGCCGCCCTCGGCCGCTTCGTAGGGCCGCATCTTCGAGCGCGTCGCGCCCTTGAAGGTGATGCGCCCGTGCTGCGGCTGATAGAAGCCGTTGATGACGTTGAGCATCGACGTCTTGCCGGCCCCGTTCGGGCCGATGATGGCGCGGATTTCGCCCTTGCGGATATCGAACGAGACGTCGCTGACCGCTTTGACGCCGCCGAAGGCGAGCGACACGTTCTCGACCGACAAGAGCACGTCGCCGACGGCGATATCCGGTCCGCCGGTGGCTCTCATGCCGCCTTCTCCAGCGCGGCCGGCGCCGGCTGCATGTCGTGGATCTTCACGCGCGCGCTGATCGTGCCCTGACGGCCGTCCTCGAACGTCACCTGTGTCGAGATGTCGGCCTCCTTCGAGCCGTCATAGAGCGCGGTGATCAATGGCGAGTAACGCTCGGCGATGAAGCCGCGACGCACCTTCTGCGTGCGCGTGAGCTCGCCGTCGTCGGCGTCGAGCTCCTTGTGCAGGATGAGGAAGCGGTGGATCTGCGCGCCGGCCATCATCTTGTCCTGCGCCAGCGAACGGTTCACCTCATCGACGTGCTTGGCGATCATCTCGTAGACGAGCGGATGACCGGCGAGCTCCTGATAGGAGGCATAGACGACGTTGTTGCGCTCGGCCCATGAGCCGACCGCGGTCAGGTCGATATTGATCATCGCCGTGACAAATTCGCGCTTGTCGCCAAGCGCCACCACTTCGCGGATGTTGGGATAGAATTTGAGCTTGTTCTCGATGTATTTCGGTGCGAACAGCGCGCCGTTGACGAGATGGCCGACGTCCTTGGCGCGGTCGATGATCTTCAACTGGCCGGTCTTCTCGTCGAAGAAGCCGGCGTCGCCGGTCTTGACGTAGCCGTCCGGCGTCATCACCTCGGCGGTCTTGCCGTCATCCTTGAAATAGCCGGTGAACATGCCCGGCGACTTGAACAGCACTTCGCCGTTCTCGTTGATCTTGATGTCGACGTTCGGGCACGCCGGGCCGACGGTGTCGGAGAAGATCGCGCCATCCGGCTGCGCGGTGACGTAGAGGAAGGCTTCGGTCTGGCCGTAGAGCTGCTTCAGGTTCAACCCGATGGAGCGGTAGAAGGCGAACAGATCCGGGCCGATCGCCTCGCCGGCGGTGTAGGCCGTGCGCACGCGCGAGAAGCCGAGCACGTTCTTGAGCGGGCCGTAGACGAGGATGTCGCCGAGCCAATAGAGCAGCCGGCCGGGGAGCGGCACCGGCCGCCGGTCGAGGATCGCCTCGCCGTAGCGCCGCGCGACGCCGAGGAAGTAGTGGAAGATCTTGCGCTTGAGCAGGCCCGCGTCCTCCATGCGGATCATCACGCGGGTCAGCAGCAGTTCGAGCGTGCGCGGCGGCGCGAAATAGAAGGTCGGACCGATCTCGCGCAGGTCGGACATCGCCGTGTCGGCGTTCTCCGGGCAGGCCATGCAGAAGCCCGCCACCATGCCCTGCGCGTAATTGAGATAATGGTCGCCGACCCAGGCGAGCGGCAGGTAGGCGAGCGCGACATCGTTCTCGCCGAGGTGGTCGAACCTCACCGTGTCGGCGGCGGCGGCGATCGAGCGCTCGTTGGTGAGCACGACGCCCTTCGAGGCTCCGGTGGTGCCCGACGTGTAGAGGATGATCGACGGATCGGAGCCCTTGCCGTTCTCGATCTCGGCATCGAGCCATTGCCGCAACGCCGGATCGGCGGCGAGCGTCTTGCGGCCGTCGTCAATGACGCTGCCGATGGAATTCAGCCGCGTGTGGTCGTAGTCGCGCAGGCCGCGCGTCTCGTCGTAGATCATGCGCTCGAGCTTGGGCAGCCGGTCCTGCACGGACTGGATCTTGTCGACCTGCTCCTGGTCCTCGACCGCGGCGAAGCGCACCTCGGCGTGCGCCAGCACGAAGCGCAATTCCTCGGCGACGGCGTCGGCGTAGACGGGAACCGGAATGGCGCCGATCATCTGCGCCGCCATGACCGACCAGTAGAGCTTGGGACGGTTGGCGCCGACGATGGCGATGGTGTCGCCGCGGTTGACCCCGAGGCGATGCAGGCCGGCGGCATAGGCGCGGACGTTCTCGAGCGTCTCGCCCCAGGTCCAGGTTTGCCAGATGCCGAGGTCCTTATGCCGCATTGCCGGCCGCGAACCGAACAATTCCGCGTTGCGGATCAGGAGCTTGGTGAACGTGTTCGGCAGACCGCCGGCGTCATGCGCCACAGTCTTGTCCTCCCTCGGGCCGCGCCCGCCGGGCCCGGCATGTTTCCCCTCGCCGCTCTTGTGACGGCTTGATGGACGATATGAAAACACCGCCGAAGGCCGGTCAAGCCTTGGCGGTGTTGGAAAAAGGGCGAATTCGCAAAAGCCGCGGAAATGCACGTTTTGCGTGCGATATCCCGCATAGGCGAAGGGGCCGGAGCGAAGCGCCTGTCTACTCTGCGGCTTTCAGGTACGCCGTGGCGCCGGCCTTGAACTGCTCGCGCAATGCGCTCTCTTCCGCCTTCGCCGCGGCGAGATGCCGCTGCTTCACCGGGCCGAAGCCGCGGATCTTCTCGGGGATCGAGGCCAGCGCCACCGCGGTGGCGTGATTGGCCGGAGATAGGCCGGCAAGGACCGTCTCGATCAGCGCCTCGTAATCGGCGATGAGCTGGCGTTCGGTGCGCCGCTCGTGGCTGTGGCCGAACGGATCGAGCGCGGTGCCGCGCAGGAATTTGAATTTCGACAGGACGCGGAAGGCGGTCAGCATCCAGGGGCCGAACGACATCTTCTTCGGCTCGCCGGTGCGCGGATCGGTCTTGGCCAGCAGCGGCGGCGCCAGGTGGAATTCAAACCGAAGATCACCGTCGAACTGCGCCTTGATGCGATCGACGAAGCCGGTGTCGCTGTAGAGCCGCGCGACCTCGTATTCGTCCTTGTAGGCCATCAGCTTGAACAGATAGCGCGCGGCGGCTTCCGCAAGCTCGCTCTTGCCCGGCACCGCCGCGGCTTCGGCCGCGCGCACCTTGTCGACGAGCGCGCGATATCGCCGCGCGTAGCGGCGGCTTTGATAGGCGGCGAGGAAGGCTTCGCGGCGCGCGACGGTTTCCTCGAGGCTCTCGGAGAGCTTGAGCGAGTCGTTCTGCTCCTGCGGCGCCGGCGCGACCAGAGCCTGCACCGCGCCGGGATCGACGGCGGCGCGACGGCCATAGCGGAACGCGGCGATGTTCATCTTCACCGCCTCGCCGTTCATCTCGATCGCCTTCTCGATCGCCTCGCCGGAAACGGGCAGCGCGCCGAGTTGGTAGGCGTAGCCGAGCATGAACATATTGGCGCCGATCGACTGGCCGAGCAGCGCGACGGCGAGCCGGTTGGCGTCGACGAAATGGCTGCGCCCCTGCCCCGCCGCGCCGGCGATGGCGCGCTTGAGCCGCTCGGTCGGCAGCGAGAAGTCGGCGTTGCGGGTGAAGTCGCCGGGCAGGAACTCGGCGGTGTTGACGACGACGCGCGTGTTGCCGGGCTTGATGGCGCCGAGCACCTTCTTGTTGCCGGCGACGACGATGTCGCCGCCGAGCACGAGATCGGCGCCGGCGGCCGCGACACGGATGGCGTGAATGTCGTCTGGCGTGTTGGCGATGCGGATGTGGCTGTAGACCGCGCCGCCCTTCTGCGCGAGCCCGGCCATATCGATGATGCCGACGCCCTTGCCTTCCAGATGCGCGGCCATGCCGAGGATGGCGCCGACGGTGACGATGCCGGTGCCGCCGACGCCGGTAACGATGATGCTGTAGGGATGGTTGGCGAGCGGCATCGACGGCTCGGGCAGCGCGGCCCAGGTCGACGGCTCGGCCACGCCCTCACCCTTCTTGAGCTTCGCGCCGTGCACGGTGACGAAGGACGGGCAGAAGCCCTTGAGGCAGGAGTAATCCTTGTTGCAGCTCGACTGGTCGATGGTGCGCTTGCGGCCCCATTCGGTCGTCAGCGGCTGCACCGAGACGCAGTTCGATTTCTGGCCGCAGTCGCCGCAGCCCTCGCAGACGAGGTCGTTGATGACGACGCGCTTGTCCGGATCGGGGAACGTGCCGCGCTTCCTGCGGCGGCGCTTCTCGGCGGCGCAGGTCTGGTCGTAGATGAGGACGCTGACTCCCGGCACGATGGTGAGCCCGCGCTGCACGGCGTCGAGCTCGTCGCGGTGATGCACGGTCAGGCCGCGCGGCCAGTCGGTGTCGGGTGGATATTTCCACGGCTCGTCGGTGACGACGACGACGCGACTCGCGCCCTCGGCGGCGACCTGGCGCGCGATCTGCGGCACTGTCAGCGTGCCGTCGTGATGCTGGCCGCCGGTCATGGCGACGGCGTCGTTGTATAGGATCTTGTAGGTCATCTTCACGCCGGAGGCGATCGCGGCGCGAATGGCGAGATAGCCGGAGTGATTGTAGGTGCCGTCGCCGAGGTTCTGGAAGACGTGGTCGCGGCTACTGAACGGCGCCTCACCGATCCAATTGGCGCCCTCGCCGCCCATCTGCGTGAAGCCGAGCGTCTTGCGCTCCATCCACTGCGCCATGTAGTGGCAGCCGATGCCGGCATAGGCACGCGAGCCGTCGGGCACGCGCGTCGAGGTGTTGTGCGGGCAGCCCGAGCAGAAATACGGGGTGCGCACGGCGACGTCGTTCGTCTCGGCCAGCGCGTGCTGCGCCGATTTCAGGCGCGCGACGTGCGCGGCGATCTCGTCGTTCGCGCCGATGGTGCGCAGGATGCGCTCGCCGATGGCGATGGCGACGTCGTTGGCGTCGAGCGCGCCTTTGACCGGGAACAGCCAGTTGCCGCTCTCGTCCTTCTTGCCGATGCAGACGGGCTGGTTGGCGGTGCCGTAGAGCTCCTCGCGCACCTGCACTTCGATGAGCGAGCGCTTCTCCTCGACGACGATGATGAGGTCGAGGCCGGCGGCGAAGTCGGCGAGTTCCTGACGCGCGATCGGCCACGGGCAGCCGATCTTGAACAGGCGGATGCCGAGGTCGTTGCAGCGCACCTCGTCGATGCCGAGCTCGTCGAAGGCCTGGCGCACGTCGAGATAGGCCTTGCCGGTGGTGACGATGCCGATCTTCGGGTTGCGCCCGCCCGAGGTGACGATTTTGTTGAGCTTGTTGGCGCGCAGGAAGGCGAGCATCGCGTCGCGCTTGAAATCGTGCAGGCGCGCTTCCTGGCCGAGGATGGTGTCGACGAGGCGGATGTTCAGCCCGCCGTCGGGCATGACGAAGTCGGCCGGCGTGAGGATCTCAACGCGGTCGACCCGGCCGTCGATGACGCCGGTCGACTCGACCGTCTCGTGCATGCACTTGAGCGCGGTCCACGTGCCGGTGAAGCGCGACATCGCCCAGCCGAGGAGCGCGTAGTCGACGATCTCCTGCACCCCGGCGGGGTTGAGGATCGGCATCATCACGTCGACGAAATGGAATTCGGACTGGTGGGCGGTGGTCGAGGATTCCGCGGTGTGGTCGTCGCCCATCAGCGCGATGACGCCGCCGTTCTTCGCAGTGCCGGCCATGTTGGCGTGGCGGAAGACGTCGCCGGAGCGGTCGACACCCGGGCCCTTGCCGTACCACATGCCGAATACGCCATCGAACTTGCCTTCGCCGCGCAATTCGGCCTGCTGCGAGCCCCACAGCGCGGTGGCGGCCAGTTCCTCGTTGATGCCGGGCTGGAACTTGACGTCGGCGGCGGCGAGCGCGCGGCCCGCGCGCACCATTTGCTGATCGAGGCCGCCGAGCGGCGAGCCGCGATAGCCGGTGACGTAGCCCGCGGTGTTGAGCCCGGCGCGGCGGTCGCGCTCCTTCTGCATCAGCAGCGCGCGGATGAGCGCGTGATAGCCGGTGACGAAGACCCGCTCCTGGGCGAGGTCGAATTTGTCGTCGAGGCTGACGGGTCGGAGCGTCATGGCTGGCCTTGGGCCGGGGGTGGAAACTGCGCGCCCGCCGTCTCTCATATAGCCTGGGAGGCGCTGACGCAAAGCAGCGGCGGCGCAAGAAACCGTGACATCACAACGCCCTGTGGTCAATTTCGTTGTCCCGCCGCGGGCCGGAATGAAATTACCGCCGGAGGGGCCGCGGCGCATTTTGGCGCAATGCAGCATGTATTCCAGCCGCGCGCGCGGCGCAGTGGTCAAAATCTGAGCAGCCGCTACAAGGATTCGCCAGCCGGGATTCTTCGATGCACCAGCCGCAGTCCGCGACGATCGAGAGCCGCGCCTCGTGGACGGTCGCGACCGTCGTGCTGCTGATCATGCTGATGGCCTACGGCTCGGCCTGGATCACGGCGGTGGCGCTGCGCGACATTGCGGCCGAGGCCGGCGGCGCCCGCTCGGTGCCGGCGCTGGCGAGTTCCCTGTCCTGGCTCGGTGCCGGTTTCGGCGGCATCTTGATGGGCCGCATCGCCGACCGCATCGGCACGCGCTGGACCGTGCTGTTCGGCTCGCTGATGATCGGCGTCGGCCTGTCGCTGTCGACGCTCGGCCTGCCCTGGCCTTTGTGGATCGGCCACGGCCTGTTCATCGGCCTGATCGGCCTCGGCGGCATCAACGCGCCGCTCTACGTCTATGTCAGCCGCTGGTTCGACCGCCGTCGCGGCTCGGCGCTGGCGCTGATCTCGAGCGGCTCCTACCTCGCCGGCGCGCTGTGGCCGCCGGTGTTCGAGCGCATCATCGCCGCGGTCGGCTGGCGCCACATGATGCTGTGGTACGGCGCCGCCGAGATCGTTGTCATCGTGCCGCTGGCGCT
This sequence comes from Pseudolabrys sp., assembly GCA_035571935.1. GTDB lineage: Bacteria > Pseudomonadota > Alphaproteobacteria > Rhizobiales > Xanthobacteraceae > Pseudolabrys. The sequence goes on from DATNBL010000061.1 coordinate 22,251, forward strand.
GATCTACCTCTCCCATCCGCCCGAGGCCGCACACCACGCCGCCGCGTCCGGCCGCGCGGCCGGCCCGGACCGCGTGCTCGGGCTCAAGCCGAACACCGCCTTCGCCATGATCTGCGCCGCCGCCGTGCTCTGCTGCATCCCGATGGCGATGCCGCAAGGCCACCTCGTCGCCTTCTGCGGCGACCTCGGCATCAGCCGCGCGGTCGGCGCGGCGATGCTGTCGGTGCTGCTCGGCACCGCTTTCTTAAGCCGGCAGATCTGGGGCGCGATCTCCGACCGCATCGGCGGCCTGCGCACGGTGCTGATCGCTTCGGTGTGGCAGGCCGCGGCGATGACGGCCTTCCTGACGACGCAGAGCGAGGCCGGGCTGTTCACCGTCGCCGCCGCTTTCGGCCTCGGCTTCTCCGGCATCATCCCGGCGTATGTTTTGGCGCTGCGTGAATTGTACCCGGCCGCGGAGGCGCACTGGCGCATCCCGACGCTGCTGTTGTTCTCAGGCGGCGGCATGGCGCTCGGCGGCTGGCTCGCCGGCCTGCTCTACGACCACTTCGGCTATTACGCTCCGGCCTTCGCCACCGGCATCGGCAGCAACCTGCTGAACCTCGTCATCGTCGGCGCGCTGGTGCTGCGGATGACGATGTGGGTCAGGCGCGCGGCGGCCTAATCGCGCGGCGGCGCGATCAGCCGCACGCCGCCGATGATGGCGAGCGCCGTCAGCGCCGGCACCAGCGCGAACCACGTCCCGGCGGCGACCAGCGCCGCGGCCGCCGCCCACGAGATCGACGAGAACGCCTCCGCGAAGGTCGCAACGCGCGACGAGGTCTGGCGGCGGCGGAACTGACTGCGCCGCGCCTGCACGCGGAAGCACAATTGAATGTCGGTCGCCGCCGCGGCCGCGATCAGCACGCCGAAGCCGGCGACCGCCGCGGCCCAGGGCGAGGCGAAGCCGAGCGCCGCGATCAGCGGCGCGAAGATGACGGCGATGGCGGTCATCACCGCCTCGATCTTCGCCCAGATCAGGCTGCGCGCGGAGATCGGCGCGGTGGCGACGAGATCGGGCGCGTCCTCGCCGGAGATCGACAGCCAGGCCAGCCCGCCGGCGAGCTGCCCCGCCGCCATGACGATCACCGGAACCAGCACGATCAGCGCCGTCGTACCGTCGCGGAAGCTGCGCCACAACAACAGCGCCGGCGGCAGCAGATAAAGGATCTGCATCAAGGTCTGCGACATCAGCCACGGGTCGCGCGCGAGCAGCACCCATTCCTTGCGCCGCAGCATCTGTTTCGGCGAGCGCAGGCGGAAGCCGCGCCGGTGCTGGCGCACCACGGTTTGCGACACACCGGAGGCGGCTATGGCATGGTCGCCGAAACGCGGCGAGAACAGCGCGATGGTGACGCCGAGCAGCACGAGCGAGAACGCGAGCAACAGGCCGAGAGCGGAAAAATCACCGAGCGCCGCGCGCGCCGGCACCCACAGCGCGCTTGTCGCGCCGGGCGCGTGTGCGATGAGCCACGGCGACTGCAACGGCGCGAGCCGCGACAGGTTGCCGAAGGACAGGATCGCCACCACCTGCAAGCCGATCAGGAAGGCGGCGCCGATCACCGCCGCCACGACTTGCGCGACGAAGCGCGTGCGCCGCGGTCCGATCAGGCGAAACAGCGCCACCGTCAGCGCCACGCCGATGCTGGCGGCGACCGCACCCATCGCGGCGACCACGCCATAGGCCGCGAGCCAGCGCACGCCGCCGTTGAACGCCAGCACGTCGACGAACGGCAGCGCGATCGCCATCGCCATCGCCGCGATCGCTGCGGCGATGCGGGCGATGCGCACGGCGAAAACCTTCTGCGGCGACACCGGCGACGTGAGGATGAGATCGAGATCGGCCTTGGCGTAGAACGCGCGGGTAACCGATTCCATCGCCTGCGACAGCAGCAGCGAGAACGAAAGCAGCAATACGCCGGTCACGCTCACCAAGGTCGGCAGGTCGGGCTGCGCACCGGCGTAGCGCGCCACCATCGGATGCGCGATCAGGTGCATGAAGACGCCAAACACGGCGAAGGCGATCACGACCGTGCGCAGCCGCCGGCGGCGGCCGGCCGTCATCAGCGACAGCCAGTCGCGCACGCCGAGGCGCAATTCGTGCGCGGCGAGCCAGGTGACGCTGCCGGGCCTGCTCACGCGGCCTCTTCGGCGACGAGCTTGAGGAACGTGTCTTCGAGCGTCGCCGACGCCGCGCCGGACTTGTGGCGCAATTCGTCGAGCGTGCCCTCGGCGATCAGGCGGCCGTTGGCGATGACGCCGATGCGGTCGGCCATGCGCTCGGCGACCTCGAGGATGTGCGTCGTCATCACCACGGTGCCGCCGGCGGCGACACGCTCGCGCAACACGGTCTTGACCTGCCGCGCCGAGCCTGCGTCGAGGCCGGTCAGCGGCTCGTCGAGGATGATGAGCTTCGGGTCGTGCACCAGCGCGCCGGCGAGCGCCACCTTCTGCCGCATGCCCTTGGAGAAACCTTCGCAGCGCTCGTGCATGTGCGGCGTCAGCCCGAGCCAGTCGATCAGCTCGCGGGCGCGCGCCTCGCCGGTCTTGGCGTCGATGCGCCAGAGGCCGGCGACGAATTCGAGATATTCGAAGGGCGTCAGCTTGTCGTAGATCATCGGCTCGTCTGAGACCCAGGCCGTCACCTGCTTGGCGGCGGCCGGGTCGGCGAGCGCGTCGATGCCGGAGACGGTGATCGTACCAGCGTCGGGCTTGAGCAGCCCGACGACCATGCGCAACGTCGTCGTCTTGCCGGCGCCGTTCGGCCCGAGCAGCGAATAGAACTCGCCGCCGTACACGGTGAGGTCGAGGCCGTCGACCGCCGGACGGTCGTAGCGCTTGGTAAGGCCGCGCAAGGCGAGCGCGACCGGCCGCTTTTGTGACATCATGACGCCGCCTGGATTGCCGTTGCACGCATTAGGCGCACAAGTCGTTGCGACGCTGTAACCGCCGTCACGCGCCGACGACGGTATGGTTGAGCGCCGGTTAAGGCCTTGGCACCATTTTAAACATCGCCTCGCCGTATGTCTGCCGCGCCTCCTTCAGGAGCGGCTGCACGGCGCTCGCGAAGGCCTCGTGCTCCGGCGCCGTCAACGCGGCGATCTCGCAGCCGGCGGCTTCGATGGCCTTGCGCGACTGCTCGTGCTCTTCCACGGCCAGCCCGCGCTGATAGGCGACCGACGCCGTCACCGCCTCGCGCATCGCCTCCTGCAAGTCGCGCGGCCAGCTCTCGAAGCTGGCGCGATGCAGGAAGACCGGCCGCGAGATATAGAAATGCGACGTCAGCGTATGGAATTTGTGAAAGTTGTGCACGCCGTAGGTGACCGTGTTGGCAAGCGGGTTCTCCTGCGCGTCGAGCGTGCCGGCCTTGATCATGGCGATGGCCTCGGTCAGGTCCATGCGCATGGCGACCGCACCGATGAGCTCGAAGGTGCGGCGCTGCACCTCGCTCGGCAGCACGCGGATCTTCATGCCCGTCATGTCGGCGGGCAGGTGGATCGGCCGCAGCCGGTTGGAGATGTGGCGGAAGCCGTTCTCGAACCAGCCGAGAATGCGATAACCGATGCGGTCCTCGATGCTCTTCGCCAGAAAGCCGCCGAGCGCGCCGTCCATGGCGCCGCGCGCCTGGGCGTTGCTGGCGAACAGGAACGGCAGGTCGACGAAACCGAGTTCCGGCACGCGGTCGGTCAGGTAGCTCGACGACTGGTAGCCGAGCGTGATCTCGCCGCTCTCGACCAGGGTCAGGATGTCCTCGGCCTTGTGGCCGTGATCCATGACATTCCAGACATAGTCGATGGCGATGCGGTCGCCGAAACGGGCCGCGAGCCTGTCGCCGATGAATTTCATCGCCTTGGAGAAGCCGGTGCTCGCCGGCCCGTAGCCGCCCATGCGGATCTTGATCGTTTCGGTCATTGGTCCTGCCTTCGAGGGAGGGCTTCTATAGCGGCCCGCGTCGCGGTCGTCCAAGAGGACGATTTGCGGCGCAGCATACGTTGAGCGCTTGCGCGGATAAATTCGGCATATATCCTGTCACCAATAGAAAACACCGCGGGGAGAGCACCATGGCCGAAACTCAGAAACCGTTTCTGATCGGCGCCGCCGCGGGCGTGGTCATGCTCGCCATCGCCGCGCCTGCCGTCGCCATGCTGTGGAAGCATGCGCAGGCCGACCGCGATCGCATTCTCGGCACGCTGGCCGACGTGAGCGGCCGCCTCGACAAGACCAACACCTCGCTCGACGAGATGCGCAAGACGGCCTCGCTCGCCGGCGTCTCCAGGCAGCTCGACGAGCTCAACACCCGCATCAAGAGTACCAACGAGGCGCTGGCCGGAGTGCAGAAGGCCTCGCTCGACAACATCCGCGACCGGCTCGAGCAGGTGGAAGCCGGCGTGAAATCCGGCAATGCCGCCCTGACGGGATTGCAGAAGGGGCTTTCGCCCGACGGCATGAGCAAGCAGCTCGGTCAACTCGCCGCCAACCTGACGGCGCTGGAAACCTCGCTCGCCGATCTCAGGCAGGCGATGGGCAAGCCGGGCGCGGGCCCTGCGCCGGTGAAGGTCGCGACCACGCTCGAGAGCATGAAATCGGCGCCGTTGTCGTCATCGGTGCCGACCGAGCTGATCGTCGTGCACATGCAGAACGCCGCCGCAATTCAGCCAGCGGCGGCCGGCGCGGCGAATGCCGCGATCGCGCCGCTGAGCGTGCATTTCCAGAAGATCGGCGGCACCGACGAGACCGCGCAGACCGTCGCCATCGTTGGCAAGATGAAGGCGCTGCTCAAGAACAGGCACGGCTGCGCCGTCTCGGTTGCCGGCTACGCCGACACGCTCGGCGACGATGACATCAACCTCGCGGTGTCGAAGGACCGCGCGCATGTGATCGCGGTGAAGCTGAAGGAGGCGCTCGGCGGCGACGTGCAGATCGCCGAGACCGCCTGGGGCGAGCGGCGCCTGCACGAGATGACCAAGGACAACGTCGCCGCCAAGGCCAACCGCCGCGTCGACATCGCGGTGCAGTGCAAGTCGTAGGCTTCGGCCACGCTAATCCAACCACTGTCATGGCCGGGCTTGTCCCGGCCATCCACGTCTTGCTTACTGGCGTGTCGTTAAGGCGTGGATGCCCGGCGCAAGACCGGGCATGACGAAGAGAAGCCGCTAGGCCGCACTTTTATCTCTCCCCGACGCCCCAGTGCCAGAAGTCGCGATGCTCTTTGCGCATGAAGCGCGCGAGCACCATCTTGTGCACTTCCGACGCGCCGTCGACGAGCCGCGCCGAACGCGCGTAGCGGTAGATCCACTCGACGATCGTGTCCTTGGAATAGCCGCGCGCGCCCTGCAACTGGATCGCGACATCGGCGGCGTTGTGCAGCGTGTCGGCGACATGCACCTTGGCCATCGACACCTCCTTGCGCGCGCGCGAGCCGTTCTCGAGCAGCCAGGCGGCGTGCATCGTCAGCAGGCGGCCGATCTGGATCTGGTGCGCGATCTCGCCGAGCTTGATCTGCACGCTCTCGCGGTCGGCGAGCTTGATGCCGAAGCCCTCGCGGCGCTCGACATAGTCCTGCGCGATCTCCATGCAGCGCTTGGCGAAGCCGAGCCAGCGCATGCAATGCGTCAGCCGCGCCGGGCCGAGCCTGATCTGCGTGGCTTTGAGCCCGTCGCCCTCGCCCATCAGCACGTTCTCGAACGGGATCTCGAGCCCGTCGAACTCGAGCTCGCAATGGCCGCCGTGCTCCTCCGGCCCCATGATCGGGATGCGGCGCTTGATGCGCCAGCCGGGCTGGTCCTTGTGGAACAGGAATGCGGTGAGGCCGCGGCGCGGATCGTCCGACGTGCGGGCCATCAGGATGAAGTGCGCGGCGCCGTCGGCGCCGGTGATGAACCATTTGTGGCCGCGCACGACGTAACGGTCGTTCTTCTTCTCGGCGCGCGTCAGCATCATCCCGGGATCGGAGCCGGAGCCGGGATGCGGCTCGGTCATCGCGAAGGACGAGCGCACCTTGCCCTCGACGATCGGGCGGAGGAACCACTCTTTCTGCTGCGGCGTGCCGACCTTGGCGAGCAGGTTCATGTTGCCGTCGTCCGGCGCCATGCAATGGATGGCGAGCGGCCCGAAGATCGAGCGCGCGGCCTCCTCGTAGATCGCCGGCCAGGCGCCGACCGGCAGGCCCATGCCGCCGTATTCCTTCGGCGACTGCGGCGCCCATAGGCCGGCCTTCTTCGCCTTCTCGCGCACCGGCGCGAGCCGCGCGTGCGGGATGTTCTCGTAGTCGGCGAAGTTCTCCGGGTCCTTCTCGAGCGGCAGCACCTCCTTTTCGACGAAGGCACGAACACGAATACGTATGTCCTCGATCTCCGGCGCAAGCGTGAAGTCCATTTGAATCCTCTTAGCCTTTGAGTGCCACGACCTGCCCGCCGTCGACGATGACGGTCGCGCCGGTCATGTAGGCGCCGGCATCCGACACCAGCAGCAGCAGCGCGCCGTCGAGATCGCCGGCATTGCCGAAGCGGCCCATCGGGATGTCGCGCTTCATCGCGTTCCCTGCCTCGCTCTCGAGGTAGGTGTCATTGATCTCTGTCACGAACCAGCCGGGCGCGATGGCGTTGACGCGCACGCCCTTGAAGGCGAGTTCGAGTGCCAACGCCTTGGTCGTCTGCACCACCGCGGCCTTGGCGACGGCGTAGGCGGCGACGCCCTTCGACACGCCGAAGCCGAGCACCGACGCGATATTCACGATCGCGCCCTTCTTGCCCGCTTTCAGCATGCGCCGCGCGCCCTCCTGCGCCCAGTAAAACACCGCGTCGAGGTCGGTAGACAGCACACGCCGCCATTCCTCCGGCGCGACGTCGGTGGCACGCACCGGCGCCTGCGCCACGCCGGCATTGTTGACGAGGATGATGACGGTGCCGAGTGCCTTTTCTGCGGCGTCGAAAGCGCGCGTCATCGCGGCGCGATCGGTGACGTCGGCTTCGATGGCGACGGCGCGGCCGCCCTTGGCTTCGATCTCGTCGCGCAGCGATGTCAGGCGCTCGACCCGGCGCGCGACCAGCGCCACGGCGGCGCCGTTGTCGGCGAGCGCACGGGCAAACTGCGTGCCCAGGCCGCTCGACGCGCCGGTGACCATCGCCACGCGGCCGGTGAGGTCAAACATTTCGGATGCTTTCATCCCGCCCTCGTCCTAGACGTTCAATGCCCATAAAGCGCGTGCGGCAGCATCGTTGCAAGCCCCGGCCAGAACCACAGCACGGCAAGCGCGGAGAGCTGGATGAGCACATAAGGAATGATGCCGATGTAGATGTCCTTCGTGCTGATCTCCGGCGGCGCGACGCTGCGGAGGAAAAACAATGTCGGCCCGAGCGGCGGGTGCATGTACGAGGTCTGCAAATTCACCGCCATCATGATGCCGAGCCATACCGGATCGACGCCCGGCATCTGCAGCAAAGGCGGCGCGACGATCGGCACGACGACGAAGATGATCTCGAACGCGTCCATGACGAAGCCGAGCAGGAACATCGCCAGCATGACGATGAGGATGGCGCCGTCGGTGCCGCCCGGAAGGTTCGTCAGCGCGCGCTCGACCATGACGTCGCCGCCGAGCGCGCGGAACACCAGGCTGAAGGCGGTGGCGCCGATCAGGATGAGGAAGATCATGCCGACAATCTGCGCCGTCTTCTCGACGACGGGCCTGAGCGCCACGCGCAACGCTCCTTTTCGCGCCGCCAGCAATATGGCGCCGACCGCGCCGATCGAGCCGGCTTCGGTGGGCGTTGCCACGCCGCCGAGGATCGAGCCGAGCACGGCGAAGATGAGCGCCAGCGGCGCGATCAGCGCGGCAACCAATCGAACGGCCAGCGCCGCGCCGCTTTTCTCCTCGCGCGGCAGCGCCGGCGAGGCCTCCGGCCTGATGAACGCCACCGCGATCAGGAACAAGAGATAAAGCCCGACCAGCGCGAAGCCGGGGATGAGCGCGCCGGCGAACAGGTCGCTCACCGTCAGCGAGCGCGGCGCGAAGACGCCCTTGGCGAGTTGCGCCGCCTGATACGAATTGCCGAGCTGGTCGCCGAGCAAGATTAGCACCGTCGCCGGCGGAAAGATCTGCGCCAGGGTCGAGGTCGCGGCCACCGTGCCCGCGGCGAGCCGCTTGTTGTAGCCGAAGCGCACCATCGTCGGCAGGATGATGAGCCCGAGTGTCACCGTGGTGGCGCCGACGACGCCCTTCGCCGCCGCGAGCAGCGTGCCGACGATCACCGCCGAGATGCCGAGCCCGCCGCGCAGCGGCCCGAACAGCCGGCCCATCGTCTCGAGCAGGTCTTCGGCGATGCCGGCGCGCTCCAGCATCACGCCCATGAACACGAACAGCGGCACCGCCAGCAGCACTTCGTTCGTAATGACGCCGTAGATGCGCTGCGGCAGCGCGCCGAGAATGCCGAAGCCCATCAGGCCAAGCAGATGGCCGAGCGCGGCGCAGGCGAGCGACACGCCTCCGAGCGTCAGCGCCACCGGATAGCCGGCCATCAGCGCGGCACAGACCGCGGCCACCATGAGGATGGCGAAGAGTTCAGCGAGCGCCATCCGCGCTCCCCGTCAAAGTGGCAGCCGCCCTCACCGCCTGCGCCGCACCCTGCAAGGCCATCAGCAGCGCGAACGCCGGGATCAGCGTCTTGAGCACGAACACCAGCGGCAGGCCGCCGGTCTCCTGCGAGCGTTCCATGATCGCCCAGGAACGCGCGGCGTAAGGCACCGACAGCCACAGCAAGGTCAGCATGAACGGCAGCAACAGGCAGAGCGTGCCAAGAAGATCGACCAGCGCGCGGCGGCGCGGCGAGGCGTCCGCGTAGAAGATGTCGACGCGCACATGGCCGCCGGTGCGAAGCGTCCAGGCCGCGATCAGCGTCACCAGGGAGGCCTGACCGTAGATCACCGATTCCGTCGCCGGCACCGAGCCGGCGCTGAAGACGTAGCGCGCCACCACCAGTCCGAACTGCATCAGCACGATGGCAAGCGTCAGCCAGGCCGCGGCGCGGCCGATGGCGGCGGTCAGGCGGTCGATCAGGCCGGCGAATGCGAGGGCGAAACGCATGGGTTCCGATTGTGGCACAGCGGGGCGGCTTCCGCTAAGCTTGGCCCATGTCCGGACATCATCACGACCACGACCACCATCACGACCACGACCACTCCGAGCTGTCGGAAACCCAGCTGCGCGTACGCGCGCTGGAGACCGTGCTCACCGAGAAGGGCTATGTCGACCCGAAGGCGCTCGACGCCATCGTCGAGGCCTACCAGACCAAGATCGGCCCGCGCAACGGCGCCGCCGTCGTCGCCAAGGCCTGGGCCGATCCGGCGTTCAAGAAGGCGCTGCTGGCGGACGCGACCAAGGCGGTCGCGACACTCGGCCACGTCGCCCGCACCGGCGATCATCTCATCGCCGTCGAGAACACGTCGAAGACGCACAACATGATCGTCTGCACCTTGTGCTCCTGCTATCCGTGGGAAGTGCTCGGCCTGCCGCCGGTCTGGTACAAATCGGCGCCCTACCGCTCGCGCGCGGTGAAGGATCCGCGCGGCGTGCTCGCCGATTTCGGCGTGAGCCTGCCGAAAGACACCGAGATCCGCGTCTGGGACTCGACCGCCGAGACGCGCTTCATCGTACTGCCGATGCGGCCCGCCGGCACCGACGGCTGGAGCGAGGAGAAGCTTGCCGAACTCGTCACGCGCGATTCGATGATCGGCACAGGTTTGCCGAAGGCGCCAAAGTAATGGACGGCATTCACGACATGGGCGGCATGGACGGCTTCGGCAAGGTCGAGGCCGAGCCAAACGAGCCGACCTTCCACGAACAATGGGAAGGCCGCGTGATGGCCATGGTGCGTGCGATGGGCGCCAATGGCGGCCTCAACATCGACATGCAGCGCTTCTCGCGCGAGAGCCTGCCACCGGTGACCTATCTCGAGAGCTCGTATTACCAGAAGTGGTTTCTGGCGCTGGAACGCTCGATGATCGAACGCGGCATGATTGGCGCCGACGAGATCGAGAAAGGCCGCTCGCTGCGCGCGAGCAAGCCGCTACCGCGCGGCACTTTCGCGATGAAAGACGTCGAGCGGGTGATGACGCGCGCCAGCTTCGGCCGTGAGCCGCAGGGCAAGGCCGCCTTTGCAATCGGCGATCGCGTGCGCACGAAGAATATCCATCCGGCGACGCACACGCGGCTGCCGCGCTATGCGCGGGACAAGGTAGGGGTCATCGAGCGCATCAACGGCTGCCACGTGTTTCCCGACACCAATGCGCTCGGCGAGGGCGACAACCCGCAGTGGCTCTATACGGTGGTGTTCGACGGCGTGGAATTGTGGGGCCCGGACGGCGACCCGGCGCTTAAGGTGTCGATCGAGGCGTTCGAGCCGTATCTGGAGCACGTCTGATGCTACGCGCGCCGTCTTTCTTCACCTCCCCCGCTTGCGGGGGAGGTCGGCGAGCGAAGCTCGCCGGGAGGGGGTCAACTCAAAATCACTTTGCCCCCTCCCCAACCCTCCCCCGCAAGCGGGGGAGGGAGAATGAGAGACATCGCCCATGACCATCATCGACGACAGCGCGGCGCGGCGCGCGACGCAAGAAATCGCCAGCATCCCTCGCGACGCCGACGGCCCGGTGTTCCGCGAGCCGTGGCAGGCGCAGGCCTTTGCGATGGCGCTGGCGCTGCACGAGCGCGGCGTGTTCACGTGGAGCGAATGGGCGGCTGTGTTGTCGGACGAGATCAGGCGCGCGCAGGCCGCCGGCGATCCCGACACCGGCGAGACGTATTATTGGCACTGGCTTGCGGCGCTGGAGCGCCTCGTCGCCGAGAAGGGCGTCACGACGCGCGACACGCTCGAGCGCTATCGCGACGCCTGGGACCGCGCCTGCGACCGCACCCCGCACGGCAAGCCGATTGAGCTGCGGGAGAGTGATTTCGCGTAGCTCTTAATCCCTCCCCTGAAAGGGGAAGGTCCGGCGCGTAGCGCCGGGAGTGGGGCATCGTCTCAATTTGCAAAAGGCCCCCACCCGGCTCGCTGACGCTCGCCACCCTCCCCCGTAAACGGGGGAGGGATAAGAAATCAAAACAACCCCATGCGCTCGCTCGCCATATAGCCCGCGAGCAGCGCGACGCCGAAGACGACGATGGCCGCGGCGGCGCCGGTCTCGATCAGCCGCACGAGCACCATGCCGCGGCCGGGCTTCGCGCTGGCGATGCGGCCGGCGAAGCCGCGTGCGGCGACGGCGACCGTGGCGATCGCCGCGACGGTGATCGCGGTGCCGAGCCCCATCGCGACCGTCGAGGCGACGCCGATCGCGAAAATGCCCTGCGCCAGCGCGAATACCAGCACGATGATCGCGCCCGAGCAGGGGCGCAGGCCCACGGCGATCACGGCCGACAGTCCGCGGCGGAACCAGTGACTGCCGGCGAGGTCCTCCGGCTCCGGCGCGTGCGCATGACTCCAGGCGGAGGCGTCGTCGCCGTGATCGTGGTGGTGGTCGTGGGCGTGATGATGCGCATGGTCATGATCGTGATGGTGATGCGCATGATCGTGCGCATGCGCATGTTCCGGCCGCAGCAGGCGCAACAGCGCCCGGCCCTTCACCCAGGTCAGCCGGAGGCCGATCAGCACGATCAGCGCATAACCGGCGATCTCGACGATGCGCACGGTGTCGCCCATCGCTTTCGCCGTGGCATTGAGCGCGACGGCGGCGACGGCGACGATGACGATGGCGGTCAGCGCCTGCAGGAGCGCCGAGGCGAAGGACAGGATGACGCCGCGCCGCCAGGTCTCGTCATTGGCGACGAGGTAGGAGGAGATCACCGCCTTGCCGTGGCCGGGGCCGGCGGCGTGGAAGATGCCGTAGAGAAAGGAGATGCCGAGCAGCGTCCATGCGGCGCTGCCGTCGGCCTTGGCCGCGCGGATCGCCGCCGACAGCAGCCGATAGAACTCGGCCTGCTTGGCGAGGATGAAGCCGGTGAGACCGCCGGCCGGCGCCGCCGCGCCATGCGGCGCGCCGAACGGCTGCGCCAGGGCGGCGTCGACGAAGGCGAGGGCAAGGATCGCGCAGACAATCAGCGCCGCGAGTTGAACGATGCGATGCGATTTCATCTCCCCTCCCCCCACGAGCCTTTGCGAGTGGTGGGGAGGGGTCGGGGGTGGGGGGCGGATTTGCGCACAGCCAAGAAGAAATCCCCCCACCCCGATTTGCAATGGCTTGCCATTGCAAATCGACCCTCCCCACCGCTGCGCGGGGGGAGGGCAAAGGAAGCATCGCGCCGAATTGTCACGGGCAATGCACCAGCAGCTTGTTGGCGAACTTGGCGCCCCAGGCCATCGTCACGTTGGGCTGATCGGCCGGAATTTCGCTCAGCGCCTTGCCTTCGGCGAAGGTCATCTCGCGCGGATAGACGACGTCCATCTTGCAATGGCTGCCGCCGACGATTTTCCCCGGATCGTTCTTGTCGAAGGCGAAGTCGATGAAGATGGACGGGTCGTAGATGTCGACCTTCAATTCCTTCGCCTTCACCGGCGTTTTCACCGGCAGCGTGAAGTTCAGCGTCAGCACCGAGTCGCTGTAGTCGAGCCAGTAGTCCGCGGCCGGCTCCTGAAGCGCGGCCTTCTTGCCGTCGGCCTCGACGAAAGTGAAGTAGTCATATTCCTTCAGCGATTCGACGTTGACCTTGGCGAGCGGCATCAACTCCTCGCGCGTGTATTTGCCCTTCTCCTTCGACTCCGTGCCCTGAAGCGCGAAGGCCGAGAACATGTCGTCGAACGCCCAGTGATGGCGGATCGCGGTGACCGCGCCGTCCGGCCCGACGACGACCTCGCTCTTCATGGTGATCCAGACATGCGGATGCGCCAGCGCCGGCCCGGCGATCGCGACGAGAGCGGCGGCAATAAGAATGCGAAAGACCATGGAATGCCCGTTCAATGCGCGATCCTCGCGCGCGGCGGCACTATAGCACCGGGCTCTGCGGCGGAATCGAGGCGCGGTCCGCAGCGTTAACACCAAATGTGGGGCGAGAATTACCAGCGTCTGTTGTAACGATATCTGCCCGAAAAATCTAAATCCCCGCCGCGCCGCCGTCGGCGCGCGGATCGTGGCCGCCCTCGAGCGTGCCGTCGGCATGCAGCACGACCGCGCCGGCGTGGCCCATCGTGTCGGAATAAGGTTCGCCGAGCACGGCGACGTCGTGGCCGGCCGACATCAGGCGGTCGATGAGGTTGCCGTCGAAGCGGCTCTCCATGCGCAGATTCGTATGCGTCGAGCCCCAGGTGCGGCCCAAGAGCCAGCGCGGGGCGTCGAGCGCGCGGTCGAGCGGCTGCTTGAACAGGACGTGGCGCGTGAACAGCGCCGCCTGCGACTGCGGCTGGCCGTCGCCGCCCATCGTGCCGTAGGCCATGACGCGGCCGTCTTTCAGCGCCGCGAGCGCCGGATTGAGCGTGTGGAACGGACGGCGGCCGGGCGCCAGCGCGTTCACCGCGCCGGGATCGAGCGAGAAGCTGGCGCCGCGATTCTGCATCAAAATGCCGGTCGACGGCAGCACGCAGCCGGAGCCGAACTCCCAGTAGATCGACTGGATGTAGGAAGCGACAAGGCCCGACGCGTCCGCCGCGCCCATCCAGATCGTGTCGCCCTCGCCACGCGGCGCGGGCCATTTCGCCGCCTTGCGCATGTCGATCTTCGCAGCGTCCGCGTCGAGGAAGGCGGGACTGAGGAAGCCATCGAGCGGCGTCGTGATCCGGTCGGGATCGCAGACGACACGATCGCGCACGCGGAAGGCGCGCTTGGTCGCCTCGACGATGCCGTGCACGTGCTCGAAGGTCTCCGCCTTGCCGACGCGCAGCCGCTCGAACAATGCGAGGATGATGAGCGAGGCGAGCCCCTGCGTCGGCGGCGGCGCGTTGTAGAGCGTGCCGGCCTGCGTCTCGACCGAAAGCGGCGCCTCGACCGTGGCGCGGAAGCTCGCGAGGTCCTCGCGCGTCACCGGCGAGCCGATGCGCGCCAGATCGGCGGCGATCTCGCGGCCGACATCGCCGCGGTAGAAGTCGTCGAGCCCGGCATGCGCCAGGTGATCGAGCGTCGCGGCGAGCGCGCTTTGCTTCAGCGTCGAACCTGTTTCCGGCTGCTTGCCGGCATCGAGGAAGGCCTGCACGAAGCCCGGCGCGGTCTCGAGCTCCGCGTATTTGTCCCTGGTCAGCGCCGCCTGGCTGCGCGTGACGACGTAGCCGTCGCGCGCGTGCTTGATCGCGCCGGCGAGCAGCAGGTCGAGCGGCATCCTGCCGCCTTGCGCCTTCGCGGCGTCCTGCGCCAGCCCCCAGGCGGCGACCGCGCCCGGCACGGTCAGCGCCGCGAACGGCCCGCGCGAGGGCACCGCGTCCAGTCCCGCGTCGCGATAGAAGCGCACCGTCGCCTTCGACCCGGCGCGGCCGCAGCCCATCAGCGCGCGCACGCGGCCACTGGGCTCGCGGATCAGCCAGAAGCCGTCGCCGCCGATGTGGTTCATGTGCGGATAGACGGCGGCGATCGAGGCCGCCATTGCCAGCATCGCCTCGATGGCGTTGCCGCCCTCGGCGAGGATGGCGCGCCCGTCTTCGGCGGCGAGCGCATGCGGCGCGCAGACGACGCCGCGGCGATGCCCGGCGGTGTGGAGGTCCATGGTCGTTACCCCTGTCCGCCGCGTGATAGCATGACCGGAGAAATCGTCGAGGCCCATCATGCGCATGATCAACGCGGCGGAGATCCGCCGCTTGCTCACCTTCCCCCTGCTCGTGGAGGCGCTGGAGGCCGCCCACCGCCGCCCGCGCATGGAGGCGCAGGACACGATGATGGGCCGCGACAGCGCGCTCTATTTCGTGCGCAGCGCCGTCGACGCCGGCCGCTTCATGGCCAGCAAGCTGATCACGTCCTTCCCAGACAATCCGGCGCGCGGATCGCTGCCGGCGGTGCAGGCGGTCGTCGTGCTGTTCGACGGCAACGACGGGCGGCCGCTCTGCGTGATCGACGGCACCGAGCTCACCTACTGGCGCACGGCGGCCGATTCTGCGCTCGGCGCGAAGCTGCTGTCGCGGCCCGACCCGAGGACGATGCTGGTCGTGGGCGCCGGCGAGATGGCGCCGCGGCTCGTCGCCGCGCACCGCGCCGTGCGGCCGTCGATCGAGCGCGTGCTGGTCTGGAATCGCACGGCGGCGCGTGCCGAAGCGCTCGCCGCCTCACTGCGCGGCGAGGGCGTCGCGGCGGAAGCGGTGAGCGACCTCGACGCCGCGACGCGCGAGGCCGACCTGATCTCGTGCTGCACGCGCTCGCGTGCGCCGCTGGTCAAGGGCGACAATTTGAAACCCGGCGCGCATCTCGATCTGGTCGGCGGGTATACGCCAGACACGCGCGAAGCGGACGACGAATGCGCGCGCCGCGCGCGCGTCTTCGTCGATCGCCGCGATTCGGCGTTTCACGGCGTCGGCGACATCCTGCAGCCGATTGCCAGCGGCGCGATCAAAGAGAGCGACGTGCGCGGCGACCTCTACGATCTCGCACCGGGCAATATCGCCGGACGCGCCTCGCGCGACGACATCACCTTCTTCAAGAACGCCGGCGGCGGGCACCTCGATTTGATGACGGCGGAAGTCGTCTACACCCGCGCGACGGCCTAGGCCGCCGCCACCCGATCGATGCCGCGCTTCTTCAACAGCGCGTCGACCGTCGGCAGGCGGCCGCGGAAGGCTTTGTACGCCTCCGCCGGGTCCCGCAGATTGCCGGCGGAATAGATGAACTCGCGCAGGCGCTGTGCCGTCGCCGGATCGAAGGCGTCGCCGGTCTCCTCGAACGCCCCGAAGGCGTCGGCGTCCAGCACCTCCGACCACATGTAGGAGTAATAGGCCGCCGCGTAGCCGCCGCCGGAGAACAGGTGCTGGAAGTGCGGCAGCCGGTGCCGCATCACCAGTTCCGCCGGCATGTGAATGCGGTCGAGCGCCCGCTTCTCGAAGGCATCGACATCGAGCGCGTCCGGCTGCGGCAGTGCGTGCACGTCGAGATCGAGGATGGCGCAGGAGGTGTATTCGACCAGCGCGAAACCCTGGTTGAACGTGCGCGTCGCCAGCAGGCGGTCGAGCAAGGCCTGCGGCATGGCCTCGCCGGTGCGCGCATGCCGCGCATACTTTTGCAGGATCTCCGGCACCTCGAGCCAGTGCTCATAGAGCTGCGACGGCAATTCGACGAAATCGCTCGACACCGACGTGCCCGACAGCAGCGGATAGGTCACGCTCGACAACAGCCCGTGCAGCGCATGGCCGAACTCGTGGAACAACGTGCGCGCGTCGTCGAACGACAGCAGCGCCGGCTCGCCGGCGGCGGGCTTGGAGAAATTGCAGACGTTGAGGATCACCGGCGTCACGTTGCCGGCAAGCTTCTCCTGGTCGCGCAGCGAGGTCATCCATGCGCCGGAATGCTTCGAGCCGCGCGCGAAATAGTCGCCGATGAACAGGCCGACATGCGCGCCTGATTTGTCCTTCACCTGCCACGCGCGCGCGTCCGGATGATAAAGCGGCACGTCGACCGGCGTGAAGGTGAGTCCGAACAGGCGCCCCGCCGTGTCGAAGGCGGCAGCGATCATGCGGTCGAGCGCGAAATAGGGCTTGATCTCCGACTCGTCGAGGTCGTAGCGCGCCTTACGCAGCTTCTCGGCGTAATAGCGCCAGTCCCACGGCGCCAGAGCGAAGTTGCCGCCCTCCCCGGCGATGATCTTCTGCAAATCGTCGCGGTCGGCGAGCGCGCGGGCGCGCGCCCGCGCCCATACCTCTTCCAGCAGCTTGCGCGCCGCGGCCGGCGTCTTGGCCATCTGGTCGTCGAGGCGATAGTCGGCGAACGTCGCAAAGCCGAGCAGCGCGGCGCGCTCGGCGCGCAATTTCACCATCTCGGCGATGGTGCCGCGGTTGTCGGTTGCGCCGCCGTTCTCGCCGCGCCTGATGAAGGCGTTGAACAGCCGCTCGCGCAAATCGCGGCGCGAGGAGAACTGCAGGAACGTCTCGGCCGATGAGCGCGCCAGCGTGATGGCGTACTTGCCGGAATGACCGCGTTCCTCGGCGGCGGCGCACGCGGCGGCGCGGGCGAAGTCCGGCAGGCCGGCGAGGTCGCCCTCCTCCAGCATCAGCGCGAAGGATTTCTCGTCGGCCAACACGTTCTGCCCGAACTGCGTGCCCAGGCTCGCCAGCCGCTCGTTGATCGCCGCGAGGCGGTCCTGCTCGGCCTTGCCGAGCGCGGCGCCGGCGCGGACGAAACGCGTGTGGTAGCGGTCGAGCACGCGCGCCTGCTCCGCCGAAAGCCCAAGCGTATCGCGGCGGGCATGGAGATCGGCGATGCGGGCAAATAGCGCGCGGTTCAAATAGAGCGCGTTGGAATGGCGGGCGAGCAACGGCGAGACCTCGCGCTCGACCGCCTCGAGCGCGTCGCCTGTGTCGGCGCCGGCGAGCACGAAGAAGACGTTCGACACGCGCTCCAGCGCCCGGCCGCTCCGCTCCAGCGCCTCGATGGTGTTGGCGAAGTCCGGCGCGGCCATGTCGGCGGCGATTGTCTCGATCTCGGCCCGGTGCGCGGCCAGCGCCGCGTCGAAGGCCGGGCGGAAATGCTCCGGCTTGACGGCGCCGAACGGCGGCAGGCCGAAACGGCCGGTGAAGTCGGAGAGCAGCGGATTCGTGGCAGTCATGGCGCCTATCTAATGAAGCCAGCCGCCGTTGGCGAGGCCGCCCAATATACCTAGGCATAGTGCAACGCCATTCCTCCGTCGCCGTTGTTCCACGACAGCCGATGGAGGTGTCCATGTTTTCACGTGCATTGCTCGCCGGCACGGTCGCGTTGGGCGCTGTGTTCGCCACGCCCGGCCATGCGCAGACGACCCAGCCGGGCCTGGTTCCCGGCACCGGGCAGATCAATCCCAGCGGCGCGCCGCATCCGCCATCGGCCACGTCGACGCCGCCGGTCGCCGATCACGAGGCGGTCCGCGCCGCGCTGATGATGCCCAACCCCGGAACGATCTCGACCGGCGAGCCGCCGAACGCGAGCGGCAAGGCGCAGCCGGAGACCACCGGCAAGGGCATCGCCGCCGGCGAAGGGCCCGGCCCCATCGCCTCGACGATCGAGACCAAGCCCGCGAAGTTCTCCCACCGCAACGACGCCATCGACCACACGCCGACCATGGCCATGCCGTTCCGGCTCGACGACGCGCAGCGGCGGCAGATCGTCCAGGCGGTGATGGCCGAGAGCACGCCGGCGCTGTCCGGCGCGCGGGATTTCAAGCCGGCCGATGCGGTGCCCTTCTCGCTCGCCGCGAACATCCATCCCCTGCCGGCGGGCCTCGACAGCATCGTCGACATGCGCGGGCTCGACTACATGCGGAGCAAGGACAAGGTCTATCTGATCTCGACCACGACCGCGGACCCGATCGTCGTCGACGTCCTCGCGGCGAAGTAGCGCCGCGAAGGTCTAGCCCCGCAAGGCCCGCAGCGCGTTGAAGATGACGGCGATGTCGATCGCCTCCTGGAACAGCGCGCCCTCGACCGGCGGCAGGAACCCCAGCGCGGCGGCGATCATGGCCGCGAGCGAGAGGCCCATGCCGGCGGCGACGCTCTCGAGCGCGATGGTGCGCGCGCGCCGGGCGATGCGGATCGCCGGCAGCACGCGGTCGAGCTGGTCGACCAGCAGCACGACATCGGCCGCCTCGGCCGACGCGGCCGCACCCTTCGCCCCCATCGCAATGCCGATATCGGCGGCGGCGAGCGCGGGAGCGTCGTTGACGCCGTCGCCGATCATCATCACCGGCCCGCTCTTGTGCTCCGACAGCACCGCCAGCACCTTCTGGTCCGGCGTCAACTCGGCGCGCACCAGGTCGATCGGCAGGCCGGAGGCGATGAAGCGCGCCACCTCGGCGTTGTCGCCGGTCGCCAGCACGATGCGCTCGATGCCGAGCGCACGCAGTTCGCCGAGCAGCCGCGCCGTGCCGGCGCGCAGCGCGTCGTTGAGGATGAGGACGCCGGCCGGCTCGCCATCGACCGCGACCGCGACGGCCACCGCGCCGGCCGGGCGATCCCCGGCGGGCAGGGCGCGGCCCGTCTTCGCGGCGATGTAGCGCGGGCTGCCGACCATGACGTCGCGGCCCTCGATGCGGCCGGCGATGCCCTCGCCCGGCGTCTCGGCGGCCTCGGCCGGAACCGCCAGCGCCAGGCCGCGCGCCTGCGCCGCGGCGACAATGGTCCGGGCGACGATGTGCTTGGAGGCCTGGTCGAGCGAGGCGGCGAGCCGCAGCAACTCGTCCGGCCCTAGCGAGGCGGCGGCGCGGATATCGGCGATGCGCGCCTCGCCATGGGTGAGCGTTCCGGTCTTGTCGATGACGAGAGCGCGCACCCGCGCCAGCGTCTCGATGGCGCGGCCGCCCTTGATCAGGATGCCGAGCCGGGCGGCGCGCGAGAGCCCGGACACGAGCGCCACCGGCACCGCCAGGATCAACGGACAGGGCGTGGCCACGACCAGCACCGCGACGGCGCGGATCGGATCGCCGGTCGCCTGCCAGGCGGCGGCGGCGAGCGCGACCGTGACGGCGAGGAACGCAAGCGCGTAGCGGTCGGCGAGCCGCGTCATCGGCGCCCGCTGCTTCTGCGCCGCCTCCACGAGGCGCACGACGCCGGCATAGGTGCTCTCGGCGGCCAGCCGCGCCGCCTCGAGGTCGAAGGCGTCGCCGACATTGGCCGAGCCGGACAGCACCGCCTCGCCGGGCTTCATGGTCACCGGCATCGCTTCGCCGGTCAGCGCCGACTGGTCGAGCACGGCGACGCCGGCCGCCACGGCGCCGTCGACCGGCACCACGTCGCCCTGCCGCACCAGCAGCCGGTCGCCGGGCAGGATCAGGTCCAGCGCCACCTCCTCCAGCTTGCCGTCGCGATGGCGAATCGCCGTGCGCGGCACGCGCGACAGGAGGGCCGTCATCTCGCGCCGCGCCCGCCGCTCGGCGAAGGCCTCGAGCAGCTGGCCGCCGGCGTACATCAGCGCCACGATCGCGGCGGCAAGCGGCTCGCCGAAGGCGAGCGCCGCCGTCATCGACAGGCCGGCGACGATGTCGAGACCGACCTCGCCGCGGCGCAGGCTGGTCACGATCTCGGCGGCGAGCGCGGCGAGCACCGGCAGCGTCACCGCGGTCCAGATCGATTCGGGCCAGGCGGCGAGCCCGGCAAGTCGGGCGGCCAAACCCGCCGCGAGCCCGCCGGCGGCGAGCACGGCGAGCGGCGGGCGCAGCCTGACGAGGAGCTCCTTCATGCCGGAAAACCTCGCCGCAACGCCGCTTTTCCGCCATGAGCGAGATCAAAGAAAGGCGCGGCCAAGGGCTTGATCCGCCTCCCCGTTTCGGGGACATTGCGGCCCGCGAAGGAGAACCGCCGATGGCTCAGGGCCGCCGCATCGTCTGGCAGAACGTGCTGACCGTGATCAGCGCCGCGATCCTGATCGGCGCCGAAGTGTTCGGCGCGGCCTTCGCCGCCTCCTGGGCGCTCGCCACTCTGTTCGACCTCGGCGGCTTCGGCGCGCGCATCCTCGACGTCATCTTCGTGCTCTGCGGCGTCGCCATCATGGTGCAGTTCGTCCGCAACGCTCACCGCATCGAGCCGTTCACCGCGCGCTCCTGACGGCCGGCGCGGGCCCCACGAGCGGCCTCTCGACGAAAAAGTTAAGGATGTTTCCTGTGCGGGCGAACTAATTCGCTTGCACACGGCAAAAAAAATGTTATTTCGGGCTTGCCCAATTTCGCACGTGCCTGTGGCCGTGTGTCGATCGGTAGGTAGCCGGACAAGAGGCCGGCCAGCCGCCTGAGGTGAGCGAGCTCCTTCCCACGGGAAGAGTAAGTAGCCTCAAGTCTTCTGATCGGCAGCCGGAGGCGAAACCGGCGCACTCTGCTCTCAGCAGGGGACGCGGCTTAAAGCAACGACGGAGCGGGCTTCTTTGGTCTCTGCTGGCC
>DATNBL010000062.1:0-3956 GCA_035571935.1 Pseudolabrys sp.
CCGCCGGGGTGTCCGCGTTGTCGAGGAAGGTGATGTGCTGCGACCAGGGAATGCCGGCGAGTACCTTGAGCCCCGCCTCGGCAGCGAGGTCGAGCAGCCACAGCGGCGGCACGGTGAACACCCGCACGGTGTTGGCGCCCAGCTCGGCCATCAGCCCGAAATCATCTCGTACCGTATCAGGCTCGGGGAATTGCGCGCCGTGCGCCGCCGGCGCGAACGGGCCGTACGTCACGCCCTTGACGAAGAATTTAATATCGCCGGCGAAAAAGAACTTGCCTTGTACGCGAACCGCCGCGCTGTCCTCCTCCGCATGCGCCTCATGACGCGCCGCTACGGCGGTCTCGACCGGCTCCATTGTGAACGAACTCCCGTGACTTTCCGGCTGACGCCGAACAACCCATCCCGACCCTGGCGGTGGGACCGGAGGGCTGCCCCCCGTCGGCTGCGACGCAGGCTTGCCGGCAGAACGGCGGCGTCGCGCGCGCTATTCCGCGGCCGGGATAGCGCCGCAGAATGGAGTGGCTGTCAAGCGCCGCCCGAGTATTGACTCAAGGCGCCACCGCCTTGGCCGCGGCGAAGCGGCGGGCGTGCCACGCCCAAGCGGTGGCGATGATCGTCTCGAGGTCGGAAACCCGTGGCGTCCAACCCAGCGTGCGGTTCGCCAGCGTCGCATCGGCGACGAGGCAGGGCGGGTCGCCGGGACGCCGCGCGACCTCGCGTTGCGGGATGCGGCGCCCGGTGACGCGTTGGGCGGCGGCGATCACCTCGCGCACAGAGTGGCCCCGTCCGGTGGCGAGATTGAGCGCGATGCTGGCGCCGCCGCGCTCGAGATAGGTGAGCGCCTGGACATGGGCCGCGGCGAGGTCGGTGACGTGGATATAGTCGCGGATCGCCGTGCCGTCGGGCGTCGCATAGTCCGTGCCGTAGATGTCGATCTGCGCGCGCCGGCCGAGCGCGGCGTCGAGCACCAGCGGGATGAGGTGCGTCTCCGGATCGTGATGCTCGCCGGTTTCGCCGTCGGTATCGGCGCCGGCCGCGTTGAAATAACGCAGCGCGACATGGCCGAGGCCGTGCGCGACGCCGTGCCAATGGAGCGCGCGCTCGATCATGAGCTTGCTCTCCCCATAGGGATTGACCGGGCGCTGCGGCAGAGTCTCGCGAATCGGCACCGTCTCGGGAATGCCGTAGGTGGCGCAGGTCGAGGAGAAGACGATATGGCGAATACCGGCATCCTTCATGCTCTCGAGCAGGCCGAGGCTGTTAACCACATTGTTGCGGAAATAGAGCTCGGGCTTGACCATGGATTCGCCGACATAGGCGTAAGCCGCGAAATGCATCACCGCGGCGATGTCGAAACGCCGCAGCGTCTGGGCAACGAGCGCGCGGTCGGCAAGGTCGCCCTCGACCAGCGGCCCCCAGCGCACCGCCTCGCGATGGCCGTAGACGAGATTGTCGAAGGCGATCGGCTGATAGCCGGCGCGCGCCAGCGCCTTGCAGGCGTGGCTGCCGATATAGCCGGCGCCGCCGGTAACCATGATTGCCTTGCTCATATGCGCTCGCCGAGAGATGGGGCCGCTGTCGAAGATTGATGAACGGGCGGAGAGGGCAGCCATCCTCTCCGGGTGGCACGTGCTCCGCCGGTAATACGATGAACGGCCGGGAGCCGACAAGTGTTCCGTTTCCGCAAGTGACTGGACATGTTGAGCGACTTTTGCGCGAGATCGCGGCAAACCGCCGCAATCAAAGAAAGGAGGCTCAATTGGCCAAAGAAAATTCGTCCCCTTGCCAAGATGAGCATCGGCGATTGCTTGACGCGCGAGCGGTAATCGGGAATAAGTGAGCCGGGGTTGCACGAATCCCAGGAACTGGTTCATCCGGGTATTGCCGGCCCCGCCATGCGCGCGAGGTCTTTCCGTTTAACCATGTCGCGGCGCGCT
Source organism: Pseudolabrys sp. (assembly GCA_035571935.1). Classification (GTDB taxonomy): domain Bacteria; phylum Pseudomonadota; class Alphaproteobacteria; order Rhizobiales; family Xanthobacteraceae; genus Pseudolabrys. Next base: position 1,938 of record DATNBL010000062.1, read on the forward strand.
TACCCAGAGCAGCCGCTGCGTGACGAATACCGCGCGAGAAACCACCCGAGCGCGGGAAACGCGGAGAGGAATTTTCCCCGAGGCGGATCGTTCTCGGGTCGTTCAGGCAGGAGAGGCCATGCGCATTGCAGTGATCGGCACCGGCTACGTCGGACTCGTCTCCGGCGCGTGTTTTTCGGAGTTCGGTGTCTCCGTCACCTGCGTCGACAACGACGCGCACAAGATCGCGCGCCTGCAGCAAGGCGAGATGCCGATCTACGAGCCGGGCCTCGATCAGATCGTCGAAAGCAATGCGCGCGCCGGGCGTCTCGCCTTCACCACGGACCTGACCGCGGCGGTCGCCGGCGCCGATGCCGTCTTCATTGCCGTCGGTACGCCGTCGCGGCGCGGCGACGGTCACGCCGATCTCAGTTATGTCTTCGCCGCAGCCGAGGAGATCGGCCGCGCGCTCACCGGCTATGCCGTGGTGGTCACCAAATCGACCGTCCCGGTCGGCACCGGCCGGCGCGTTGCCGAAATCATCCGCAAGGCGCGGCCCGAGCTTGCCTTCGATGTGGTGTCGAATCCGGAATTCCTGCGCGAAGGCTCGGCGATCCAGGATTTCATGCGGCCCGACCGCGTCGTGATCGGCGCCGAGAGCGAGCGCGCGCAGGATGTCATGCGCGAGCTTTACCGCCCGCTCTACCTGAGCGAGACGCCGATGATCTTCACGGCGGTGGAGACCGCGGAGCTCACCAAATACGCCGCGAACAGCTTCCTCGCCACCAAGATCTCCTTCATCAACGAGATCGCCGATCTGTGCGAGCGGGTCGGCGCCGACGTGCAGGATGTCGCCAGGGGCATCGGCCTCGACGGCCGCATCGGCCGCAAGTTCCTCCATGCCGGCCCGGGGTATGGCGGCTCGTGCTTCCCCAAGGACTGCCTGGCACTGGTGCGCACCGCGCAAGAGGCAGGAGCGCCGGTCAGCATCGTCGAGACCGTGGTCGCGGCGAACGACGCGCGCAAGGATCGCATGGCGCAGCGCATCATCCGTGCCTGCGGCGGCAGTGTCGAGGGCAAGACCGTCGCCGTGCTCGGCCTCACCTTCAAGCCCAATACCGACGACATGCGCGAAAGCGCCAGCCTGACCATCATCCCGGCGCTGCAGCGGGCCGGCGCGTCGATCCGTGCCTTCGACCCCGAGGGCATGAAAGAGGCGGAGAAGCTGCTCGACGGGGTCACCTTCTGCGGCGCCGCCTATGAGGCAATGGAGGGCGCCGACGCCGTCGTCATCGTCACCGAATGGAACGAGTTCCGTGCGCTCGATCTGAGGCGGGTGCGCGCGCTGCTGCGCTCGCCGACGGTAGTCGACCTGCGCAACATCTACAAGCCGGCCGACATGGCAGAAGCCGGCTTTTTCTATTTCAGCATCGGCCGTCGCTCGGTGGAACCGGCGCGGGCGGCGCGGCGAGTGAAGACAAAGCGATAACCAAGGGCGAAGCACATGAATCCCAGCAAGAAACGGGTGCTCGTAACAGGCGGCGCGGGCTTCTTGGGCTCGCATCTGTGCGAGCGCCTCCTGGCGCAAGGGCACGACGTGCTGTGCGTCGACAACTACTTCACCGGGCGCAAGGACAACATCGCACACATGCTGTCCAATCCGCATTTCGAGGCGATGCGCCACGACGTGTGCTTCCCGCTCTATGTCGAGGTCGACGAGATCTACAACCTCGCCTGCCCGGCCTCGCCGATCCACTACCAGTTCGATCCGGTACAGACCACCAAGACGAGCGTGCTGGGCGCCATCAACATGCTGGGCCTGGCCAAGCGCGTCCATGCCAAGATCTTCCAGGCCTCAACCTCGGAAGTCTACGGCGACCCTGCCGTCCATCCGCAGCACGAGGATTATCGCGGCAACGTCAACCCGATCGGCCCGCGCGCCTGTTATGACGAGGGCAAGCGCTGCGCCGAGACGCTGTTCTTCGACTACCATCGCCAGCACAAGCTCAAGATCCGCGTCGCGCGCATCTTCAATACCTA
>DATNBL010000063.1:0-13057 GCA_035571935.1 Pseudolabrys sp.
CCCTGAGCGGCTGGCGAAGCCGCCCGAGACGCTTGCGAGGCGTCTCCTTCCTCCTTGCGATCGGAGGAAGGCGCCTCCCGGCGCTCCACTTGCGGCGGTTTCTGTCCCCTTGGGGCCGCGCTTCCGGTCGGCGACAGGCCACGACGGCCCTTATCCGGAGCGGTGGCCACCGCTCGTTCATCGTCCACACGTGCAGCCCTGCTCGTGGGCAGCCGGTCGTAATGCCGGCGGACGGCTGGCTGGGGCCTCCCGGGAGCGCGGTTACGAGCCCCGCCCGCGGGCGCCGCATCAGCCTGACCGGTTTCCCGACCAGACCCGGTGAGACGACAAGGCCGCATCTCCGGCCCCGTCCCTCACCGCTGCTCCGTCCTCGGCACGTCTCCGGTGACGCCCCTCGAAGAGCAGGACGAACCTATAATAGGTATTCCACCCCATAGGTCAACAGTCTTTTTAAAAGAATTTGTGCTGTGGTGCGGCGGATGACGCTGCGCCCATCCGCCCTCGCGGCCCGTAGGGTGCGCAAAGCGAAGCGTGCGCACCGTGCGGCATCTCCGCCGGTGGGCACGGCCGCTTCGCGGCCTTTGTCCACCCTACGATTCGGGAGAGGTTCAACGCGCCGCGGCGCCTGGCTGCCATTCGGAGACGGCGGCGGGATCGGCCTCGACCTGCCAGCGGCCGGTCTTGCCCGGCGAACGCAGGGCCTCGGCCAGCCGGTTCAGAAATTCGGTGCGCGGGATCTCGCGGAAGCCGGCGCTCTCGAGCAGCGGCCCGGTCAATTTGCCGTCGTTGAAGCGGTAGCCCCATTTGGCGAGATGCCAGTTGAGCACCGCCATGCCGACCTTGGACGCGTTGGCCTCGTGCGCGAACTGCGATTCCGACGAGAACGCCGCGCCGGTGCCGAGGCCGTAGCCGCCGCCGACGAGGCGCCCGTCGCTGTTCCAGACCTCGAAGGAATGCGCGAGCCCGGCGTCGAAGGCTTCGGCATAGACGCGCATGATGCGCGGCGTGATCCAGGTGAGATGCCAGCGGCCGTCGCGGCGGCCGGCGCAGGCCTTGATGACCGCCGGAAAGTCGCGGTCGAAGGTGACGGTGTAGCGGCCCTGCCGCATCAATTTGCGCAGTTTGCCCGCCATGTGGAATTCGTCGAAGAACAACACCGCGCGCTGTGGCGGCGACCACCACTTCAGCGGGCCGGCATGGGCCAGCGGATAAAGCCCGCGGCGATAGGCCTCGATCAGCTTCGCCAAAGTGAGATCGTGGGCGATGCCGGCCAGCCCCGGCGGCGACGTCAGCGCGCGCTCGGGATCGGGCAGGGCGTAGTCGGGCGCCAGCGCCTCGCGCGCGCACAGGCGCAGGAGGCCAGGCACGCCGGCGGCGCGCTTCGGGGAGAGCGTCCAGGCGAGCGCCAGCGCCCATCGCTCGACGCGCTCGATCGCGGTCTCGCGAAAGAGGGCGTCGCGGCGGTCGCCGCCGCGCGCGGCGAAGGTGAGAGGCTCGGCGTGGAATGTCACGTGTCGGTCCGGCAAGTGTCCGATAATGCGCGGCCTTTGTGGCATGGCCGCGGCTAACGGCCGGTGAACCGCAAGGGGCAATCGTCATGAACGCATCGTAAATCGGGGCGAAATCCGGCGTTTCGCGCCGCTTCCCACAGGCGTCCGGGCCGCCCTTGACCGCGGTGTTTTTGCACCGCAAATACGGATGCCTCCCAACGGCCGTTTCGGTCGATTCCATGTCGTTCGCGACGGGGCCGTCGGATCACAGCGAACGGCAGGGCGAATGACCGAAAAATCCCACGACAAGGTCCTCATCGTCGACTTCGGCTCCCAGGTCACCCAGCTCATCGCGCGGCGGGTCCGGGAGGAGAAGGTCTATTCCGAGATCGTGCCGTTCCAGAAGGCGGAGCAAGCCTTCGCCGCGATGAAGCCGAAGGCGGTGATCCTGTCCGGCGGGCCCGCATCCGTGCACGAGAAGAACGCGCCGCTGGCGCCGCAGGCGATCTACGAGGCCGGCGTGCCGGTGCTCGGCATCTGCTACGGCGAGCAGGCGATGGCGCATCAGCTCGGCGGCAAGGTCGAGGGCGGGCATCATCGCGAGTTCGGCCGCGCCGAGGTCGAGATCGCGTCGGAGTCACCGCTGTTCGACGGCGTGTGGCGGAAGGGCGAGAAGTATCCCGTGTGGATGAGCCACGGCGACCGCGTCACCGAGCTGCCGAAAGGCTTCAAGGTGCTCGGCACCTCGCCGAACGCGCCGATCGCCGCGATCGGCGACGACAAGCGCAGGTTCTACGCCACGCAATTCCATCTCGAGGTCGTGCACACGCCGCACGGCGCCGCGATCATCCGCAATTTCGTGCGCAAGATCGCCGGGCTTTCCGGCGACTGGACCATGCGCGCCTTCAAGGAGGAGGCGATCGAGAAGATCCGCGCGCAGGTCGGCAAGGGCAAAGTGATCTGCGGCCTTTCGGGCGGCGTCGATAGCGCGGTCGCCGCGGTGCTGATCCACGAGGCGATCGGCGAGCAACTGACCTGTGTGCTGGTCGACCACGGCCTGATGCGGCTCGCGGAAGCCTCGAAGGTCGTGACGATGTTCCGCGACAGTTACAACATCCCGCTGGTGCACGTCGACGCGAGCGACACGTTCCTCAAGGCGCTCGAAGGCGTCGACGATCCCGAGGTCAAGCGCAAGACCATCGGCAAATTGTTCATCGACGTGTTCGAGCAGGAGGCCAAGAAGATCGGTGGCGCCCAATTCCTGGCGCAGGGCACGCTCTATCCGGACGTGATCGAGAGCGTGTCGTTCACCGGCGGCCCGTCGGTGACGATCAAGTCGCACCACAATGTCGGCGGCCTGCCCGAGCGCATGAACATGAAGCTCGTGGAGCCGCTGCGCGAACTGTTCAAGGACGAGGTGCGCGCGCTCGGCCGCGAATTGGGATTGCCGGAGGCGTTCGTCGGCCGTCATCCGTTCCCGGGGCCGGGGCTCGCCATCCGCGTGCCCGGCGCGATCACCAAAGAGAAGCTCGACATCCTGCGGCTCGCCGACGAGATCTACATCGAGGAAATCCGCCGCGCCGGTCTCTACGACGACATCTGGCAGGCCTTCGCCGTGCTCCTGCCGGTGAAGACCGTCGGCGTCATGGGCGACTTCCGGACGTATGAATATGTCGTCGGCCTGCGCGCCGTGACCTCGACCGACGGCATGACCGCCGACTTCTATCCGTACGACATGAAATTCCTCGGCCACGTCGCGACGCGCATCATCAACGAGGTCAAGGGCGTCAACCGCGTGGTGTACGACGTGACGAGCAAGCCGCCCGGCACGATCGAGTGGGAGTAGGGCGGCCGCAGAAAACGGGTCGCTCATCCGTGGCCGCGGGCCTATCCATGCTCCGAAAAGGAGAATGGCCACGATGCAATTCAGCAAGACGATTGCCTCGCCGGTCGGCGTGCTGACGCTGGTCGCCGGCGATGCCGGGCTGGCCGCCGTCCTGTGGGACAACGACGATCCGAAGCGCGTGCGCGTCGGCGCGCTGCGCGCGGCGCCGGAGCATCCGATCCTGGTGCAGGCCGAAAACGAGTTGCGCGCCTATTTCGCCGGTGAGCACACCGTGTTCAGTGTGCCGCTCGCGGCGGCCGGCACGCCGTTCCAGAAAAAGGCCTGGGCCGCGTTGCTGACGATCCCCTACGGCGAGACGCGCAGCTATGGCGAGCTCGCGCGGCAGATCGGCAACGCGAAAGCCGCGCGTGCGTTCGGCGCGGCGAACGGCCGCAATCCGCTCTCGATCGTCGTGCCCTGCCATCGCGCCATCGCATCGGACGGGGCGCTCACCGGCTTTGCCGGCGGGCTTGCGGCGAAGCGCTATCTGCTGTCGCTGGAGACGCGTGTGAGGAAGGCGGCCGCCTGACCGCCTTCCGTCATCGCGTTGCCGTCGTCATGGCGCAGCGCGCGCCACGTCAGATCGCCGACGCTACTCGGTCTTGATGTCGAGCGGCGCTGCGCCGGCATAGCCGTAGACGTCGTAGAGGATGATCGGGTCTCGGCGGCGATCTGCGCGGCGATGTCTTGCGCCGCCTCCGGGGCGGGGAAGACGCGCACCGCTCGCCGGTGAGCACGGCGTTAGCGACGGCTGCATCGCCGCGCCGGCGGCCTCGCAGCGCATCGCCATGTCGCGCAGGCGGCACTGGATGTACTTGTTGCCGTCGGACGCCGTCGCGTAGCCGAGGTTACGCATGCGGCGCCTCGATCCGGTGAACATCGGAATGCAAGCTAAGAGTGCGGTCCGGCAGTGTCCACAGCCGCGCGGGGCGGGGGTTGCCGGCCGGCGCGCGCGCTGCTTCCCTGAACGTCCTTGTCAGCGCGACGGAAGGCCCATGACCATCACCATCTACGGCATCAAGAACTGCGACACGATGAAGAAAGCGCGTGCCTTCCTCGACAAGCGCAAAGTCGATTACGCCTTCCACGACTACAAGACGGCGGGGATCGAGAAGGACATGCTCGAAGGCTGGGCGAAGAAGGCGGGCTGGGAGACGCTTCTCAACCGCGCCGGCACGACATTCAAGAAGCTTCCCGACGCGGACAAAGCCGGCCTGACGGAGAGGAAGGCGATCGCGCTGATGCTGGCGCAGCCGTCGATGATCAAACGGCCGGTGCTGGAATTGCCGCGCGGCAGGCTGCTGGTCGGCTTCAAGCCGGACGAGTACGACGCGGCGACGAAAGGGTGATGCCCGGCCGAAGCCGGGCATGTCCCATCCGCTTCAGCCCTTGATCGTGGCGCGGACCTCGTCGTGCAGCGCCACGACTTCCGGCGTCAGGTTCTGCGCGAAATCCTCCATCTCGTAGAACGGGCGGATCTCGATCTCGCTCGGGCCCGGCATGGGGTTGGGGCAGCGCTTCACCCAGGCGACCGCCTCGTCCATGTCCTTGACCGTCCAGATCCAGAAGCCGGCGACCAGTTCGTTGGCGGGGAAGGGCCCATCGCTGACGGTGCGCTTGGCGCCGTCGAAGGCGACGCGCTTGCCGTGCGATGACGGTTTGAGGCCGTCGCCCGACTGCATGATGCCGGCCTTGGCCAGTTCCTGATTGAACTTGCCCATCGCCTCGAAGTCGGCGGCCGTCGGCAAGATGCCGCTTTCGCTGTCCTTGGTCGCTTTCACGATCACCATCACACGCATGATCAGTTCTCCTTGAAATTCGCTGTTGCGGTCAGTGCAGGTCGAGGACGGGGGCGAAGCCGCCGAAGATCATGCGCTTGCCGTCGAACGGCATCGGGCCGAAGTCCTTCATGCGCGGGTCGGAGCGCATCTTGCCCTGCGCCTCGTCGCGCACCGCTTTCGACGGCCACTCGACCCAGGCGAATACCACGGTCTCGGCGTCCTCGGCCTTCACCGAGCCCTGGAAGTCGGTGAGCTTGCCTTTCGGCACGTCGTCGCCCCAGCCTTCGACCAGGCGCGTCGCGCCGAATTCCTTGAACAGCGCCCAGATCTTGCGCGCGCCCTCGACGTAAGCCTGCTTGTTGGCGGTGGGGACCGGGATCACAAAGCCATCGACGTACATGCTGCACTCCATCGGATGCGGGTTCGCGGTGACGACTTGCCGACCATCGCATAGCGCGTTATATTATGCAACATAGAAGTTAGAAAAAATAACTAGAAAGTCCGGAAAGGGACCAGGCCTTTGAAAAAGCGGGTCTACGAGGATGCCTGCGGCACGGCGCACGCGCTGGAGCTGGTCGGCGACCGCTGGGCGCTGCTGGTCATCCGCGAGCTCCTGCTCGGGCCGAAGCGGTTCAGCGACCTGCGCGCCGGGCTGCCCGGCATCAGCGCCAATGTGCTGACGCAGCGGCTCGAGCATCTCGAGGCCATCGCCGTCGTCGTCCGACGCAAACTGCCGCCGCCGGCCTCGGCCTGGGTCTACGAGCTGACGCCGTGGGGGCTGGAGGCGGAAGAGATCGTCAAGGTGACCGGCCGCTGGGCGGCGCGCTCACCGGGGCACGATCCGAGCCTGCCGATCAGCGTCGCCTCGACGGTGATGTCGATGCGCACGATGTTCGCGCCCGACCGCGCCAAAGATGTGTCCGGCCGCATCGGCTTCCGCCTCGGCGAAGAGGAGTTCCTGGCGACTTTGGCCAAGGGCCGGCTGACCATCGGCCGGGGGGAGGCGGCCGAGGGCGACGTCGTGGTCGCGGGCGGCCAACAGGCGCTCGCCGGCGCCATCTATGGCGGCGTGCCGCTGGCGAAGCTGGAAAAGGCCGGCGCGCTGAAGGTCACTGGCGACCGCGCGCTGTTCGAGCGCTACATCCGCCTGTTCCCGCTTCCTGAGAAGGCGCCCGCGGCGAAGGCCCTTCGCGGCTCCGGCTGACGGCCGGCCCGGACGGATGGAAGCGCTCGCTAGTGCGCCGTCTCCGTCGGCTTGTCCGCCCGGATTTTGGCCAATGCCGTTTCCGTCAGCGCGAGCAGCTGTTTGTGATGCGCATCGGCGCCGGCCCAATCCTCCACGATCTTCTTGAAGGCCGATTGCGCGGAATTGCGGTCGGCCGGCGAGGGAGTGACGACGGTACGCCGCTGGTCCGTCGTGATCCGGTCGCTGACCGCCTTCTCGAACGCCGCGTATGACGCGATGTATTTCTCCGCCGTCCACTCGCCGCTGTATTTCACGATCAGGTCCCTGGCCTCGGGCGGCAGGCCATCGAACACCTTGCGGTTCATCACCAGCGCCAGCGGCGCGCTGCTGGTGCCGAGCAGATAGTGGTAGGTGGTGAGGCTGCCGAAGCCGACATCGAAAAGCTGTGCGGCCGGAACGGTGGCGCCGTCGATCGTACCGGCGGCGATTGCCGTCGAGGCCTCATTGAAGGCCAGCAAGACGGGCGTGGCGCCGAGGCTTACCACCGCCTTGGCTTCGGTCGCGTTGTTGACGCGGATCTTCTGGCCTTTGAGATCGGCGAGTGACGCGACCGGCTTGCGGCTGGTGACGATCTCCGGCGCCGTGCCATAGGCGCCGATGACGAAGAAATCCTGGTAGCCCGCGAGCGCGCCGGCGGCGATCAGCCGGGTGTGGGTGAGCGTCGCTTCGCGCGCGTCGCGGAACAGGCCGGGAAGCTCCACCGCGGCATTGTCGGTGAACAGCTGCGGATTCTGCCCCGGAACGATGAAGGCGATGTCGGCGACACCGCTGAGCACCTGCTGCGGCAATTCGCGCTGGACCCGGCCGAGCGCGCCGCTGAAATAGACCTCGATTTCGATAACCCCCTTGCCCTCGCGATTGACCGCGTCGACGAACGGCTTGATCGCCATCTGGTAGGCGATGGAGCCATCCGAGGTGAAGAACGACAGCTTGAGCTTGGCCGGTGCCGCCGACGCAATCGCCGGAAGCAGCACCAGCAGTGCCGTGAGAAGTCGCAGGGTCCATGACAACATCGCGTGCCTCCTGCAGCCGCGCCCCGGCGCGCAGCGATCCTGTTGCCGCGGCGCCGATGAAAGCGCCTTCGTATTAGTCCGCAGCGCCGGCGCGGCTTTGCGCTGGCTCAAATCCGCTTGATTTTCAGGGCAAATATCGCCACATCCACGGGATGAACATACCACTGCGCGCCGCCGATTCTGCGCCCCAGACGCCGCTGGCCGCCGAGGTCGAGCGGCGGCGCACGTTTGCGATCATCTCGCATCCGGACGCCGGCAAGACCACGTTAACCGAGAAGCTGCTTTTGTTCGGCGGCGCCATCAATCTCGCCGGTCAGGTCAAGGCCAAGCGCGACCGCCGCTCCACGCGCTCGGACTGGATGGCGATCGAGCGCGAGCGCGGCATCTCCGTCGTCACCTCGGTGATGACGTTTGACTATGACGGCCGCGTCTTCAACCTGCTCGACACGCCGGGCCACGAGGACTTCTCGGAAGACACCTACCGCACGCTCACCGCGGTCGACTCGGCGGTGATGGTGATCGACGCCGCCAAGGGCATCGAGGCGCGCACGCGCAAATTGTTCGAGGTCTGCCGCCTGCGCGACATTCCGATCGTCACCTTCATCAATAAAATGGATCGCGAGAGCCGCGATCCGTTCGACCTGCTCGACGAGATCGAGAAGACGCTCGCGCTCGACACCACGCCGATGACCTGGCCGATCGGCCGCGGCCGCGACTTCGCCGGCACCTACGACATCGCCTCGGGCGAGATGCGCCTCATCAGCGACGACGGCAAGACGGTCGAGCGCCAGCCGCTCGATCTTGCCGCGCTGGCGGCAAAGAACCCGATGCTCGACGCCGCGGCGATCCGCGAGGAGCTCAAGCTGGTCAAGGAAGCCTGCCGCCCGTTCGACCTCGAGGCGTTCCGCGAGGGGCACCTGACGCCGGTGTTCTTCGGCTCGGCCTTGAAGAATTTCGGCGTCAAGGATCTGCTCGACGCGCTCGGCGCGCTGGCGCCGCCGCCACGCGCGCAGGTCGCCAACACGCGCAAGATCGACGCGCACGAGAACGCGATGACCGCCTTCGTGTTCAAGATCCAGGCCAACATGGATCCGAACCACCGCGACCGCATCGCCTTCGCGCGATTGTGCTCGGGCAAACTGCGCCGCGGCATGAAGGCGAAGCTGACACGCACCGGCAAGCCGGTGACGCTGTCGGCGCCGCAGTTCTTCTTCGCGCAGGACCGCTCGGTGGCGGACGAGGCCTATGCCGGCGACGTCGTCGGCATTCCGAACCACGGCACATTGCGCATCGGCGACACCTTCACCGAAGGCGAGGATCTGGCCTTCCTCGGCGTGCCGAACTTCGCGCCGGAAATCCTGCGCCGGGTGAAGCTCGGCGATCCGATGAAGGCCAAGAAGTTGAAAGAGGCGCTGCAGCAGATGGCCGAGGAGGGCGTCGTGCAGGTGTTTCGCCCGCTCGACGGCGCGCCGGCGCTGGTCGGCGTGGTCGGGCCGTTGCAGCTCGACGTGCTCAAGGTGCGGCTGGCGGAGGAGTACGGTCTCGACATCGGCTTCGAGCAGCCGGAATTTCAATTGGCGCGCTGGCTGGCGGCCGAGGACCGCAAGACGCTCGATGAGTTCGTCTCGGCCAACTACTCGTCGGTCGCGGAAGACCTCGACGGCGACAAGGTGTTCATGGCGCGCAACCAGTTCATCCTCGATTACACGCGCGAGCGCGCGCCGGGCATCACGTTCACCGACATCAAGGACGTGAAGAAGGCGTGAGGTCGTGAGCCTCCCCCTTTCAGGGGGAGGGAACGGATGGACCTTACGTCAGCCCCGCTGGCCTAATCTCTGCGACCCGCGTGCTAGCCTTGCCGCCGCGCCTGTTGCCGGCGCGCATGGGGCACGGCATGGCTGGACGCATCGGCATACACGGCAAGGCGCATCTGGTGCTGGCGGGGCTCATGGCGCTCGGCCTGGGCGTCGCGCTCATCGGCGGCATCGTCGCCATCGTCCGCTTCGGCAAGCCGGACGGCGCTTCGGCCACCATGGTGGCGGAGGCCTTCGCCTGGCTCTTCGCGCTGGCGTTCCTGGCGAGCTTCGGCCTGGTGCTGAAGGAAACGCTCAATGCGCCAAAGGCGGAGCATTGAGCGGGAGCCCCTTTCCCTCCCCCTGAAAGGGAGAGGGAACAGAGAGGCTCAATTCACCTTCACGTTCGCCGCCTTGATGACCGGCGCCCAGCGCTCGATCTCGCCGTTGATGCGCGCGCGGAATTCCTCCGGCGACGAGCCGACCGGCTCCATGAAGATCGCCGCGAGCTTGTCCTTCACCTCGGGCGAGCGGATGATCGCGACCACGTCCTTGTTGATCTGATCGGTCATCGCCTTCGGCATGCCGCCGGGGCCGATCAGGCCCATCCAGGCGTCGGCGTCGACGTCGATGCCGCTCTCCTTCAGCGTCGGCAGATCGGGCAGGAACGGCGAGCGCTTGGCGGTCGACACCGCCAGCATCTTCACCTTGCCGGCTTTCGCCTGCGGCACGACGGAGGCCGCCGGCATGCAGGCCATCTGCGCCTCGCCGCGCATCACCGCGAGCATCGCCTGCGGCGAGCTCTTGTAGGCGACGTGCACGAGCTTGGTGCCGGCCTTCTGCGCCAGCGCTTCCATCGCCAGTTGCGACAGCGAGCCGGTGCCGATCGAGGCGTAATCGTATTTGCCCGGATTGGCCTTCAACAGTTTCAGCAGATCGCCGATGTTGCTCGCCTCGAGCGAAGGCGGCACGGTCAGCACGCTCGCCTGGGTGATGAGCTGGCTGATCGCGGTGATGTCCTTCTTCGGGTCGTAGGGCAGGTTCGAGAACAGCAGCGTGTTGATGGCGAGCGGGCCGCCGATCGAGACGCCGATGGTGCCGCCGTCGGGGGCGGCCTTGGCCACCGCCTCGGTGCCGATATTGCCGGACGCGCCGGGCTTGTTCTCGACGATGAAGATGTTGCTCGGGTATTTCTTGCCGAGCCCGTCGGCGATCAGCCGCGCCACGGTGTCCGGCGTTGAGCCGGCGCCGAACGGCACCATGATGTGCACGGTCTTGGCCGGCCAGGTCTGCGCCAGCGACGGCGCGGCGGCGGCGAGCGTGAGCGCGACGCTAAGCGCGAGACGTTTCAGCATCCTTGCATCCTCCCGTTTCAGTGTTCGGCGCGGCCGAGAAAGACGCCGCCGTTTTCCAGTGTTTGTTGCAGTTTCGGCACGGCAATATCCGCGCAGCCGGTGTTGCCGGCAAGCGAAAGATGCGCCGCCGTGCCGGCCGCTTCGCCCATGACGAAGCAGGCGCCGGAGACGCGCGCGGCCGACTGGCCCTCGTGCGTCATCGAGGCGCAGCGTCCGGCGACCAGCAGGTTGTCGAAGGCCGCGCCCGCGCCCGTCACGGGCACCAGCATGCGATAGGGCAGGTGGTTGTAGCCGCGCGAGCCGGGAATGTCGGGCCAGCGCCACACCACGTCGCCGGCGACGTGGATCTCCAGCGGCCAGCCGTTGACCCCGACGGTGTCGGGAAAGCCGGCGCATGATGTCACGTCATCTGCGGTGAGCGTGGCAAGGCCGGTGATGCGGCGCGTCTCGCGAATGCCGAGCTGCGGCGGGATGTCGACGATGTAGGCGTCGGAAAAGCCCGGCGCCTCGCGCTTCAAGAAATCGAAGAAGGCGCGCGCCTGCCTGCGGCCGTCGATTTCGCCGGCGCTCAGCGCGCGCGCGTCGGTGCCGTCGACCGCGCGGCCGTCCGCCGACTTCACCTGCGTGACGTTCACGCGCCATTCGCTGGTGTGCTTCTGCGGCCTTACGATCGCGCCCTTGCGCGGGAATGTTTCGCCGCGCGCTTCCGCCGCCTGCATCAGCGCCGGTACCGTCTTCCACGCCTCGCCGGCCTTGACCGGATCGATGTTGTTCAGGCGGAACATCATCGTTGGGTAGAGCATGTCGCCTTTCTCGAAGCGCGCGCCGGCAAAGGCCGCGAGGTCGCCGTCGCCGGAGCAGTCGATGAAGACCTGGCCGAGCATCGCCATGCGGCCGGATTTCGTTTCGACGATGAGCGCGCGGATGCGGCCATCGTGCTCCTTGACGACGCCGACGGCGAAAGCGTGGAAGAGAATGTCGACGCCGCGCGAGGTGAGGAGATCGTCGGCGGCGATCTTGTAGGCGGCGGTGTCGTAGGCCTGCGCGTGCGTCTTGCCGAGCACGAGATGCGGTTCGTTCAAGCCGCCGAGACGGCCGATACGGCCGAGCAGGTCGTCGGCGACGCCGTGCACCACCTGTTTGATCTCGCCGAAGACATTAGCGTGCAGGCCGCAGAAATTGGTGACGCCGGCGGCGGTGCCCATGCCGCCGAGGAAGCCGTAACGCTCGACCAGCAGCGTCCTGCGGCCCTGTTGGGCGGCGGCCGCCGCCGCGGCGATGCCGGCCGGTCCGCCGCCGAGGACGACGACCTCGTACTCGCCGCCGACCGGCGTCTGCCGTTCCGGCTCGGTCAGGAATGCGGGCTCGCCGCCTGCGGCCATTCGCGCACCTTTCCCATGCGTGGGCGCGGCTTGCATTGGCCGCGTCTATCCTCTACTGCGGCGGCGGCCGTTAGGGCAATCGCGCGGGGCCGCGCGCGGCGAGGGCAGCATGGGCCTGACCGTCCTCATCCTCGGGCTGGCGATCTTCATCGCCAACCATCTGTTCGTGACGTTCCGCGACAAGCGGGCGGCAGCCATCGCCAGCCTCGGCAAGCCGCTCTATCACACGTTGTTCGGAATCGTGTCGCTGATCGGCCTGGCGCTGATCGTGTGGGGCTTCGCCGAATACCGCGCCACGCAGTGGACGCCAATCTGGACGCCGCCGGCGTTCATGCATCACATCACGATCGGGCTGATGCTGATCGCCTCGATCCTGGTCGCGGCCTATCTCATCCCGAGCCACATCAAGGCGCGCGCGAAGCATCCGCTGCTAGCCGCGGTGAAGGTGTGGGCCTTCGCGCATCTGCTGTCGAACGGCGACCTCGGCTCGATGATCATGTTCGGAGCGCTGCTCGCCTGGGCGGTCTACGCGCGCATCACGGTGAAGAGCCGTACCGATGTGACGCTGCCGGTCGCGCCGCGCGGCTGGAAGAACGAGGTCGCCGTGTTGATCGCCGGCATCGCCATTTTCCTGGCGCTCGGCTACTGGTTCCATCCGCACGTCGTCGGCGTGCCGGTGTTCACGAGGTAGGCCTTCCATGTCCGTGCAGAACGACATCCGCAGGCTGACCGCGCCCGATATTCGCGCGCGCAAGGGCGGCGAGCCGATCGTGATGCTGACGTCGTATCACGCCCACACGGCGATGATCGCCGACAAGCATTGCGACGTCATTTTGGTCGGCGACTCGCTCGGCATGGTGATGCACGGGCTCGAGACCACCGTGCCCGTGACCCTCGACATGATGATTTTGCAGGGCCACGCGGTGATGCGCGGCAGTAAGCGGGCGCTGGTCGTGGTCGACATGCCGTTCGGCTCCTACGAGGCGTCGAAGGAGCAGGCCTTCATGAGCGCGGTGCGCGTGCTCAAGGAGACCGGCTGCGGCGCGATCAAGATGGAAGGCGGCACGCGCCTGGCCGAGACCATCCGCTTCCTGGTCGAGCGCGGCGTGCCG
>DATNBL010000064.1:0-4286 GCA_035571935.1 Pseudolabrys sp.
TACGTCCACCGCCTCGACGCGCTCGACCTCATCCCCGGCGCGGCGGACGCGGTGCGGCTCCTCAACGAGGCCGGCTATCTGGTGATCGTCGTCACCAACCAGTCGGGCGTCGCCCGCGGCTACTACGTGGAAGCCGACGTCGCGCGCTTCAACGAGGAACTCGCGCGGCGGCTCGCCGCGCAAGGCGCGCGCGTCGACGCGTTCTATTATTGCCCGCATCACCCGGAGGGCACGGTCGCGCGCTACGCGGTCGCCTGCGATTGCCGCAAGCCGGGGCCCGGCATGCTCGAGCAGGCGGCGCGCGATTTCGCGATCGACCGCGCGAAAAGCTTCCTCGTCGGCGATCGCGACGGCGACAGCGAGGCGGCCGCTTCCTTCGGCATCAAGGGCATCAAGTTCGACGCGAAGGCGCAGTCGCTCGTCGAGGTCGTCCGCGCGGCGCTACGCTGAAGCGCCCGGCGGCTTCAACAGGGCGGGATCGGCGTCAGCTTCAGGATGTCGGTGTTCGTGGCCGAGCCGCCGAACGGGATGGTGACCTTGCCGGTATGGGTCTGCTTGATCGTGCCGCCTTTGTCGTCCAGCGTCACCGCGTAAGTGCCGGCGCCGGCCATCGGCGCGCCCGGACCGCCGCCTGTGTAGCTCACCTTGCCGGCCGTGCCGCTCGCCGGGGCGTAGCTGAAAGTCACCTTCATGCCGCCGCCGCTGCCGGACACGGTGAAGGGCTTGGCGAGATCGCAGGCGGTGCCGCTCACTTTCATCGGCCCGGCATTGCCGGCGATCCGGAAACTGCGGCTGCCGCCGCCGCCGCGCGCGACGCAGATCGTCCTGGCGCGGCTTTCGAGATCCGCCAATGCGGCCGGACTGGCCGGCGCGGCGATCGTCTTCCAGTAATTGACGAGAATCGACGGATCGGATTTCGCCTTGCATTCGGCCGTCGCGGCGTCCTCGGCTTTGTCGGCCGCAGCCTGTTGCGCCGGCATCGGCAACATTGCAACGACGATCAGAAAATACCTGAGCTTCATGGCCTCGCCCCCGCGCTGCACGATGATTGCGAGGCAGGATCGCACAGGCGATGCGCCGAAAAAAGTCGCGGCTCGGCTGTGATTTGGGCGATGCGAAAACGGGGCGCGACGCCAGGCGCCGGCCGCTCAGATGTCGCGGCCCTCGACCTTCTCCTGGAGCTTCTTCACCACGTCGGGGATGTGCTCCATCTTCGGATAGACCGCGAGCGCGCGGCGATAGACCTCGAGCGCCTGCTTGTCCTCGCCGACGTCCTGCAAAATGAGCCCGAGCCCGGTCAGCGCGCCGAAATGGCGCGGCTCGCGCTTCAAGACCTCGCGGATGTCGGCGATCGCGTGGCCGTAATCCTTCTCCGTGTAATAGAGCGTGGCGCGCCGGTTCCAGGCCTCGACGTAGTCGGGCTTGATCTTGATGATCGCGGACAGAAGCTTGATCGCCACCTCGGTGTCCTTCTGCTCGATCGCCGAGCGGGCGCGCAGCATCAGGAGATTGGTCGTGTCGCTGTGCGACACCGCCCACACCGCCCAGATGCGCTCCTCGACGCCCTTGGCGATCTCGGCGTCGGGCGCGGCCTTGAGCGCGCCGAACAGGAAATCGAGGTTCTTGGTGGGATCGCCGGCGACATGCGGCAGCTTGGCCGGCGGATGCAGCCACTCCGCCTTCGGCGGCTCGGTCTTGGGCGCGCCATCCTTCGGCGGGGCATTCTGCGCGGCCGCAGCCGAAGCCAGGGCGGTCGCGAGGACCGCCGCGCTCAGGATGGAATGGAATCGTGCGCGCATGGGACGGAGACTAAACTCTCCGCCCTTGGAGGCCAATCTGTGGCGAGGAAGCGTCCGGCCCTCAGGCCGGGAACCCGAAACGGCCGGTCAGCCCTGACGCGCCTTGAAGCGGCGGTTGGTCTTGTTGATGATGTAGACCCGGCCCTTGCGCCGCACCAGGCGGTTGTTGCGGTGACGACCGCGCAGGGATTTCAACGAGTTACGGACTTTCATGACGCGCTCTGGATGCCTTGTTTGCGGTGCGTTCTAGAGGCCCCATCCCGGCCTGTCAACGCGCCGGCTGGCCGTGGTGAGCGCCGCCGGACTGATTTATGGTCCGGCCGGGGAGAAACCAGTCAATGCACCGCAGTACCGACCGTTTTTTGACCACCCATACCGGCAGCCTGCCGCGTCCCGACGACCTGATCCGGGTGATGTACGCCAAGGAGGAAGGGGTTCCCGTCGAGCCGAAGGCGCTTGCCGCGCAGATCAAGGCCGCCGTGGCCGAGATCGTCGCCAAACAGGCGGCCGCCGGCGTCGATCTCGTCAATGACGGCGAGATGTCGAAGCCCTCCTACGCCACGTATATAAAAGACAGGCTCGACGGCTTCGGCGGCACCGGCAACACCTTCGTCTACCAGGACGTCCACGAGTTCCCCCGCCTCGAGGCAAAAGTGTTCGGCGATCCCGGCCGCTCGCGGCGCAAGACGCCCGCCTGCAACGGGCCGATCGCGGTCCGCGACCGCGTCTCGGCGCAGACCGACGCCGACAATTTGAAAGCGGCGATGGCGGGCGTGAAGGCGACCGGCGGCTTCATGAGCGCCGCCTCCCCCGGGGTGGTGTCGCTGTTCTTCCGCAACGACTACTACAAGGACTTCGAGAGCTACATCTACGCCATCGCCGACGCGATGCGCGACGAATACGAGACCATCGCCAAGAACGGCTTCGTCGTGCAGATCGACTGCCCGGATCTGGCGATGGGCCGGCACATCCAGTACGCCGATCTCGACCTCGCCCAATTCCGCAAGCGCGCGCAGTTGCACGTCGAGGCGCTCAACCACGCGGTCAAGAACATCCCGGCCGAGCAGGTGCGCATGCACCTGTGCTGGGGCAATTACGAGGGCCCGCACCATTTCGATGTGCCGCTGTCCGACATCATCGACATCGTGCTCAAGGCGAAGGCCACCGCGATCTCGCTCGAAGCGGCCAATCCGCGGCACGCTCACGAGTTCACCGTGTTCGAGACGGTCAAGCTGCCGGACGGCAAGGTGCTGATCCCGGGCGTCATCGAGTCGAAATCGAACTTCATCGAGCATCCGGAGGTGATCGCGCAACGCATCGGCCGTTACGCCGAGCGCGTCGGGCGCGAGAACGTCATCGCCGGCTCCGACTGCGGGTATGGCACCTGGGTCGGGCAGGCCGCGGTCGATCCGCAGGTCGTGTTCGCCAAGCTTGCCGCGATGGCGGAAGGCGCCCGCATCGCCAGCAAGCGTTTCTGGTGAGACCAACGTGAACGACCGGCTGAAACTCTGGCTGGCGGCCTTCCTCGCGACCGTCGCCGCCGTCATGACCTGCTATCTTTACGTCGACCGGCCGGTCGCGATCTACGCGCATGCGAATCTGGTGCCGAACCGGTTCTATTTCGATCTCCTGACGCGCATCGCCGAATATCTCTTCGTCGCCGCCGCCATCGTATTCGCAGTGTTCGGCCTGCGCGCGCTCATCACCAAACGATGGGAGAAATGGCAGGCGGCGCTGCTGTTGTGCGGCGTCGCGCTGTCGATCGCCGAGACGATCAAGGACGAACTGAAATTCGCCTTCGGCCGCACCTGGCCGGAGACCTGGCTCAACAACAATCCGTCCCTGATCGGCAACGGCACCTACGGATTCCACCCGTTCCACGGCGGCGGCGGCTATGCCTCGTTCCCGTCCGGCCACACCACCGCCGTCTGCGCCGTTGCGGCCGTGCTCTGGACGGCCTATCCGAAGCTGCGGCCGCTCTGGGCGCTCGGCGTCGTCGCTGTCGTCGTCGGCCTCGTCGGCGCCGATTATCACTTCGTCAGCGACATCATCGCCGGCGGCTTCCTCGGCGCCTCGACCGGCTGGCTCGCCGTGATCGTGTGGGAGGAAGGCACGCTGCCGAGGCTTGGCGCGGACCACAAGAAGCAGGAAGAATGACTGCGCGGCGCGGCGAAAGGCGGCGGCGATGAAGCGCCTGTCGATAATCAGCGCGGCGATCGGCATCGCGATCATCGCCGCGGCGGTCTACGCGGCCGATCCGGAAACCGTCGCCGCGGCCATCGCGCAAGCCGGCTGGGCGGCGCTGATCGTCGTCGCGCTGCGGCTACTTGCCGTCACGCTCGCCGGCCTGACCTGGTGGCTCCTGTTTCCGGCAGATGCGCGGCCGCATCCGTCGATCTGCGCGCTGCTGCGCATCGTACGCGAGGGCGCCAACACGCTGTTGCCGCTGGCGCAGATCGGCGGCGACGTCATCGCCGCGCGGCTCCT
>DATNBL010000065.1:0-18260 GCA_035571935.1 Pseudolabrys sp.
GCCGGCCAGCCGAACTTGATGTCGAGGAACGACGTGACGATGAGCGCCAGCGCGGTCAGGACAATGCCGGCGAGCGCGACGAAGGCGCCGCGCGGCAGCGTAAAGCGCGCCGGCAGGTCGACGGAGCCGCCGAGCGCCGCGCGCATACGCCAGCGCAACACGAGATAGGTCGCGACGATGGCGGCGAGCGACGGCAGCGTGAAGCTTTTCAGCCAAGCGGCGAGCGGCGGCATGTGTCCGCCATAGAGCACGATGTTGGCCGGATTGGAGATCGGCAACACGAAGCTCGCGGCATTCGCCACGAAGGCGCAGATGAAGAGATAGGGTAGCGGCTCAAGCTTCGCGCGCTTGGCCGCAGCGAACACCGCCGGCGTCAGCACCACGGCGGTGGCGTCGTTCGACATGAAGACAGTGACGATCGTGCCGACGCCGTAGATCAACAGAAAAAGCCGCCGCGGCGACCCCTTCGCGTGCAGCACGGCTTCGACCGCCAGCCAGTCGAACAGGCCCTCGCGCCGCGCCGTCTCGGACAGCAGCATCATGCCGAGGAGGAAGAGATAGACGTCGAGGCCTTGCCCTATCGCCGCGACGGCGTCGCGCAGCGGCACGAGGCCGAGGGCGACGACGGCGACTGCGCCCGCGACCGCCCACACCGCCTCAGGCCAGCGCATCGGCCGCACGATGACGCCGGCGATGGCGAGTACGGCGATGGCCAGCGTCACAACGTTGGCGGCGGCGACTGTCATCGGCGGTCCGGAAAAAACGGTTCGCTCACGCCGCCGCCACGTCGGCGACGCGCAACTGCACGCGCTCCGCGCCCTGCCAGCGGTCGACAGCGAGATTGCCGGCGACGTGCAGCGCGCGGCCGCGGCTGTCCATGAGCACGTTGCCGAGCGGCTGGCCGACCGCGCGGAAGGCAATGGCGTTGACGAACTTGCCGTCGCCCGACTTGAAGCGCAGCCGGATGTGGTTCTCGCCGACCGGATCGGCATAGGCGAGCGTATGCGCCGGCAGCGCCAGCATCGGCTCGGGATGGCCGGCGCCGTACGGGCCGGCGCGGGCGATGAGCGCGGCGAGATCGAGATTGAAGCCGCCGGCCGAGACCGCGCCGTCGATTTTCAACGTGGCGTCGCGGCGCGCGTCGGTGACCGCGTCGCCCAGAGTTTCCTCGAGGAAGGCGCGGAAAGCGCCGAGCGCGTCCTTGCGCAAGGTGATGCCAGCCGCCATCGCGTGGCCGCCGCCTTTGACGAGCAGGCCGTCGGCGACCGCCTGGCGCACCGTGCGGCCGAGATCGACGCCGGGAATGGAGCGGCCCGAGCCGGTGCCGGTGCCGCCAGCTTCCAAAGCAATTGCAAAAGCCGGGCGGCCGTAGCGCTCCTTCAGCCGCGCGGCGACGAGGCCGACGACGCCCGGATGCCAGCCCTGCCCCGCGGTGACGACGACCGCGCCTTTCTCTTCCAGCCCGAGCGCGGCGAGCGCCTCGGCTTCCGCCTCGGCAAGTGTCGCCTTCTCGATCTGCTGGCGCTCGCCGTTGAGCCGGTCCAGTTCAGCGGCGATGCGCGCAGCCTCGATCGGGTCTTCCTCCAGGAGCAGCCGCACGCCGAGATCGGCGCGGCCAATGCGGCCACCGGCGTTGATGCGCGGGCCCAACAGAAATCCGAGATGCCACGGCTCCGGCGGGCCGGTGAGCCGCGCGGCGTCCATCAGCGCGGTCGTGCCGACATGCTCGCGCCGGCGCAGCGCGATCAGGCCCTTGGCGACGAAGGCGCGATTGAGACCTTTGAGCGGCACGACGTCGGCGACGGTGCCCAGCGCGACGAGGTGCAGGAGCGACAGCAGGTCCGGCTCCGGCCGCGTGCCGCTCCAGAAATTGCGGCTGCGCAGCACGCGCGAGATCGCAACCAGCGTGAGGAACACGAGACCGACCGCGGCGAGATGACCGAGGCCGGACAGATCGTCGGCACGGTTCGGGTTGACGATGGCGTGCACCATCGGCAGCGTCTCGTCGGCCTGATGATGGTCGAGCACGACGATGTCGAGGCCGAGCGACCTGGCCTCCTCGAACACGGCGTGGCTGGTAGTGCCGCAATCGACCGTGACGAGCAGTGTGGCGCCGCGCTCGCGGAAACTTTTAATGGCGTCGATGTTCGGGCCGTAGCCCTCGAAGATGCGGTCCGGGATATGCACGATCGGGTCGAGGCCGCCGAGGCGCAGGTAACGGGTGAGCAGCGCCGCGGCGGTCGCGCCGTCGACGTCGTAGTCGCCGAAGATCGCGACCCGCTCGCCTTTGGTCACCGCGTCGGCGATGCGCGTCGCGGCGACTTCCATGCCGGTCAGGGTGTGCGGATCGGGCATCAGGCGGCGGATGCTCGGGTCGAGGAAGGCCTCCGCCTCGTCCGGCTCCACGCCGCGCCCGGCCATCACCCGCGCCAGTAATTCCGGCACGCCGAGGCGTTGCGCGATGGTCAGCGCCCGCGCCTGCCCGCGCGCGTCGAGACGGTCGCGCCAGACGCGGCCCGTGGCGGACTGCGACACGCCGAGAAAGGCGTCGGGCTCCTCGATTTTGACGGCGGGCAGCATGGGCTTCGCTTGACCGAATCCGGGGCGGGAGGCGCCGATATAGTGATCCAAACCGCGCGCGGCGAGGAGAATATATCGCCTCTTCCGCGCGCCTTGCGCAGCATACGATTTCTTTCTGGCGAAGGCGCGTTGTGGCCAGGGGCGCTGTGGATTAATTCGACGCCAGTCATCAGGGCCGGGACAGCATGCGCCAGGATCTCACCGCCACGAGCCGCGCGCCGCGCGTCTATGTCATCCACGAGAACGACGCCTGGGTCGAGCCGCTGCGCGCCGCGTTTGCCGCGCGCAACATCCCGTTCGCCGAGTGGTTTCTCGATCAGGGCGTGCTCGACCTGACGCAGGCGCCGCCGCCGGGCATTTTCTACAACCGCATGAGCGCGTCGTCGCATACGCGCGACCACCGCTACGCGCCGGAACTGACCGCCGCGGTGCTGGCCTGGCTGACGCGCCACGGCCGCCGCATCGTCAACGGCGAGCGCGCCATTGCGCTCGAAGTTTCCAAGGTCGCGCAATACGAGGCGCTGGCAAAGTTCGGCGTCGAAACGCCGGCGACGCTCGCGGTCGTCGGCAAGGACAACATCGCCGCGGCGGCGCGGCGGCTGGGCTTCCCGCTCATCCTCAAGCACAATCGCGCAGGCAAGGGCCTCGGCGTGCAGCTCCTGTTGTCGGAGCAGGCGCTCGCCGAGCATCTTGCGAGCGACGTGTTCGAGCCGTCGATCGACGGCATCACTCTGGTGCAGCGCTACATCAAGGCGCCGCAGCCCTTCATCACGCGCGTCGAGTTCGTCGGCGGTAAGTTCCTCTACGCGGTGCGGGTCGACACCTCGGCGGGCTTCGAGCTCTGCCCGGCCGACGCCTGCCAGATCGACGCGCCGCCGCTCGCCGAAGTCTGCCCCGCGGCGGCGCCGTCCGACAAGTTCCAGATCGTGCGCGATTTCGACCATCCGCTGATCGCGAACTGGCAGAAGTTCCTCGCAGCGAACGACATCGGCATTGCCGGCATCGAGTTCATCGCCGACGAACACGGCCGCGCCTACACTTACGACGTCAACACCAACACCAATTACAATCCGGAGGCCGAGGTCAAGGACGGCCGCGCCGGCACCGACGTCAGCGGCATGGGTGCGATCGCCAGTCATCTCGGCGCGCTGTTGCGCCGCGCCTATCCTGAGATCGCGGGCCGCGAGACCGTTTCGGCCTGAGCGCTACTTGCCGTAGCCGTGCTTCTTCAGGGTCGCCTCCATCTTGTTGTGGAGGTCGGTCTGGAACGCCTGCATCTGCGGCGCCATCTGCTGGCCGAGTTCGGTCATCACCGACGGCATCGTCTTGAGCGCCTTCTGCCCGACCGGCGACTTGTAGAACGCCAGCATCGCGCGCAACTCGTCGGCCGTGAAGTGGCGGGCATAGACCCCCGGCGAATCGCGCATCACCTGCGTCGTGAAGCTCGACAGCGACTGCTCGAACTCGCCGCGCAGCTCGGTCAACGTCGCGGCGTCGACCTTGGGTCCGAGCTGGCGCTCGATGTTCGGCCAGATCTGCGCGGTCAGCGCCGCGCTCATCTGCCCGACCGTGTCGCCGCTCATCAGCGCGGCAAGCTCGGTGGCCGCCGCCATCGCGTCCAGCGACGGCGTCTGCGCGCGCGCCGGAGCGGCGAGCGTGAAGGCGAGCAGCAGGCAGGCCAGCAGGGATTTCATCGACCGCTCCGCGTCAGTCGAGGTGGAATTTCGACAATTCGCGATGCTCGGCGACGACGCGCCGCACCGTTCCGGTGACCGAGCGCATCACCACGGTATCGGTCTCGATCACGTCCTTGCCGAACTTGACGCCATTGAGCATCGCGCCCGTCGTGACGCCGGTCGCGGCAAACAGGCAGTCGCCACGCACCATGTCCTCGATCTCGTATTTCTTCTTCGGATCCTTGATGCCCATCTTGATCGTGCGCTCGCGCAGCGCCTCGTTGTCGATGATGAGCCGTGTCTGCATCTGCCCGCCGATGCAGCGCAGCGCCGCGGCGGCCAGCACGCCCTCCGGCGCGCCGCCGATGCCCAGATAGATGTCGATGCCGGTGCGCGGCTCGGCGGTATGGATGACGCCGGCGACGTCGCCGTCCGAGATCAGCGCCACCGCGGCGCCAGTCTTGCGGATCGCCGCGATCATGTCGGCGTGGCGTGGGCGGTCGAGGAGGATCGCGGTGATCTCCGACGGCTTCACGCCCTTGGCCTTGGCGAGGCTCATGATGTTCTCGTCGGCCGGCGCGTCGAGATCGATGACGCCCTTCGGATACCCGGGACCGATGGCGATCTTCTCCATGTAGCAGTCGGGCGCGTGCAGCAGCGTGCCGCCGTTCGCCATGGCGATGGTGGCGATGGCGCCCGGCATGTTCTTGGCGCACAGGGTCGTGCCTTCTAGCGGATCGACCGCGATGTCGACCTTCGGGCCCTGCTTGGTGCCGACCTTCTCGCCGATGAACAGCATCGGCGCCTCGTCGATCTCGCCCTCACCGATCACCACGGTGCCGTCGATCGGCAATTTGTTGAGCTCGCGCCGCATGGCGTCGACCGCGGCCTGATCGGACGCCTTGTCCTTGCCGTGGCCGCGCAGCCGCGCCGAGGAGACCGCCGCGCGCTCGGTGACGCGCACGATCTCGAGCGTCAGGATGCGCTCGATGGCGAGCTCGGCCTGGATAGTAATCGACGACATACAAAAATCCCCTCTCGACAACACTCCGGCGCGCGAGCCTCGCGCGCCGCCCGTCAGTTCTTCTCGATCCGGATCACCTGCGGCCGGCCCGAGATCACGCGATCGCGCCCGACCGCCGCGAGCGCCTTGCGCACGGCGTCCTCGGTCGTGGCGTAGGTGATCAGGATAACCGGAACGGCGCCCGATTTCGTCTCCGCCTCGGCCGCGCCTTTGCGATGCCGCTGCACGATCGATTCCAGCGAAATCTCCTGCTCGGCCAGACGCTTCGCAATGGTAGCCGCGGTGCCGGGCTTGTCCCGCGCCAGCAGGCGGATGTAGTAGCCGCCTTCGTGGCGTTGCATCGGCGCCTTGCTCACCGCCTTCAATTGCGCCACCGGACGCCCGAACGGCGGCAGCCTTATGCCGCGCGCGATGTCGGCGATGTCCGACAGCACCGAGGACGCGGTCGCCATGCCGCCGGCGCCGGGCCCGATCAGCGTAATCGGGCTGACGCCCGCGGGATCGACGGTGACGGCGTTGGTCACGCCCATCACCTGCGCAATGGCACTGTCCTTGCGCACCATGGTCGGGTGCACGCGCTGCTCGATGCCCTTGGCGGTCTTGACCGCGACGCCGAGCAGTTTGACGCGGTAGCCGAGCTCGTCGGCGGCGGCGATGTCGGCCGGCTGGATCGACGAAATGCCTTCGACGTAGATCGCGCTCTCGTCAACCTTCGTGCCGAAAGCGAGGCTCGCCAGGATCGACAGCTTCTGTGCGGTGTCGTGCCCCTCGATGTCGAAGGCCGGATCGGCCTCGGCGTAGCCGAGTCGCTGCGCGTCCTTCAGGCACGCCTCGAAGGCGAGGCCCTCCTGCTCCATGCGGGTCAGGATGTAATTGCAGGTGCCGTTCAAGATACCGTAAATGCGCTCGATCGAATTGCCGGCGAATTCCTCGCGCACCGTGCGCACGATCGGAATGGCGCCGGCGACCGCCGCCTCGAAATTCAGCGCGCCGCCGTTCTTCTCGGCGAGCGTCGCGAGCTTCACGCCGTGCTTGGCCAGCAGCGCCTTGTTGGCCGACACGACCGACTTGCCGGCGGTGAGTGCCGCTTCGACCGCACCCTTGGCCGGATCGCCCGCCCCGCCCATCAATTCGACGAAAACGTCGATGTCCGGCGCCCTGGCGAGCGCGAGCGGATCGTCGAACCACTTCATCTTCTTTAAATCGACGCCGCGATCCTTGCCGCGCGAACGCGCACAGACTGCGACCACCTCGATACCACGGCCGCAGCGCATCGCAAGCAACGCGCGCTCACGCACGATCTGGGCGATGAGGGCGGCGCCGACCGTGCCCAAACCGGCGACACCCACTTTCAACGATTGAGCCATCGGCGTTTTGTCAGCGGCGGGTGGCGAGCGGCACCACGTTGTGGAGCTGGGCCGGCGCGGTGTCGAGGAAGCGGCGGATGTTGCGCGCGGCCTGGCGGATGCGCTGCTCGTTCTCCACGAGCGCAATGCGCACGAAGCCCTCGCCGCGTTCGCCGAAGCCGGTGCCGGGCGAGACCGCGACCTCGGCCTTCTCGACGAGCAGCTTGGCGAACTCGACCGAGCCCATCTCGCGGAACGGCTGCGGGATCGGCGACCAGGCGAACATCGAGGCGGAGGGCGGCGGCACGTCCCAGCCGGCGCGCGAGAAACTGTCGATCAGCACGTCGCGGCGGCGCGTATAGGTCTCGCGCATCTCCTTGACGCAGTCTTCGGGGCCGTTGAGCGCCGCGGCGGCGGCGACCTGCACCGGCGTGAAGGCGCCATAGTCGAGATACGACTTCACCCGCGCCAGCGCGGCAATGATGCGCTCGTTGCCGACGGCAAAGCCCATGCGCCAGCCGGCCATCGAGAACGTCTTCGACATCGAGGTGAACTCGACGGTGACGTCCATCGCGCCCGGCACCTGCAGCACCGACGGCGGCGGGTTGTTGTCGAAATAGACCTCGGCGTAAGCGAGGTCGGACAGGATGAAGATGCCGTGCTTCTTCGCGAAGGCGACGAGGTCGCGATAGAAGTCGAGGCTGGCGACGAAGGCGGTCGGGTTCGACGGATAGCAGACGACGACCGCGATCGGCTTCGGGATCGAGTGCAGGATCGCGCGCTCGAGCGTGTTGAAGAACTCCGGCGTCGGCTCGGACGTGACCGAGCGGATGACGCCGCCCGCCATCAGGAAGCCGAAGGCGTGGATCGGATAGCTCGGGTCCGGCACCAGGATGACGTCGCCCGGCGCGGTGATCGCCTGCGCGACGTTGGCGAAGCCTTCCTTGGAGCCGAGTGTGGCGACGACCTGCGTGTCCGGGTTGAGCTTCACGCCGAAGCGGCGCGCGTAATAGGCCGCCTGGGCGCGGCGCAGGCCGGGGATGCCGCGCGAGGCCGAATAGCGGTCGGTGCGCGGCTTGCCGAGCGTCTCCTTCAGCTTGTCGATGACGTGCTGCGGCGCCGGCAGGTCCGGGTTGCCCATGCCGAGGTCGATGATGTCCGCGCCGGCGTTGCGGGCCTTGGCCTTGGCCCGGTTGACCTCCTCGAAGACGTAAGGCGGCAGGCGGCGGATGCGGTAGAATTCTTCCATCGGTTCTGGACCTTCAGTGGCCGTCACGGCCCTCTCCGGCGGCCGGGCTAACCCCGGCTGGCTTTTATCACGGGTTGGACTTGGTGCCAGCCTGAGCGGCCGCCTTGGGCGCCTTTTTGGCCCCGGACGGCTTCTTTTTCGTGACAGCCGGCTTGCCGTCCGGGGCGTCGCCGTCCTCGGCGGCTTCGGCATCCTGGGCGGCGCGGCGGAGCTGGCGGTCGCGCGCGTCCAGAAGCTGCTTTTCCAGGTCGAGCTGCTGGTCGTCGGAAAGCGTTTTGTCGATGCGAGGCGGCGGCATGTCGTGGACAGCCGGGTACTGATATTCCGTCTTCGGCGGCGCCGGGGCGTCAGCCGGCAGCCCGCCCATGCTGGGCGGCAGGCTTTCTACAGCCGAGCTGACCGGTCCGGCCGAGACGACCGTCACGCTCAGGCCCAATAGACCTGCCACAAGGAGCAATCGTTTGAAGGCGGCCGTGGTCACCCGAATTCATCCTCTTGCACCGCAAAATCGATGCAGACTCAATGAATTATAGCATAAGGCCGATATCGGGCTAATATGGCCGGAGCAAGGACGACCCGCCCCCAAAGCGGGCCGTTACTTGCCTGACACGACCGCCTGCGATCGAGGCGTTGGCGGAAGCGGCCCCGGAAGCGACGGACGAGCGATGGACACGCGGACCACCAGAAGTCCCGGCACAGAGGCGGCGCCTTCGGTCGACTACGAGGCGCTGGCCCGCAACGCAGCCCGATTCATCGAGGAAGGCGGCAAGGCGCTCGCCGCCTACATGAAGCCGCGCGAGGAGGGCCGCATCAAGCCGGATGCGCCCGACGGCCTCGCCGACGCCATCCGTTCGATCGGCCAGGTGACGCAATACTGGCTCGCCGACCCGCAGCGCTCGCTCGAAGTGCAGGCGAGCCTCGGCCGCGCCTATCTCGACCTCGTCAACGGCGCGGCCAAACGCCTGGCCGGCGAACAGGCCCCGCCCGCCGTCACCCCCGACCCGCGCGACAAGCGCTTCTCAGATCCGGACTGGGCGCAGAACCCGTTCTTCGACTTCCTCAAGCAGTTCTATCTGCTGACCGCTCAGTGGGCCGAGCGGCTGGTCAAGGACGCCGACATCGATCCGCACACGCGGCAGAAGGCGGAATTCTACACGCGGCAGATCGTCAGCGCGCTGGCGCCGTCGAACTTCGTGCTGACCAATCCCGAATTGCTGCGCGAGACCTTCGCCTCGAACGGCGAGAACCTCGTGCGCGGCATGCACATGCTGTCGGAGGACATCAAGGCCGGCGAAGGGCAGTTGAAGATCCGCCAGTCCGACCCGTCGATGTTCGAGGTCGGCAAGAACCTGGCGCTGACGCCGGGCAAGGTCGTCTACCAGAACGACCTGATGCAGTTGATCCAGTACGAGGCCGCGACCAAGGACGTCCTCAAGGTGCCGCTGCTGATCGTGCCGCCGTGGATCAACAAGTTCTATATCCTCGATCTCACGCCTGAGAAGTCGTTCATCAAGTGGTGCACCGAGCAGGGCATCACCGTGTTCGTCGTGTCGTGGGTCAATCCCGACGCGCACCTCGCCGGCAAGAGCTTCGACGCCTACATGCGCGAGGGCGTCGTCACGGCCATGGACAAGGTGACGGAGGCGACCGGCGAGAAGAAGATGCACACGATCGGCTACTGCGTCGGTGGCACGCTGCTGGCAATCACGCTCGCCTGGCTTGCGGCAAAGAAGGAGGACCGCGCCGTCTCCGCAACCTTGTTCACTGCGCAGGTCGATTTCTCCTATGCCGGCGACCTCGCGGTATTCGTCGACGAAGAGCGCATCAAGCACCTCGAAGAGCACATGAAGGAACAGGGCTATCTCGAGGCCTCGCGCATGGCGACCGCGTTCAACATGCTGCGTGCCAACGACCTGATCTGGCCCTACATCGTCAACAACTACCTGCGCGGCAGGAAGCCGTACCCGTTCGATATTCTGTACTGGAACTCCGACGCCACGCGCATGCCGGCGGCGAACCACTCCTTCTACCTGCGCAATTGCTATCTGGAGAACCGGCTGGCGAAAGGCGAGATGGAAGTGGCGGGCGTGACGCTCGATCTCGGCAAGGTGAAGGCGCCGGTCTACAATCTCGCCACGCGCGAAGACCACATCGCGCCGGCGAAATCGGTGCTCTACGGCTCGCATCTGTTCGGCGGCGAGGTGCGCTACGTGCTGGCCGGCTCCGGCCATATCGCCGGCGTAGTCAATCCGCCGGGCAAGCCGAAATACCAGTACTGGACCGGCGGCAAGCCGGAAGGCTCGGACGTCGATGCCTGGGTCAAGACGGCGACCGAGCACCCTGGCTCGTGGTGGCCGGGCTGGCTCGACTGGCTCAAAGCGCGCGACGGCGCGACTGTCCCCGCGCGCAAAATCGGCGGCGGCAAGCTCAAACCCATCGAGGACGCGCCGGGCAGTTACGTGAAGGTGCGGAGCTGGACGTAAGCAGGCGTGTTGCTTCCGAATACTCCGCCGTCACCCTTATAGGCTCGCTTCGTTCGCTCCACAGGACGACGGGCTACCAATTCGCGTCGTGGTCGAGCTCCCAGAAGTCGATCGCGGCTTCCGGCACCTTCGTCGTCTTGTAGTGCAGCGTCGCGTATTTGCCGCCGTGGAACACGAGCGGTGGGCGGTCGTCGTCGCGCAAGCCCATCACGCGGCCGACGAACAGGCTGTGGTCGCCGCAGTCGTGCCGCGCCTCGATCGCCGCGGTGACGGCGGCGCAGACATTGGCGAGTACCGGCACGCCTTCCATGTGCTCGAACAGCAATTCCGGTTCCGCCGGCCCCTGCCCCGCGAAGTGGCGGCTTATGGCCTCCTGGCCCTGCGCCAGCATGCTGACGCCGAAGGCGCGCGCCATTTCCAGCGTGTTGTGCAACCGCGCCTTCTTCGCCACCGAGATGATGCAGAGCGGCGGCGTCAGCGACGCCGACATGAAGGCATTGGCGGTCATGCCGCGCACGCCGCCTTCGGCTTCGGCGGTGATCACGGTGACGCCCGTGGCGAAGCGGCCCATCACCTTGCGGAACAGCGCGGAATCGGGCGCGGTCTGGATCATTCGAACCTCCGGGTCAGTCGCGTAACCGAGGAGCCGCCGCCGCGCAAGCGTCAAGCCCCACGACAGGCCCGCCGGCTTCGCCTAAGCTTGCACTATTGGAAAAACCGAGCGGGAGACGCGCACGATGACCAGAGAGATCCTGTGGCTGACGCTGACGGCGATCCTCACCGGGCTCCTCTGGGTGCCCTATATCCTGGACCGCATCATGGTACGCGGCCTGATGGGCGCGATGGCCAACCCCTCGCGCAACGACACGCCGCAGTCGGCCTGGGCGCAGCGGCTGTATTTCGCGCACACCAATGCGGTGGAGAACCTCGTCGTCTTCGCCATCCTCGTGCTGGTCCTCGATTCGATGGGCGTCTCGACGGCGGCGACGGCGATCGCCTGCGCGGTCTATTTCTGGGCGCGGCTCGCGCACGTCATCGTCTATGCGCTCGGCATCCCGGTTTTGCGCACGCTCGCCTTCGCGGTGGCGTTCGCGGCGCAGGCCGTACTGGCGCTGGCGATCCTGGGCGTGATGTGAGACGCTACTGAACGGCCGCGCGCTCGACGATCGCGCGCGTGTCGGCGCCGCGCGGCAAGAGGCCGAAGGCGGCGCCGGCGCCCGCTTCGAGCCGTGACGCGCAGAATGCGTCCGATACTTCCGGCGGCGCGTTCTTGACCAGCAGCACCGCCTGCAAGGCCAGCACCAGATCGCGCACCAGGGCGCGCGCCTGCGCCTCATCGCGCCGGTCGGGCGCGGCGAGCCGCTCCGACAGCCGGTCGAGGAACGGCCGCACGCGCGCATCGCCGCCGACGTCGAGCTCTGCCGCCAGCACCTCGGCGGCGCCCGGCGTGCGGTCGAGCGCGCGCAAGACGTCGAGGCACATCACGTTGCCGGAGCCTTCCCAGATCGAATTGACGGGCGTCTCGCGGTAGAGCCTCGGCATGATGCTCTCCTCGATGTAGCCGGAACCGCCGAGCACCTCCATCGCCTCGCCGGTCACCGCCATCGCGCGCTTGCAGATCCAGAACTTCGCCGCGGGCGTGACGACGCGGCGGAAGGCGACCGCCGCCTCGCCACCCTCGTCATAGGCGCGCGCAAGGCGGAAGGTGAGCGCCGCCGCGGCTTCGGCCTCGAGCGCGAGATCGGCGAGCACGCTGGCCATCAGCGCCTGGTCAATGAGCTTCTTCTGGAACGCCGTGCGGTGCATCGCGTGATGCACGGCCTGCGCCACCGCTTGCCGCATTAGCCCGGACGAGCCGATGGCGCAGTCGAGTCGGGTGTAGTTACTCATCTCGATGATCGTCGGGATGCCGCGGCCCTCCTCGCCGATCAGTTCGGCATAGGCGCCCTCGAACTCGACCTCGCTCGACGCGTTCGCCTTGTTGCCGAGCTTGTCCTTGAGCCGGTTGATGCGCACGGCGTTGCGCTCGCCGTCCGGCGTCCAGCGCGGCATCAGGAAGCAACTCAAGCCCTTCGGCGCGTTGGCGAGGATTAGGAAGGCGTCGCACATCGGCGCCGACATGAACCATTTGTGGCCGGTGAGGCGGAAGGTGCCGTCGCCGGCGGGATCGGCGCGCGTCACGTTGGTGCGCAGATCGGAGCCGCCCTGGTTCTCGGTCATGCCCATGCCGACGAGCGCCGAGGTCTTCTCGCGCGCGGGGCGGAAATGCGGATCGTAGTAATGCGAGAAGATGCGCGGCAGCCAGTCGGTGGCGACAGCGCGGTTCTGCCGGATGGTCGGCACCGAGCCGTAGGTCATGGCCAGCGGGCAGTAGATGCCGCTCTCGATTTGCGTCGCCATGTAGCAGCCGGCCGCCCGCACGACATGCGCTCCGGGCTTCGGATCGGCCCAGGGGCTCGAATGCAGGCCGGCCTTGAGGGCAAGCGTCATCAGCGCGTGCCAGGATGGGTGAAACTCGACCTCGTCGAGGCGGTTGCCGTAGCGGTCGAAGCTGCGCAGTTGCGGCGGGTTGGTGTTGGCGGCAAAGCCGAGCGCGATCGTCTCCGGCAGGCCGAGTTCGCCGCCGAGCGCGGTTAGCCGCCCTTCCGCCCAATCGGCGCCCTCGCGCCGCACCGCCTCGCCGAGCACGGCATCGCTGGTGAAGAGGTTGTAGCTCTCGAGCGGCGGCGGCTGGTTCCGGACCTCGAACATGGCGAGCGCCTTGGCAGAATCGTTCCGGTGAAGTTCGTCAACCGATTTACGCCCTCGCCTCGCCGACCTCAATCGGCGGCGTTGTCGCCCGTCCTAAGAAATCGCACCACAGGTGCCTGTCGTAATCGTAGAGCTTGCAGGCGCGCATGATGGCGCGGTGGCGGGCGAAGGTCCAAGGCTCGAACACGATGTGCTCGCCAGCGTCCGCGGCGATGCGCGCCTCGGCGTGCGTGAGTCCCCAGATCGGGATGCGTGGATCGATGTGGTGGGCGCCGTGCAGGCCGAGATCGGTGAGAAAGAAGATCATCCAGCGCGGCACGGCGACGTGCACCGTGCAATGCACCTGGCCCTCGTAGAACGACCACTGCTCGCGCCGCGCAAACCACGGCACGCGCGGATGCGTGTGATTGAGGAAGCTGGCGAAGCCGACCAGCCAGTTGAAGATCAAGATCGGCACGAAGATCGTCAGCACGACCCGCAGCGTGAAGACGCCGGCGCCGGGCGCGTTGAGCGCCAGCACCGCAAGCTGCGCGAGGAAGAAACCGGCGGCGATGAGCGCGTCGCGCACATAGACCGGCTTGACCTTGCGCACCAGAGACGGCCGCACCAGCACCATTCGCGCCGAGATGGCGCACAGATAATAAAGCCCGACGCCGGGCGTGGTGCGGTAGACGCGCTCGCGCAGGCGCGCGAGGCGGCCGAGCCGCGCATAATCCTGCGGCGACTGCGGGATCCAGATGTAGTCGTTGTCGCGCAGGTTGGTGAAGGAGTGATGGCGGCCATTGTGCAGCAACAGCCACACGCTGTGCGGATGGTAGGACGGCAAGAGCGCCAGCCGGCAGGTTAACCTGTCGAGCATCGGGTGCGCGAAGTGACAGCCGTGGCCGGCATCATGGGCAATCCGAAAAAGCAGCGCGATCGCCGGTCCGAGCGCCAGCGCCGCGACGATCCGCAGCGGCAGCGGCGATGCGAAGGCGGCCACGGCGAACAGTCCGGCGTAAAGCGCCGTCGCCCCTATCAAGAGCGCTGCCGCCCAGCACACGGATTGCCCGCGGAACGGCGCCAGCGGCTCGCGCAGCGCCAGAATGCGGCTGACAGCCACGGTGCCCCCCGATTGCAACCCCGACCGGCATAACGACCTTAGGTTGCATTCTCGGGAATTGCAAGCAATCGAGGCATCGCTAATTGCGCGTCAGGGAAACAGCGCGACCTGCTCCAGCCCCGTGGTTTCCGGCCAGCCCATGATCAGGTTCATGTTCTGCACCGCCTGGCCGGAGGCGCCCTTCACCAGATTGTCGAGCGCCGCGATGACGATCGCCCGGCCCTCGCGCCGGTCCTTCGCCACACCGATGAAGGTCATGTTCGAGCCGCGCACGTGCCGTGTGTGCGGCGTCTCGCCGAACGGCAGCACGTGCACGAACGGCTCCTTCTCGTAAAACTTCACGAGGATCTCGTGCAGCTCTTCCGGCGTCCGGCCGCGCCGTCCCTTGACGTAAATGGTCGAGAGGATGCCGCGGTTCATCGGCACGAGGTGCGGCGTAAACGAGACGATGACCTCGCGGCCGGCCGCGGCGGAGAACTCCTGATCGAGCTCGGCCATGTGCCGGTGGTGGCCGACGCCATAGGCGTTGAAGCCTTCCGACACTTCCGAGAACAGCATCGCTTCCTTCACCGCCCTGCCCGCGCCGGTCATGCCCGACTTGGCGTCGATGACGATGTCGTCGAGCTCGATCGCCTTGGCCTTGATCAGCGGAATGAGCGGCAGCTCGGCGCAGCTGGTGTAGCAGCCGGGATTGGCGACGAGCTTCGCGTGCCGGATCTGCCGCCGGTGGATCTCGACCAGGCCGTAGACCGCTTGCGTCTGCAGTTCCGGCGCATGGTGCTCGTGGCCGTACCATTTCGCATAGGCCGCGGTGTCGGCGAGCCGGAAATCGGCCGAGAGGTCGACGACCTTGGTCGACGGCGCCTTGGCGAACAGGTCCTTGATCACCTTCTGCGTCGTCGCATGCGGCAGTGCGCAGAAGGCGACGTCGAGCCCGGCGCCAACCCAATCGAGGCCGTCGAGCGCGACGAGCGTCGGCAGGTCAAATGGCGAGAACTGGGGGAACACGTCGCGCATCTTCTTGCCGGCCGAACGCTCGGCCGTCAGCAGCGTGATCTCGACCTTGGGATGGCGCAGCAGGAGCCGCACCAGCTCCGAACCAGTGTAGCCGGAGGCGCCGAGGACGCCGATCTTTGCCTTCGTGGCCATCACATGTCTCCGCTATCGGCGAGCGCGGCTTGGGGCGCGCTCTCAGGGGTCTGGTACATCAATTGCGGCCGGAGCGCGACCATGCGCGCGGCGATCGTCTGCGCCGCGGGATCGGCCTGCGCGGAAAGCTGCGACGCGATCGCGATATGATCGGCGTCGGTCTTGTGCTGGTTGAGCTTGAACTTGCCCTCGATGTCCTCGACCAGCATCTCGATGACGACGATGGCGCGCATCAACTGCTCGAGTCGCGGCGGCGACACCTTGTCCATCGTCCAAGGCTCCGCGATGCCCTGCTCGAACCGGGCGCTGAGCGCCTCGAGATGGGCGCGCGCATGCTCGGCCGGCACGACCGCGACCGGGCCGGACAGGTGCACCGTCTCGTAAAGCCAGGTCGGCACCTGGTCGGCGCTCGCATACCAGGCGGCGGAGACGTAAGCGTCGGCGCCCTGCGTGGCCAGAAGCCAGGTCCCCCGCTTCTCCGCAGCGGCGGCGAGCGGATTGCCACGCGCAACATGGAAGGTGACGCGCGGGCCCTTGCCCGGCCGCTCCTCGATCAGGAACGGGACGTGGGAGGCCACCGGCCGTCCGCCGTCGCAGGTGACGATCAGGCCGAATCCGCGCCCGGCCGCGAACGCGAGCGCGACCGCGGGGTGAACCTTGAAGGCGGGAGGCGTGTACATGGGCTCATGTCTCCGGATTGCGCCGCCGGAGGCTGCCGCCGCACGTCTTTTGGTCTTTTGGGGAGAACCGTCAGAGATGTGCCGCGGAGCCTGTCCTGCGGCACGGGTGACGACTAGTCGTTCGCCCGTGCCGGGGTGGCACGGCGGCGGCGGAGCTTTGCAGGTGCGAAAGCGTGCGTCATGGGCGCGCGATATAGGGCGCTGGCCGCGCCGCGTCAAGCGAGGCCCCCCGCTGGCGCCCACCCCTGCCCACGCGCTAGCCTTGGTACAAATAACAAAAACCACACCGCAGGGGAGGATCAACCATGCACAAACTCATGTCGCCCATCCTGGCGCTCGCCGCCGGGCTCACCCTCGTCTCGACGGCACGCGCCGCCGAATGGACCGTCATCTCCGACAAGACCGTCTCGGGCTTCGGCCACAACGAGTCGGTCGCCTATGACGCGAGGGAAAAGGTCTTCTACGCCGGCGATTTCGGCCCGGCGCTGAAACCCGCCGACAAGGACGGCAAGGGCAAGATCACCAAGCTGTCGATGGACGGCAAGGTCCTCAAGGATGGCATCTTCCCCGCCAACGGCGAAGTGATGAACAAGCCCAAGGGCATCTGGATCAAGGGCCGCAATCTCTGGGTCACCGACATCGACGTGCTCTGGCAGTTCGACCTGAAGACCAAGAAGAGCAAGAAGCTCGATCTGCCGGTCAACTACGCCAACGACCCGGCGCTGATCGGCAACTCGCTCTATGTCAGCGACAACCGCAACGACAAGGTGCTCAAGATCACCCCGGCCGACTTCCTCAACGCCAAGAAGCCGCCGAAGATCGAGGTGGTGTACTCCGGCAAGGGCGTCTTCCCGAACGGCCTGTGGCCGGCGAAAGGCGGCGGCCTGCTGATGGGCGGCTTCCAGGACAAGGACCACCCGAAGGCGATCTACAGTCTCAAGCCTGGCCAGGACCCGAAGGCGCTCACCAAGGACATCGGCCTGATCGACGGCCTCTACCAGACCAAGGACGGCGACATCA
Source organism: Pseudolabrys sp. (assembly GCA_035571935.1). Lineage (GTDB taxonomy): Bacteria > Pseudomonadota > Alphaproteobacteria > Rhizobiales > Xanthobacteraceae > Pseudolabrys. The sequence continues at coordinate 17,061 of DATNBL010000065.1, forward strand.
TCGCCACCGACTGGGTGTCGACCTCGCTGTTCGTCTGGAACAAGAAGTCGGGGATGAAGACGCTGGTCACCGGCATCAAGGGACCGGCCGATTTCTGCGTCGTGCCGAACAAGCAGGGGCTGCTGATCGCTCAGCCCGACCTCGTGCAGGGGCAGATCAGGCTGATCCAGCTGAGCAAGAAGTAACTATCAGCGATGTCCGAGCGGCAGCGGCTGCTCGGACAGCATCGCCTTGATCACGATCGCACGGGCTTCCGCGGGATCGATGTTGCGCGCCGCGAGCACGTCCTGGCAGTCGGCGACGATGGCGTCGGCGTCCTGCATGATCTTCATGCGCTTGAAGCCGCTCTCGTAGCTCAGCCCCATGCTGGCGCCGACGATCTCGAGGATGTTGACGATCTTGAACGGCCAGTCGCGCTCGTGCGCGCACAATTCGCGGTACTCGACGTGATACGTCACCGCCAGCGCGTCGACGCCGGCGGCCTCGGCCGCCTGAAGCTCGGCGAGATGCAGGTTGCGCTTGTACTCCGGCAGCGCGTTGAGCGTGGTGCCGACAAGGCCGACGTCCGACTGGTTGAGGTCGACAAGCTCGACGCCCGGCACCATGCGCAACAATGCGACGCCCGCCTCCGTCACGCCGCGGATGCCGCGATTGCGATGGAGCGCGACGCGCATCGGCACCGGCCGCGTCAGCAGCGGCCTGAGCGCATCGAGGTGCGGCTTGAGGAACAGCATGAACGGCGTCATCTCGAACGGCCGCGCGCCGCGCACCTTCTCGATCGTCGGTAGCGTCGTCTCGGTGAACTGCACGTGGCAGCTCGGACACCACGAGATGACGCCGCCTGTCGCGTCGGACATCCGGTCGAGCGTGCTGGTCGTCTGGCGGCCTGAGACTTCGGGATCGCCGGCGCGGAGCGAGACCACGCCGCAGCAGTTGTTCGGGCCGCCCATCACTTTGTAGGTGATGCCGAGCGCATCCATGATGTCGAGCGCCAGGAGCGCGATGTGCGGCGTCTTGAGCACGTTGCAGCCGGTGTAGAAAACAAAGTCGGGCCGCTCGCCCTCCTTCGCGGTCGAGCCGTTTTCGAGCCGCGTGGCGACCGCCTGGCCGAGTCGCGCCAGTTCGTCGTCGTCGAGCTGGATGCGCGAGAGCACGCGCACGCCGTCGGCGACGAGGCGGAAGTTCTCGATGCCCTTGCGG
>DATNBL010000066.1:0-56134 GCA_035571935.1 Pseudolabrys sp.
AGGCCTTTGAATCCACGCGGGTCGAAAGCATGGCTGACGGCACGCGCGGCAAAGGTGGACGGACAGAACCGCCGGACAACGAGGCCGCCCTCTCCGCGAGGCTCAAGCGACTCGGCGAACGGCTCGATCAAACGGGCCGGCCCTCCGAAACAGGCTCCGGTCCTCGGCAGACCAACGACGCCTCGGCATTCGCCCGCGGTTTCCGGTTGTCGACCGAATTGGTCGCGGGCGTGCTCGTCGGAGCGGGGCTCGGCTGGCTGCTCGACCGCTGGCTCGGAACGACGCCGTGGGGATTGATCGTGTTCCTGCTGCTCGGTTTCGCGGCCGGCATTCTGAATGTGATGCGGGCTGCGGGCGTTGCGCCCGACAGGAATTTGAAAGACTAAGACTGCGCCATGGATCCCATCCATCAGTTCCATATCGTCAACCTCTTCCCGATCGGCAAGATCGGCGGCACCGAGATCTTCTTCACCAACTCCGCCGCATTCATGCTGCTGGCGGTGATCATGCTGACGGGCTTCCTGGTCTTCGGGACGGCCGGCGCGCGGCCGGTGCCGGGTCGCCTGCAATCGGCCGCCGAACTGACCTACGAATTCGTCGCCACAATGCTGCGCTCGACCGGCGGCAACGAAGGGATGCGCTTCTTCCCCTTCGTCTTCACGATCTTCATGTTCGTGCTGCTGCTGAACCTGTTCGGGCTGATCCCGTACGGCTTCGCCGTCACGAGCCACATCATCATCACCGCGGTGCTGGCGCTGACCGTGTTCTTCACGGTGCTGGCCTACGGCCTCATCCGCCACGGCTTCCACTTCTTCAATTTGTTCATTCCGAAGGGCGTGCCGATCTACATCCTGCCGATGATCGTCGCGATCGAGATCCTGTCGTTCATCTCGCGCCCGATCTCGCACAGCGTGCGTCTGTTCGCCAACATGCTCGCGGGCCATATCGCGCTGCAGGTGTTCGCGGGCTTCATCATCCTGCTCGGCACCGCGCTCGGCGCGATCGGCTGGATCGGCGGCGTGCTGCCGTTCGCGATGATCGTCGCGCTGTTCGCGCTGGAGGCGCTGGTCGCCTTCCTGCAGGCCTACGTGTTCGCGATCCTCACTTGCATCTACCTCAACGATGCGATTCACCCGGGCCACTGAGGGCCCGACGCCAAAAGGCTAACGCAAAAGGAGCTTGGTTATGGATCCAGTGGCAGCGAAGTACATCGGCGCGGGCATCGCGGCGATCGGCATGGGCGGCGCCGGCGTCGGCGTCGGCATCATTTTCGGCAACTATCTCGCCGCGGCGATCCGTAATCCGTCGGCCGCGCAGGGCCAGTTCGCGAACCTGATCTTCGGCTTCGCCATCACCGAGGCGCTCGGCATCTTCTCGCTGCTGATCGCGCTGCTGCTGCTGTTCGCGCTCTAAGCGGAAAGCAGCCAGGCGCTGGAGCGACCGATGGCAGAACAGGCTCACGGCACGAGCACCGAGGCGCCGGGCGGGCACGGCGGGTTCCCGCCGTTCAACACGCACACCTTCCCCTCGCAGTTCGTCTGGCTGGTGATCAGCTTCGTGCTGCTCTACGCGCTGATGACGAAGTGGGCGCTGCCGCAGGTGGCCCGGGTGATCGAGGGCCGCCAGAAGAGCATCGCCGACGACCTCGCCGAGGCCGACAGGCTCAAGCGCCAGTCGGAAGAGGCGGTCGCGGCCTACGAGAAAGCGCTGGTGGACGCTCGCGCCAACGCGCAGGCGATCGCCAACGAGACCCGCGAGAAGCAGGCCGCCGAGGCCGACGCGACACGCAAGCGGCTCGAAGGCGATCTCGGCCGCAAGCTGGCGGAGGCCGAGAAGACGATCGCGGCCACCAAGCAGGCGGCAATGGACAATGTCCGCGGCATTGCCGAGGACGCCACCCGCGCCATCGTTGAACGCCTGACCGGCCGCGCGCCGGCTGAGCAGGCGGTCTCGGCCGCGGTCGGCGACGTGTTGAAAGGCTGATCGATGTTCCACGACGCCGAAGTATGGGTCGCGCTGGGCTTCCTCTCGTTCCTCGGGATCATGGGCTACGTCGGCGTGCACCGCACGATGGCCAAGGCGCTCGATGATCGCGCCGCCCGCATCCGCGCCGAACTCGACGATGCGCGCAAGCTGCGCGACGAGGCGGCGGCCCTGCTGGCCGAATACCAGCGCAAGCGCCGCGACGCCGAAGGCGAGGCGCAGGAGATCGTGTCCGGCGCCAGGGCGGAGGCCGAGCGGCTCGCCGTCGAGGCCAAGGCGCGGATCGAGGAGTTCGTGTCCCGCCGCACCAAGATGGCCGAGACCAAGATCGCCCAGGCCGAGGCGCAGGCTGCCGCCGACGTGCGCGCCGCCGCGGCCGAAGCCGCGGTCGCCGCCGCCGAGAAGATTCTGCGGCAGGAGGCCAAGGGCGAGCTCGCCGGCCGCCTGATCGCTCGCGGCATTGAGGACGTCGGCAAGAAATTGAACTGACGCCGCCTGCGAATTGGAATTCCGATCGATGGCCGGGCCCCAGCCCGGCCATTTTCATTTGCGGTATCAGGCCTATCCGCCGCCTGAGCGGGAACTTGTCCCCGAAGTTCCCAACAGGACCGCGCCAATGGCCGCGGCGCCGGTCGGTCTTTGCATACCATCAAATGGCGCGCTATCCATGAAGCTTCAGTGATTCGCCGCATGCGTTTGGAGGCAGGCCGAGCTTCCTGCCGGAATCGGAGGGACCGATGGTCATCTTCGATTGCAACGGCGTCCTCGTCGACAGCGAACCGCTCGCCGCGCAGGTGGCGTCGCAGGCCTTCATGCGCGCGGGTTTCGCGCTCACGCCCGACATCGTCGCGCGCTATTTCACCGGGCGGCGCCCTGCCGACATGCTCTCGGAGGTCGAAGTCGCCGCCGGCCGGCGGCTGCCGCCGGATTTCGGCCTGACGCTGGCGACGGAGACGCTGCGGCGCTTCCGCAATGACCTGAAGGCGACGGCGCATGCCGCGCACGCACTCTCCTGGCTGCGGGGGCCGAAATGCGTCGCGTCGTCCTCCAGCATCGATCGCATCCGCACCAGCCTCGAGACCACCGGGCTCCTCCAGTACTTCGAGCCGTACCTTTTCTCGGCGAGCGAGGTGCGCAACGGCAAGCCGTCGCCGGAACTGTTCCTGCATGCCGCCGCGAAGATGAAGGTGAGTCCCCGGACCTGCATCGTGGTCGAGGATTCGCCGGTCGGGGTCGCGGCCGGGGTCGCCGCGGGCATGCGCGTCATCGGCTTCGTCGGCGGCAGCCACGCCGGGGTGAAGCTGGCGGAGCACCTGAAAACCGCGGGCGCCACCGCCGTCATCACCGACATGCGGGCGCTCAAGGGCACGGTCATCGACCTGCGCGGATGGTGAAATGCGCGGCCGGGCGTGCTAAAGTGCCTGATCCGACGTGATAAGGATCAAGCCCGATGCAGCCGACCAGAACCCGCGCCGACCTTTGGATGGATGTCGCCCTCGTGGCCTTCCTGATCGGCTTCGACGTCGCCGCGCGGCTGCTGCCGCACGTGCCGGGCGTATGGCCGGTGGCGGCGAGCGCGCTGTTCGCGGGCCGCGTGCTGCGCTGGCCGCTTATGTCGCTGATCGTGCCGGTGGGCGCGGTCGCGGTGAGCAACCTCGTCCTGCCGGGCGACCACTGGCAGGTCATGCTGGTGGTGGCGGCGGCGCTCTGCGTCCCGGCGCTGCTCGGCATGCTGGCGCGCCGCTGGAGCGGCGTCGCGCCGACCGCCGTGGCGATGATCGCGAGCTCGCTCGTCTTCTTCGCGGCCACCAATTTCGCGGTCTGGGCCTTCGACACCCTGTACCCGACCACTTTCCAGGGGCTTGTCCAGTGCTACATCGCGGCCCTGCCCTTCCTCGACCGCACCGTCATCGGCGACCTCGCCTGGGCCTCGGCCTTCTTCGGCGGCGCCTGGCTGGTGCTGCACGGCCCGGCGCTGGCCAAGCGCGCGCTCTGACCGCGCGCCACGAACTTTGCTGAAATGGCCGGGCCCGTCCCGGCCATTTTCGTCTGGAGCGCCGTCTTGTTTCCGCCCGAGCGCATCGTCTGCCTGACCGAGGAGACCGTCGAGACGCTCTATCTCCTCGGCGAGGAGCGGCGCATCGCCGGCGTCTCCGGCTACGCGGTGCGTCCCGCGCGCGTGCGCAAGGAGAAGCCGCGCGTCTCGGCCTTCATTTCCGCCGACGTACCGAAGATTCTGGCGCTTCAGCCCGATCTCGTGCTGACATTCTCCGACCTGCAAGCCGACATCGCCGCGGACTTGATCCGCGCCAATGTCGCCGTGCATGCCTTCAACCAGCGCGACGTCGCCGGCATCTTCGCCATGATCCGCACGCTCGGCGCGCTGATCGGCGAGACCGCGAAAGCCGATGCGCTGGCCGCCTCGCTCGCCGCGCGGCTCGCGCGGCTGCATGACGAGGCCGCGGCGCTCAAGCGCCGCCCGCGCGTCTATTTCGAGGAATGGGACGAGCCGATGATCTCCGGCATCGGCTGGGTGTCGGAGCTGATCGACATCGCCGGTGGCGTCGATGTATTCGCGGAGTTGAGCGCGGAGAAGAGCGCGAAGGACCGCATCGTATCGCCTGAGCAGGTGATCGCGGCCGCGCCCGACATCGTCATCGGCTCGTGGTGCGGCAAAAAATTCGTGCCGAAGCATTTTGCTGCGCGGCCGGGTTTCGAAAAGCTGCCCGCGGTCGCCACCGGCTGGCTGCGCGAAGTGAAGTCGACGATCATCCTGCAGCCGGGACCGGCGGCGCTGACAGACGGCGCCGACGCACTGGCGGCAATCTTCAAGGAATGGGCGTCAGCGTAGCAACCGCCGTACCTTGTCGCGCCAGAGCGTGAGCCGCTCGCGCCAGCTCTCCGACGCTTCAGGCCCGGCGAGCCGCAGGCCAACGGTCGCGACGCGGCCGCCTTCGACCTGATGCGCCAGCAGCGAGATCGGCCCGAGCGCGACGATGTCGCCGATGCGCGCCGGGCGGCCGAGCTGCTCGGTAAAGAAATCGGCGAGCGAGAGATCGGCGTGGGCCGCGGCGACCTGGAGGCCGTAGATGTCGGCGAGCGCGCCGAGCGTCGCCGCCGCCGGCACGAAGAAGTCACCGAGCAGGCGCGGGTCGGGCTTCACCGGCGGCGGCATGTCGACGAAGAAGCGGTCGAGCGCCTGCGCCTTCTCGGGCGGCGCCAGCAGATAGACGTAGTCGCCCTCGGCGAGCGGCTCGGCCTCGGCGGGGGTGAGGATTTCCTCGTTGCGCACCACCATGGTCGGCCGCGCCCAGTTCGGGATCAGGCCGCGGCGCATAAACGGGCTGTTGCGCGTCACCGGATAGCCGACGATCTCGCGCGCGAGCTGGCCTGGCAGATCGAGCTCGATGCGGCGCGGCAGCGGGTCGGCGCGCGAGAACGACATGTCGAATTTCTTCGCCGCCAGCGCCACGGTCCAGCCCTGCACCAGCAGCGAGGACAGCACGACGACGAAGGCGACGTCGAAATAGAGGTATCCCGCAGGAAGCCCGACCAGCAACGGGATCGAGGCGAGGAAGATCGCGACCGCGCCGCGCAGGCCCACCCAGGAGATGAACAGCTTCTCACGCCACTGGAAATTGAACGGCGCGAGGCAGAGGAACACGGCCGCCGGCCGGGCCACCAGCATCAGCACGATGGCGATGGCGAGCGCGCCCCAGACCGAGTCGGCGAGCCGGTGCGGCCAGGCGAGCAGGCCGAGCAGCACGAACATCACGATCTGCGCCAGCCAGGTGACGGCGTCGAGGAACACGACCACCGAGTTGTGCGCGCGTGTCTGCTGGTTGCCGACGACGAGGCCGGCGAGATAGACGGCGAGGAAACCGGACGTGTGCACGGCGTTGCAGAAGGCGAAGAGCACGACCGCGCCGACGGCGACGAAGGGCGCGTGCAATCCCTGCGCCAGGCTGACGCGATTGAGCACCCAGACGATGATCTTGCCGCCGGTGTAGCCGAACAGCGCGCCGAGCGCGGCGTCGCGGGCGAGCGTGACGACCGCGCCGGCCCAGGTCTGCTGGCGGGCGAGCAGCATCTCCACCAGAAGCAGCGCCAGGAACACGGCAAAGGGATCGTTGGTGCCGGATTCGACTTCGAGCACACCGCGCACGCGCGGGCGCAGGCGCAGGCCGCGCGCGTTGATGAGGAAGAAGACCGCCGCGGCGTCGGTCGAGGCGATGACCGCGCCGACCAGCATCGCTTGCAGCCAGCCGATGCCGAGCACGAGCTTGGCGACCGGCGCGGTGATGAGCGTCGTCACCAGCACGCCGGCCGTGGCCAACGTCACCGACGGCGCCAGCACGTTGCGGAACGCGGCAAAGCGGGTGCGCAGGCCTCCGTCGAACAGGATCAGCGCCAGCGCGATCGAGCCGACCACGTAGGTCAAGCCGACGTCGTTGAAGGCAAGGCCCCCTGGTCCGCCCTCGCCCGCCAGCATGCCGACCAGAAGGAACACGAGCAGCAACGGCGCGCCGAACCGTAGCGCGATCAGGCTCGACAAGATGCCGGCGAGCACAAGCAGGGCGCCGAGCAGGATGGCGATGCTGATCGAATCGAGGACGGCCATAACCGGCGAATCTCCTGCCGGTATAGGAGGATTTCACGGCCGGAAGGGCAATGGGGAAGGCAGGGCTGCCGCTTTTGTCATGGCCGGGCTTGTCCCGGCCATCCCGCTTAGACGGGCGCTGCGCCCCCCCTAAGCGGGATCACCGGGTCACGGCGCTTCGCGCCGGCCCGGTGATGACAACCTTTGGAGTCCGGGTCCGCGGGCTTGCGCCTGCGTCCCGGAATGACGGCCTAGAAATTCACCTTGTCGCCGCCCTTGAGCGCCAGAATCTCGCGCGCCTCATCGGGCGAGGCGACTTCGAGGCCGAGGCCCTCGATGATCTTGCGGACTTTCGTGACCTGCTGCGCGTTCGACTCGGCCAACTGGCCGGCGCCGAGCCACAGCGAGTCCTCCATGCCGACGCGGACGTTGCCACCCATCGCCAGCACCTGCGCCGCGATGCGCATCTGCGACGCGCCGGCGCCGAGCGCCGACCACTCGTAATTGTCGCCGAGCAGGCGGTCGGCCGTGCGCTTCATCATCATCACGTCTTCCGGGTGCGTGCCGATGCCGCCGAGTATGCCGAACACGCCCTGCACGAAGATCGGCGGCTTGATCAGGCCGCGGTCGAGGAAATGCCGCAGCGTGTAGAGATGGCCGACGTCGTAGCACTCGACCTCGAAACGCGTGCCGTTCTCGGCGCAGGTGGAGAGGATATATTCGATGTCGGCGAAGGTGTTCTTGAACATGCCGCCGCGCGAGCGCTCGAGATACGGCTCCTCCCAGTCATATTTGAACTTGCCCTTGTAGCGCGGGATCATGGGGTAGAGGCCGAAGTTCATCGTGCCCATGTTGAGCGAGGCGACCTCCGGCTTGAACGTCGCGGCCGGCTTGACGCGTTCTTCCGCCGTCATGGTCGGCGCGCCGCCGGTGGTGATGTTCACCACCACGGCCGAGCGCTGCTTGATCACCTTGAGGAACGGCGCGAAGGCCTCCGGCGACTGGTCGGGGCGGCCGTCCTGCGGGTTGCGCGCGTGCAGATGCACGACCGACGCGCCCGCCTCGGCGGCGCCGATCGCGGCATCGGCGATCTCCTGCGCGGTGACCGGGATATGCGGCGACATCGAGGGCGTGTGGATCGAGCCGGTGACGGCACAGGTGATGATGACTTTGCGCGACTTGGCCATGGAGCGTTCAATCCCGTTGAAGCGTGACTTGCGTTTTCACGATTGGACGTGGGGAGCGATCCTAGAGTATCAGGCGGGCCGAAGTCACCCCGCCGCGCCGGCCAGGACATTGCCGTGGATGAAAAGACAACAGGCGCGGGACGGCCGGTCCTGATCGGCACGCTCTGCGGCATCGGCGCGGCGCTCGGCTGGGCCGCCGGCTTCGTCGTCGCCAAGCACGGCGTCGCCATCGGCTTTTCGCCGGCCGACCTCGCCTTCCACCGCTTCTTCTGGACCGGGCTGTTGCTGATGCCGCTGGCGCTCCGCCACGGCGTCGGCAGGCTCGGCGGCGTCGGCCAGCTGGGCGGTGTCGGCAAGCTGGGCGGCGTCGGCAAGCTCGGAGGCGTGGGCTGGGGACGCGGACTAATCCTTATGTTCCTGTCCGGCCCGCCCCAGGCGATGGTCGCCTATACTGGCTTCATGCTGGTGCCGCTCGGTCACGGCACCACGATCCAGCCGGCCTGCGCCGCGGTGTTCGGGCTGATCCTGGCGAGCCTGGTGCTGCACGAGCGCGCGAGCCCGCAACGCATTTTCGGCGGCATCGTCATCGTGGCAGGGCTCGTCATCTACGGCATCGAGTCGCTGGCGACCATCGGCAGCCACGGCATCGGCGGCGACCTCCTGTTCGCGATGGCGGGATTGTTCTGGGCGACGTTCGGCACGCTGCTCCGCCTCTGGCGCGTGCCGGGCATGCAGGCCGCCGCCGTTGTCGCCGCGCTGTCGGTGGTCGGCTACGCGCCGCTCTACCTCGGCTTCGCTGGTGTCGACGGCCTGCTGCGCCAGAGCCTCGCCGAGAACCTGTTGCAGATCGTGGTGCAGGGCCTCTTCGCCGGCGCGTTGCCCATCTATCTGTTCGCGCGCTCGGTGATCCTGCTCGGCGCCGGCCGCGCCGCCACCTTCCCGGCGCTGGTGCCGGGCTTCGGGCTGATCATCGGCTTCCTCGCGCTCGGCGTCGTGCCGAGCATCGCGCAGGTCGTGGGACTTGCGATCGTGCTGGCGGGGTTCAGGTTCGTAGTGCGGTGAAGGAAGCTAGCGGTCGGCCGCGGCGGGAGAGGTCGATTCAGCCGGTTTTCGATCGACTATTTTTTCAATGACGACACCGGCAATTCCACCAACAACAGCTCCAACGACGCTGCCGAAGCCCGGATTGACAAATGTCCCGATCGTTGCACCCGCGGCAGCGCCGGATGAAACTCCAAATGCCGTGTTTGCCAGGTCCTTTTGCGTGATGGCCATCCGAAGAGGTCCTTTCTGGCTTCTCACTTAAGTATCGCCAAGTGGATTCGCACCCCTACCACGACCGCGGTGGCCACTATAGCACAAAACAAGGAGGTCCACGAAACACGAACGTCGATCGCGTCCTTGTCACCAAGGGATGGATACACGGAGGTATATACGGCAAGGGCATAGATGAAAAAGGAAAATATCCAACACACTACCGGAGCAATAATCCAGATCTTCGCAGCACCGGGCTCCTCGATAATATCCTTTATAAGCAAGATTGCGATAATGGTCGCATAAAAGCACAAGCCCCCGTCTCTGACCGGTGCGTACCAAACAAAATTCTTGCGGCCTCGAATAATCAAAGAGGCGGCATAGTACAAAGGCACGCTCAACAGCGGCAAAAACGTGTTGAAGAGCAGCCAGCCTCCCAACTCCAATTCGGGGCCCCCACACGCCAGAGACTTTTCACCGTACTTTCGAACCGTGGCGACAGCAACTCATAATTGAAGGCCACGGTGTCGACACTATATCTGAGCCGCTGGGCCCGCCGAACCACCCCGGCGTTTTCTGCCGTCGTGCCAGCACCATATCCGGCCACGACGGGCAATCGTGTTTTTGCTCCAAATCACTCCGGCCCTGCATACTTCCCCGCCGTCTGCGGGAACAGGTTTTTGACGATCTTGAACTTGGAAATGTCGACCGTCGCGTCCATGTGCAGGAAGATGACGGCGTCGCGCAGGACCTTCTCGATGCCGAAGTCGAGCATGATGCCGTTGCCGCCGTGCAGTTCGACGGCGTGCTGCGCCACCTTCATGATTTCCTCGGAGGCAAACATTTTCGCCATGTTGACGAGCGTCTCCGCCTCCGGCGCATCGTCGTCGACCGCCGCCGCGGCGCGGTCGAGCAGCGCCCGCACCGCCTCGATCTTGGTTGCCATGTCGGCAAGCCGCAGCGCCACTGCTTGATGCTTAATCAGGATGCGGCCGCCCTGCACGTAGTTCTGCACGTATTCGGCGGTCGCCTCGAAGGCGCGGACGCCGACGCCGAGATTCTTCGCCGCCTGGATGATCTTGCCGGGCCGGAAATAGACGCCGGCCGATCCCATCGCGCTGTCCTTCACCAGCAGATGATCGTCGGGCACGAACATGTCCTCGAACACCATCTCGCCGTTGTTCATGAAGCGGCAGCCGAGCGTCTCGTTGCAGCGCGCGACGGTGAAACCCTTGGTCTCGCGCGGCACCAGGAACGACGACGTGCCCTGTAGCATCCCCACTTTGGGATTGGTGTTGGCGTAGACGACGTAGAGTGAGGCGTCGTAGCCGTTGGAGATGAACTGCTTGCGGCCGTTAACGACCCAGCCGCCGTCCACCTTCACCGCTTTGGTCTGCATCGCCGCCTCGGGCACGTTGTACGGCAGCCAGCGATCCGAGGCGCCGCGCGGCTCGGTCAGGCAATGCGCCATCAGGAACTGCGGCTCGGCGACGAGGCGCTTGAACCATTTCTCCTGCAGGTGCTTCGGAGCGAACTCCCGCAGCAGGACCGACACCTTCCAGTTCTGCACCATCTTGTCGGAGAGGCCGGAGTCGCCGCGTGCGATCTCCTCGGAGATCACGGCGAAGGTCTTCACCTCCGTGCCCTTCTCCAGCTCGACGCCGCCATATTCGGCCGGCACGCCGAGGGTGCGGATGCCGATCTTCTCGGCTTCCTCGAGGATATGCGGCGGCAGCCGCTCCTCCGGCACCATCGACCATTCCTTCTGCCAGTTCTGCTTGATGAACGGCAGCACCACCGCGTCGACGAAATCGCGGCAGCTTTGCCGCATCATGCGCAGCTCTTCGGACAAGTTCCGGTCGTACATCGACGTTTCCCCCGCGCGGACGCGCCGCGGCCGATCGCCCGGCGCTGTCCCGCGCTTGATCTTGGCCAATGTTGCGGGCAGTTTCCAAGGAGAATCGGTCGGAGGGGACCGTGGATTTCAATGTGCATCAGGCCTTCGCGTCCGCCGGCGAATCGCTGAGGGCGACGGCCCACGACCTTTTCTCGATCTGGCTGGCGGTGCAGATCGCCGAGATCGGCATCGCCGCCGGCATCGCCGCCGCGGCCGCGAACGTCGCGCAGCGGCGCCTGAAATTCCTCGAACTGACGAGCGGCTGGCCGGGGCCGCTGCGCGAATTCTGCCGACTCGTGCTGGCGAACATCGGCACGTTGGTATTCGTGCTGGTCGTCGGCGTCATGCACGGCGCCATGCTGTCGCTGACCTGGCCGAGCCGCTCCTACCTGCTCGGCGTCGCCTCGAGCCTCGCCACCGCCTGGTTCGTGATCGCGGTGGTCGCAGGCCTCATCCGCAACCGCTTCGTCTACCGGCTGGTGGCGATCTCCGCCTGGACCTTCGCCGCGCTGAGCATCCTCGGCCTGCTGCAGCCGACCATGGCCGCGCTCGATTCGGTGGCGGTCGTATTCGGCGGCCTGCGTATCTCGCCGCTGCTGGTGATCAAGACCGCGGTGCTGCTCATCCTCGCGCTATGGGCGGCAACCGCGGCGGGCGATTTCTTCGACCGGCGCGTGCGCAGCGCGACCGACCTGACGCCGTCGATCCAGGTGCTGATCGGCAAGGTGGCGCGGCTCCTGCTCATCACCTTCGCCATCCTGATCACGCTGTCGACCGTCGGCATCGATCTCTCCGCGCTCGCCTTCTTCTCCGGCGCGGTCGGCGTCGGCGTCGGCTTCGGCCTGCAGAAGATCGTGTCGAACCTCGTCAGCGGCATCATCCTGCTCGCCGACAAGTCGATCAAGCCGGGCGACGTCATCTCGGTCGGCGACCAGTTCGGCTGGGTGACGAACATGGGCGCGCGCTACACCTCGGTCGACACGCGCGACGGCCGCGAGATCCTCATCCCGAACGAGGACTTCGTCACCCAGCACGTCGTCAACTGGTCCTATTCCAACAACCGCATGATGCTGATCGCGCGCTTCGGCGTGTCCTACGACAGCGATCCGCATCGCGTGCAGGAAGTGGCGGTCGCGGCGGCGGCGCGCGTGCCGCGCGTCATGGCCGATCCAGCGCCGGTCTGTTATTTCGAGGCGTTCGGGGAGTCGTCACTCGATTTCAGCCTGCGTTACTGGATCGCCGATCCGAGCAACGGCATCATCAACGTGCGCGCGCCGGTCATGCTGGCGCTGTGGGACGCGTTCAAGCGCGAGGGCATCGACGTGCCGTTCCCGGTGCGCGATGTGCGGATCCGCCGCGCGCCCGCCGAGACGCCGAAGGGGTGAGGAGTCTCACCACGGGGGGCGCTACTCCCTCGAGGTGACGATGTGCTGCGCGCTTCGCGCGGGCACCCTCTCCCCCGGAGGGGAGAGGGGAAGAAAGAAAACTACGCCGCCTTCTTCTTCACCAAAAAATCGCCCATGCGGGCGAGCGCTTTCAAAATGTTCTCGGTCGAGTTGGCATACGACAAGCGCAGATAGCCCTCGCCGAGGATGCCGAAGTCGGGACCGCCGATGGTGACGACGCCAGTGTCGTTGAGCAGCGTGGTGGCGAGGTCCTTCGCCTTCCAGCCGGTGTTCTTGACGTTGGGGAACGCATAGAACGCGCCCTTCGGCACGACGCAGGACACGCCGGGCAATTTGTTCAAGCCCTCGACCACGACCTTCCGCCGCCGGTCGAACTCCGCGACCATCTTCTCGACCTCGTCCTGCGGTCCGGTGAGCGCGGCAAGCCCCGCGTACTGCGCCGAAGCGTTGACGCAGGAATGCAGATTGACCGCGAGCTTGCGCGCATAGTCGTAGAGCTTGCCCGGGAAAATCGCGTAGCCGAGACGCCAGCCGGTCATGGCGTAGGTCTTCGACCAGCCGTTCAGCAAAATGAGCCGGTCGCGGATCGCCGGATACGACAGGAGACACACATGTTTCTCGCCGTCATAGACCATGTGGTCGTAGATCTCGTCCGACATGATCGCGACGTCGGGCCACTTCTCGAGACCCGCCACGAGCTTGTCGACCTCGCTCTTCGGCGTGACGCCGCCGGTCGGGTTGGCCGGTGAGTTGACGATGATGAGCCGCGTCTTCGGCGTGATCAGCCTCAGGGTCTCCTCGGCGGAAAAGGCAAAGCCGTTCTCCTCGCGGATCGGCACCGGCACCGGCGTCGCGCCGGTGAACTCGATCATCGAGCGATAGATCGGGAAGCCGGGGTCCGGATACATGATCTCGGCGCCGGGCTCGCCGAACATCAGGATCGACATGAACATCGTCGGCTTGCCGCCGGGCATGATCATGACGCTGTCGGGCGAGACCTCGACGCGGTAGCGCTTGTGAAGATCGGCGGCGACCGCCTCGCGCAACGCCGGGATGCCGTTCGCCGCGGTGTAGCCGTGGTGGCCGTCGCGCAGCGCCTTGATCGCCGCCTCGACGATGAAATCCGGCGTGCGGAAGTCCGGCTGGCCGATGCCGAGGCTGATGATGTCGCGGCCCTGCGCGGCCAGCGCGTTGGCGCGGGCGAGCACGGCAAAGGCGTTCTCCTCGCCGATACGGTCGAAGGCGGCGATGGTCTTCATCATGGCAGTCCTCCCGGCGGGCCGGCCGGCCCGCTTGTTCTACGGCGGCGGAGTTCACCCGATCGGGCGGAAAAAATCAATCGGATCAAGGGGACGCCAGCAGGTCCGGCGTCGCCTCCGAAAGCCGCGCGGTGCCGGTCAACTGCATGGCGCGGACGAGCTCGATGCGGAAATGCTCGAGCACGTCGCGCACGCCGTCGGCGCCCGACACGGTCAGGCCCCAGATCGCGGGCCGGCCGATGAGGACGGCGCGGGCGCCGAGCGCCAGCGCTTTCAGGATGTCGGTGCCGCGGCGGATGCCGCCGTCGACGTAGGTCTCGGCCTTGTTGCCGAGCGCGGCGGCGATCTCGCCGACCGCGGCGGCAGTCGTCACCGTCGTGTCGAGATGGCGGCCGCCGTGATTGGAAACGATGACGGCCTTGGCGCCATGCTCGGCGCAAGCGACCGCGTCGTCGGCGCGTAGCACGCCCTTGACCAGCACCGGCAGCGGCGAGCGCTTCACCAGCCATTCAAGCTCGCGCCAGGTCGCCGGATAGAGCACCTTGCCGACGAAGTCGGGGTGATAGGCCGTGCGCGCCATCGGCTGGCCCGGCATGTTGATGTTGCGGATGTCGGGCGAGGGCTCGTGCTGCTCGCGCGCGGCCACGGGTGACCAGCCAGGAACGGGCGCGTCCACGGTGAGTACGAGCGCGGTGAACCCAACGGCGGCGAGGCGGTCGATCAGCGCCTCGACCTCCTTGCGTTCGGGCCAGTAGTAAAGCTGGAACCATTGCGGCGCTGCTTTGCGCTCGGCGGCGACGTCCTCGATCAGGATGTTGGAATTGCTCGCCATGACGTAGGGCACGTTCGCCGCCGCGGCGCCGCGCGCGGTGGCGCGCTCGCCCTCCGGGTGGAAGAGCTTGTGACGCCCGGTCGGCGCCACCATGATCGGCGCCGGCATCTTGTGGCCGAGGATCGATACGCTGGTATCGATCGCCGTCACGTCGCGCAGCACGCGTGGCCGCAGGCGCAGGTTTCGCCAGGCCGAAATATTCTCCGCGAGGCTGATCTCGTCGTCCGCGCCGCAGGCGCAGAACGCATAAGACGCCGGGGCCATCTTCGCCCGCGCCTGATGCTCCAGCGCATCCAGATCGACACAGTCCATCGCTTCGCCTCCGTTCAAGGGCGGCAAGTGTGGCCGATGCACCGCGGCCGCGCCACCGTCCCATGAGCAGGGCTGATGCACCCATCACCGAATGGCATTGTTCACGGTGCGAAAGCCGTGGCACGCTTCCCCGCGATTTCCGCAGGAGAGAATGCCGATGGCCCGCCCGTCCGCCGCCGACAAACGCAAGACCTTCCGCGAACTGCACAAGAGCGGCTGCTTCGTCATTCCCAATCCGTGGAATATCGGCAGCGCGCGCTACCTTCAGGGCCTCGGCTTCAAGGCGCTGGCGACGACCTCCTCCGGCCACGCGCATTCGCTCGGGCTGGCCGACGGCGCGGAGACGCGCGACATGGCGCTCGCGCATTACCGCGAACTAGCCGAAGCGACCGAGGTGCCGGTCAACGCCGACTTCGAGGGCGGCTTTGCCGACGATCCGGCGGAGGTCGCCGAGAATGTGCGGCTCTGCGTCGAGACCGGAGTCGCCGGCCTGTCGATCGAGGACTTCAACGGCAACGA
The DNA here is from genome assembly GCA_035571935.1 of Pseudolabrys sp. Taxonomy (GTDB): domain Bacteria; phylum Pseudomonadota; class Alphaproteobacteria; order Rhizobiales; family Xanthobacteraceae; genus Pseudolabrys. Next base: position 15,250 of record DATNBL010000066.1, read on the forward strand.
GGCCGACCCGCTCTACGACTTCGACCTGGCGGTGCAGCGCGTGCGCGCGGCGCGCGAGGCGATCGACAAGACCGGGACGGGCGTCGTCTTCTGCGCCCGCACCGAGGGCTTCATCCATAACCGGCCCGATCTCGACGAAGCGATCCGCCGACTGAACGCCTTTGCCGATGCCGGCGCCGACTGCCTCTACGCGCCCGGCATCAAGACGCGCGAGCAGATCGAGGCGGTGTGCAAAGCGGTGGCGCCGAAGCCGGTCAACTTTCTTAACAGCGGCGCCTTCGGCTTCACCGTTTCGGACCTCGCGGCGATGGGCGTGCGGCGCATCAGCGTCGGCGGCACGATGGCCCGCGTCGCCATGCATACCTTTATTGCGTCGGCACGCGAGATCGCTGAGCAGGGCAAATTCGACAGCTTCGCCGGCATCATGCCCAATGCCGAGCTCAACAAATTTTTCGCCGAGGACGTGAAGAAGCGGCGGTCCTGACGGGCGGCCATGCGGTGCCGCGATAGGCACCGCCGCCGAACCCGGATAAAGTCGCCCTCCCCGCCACCCGGGTTCCGCATCGGCGCACCGCCATGCGGGACGACACGCGTTTCATGGACACGGCCCAAGTTTCATCGCTGCGCCTGATCGAGCAGCGGCCCTTCGTGCTGTTCTGGCTGTCGCGGCTCTCCGCGACCTCCGGCACGCAGATGCTGGCGCTGCTGATCGGCTGGCAGATCTACGCGCTGACCGGCAGCGCCTTCGACCTTGGCCTCGTCGGCCTGATCCAGTTCGTGCCGGCCGTCGTGCTGACGCTACTGATCGGCCACGCCGCCGACCGCTACGACCGCCGCGCCATCGTGCGTATCGCGCAGACCGTCTACGCCGCCGCGGCGCTGATGATCACGGCGGCGCTCGTCGCCGGCGCGCTGACGCGCGACCTGTTGTTCGCCGCGGTGTTCATGCTCGGCTGCGCCCGCGCCTTCGAACTGCCGACCGGCCATTCGCTGGTGCCGTCACTGGTGCCGCCGAAGCTGTTGCCGCGCGCGGTCGCGGCCTGGTCCTCCGCCAACCAGGTGGCGGTGATCTGCGGTCCGGCGCTCGGCGGACTGATCTACGTATTCAACCCGGTCGCGGTCGGCGCGATCTGCACCGTCTGCTTCGTCGCGGCCGTGACGTTCGTCTCCTTCGTGCATCCGCGTGGCCAGCCGCAGAACCGCGAGCCGCCGACTTTGCGCTCGGCGCTCACCGGCTTCGACTTCATCCGCCGCCGGCCGCGCCTGCTCGGCGTCGTCACGCTCGACCTGTTCGTGGTGGTGCTCGGCGGCGCGACGGCGCTCTTGCCGATCTTCGCCAAGGATATCCTGAATTCCGGGCCGATCGGCCTCGGCCTGTTGCGTTCGGCGCCGGCGGTCGGCGCGCTGCTGACGACGGTGATCCTGTCGCATTACCCGATCGAGCGGCGCATCGGCCCGGCGATGTTCACGTCCGTCGCGGTGTTCGGTGTCGCCACCATCGCCTTCGGCCTGTCGACCTGGATGCCGCTGTCGCTGCTCGCCCTCGCGGTACTGGGCGCCTCCGATTCGGTGAGCGTCGTGATCCGCTTCTCGCTGGTGCAGATCGAGACGCCGGAGGACAAGCGCGGCCGCGTCAGCGCGGTCAATTACCTGTTCGTCGGCTCGTCCAACACGCTCGGGGACTTCGAATCCGGCGCGGTGGCGGCCTGGCTTGGCGCAGTGCCGTCAGTATTGATCGGCGGCATTGGCTCGTTGCTGATCGCCGGGCTTTGGATGCTATTCTTCCCCACCCTGCGCCGCATCGACCGTTACGAGCCGGCGAACGATACCGAGAGGACCTGAGATGCACATACTGATCACCGGCGCCGCGGGCATGATCGGCCGCAAGCTGACGGAACGACTTGTCATCGATCGGGCGATCGGCGGGCAGGCGGTCGAAAAGCTGACGCTGATCGATATCGTCGCGCCGACGCGGCCGGTAGGATTTTCCGATCATGTGAAGACCCGGGCCGCCGACCTTGCCGCGCCGGGTGTCGCGGAGAAGGCGGTCTCGGAACGGCCGGACGTCATCTTCCATCTCGCCGGCGTCGTCTCGGGCGAGGCCGAGACCGATCTCGAGAAGGGCTATCACGTCAATCTCGACGGCACGCGCGCCCTGCTGGAAGCCGTGCGGCTCGCTGGCGGCGGCTACAAGCCGAAATTCGTCTTCACCTCGTCCATCGCCGTGTTCGGCGCGCCGTTCCCGGACGCGATCCCGGACGAATATCACCTGACACCGCTCACCTCCTACGGCACGCAGAAGGCGATGAGCGAACTCTTGCTCGCCGATTACAATCGCCGCGGCTTCCTCGACGGCGTCGGCATCCGCCTGCCGACCATTGCCGTGCGCCCGGGCAAGCCGAACAAGGCGGCCTCGGGTTTCTTCTCCGGCATCATCCGCGAGCCGCTCGCCGGGCAGGAGGCGATCCTGCCGGTGTCGGAGAGTGTGATGCACTGGCACGCCAGCCCGCGTTCGGCGGTCGGGTTCCTCCTCCACGCCGTAGGGCTGACGCGGGAGCAACTCGGCGACCGCATCAACCTGACCATGCCGGGCGTCGCGGTCACGGTCGGCGAGCAGATCGCGGCCTTGAAGCGCGTCGCCGGCGACAAGGTCGCCGCGCGCATCCGCCGCGAGCCCGATCCGCTGATCGAGCGCATCGTCGCCGGCTGGCCGCGCCGTTTCGACGCCAGGCGGGCCGTGGCGCTCGGCTTCAAGGTCGAGGACAGCTTCGACGAGATCATCCGCGTCCATATCTCGGACGAACTGGGCGGGAAAATCGTCTGATTCCGCAGGCCGGGGGCGTCAACTTGCCGCCCCCGGCCCCAATCCCTAGATTGCCGCCATGACCTACGTCGACGCCACTTTGGCGCCCCTCCGCAAAACCGGCCAGATCAAGATCCACGGCCCTGCCGCCTTCGAAGGCATGCGCAAGGCCGGGCAACTGACCGCGCGTTGCCTCGACATGCTGGCCGAGCACGTCGCGCCGGGGGTTCCGACCGCCAAAGTCGATGAACTTGTCTACGACTTCGCAATGGACCACGGCGCCCTGCCGGCAACCTTGATGTACCGCGGCTACCGCAAGTCGACCTGCACCTCGCTCAACCACGTCGTCTGCCACGGCATCCCGAACGACAAGCCGATGAAGGAAGGCGACATCGTCAATATCGACGTGACGCTGATCCTCGACGGCTGGCACGGCGATTCCAGCCGCATGTACCCGGTCGGCGAAATCCCGCGCCGGGCCGAGCGCCTGATCGAGGTGACGCATGAGGCGATGATGCGCGGCATCGCCGCCATCAAGCCGGGCGCCACCACCGGCGACGTCGGCCACGCCATCCAGACCTTCGTCGAGGCGCAGCATATGAGCGTGGTGCGCGACTTCTGCGGCCACGGCCTCGGCCGCCTGTTCCATGACGAGCCGAACATTGTCCACGTCGGCCGCCCCGGCGAGGGCATCGTGCTCAAGCCGGGCATGTTCTTCACGGTCGAGCCGATGATCAATCTCGGCCGCCCGCACGTGAAGGTGCTGTCCGACGGCTGGACCGCCGTGACCCGGGACCGCTCGCTCTCCGCCCAATTCGAGCACACGGTCGCGGTGACGCCACAGGGCGTGGAGGTTTTCACCTTCTCCCCCGCCGGCCTCGACAGGCCGCCCTACAAGAAGAACTGATCTCCCCCTCGCGCCCGGCCTGTACTAGGCTACACCCGCAAGTTGCGGGCGGGTTGCATGGCGGACCACGACGGCGAGAGCGGGCTTTCCGAGGAGGCGCCGCATTATCACGGCCACCGCGAGCGGCTGCGCGCGCGCTTCCGCGACGCCGGGCCGGATGCGGTGAGCGACTATGAGCTGATCGAGCTGGTCCTCTTCCGCGCCATACCGCAGCGGGACATCAAGCCGCTGGCCAAGGACCTCGTCACCCGCTTCGGTTCGTTCGCCGAGGTCGTGGCGGCGCCGCGCGCGCGCCTGCTCGAGGTCAAGGGCATGGGTGAAGCCGCCATCACCGAGCTCAAGATCGTGCACGCGGCGGCGCAGCGGCTCGCCCGCGGTGAGGTGCGCAAGCGCCCGGTGCTGTCGTCGTGGGGCAGCGTGCTCGACTACTGCCGCACGGCGATGGCGTTCTCCGACAAGGAACAGTTCCGCCTGTTGTTTCTTGACAAGCGCAACCAACTCATCGCCGACGAATTGCAGCAGACCGGCACGGTCGATCACACGCCGGTCTATCCGCGCGAAGTGGTCAAGCGCGCGCTCGAACTATCGGCGACCGCGCTGATCCTCGTGCACAACCACCCGTCCGGCGATCCGACGCCGTCGCGCGCCGACGTGCAGATGACGCAGGCCATCATCGACGTGGCGAAGCCCCTCGGCATCGCCGTGCACGACCACATCATCGTCGGCAAGGAAGGCCACGCGAGTTTGAAGGGGCTGAAGCTCATTTGAGCGATACCGCCGAACCGGGCTGAAACAACTTTCTCTTGCCTTTCTTAAATGATACAACCTCATGCCGGATCGGCGGATTTGCACACGGAATTGCAATTACGCCTTGACGCGCATTTGGATCATCGAGGGGGAGCGCCATGACGGACGCAAACTTTCCGCATTGCCTTCAGCTGCTGCTTGTGAGCGAGGGCGGCAACGACGACGACAAGGACGACCCGGGCGGACGCACGTCCCGCGGCATCACGCAGCGCGAGTATGATGCCTATCGGCTGAACCATGCGAATTTGTCGTCCGACGTGTGGGATGCGCCGCAATCGGCAATCGAGACGATCTACAATGTCTCCTACTGGAAACCCTGGTGCCCGCAATTCCCCGACGGCATCGACTACGTATTCTTCGACGTGTCGGTGTTGCACGGGCCGGGCAAAGCGGCGATCTGGCTGCAACAGGCTCTCGGCGTCACAGCCGATGGACATATCGGGGTCATCACCTTGACGCGACTGAAATCAGCGGCGCCAAGCGAAGTAATCTCGACGATGACTGACTTTCGGCGCGCGCATTTCAAGAACATCGTCGCGAACAAGCCTACTCAGCAGAAATGGCTGAAAGGGTGGCTTGCGCGGGCGGACCGAGTCGAAGCGGATGCGTTGCAAATGGTGCGGTCTGCCGTTCCGGTCACTGCCTGACCAATGTGATCTGGTCCGCGCTCTCAGGCAGGCGGCGCCAGACGTCGTTCTCCGTCTCCTCGAACCGCCACGGCGCGCCGCGCGCCGGGCTGAACACCAGCACGCCGCGGTCAAGCCGCCATTGCGTGAAGGCGAGCCGCGCGATCGCCGCGTCACAGCCCTGCTTGATCGCGAGCGGCATCGCATTGCCGGCGCCTATCGTCAGCGTCACCGCGCAGACCGCGGTGTCGCCGCGGCGGATGGTCCACTCGCCGGCCATCTGGTCCGGCAGCTTCGCCGGCGTGCCGGCCGCCGCCGCGGCGTTTTGCAGGAACAGCACGCCGAGCCCGGGCGTCGGCGCCTCGTAGATGCCGTCCTCGACCTCGCTGAATTCGACCAGCGCCCGCCCATCGGCATCGACCAGGCGCAACAGGTCGTTGTCGGGAAACACCCAGCCGGCGATCTCATCGACCAGCGGAAACAGCTTGTTGCAGTCCTCGTTGAAGGTGACCTCGTAGCCGACTTTCGTGCGCTTGGCGGAGAAGGTCGCGGTGCAGCGCTTGTCGCGGTCGGCGTTGGAGAACTCCCACGAGCCGATCAGCGCCTTGGCCGAGTCGCCGAGCGCAGGCTGAGCCGGTTGCGCCGGCTGGGCCGGCGGCGGCGCCTGCGCGAGGACAGGCACGGCGGCGCAGAGCAGCAGGGCAATGATTACGGCGCGGATCATGGCAGCGATCATAGCACCCTGCCCGCGCCTGCGCCCGCCTACCGCTTCGGCGGATAGGGCGTTTCGGCGACCGGCGTCAGCGGCGGCTTTGCGGACGCCCAGGCGAGGATGTTGTCGACGACCAGCCGGTCCATCGCCGCGCGCGTCGCTTCGCTCGCCGAGCCGAGATGCGGAAACAGGACAACGTGCTCCATCTCCATCAATTCCTTCGGCACGTGCGGCTCCTTGGCGAACACGTCGAGGCCGGCGGAATAGATGGTGCGGTTCTTCAAGGCCTCGATCAGCGCCGGCTCGTCGATCACCGAGCCGCGCGCCATGTTGATGACGACGCCCTTCGGCCCGAGCGCCTTGAGCACCTCGGCATTGATCATATTCTGCGTCGAGGCGCCGCCCGGCACGATGATCATCAGCGTGTCGACGTCGCGCGCCATGTCGAGGAGCTTCGGGTAATGCTTGTAGGCGACGCCGCTCTGCGGATTGCGCGAGTGATAGACGACGGGCACGCCGAAAGCTTCGAGGCGCCTGGCGATGGCCTTGCCGATGCGGCCCATGCCGACGATGCCGACAGTGCGGTCGCGCAACGTCGCCTTGGTCAGCGGGTAATGCGCGGCCGGCCACTTGCCGGCGCGCAGATAGCGGTCGGCTTGGGGGAATTCGCGCAACGTACACAGCAGGAGGCCGAGCGCGGTGTCGGCGACCTCCTCATTGAGCACGTCCGGCGTGTTGGTGACGACGATGCCGTGCTCGCCCGCCCATTTGGCGTCGATGTGGTCGTAGCCGACGCCGAAGCTCGAAATCTGCTCGAGCTTGGGGAACTGGCCCATGAAGGCGCCGTCGACCTTGTTGGCGGTGTAGGCGATGGCGATGGCGCGGATCTTCGCGCCGTGTTCCTTGAGGAACGCCTCCTTGTCCTTCTGCTCGAGCCAGTGGTGCAAGTTCACCTTGCCGTCGAAGCCCTGCATCATCACGGGCTTTCGGGCACCAACCAGTAGGACGTCGGGCTTATCGCCGGCCATTGCTTTGAACTCCAATCAAACGAGGAATGTCACGGGATTTTCGATCAGCGACTTGAAAGCCGCCAGAAGCTGCGCGCCGAGCGCGCCGTCGACGACGCGATGGTCGCAGGAGACCGTCACCGACATCTGGCTGACGAATTTGACGCCGCCGTCGGCGGTTTCGACCGGCGCGCGGCGCGCGGCGCCGACGGCGAGGATGGTCGCGTGCGGCGGATTGATGATGGCGGCGAATTCGCGCACGCCGTACATGCCGAGATTGGAAATCGCCGAAGCGCCGCCCTGGTATTCGTTCGGCTTCAGCTTCTTCTCTCGCGCGCGTTCGGCGAGGTCGCGCATCTCGGCGGAAACGGTCGTGAGCGACTTGGCGTCGGCATTGCGGACGACCGGCGTGATCAGGCCGCCGTCGAGCGCAACGGCAACGCCGATGTCGGCGTGCGCGAAGCGCAGGATGCGGTCCTCGGCGAACACCGCGTTCGCCGCCGGCACGCGCATGAGCGCCGCCGCCCAGGCCTTGATGATGAAGTCGTTGAGCGAGAGCTTGTAGGCCGGCTCGACCCCCACCCTTCCCTCCCCCGCTTGCGGGGGAGGGTTAGGGAGGGGGGGCGCGGCGGCGTTGGCCTCCTCGCGCATGGCCATCAGCCGGCCGATCTCGACGTCGCCGACGAGATAGAAATGCGGCACGGTCTGTTTGGCCTCGACCAGCCGCCGCGCGATGGTCGCGCGCATGCCGTCGAGCGGTACTTCGTCGTAGGCGACGCCCTCGAACAGCGCCTTGACCTGCGCCGCTGAGGGGCCGGCGGCGGCCGCGCCGCGGCCCGGCTGCGCCTGCGCAATGTCGGCGGCGACGATGCGGCCGTGCGGCCCGGAGCCGCTGATGGTGGCGAGATCGATGCCGTGCTCGCCGGCGAGGCGGCGCGCGAGCGGCGTCACCGTGACGCCGCCGACGCGGGCGGGGCCGTAGTTGCGCTCGGGCGTGCGGACTTCGCGGAATGGATCCATGTTGTGGTAGGCGAAGCTTTTCCCCCGGTCATTCCCGCGCAAGCGGGAATCCAGCTCTTTCTGACTCTGTACAGCGGGACTCTGGACCCCCGCCTTCGCGGGGGTGAGCGGAGCTTGGGGCGCGGCCTTCGGCGCTTCAGCGGTTTTCGGCTGTGCCGCCGCCCCGCCTTCGCCGGCGATCACCGCCACCACGGCGCCGACCTTGGCCACCTCGCCGACCTGAAAATTGATCGCCGCCAGCGTGCCCGCGAAGGTCGCCGGCACTTCCATCGACGTCTTGTCGGTCTCGATCTCGAACAGGTTGTCGCCCGGCTTCACCGCGTCGCCGGCCGACTTGAACCACTTCACGATCTTGCCCTCGGCAACCGTCTCGCCAAGCTGCGGCATCAGAACGTCCACGCGCTTCTCCCGCTTCCTTGCCGCAACTACCACGTCACCGAGACGTACTGCGTCTCGAGAAATTCCTTCATGCCTTCCTGCGCGCCTTCGCGGCCGAGGCCTGACTGCTTGGTGCCGCCGAACGGCGCCGCCGGATCGGAGACGAGCCCGCGGTTCAAGCCGATCATGCCGAAGTCGAGTTTCTCGGAGACGCGCATGCCGCGCGAGAGGTCCTTCGTGAACAGATACGCGACTAGCCCGTATTCGGTGTCGTTGGCGCGCTTGATCGCCTCGGCTTCGGTCTTGAACGTCTGGATCGACGCCACCGGCCCGAAGATCTCTTCGTTGAGCATCTTGGCGCTATCCGGCACGTTGGTGAGCACCGTCGCCGGATAGAAGAAGCCCGGCCCGTCCGGCGTCTTGCCGCCGGTCAGCACCTTGGCGCCCTTCGACACGGCGTCGTCGACCAGCTCGATGACCTTGTCGCGACCTTCCTTGTTGACCAGCGGCCCGAGCGCGACGCCGTCGTCGAGGCCGTTGCCGATCTTGAGGCCCGCCATCTTGGCGGTGAGCTTTTTCGCGAATTCATCGTGCACGCTCTCGTGCACGTAGAAACGGTTGGCCGCGGTGCAGGCCTCGCCCATGTTGCGCATCTTCGCAATCATGGCGCCGTCGATCGCCGCGTCGATGTCGGCGTCCTCGAATACCAAAAACGGCGCGTTGCCGCCCAATTCCATCGCCGGCTTCAAAATCTGATCTGCCGCCTCATGCAGCAGCTTGCGGCCCACTTCAGTGGAGCCGGTGAAGGAGACGACGCGCACGCGCGGATCGTGCAGCATGGCCGAGACGACCTTGCCGGACGAGCGCGACGGGATGACGTTGACGACGCCGGCGGGCACGCCTGCCTCGGCGAGCGCCGGCATCAGCGCCAGCATGGTCAGCGGCGTGTCGGAGGCGGGCTTGAGCACGACCGGGCAACCGGCGGCGAGCGCCGGGCCGATCTTGCGCGTCGCCATCGCCGCCGGAAAATTCCACGGCGTCACCAGCACGGCGATGCCGGCGGGCTTGTGCTGCGCGACGATGCGCGCGCCGGAGGCCGGCGCCGTCGAGATCTGGCCGATGTTGCGCACGGCCTCTTCGGCGTACCAGCGGAAGAACTCGGCCGCGTAGGCGACCTCGCCGCGCGAGTCGGAGAGCGCCTTGCCGTTCTCCAGCGTAATGAGTTTCGCGAAGCGCTCGGCGTCGCGCATGATGAGCTCATAGGCCTTGCGCAAAATCTCGGCGCGCTCGCGCGGCTTGCGGCCGGCCCAGTCGGCGAAGGCGCCCTGCGCGGCGTCGACCGCGGCAATGGCGTCGTCGACGGTCGCGCTCGCCACCGAGGCGATGGTCTTCTCGGTCGCCGGATCGACGACGTCGAAGCGGCCGCCGTCGGAGGCTTTGCGCCATTTGCCGCCGATCCAGAGGTCGGTCGGGACGTTGGCGAGGAGGTTTTCGTACATGGCACTCAGCCTTTCAGTTCGTGTCCCGGGCGCAGCGCAGAGCGGAGCATTGCGCTGCAAAACCGGGACCCCGGTTCGTAACAAGCTGGGTCCCGGATCAGCGATGCACCGCTACGCGCTGCATCGCATCCGGGACACGAGACTCAGCCTCCCAGACTCCGCCTCACCGTCTCCACGATGCGCGGCACGGTCGGCAGCACGATGTCTTCCAGATTGTCGGCAGCCGGCAGCGGAATGTGCGGCGTGGTGATGCGCACCGGCGGGCCGTCGAGGTCGTAGAAGGCTTCGTCGGCAACGATGGAGACGATCTCGGCGCCCCAGCCGCACAGGCGCGGATTCTCCTCGACCGTGAACAGGCGGTGCGTGCGCGCGACCGACGACAGGATGGTCTGCGTGTCGAGCGGCACCAGCGAGCGCACGTCGACGACCTCGGCGTCGATGCCGTGCTCGCGCTGGAGCGTCTCGGCCGCCTCCAGCGCGCGCGGCACCATCAGCGCCAGCGCGAGGATGGTCGCGTCCTTGCCGGGGCGGGCTATCTTCGCCTTGCCAAGCTGATCGACGATCTCGCCGTCGCGCACCTCGCCCTTGGTCGCATAGAGCGACTTGTGTTCGAAGAAGATCACCGGATCGGGATCGCGCACGGCGGCAGCCAAGAGGCCGATGACGTCGGTCGGGTTCGACGGCGCGACGACCTTCAGGCCGGGGATCATCATGCACCAGTTCTCGACCGACTGAGAATGCTGCGCGCCGAAGCGCGAGCCGGCGCCGTTGCCGGTGCGCACCACGAGCGGGCACTTGGTCTGCCCGTTCGACATGTAGCGGCTCTTCGGAAACTCGTTGGCGATGTAGTCGAAGCACACCGCGAAGAAGTCCGAGAACATGATCTCGGCGATCGGCTTCAGTCCCGTCATCGCCGCGCCCATGGCGGCGCCGAGGATCGCCTGCTCGGAGATCGGCGTGTCGCGCACGCGCAGCGGGCCGAACTGCTCGTAGAGGCCGACGGTTGCCTTGAACACGCCGCCGGCCTTGGCCACGTCCTCGCCGAGGAAGACGACGTCGTTGTCGCGCGCCATTTCCTGCGCGATGCCGCGGATCACCGCGTCACGATAGGTGATTTCGGCCATCTCAGTTTCTCCAGGCCCAGCCGCCGTCGGCGTAGACGTCGGTGGTCATGATGTCGACCGGCGGCAATGGCGCGGCCTTGCAGGCCTCGGTCGCGTCGTCGACGACCTTGCGCACTTCGGCGTCGATGTTGGCGATGGTCTGCTCGCTGACGCCGAACTGCTTCAGCCGCTCCTTGTAGATCTTGATCGGGTCGCGCTGTTTCCAGCGCTCGAGTTCACCCTCGGGGCGGTACTTGCCCGGGTCGGCGCGCGAGTGGCCGGAGTGGCGATAGGTCAGGCACTCGATCAGCGACGGGCCGTTGCCCGCGCGCGCCTTGTCGAAGGCCGTCTGCGCCGTGCGGTAGACGGCGTCGGCGTCGTTGCCGTCGACGATGATGCGCTCGAGGCCGTAAGCGGCGGCGCGGTCAGCAGCCGGGTGCGGCACCGCGGTCACGTCGCCGATCGGCGTGTATTCCATGTAGAGGTTGTTCTCGCAGACGAACACGACCGGCAGCTTCCACACCGCGGCGAAGTTCACCGCCTCGTGGAATGCGCCGATATTGGTGGTGCCGTCGCCGAAGAAGCAAACCGACACGTCCTTATCGCCCTTGTACTGGGCGCGCCAGGCGGCGCCGCAGGCGATCGGCAGGTGCGCGCCGATGATGGCGTAGGAGCCCATGACGCCGTGCTCCTCGGAGGTTAGGTGCATCGACCCGCCCTTGCCGCGCATCAGGCCATTGTCGCGCTGCATCAGTTCGCCGAGCACCTTCTCGACCGGCACGCCTCGGGCCAGCGTATGTGCATGACCGCGATAGGTGCAGAAGGACAGATCGCCCTTCTTCATCGCGCCGGCAAAGCCCGCCGCCACCGCCTCCTGGCCGAGCGAGAGATGGCTCGTTCCCTTCACCAGGTTCTGGAGAAAGAGATCGTAGGCGCGCTGCTCGGCCTCGCGGATCACGACCTGCGTCCGGTACAGCTCGAGGCGCTTGGCCTCGCCGATATCGTCGTTCAAGCCGGTGCCGGCCGTAGCCTGCGCCCGGTCCTTCGCTGTCGCCATGGGGTTCCTCGGGGGGCGTTATTATTCCGTATTCGGGGCAGGAACTTAGCGCCGATGATCCAAACCCTGCAATATCGCTTTTCGGCGCTCCGTTTCGGCATCGTGAATTAGTCCGCCGCGATGCCCGCGTCGGTGACCGCCGTGCCCACTTTCCGCTCCCGGTACAGCAGGTAGAGGCCGGAGCCGACCACGATCAGCCCACCGGCGATGGTCCAGTGGTGTGGGACGTCGCCGAACACCAGGAAGCCCAGGGCTGTGGTCCAGACCAGCTGCGTATAGATGAACGGCGCCAGCACCGAGGCCGGCGCCAGCCGGTGGCCGCGGATGAGGAGATAGTGCCCGAAGCTGCCGAAGCCGCCGATCACCACCATCAGCAGGATGATGAACCAGGAGGATGGCGTGCTCCAGACGAACGGCACGATCGGCAACATCGCCAGGGCGCCGACCAGGTTGGAATAGAACAAGGTCGTCTCGCTGGAATCGCTGCGGGCGAGCACGCGGGTCGAGATCGAGTAGAGCGAGTAGCAGACGGCGCTGCCGAGCGAGAGCAGCGCGGCCGGGTGCAGGCCGCCGAAACCCGGACGCGCGACCAAGAGCACACCGAGGAAGCCGACGCCGATCGCGATCCAGCGCCGCCAGCCGACCCATTCGCCCAGGATCGGCCCGCACAGCACCGCGACGATGAACGGCGTCGAGAACAGGATCGACAGCGCCTCGTCGAGCTGCAGGAACTGCAGCGCGAAGAAATTCAGCGCCGTCGAGCCGAGCAGCAGCGCCGAGCGGCCAACCTGCAGCCAAGGACGCCGCGTCACCATCATGCCGGGCCTGGTGAGCGGATTGAGGAACAGCAAGGCGAGCAGGAAGGCGCCGGTGTAACGCGCCCACACCACCTGAAGCGGGTGCATATGGTGCAGCAGGTACTTGCCGGTGGTGTCGAGGCAGGAGAACGTCGCCACCGCGCCGCACATCAGCGCGATGCCGATCAGCCGTTGCCGCCGCGCGGTTTTGGCAGGTTCGATCAATAAGTCGCCCGTCCGCCGGAAATGTCGAACACCGCGCCGGTGGTGAAGGAGCAGTCGGACGAGGCGCAGAAGGCGGCCAACGCCGCGATCTCATCGACGGTGACGAAGCGGGCGCGCGGAATCTTCGACAGCATGAAGTCGATATGCTGCTGCGTCATCTGGTCGAAGATCGCCGTCTTCGCCGCCGCCGGCGTGATGGCGTTGACGGAGATGTCGTGGCCGACGAGTTCCTTGCCGAGCGACTTGGTCAGCGCGATGACGCCCGCCTTCGAGGCCGAATAGGCCGGCGCATTCGGGTTGCCTTCCTTGCCGGCGATCGAGGCGATGTTGACGATGCGGCCGTATTTCTGCGCGAGCATCGTCGGCGCCACGGCCTTGCAGCAATGGAACGGGCCGTCGAGGTTGATCGACATGACCTGCCGCCAGGCGTCGAGCGGGTAGTCCCACGTCGTCGTGTTCGGCCCGGCGATGCCGGCGTTGTTCACCAGGATGTCGATGCGACCGAAGGCCTTCAGCGTCGCATCGCGCGCGCGCTCGACGTCGGCGTAGTCGGTGACGTCGACGGGCTGCACGGCGACGCGGCCGCGGCCCTTGAGTGCGTCGGCGGTCTTCTGCGCCAGCGCCGCGTCGCGGTCCCAGATCATCACCGCCGCCCCGGAGTCGAGGAAGCGCTCGACGATGGCGCGGCCGATACCCTGCGCGCCGCCGGTCACCGCCGCGAAGCGGCCGGAAAGGTCGATTTTGTTGGCCATTTTGGTCCTCCCGGATGGAAACTAGCCAAGCCGGATGCGAATGGCGAGCGGTGAAAATGCGGGGAAGCCATACGCGCCGGCGTGACCTGACATCAGGGCGTCGACTCCAGCGCCATCGCCAGCACGCGCGCGACGTGCAACGCCTCGCGCGCGGCGCCGTCGTGGATCTGGTGGCGGCAGGACGTGCCGTCGGCGACGACCAGCGCGTCGGCCGGTGCCTTGCGCACCGCCGGCAGCAGCGACAGTTCGCCCATGGCGAGCGACACGTCGATGGTGTCTGCGCCGTAGCCGAATGCCCCGGCCATGCCGCAGCAGCTCGACTCGATCGTTTCGACTTCAAGCTCCGGGATCAGTCGCAGCGCGCCTTCGACCGCGCCCATGGCGGCGAAGGCCTTCTGGTGGCAATGGCCGTGCAGCAGCGCCTTGCGCGGCAGTGGCGCGAGCGGCAGCTTGAGACGCGCGGCCTTCTGTTCCCGGACCAGAAATTCCTCTAACAGCAGCGCATTGGCCGCGAGCGCGTCCGCCGCCGCGCCCTTGATCAGCGCCGGCAACTCGTCGCGGAAGCTCAGCAGGCAGCTCGGCTCCAGCCCCACTACCGGCACGTCGCGCGTCACGTATGGCGCCAGCGCATCGAGTGTGCGCCGCATCTCGGCGCGCGCCTCGTCGACCGCGCCGACCGCGAGAAACGTGCGGCCGCAGCACAGCGGCCGGCTGCCGCCCGGCGCGGCAACATCGTGCACGCGATAGCCGGCGGCCTCGAGCACGCGCCGCGCGGCGTCGAGATTCTCGCGCTCGAAATAGCGGTTGAAGGTGTCGGCAAAGAGCACCACCTCCTTGCCCTCGCCCGCGGCGGCCTTGTTCCGAAAAATGTCGCTGCGCCATCGCGGCAGACTGCGCCGCTCCGAGAACCCGGCGACGCGCTCGGAGGCGCGCCGCAGCGCGGGAATCCGGTCGCGCAGATTGAACAGCCACGGCATCCGCGCCGCGAACCGCGCGTAGCGCGGCAGCCAGCCGACCAGCCGGTCGTGCAGCGAGAAGCCGCGTTTCGCCGCGCGCGCGGCCTGCACCTCGATCTTCATGCGCGCCATGTCGACGCCGGTCGGGCATTCGCGGCGGCAGGCCTTGCACGAGACGCAGAGCGCCATCGTCTCCGCCATCTCATCCGATGTGAGCGCGCCGGGACCGAGCTGGCCTGTGACCGCAAGGCGCAACGAATTGGCGCGGCCGCGCGTGACGTCGCGCTCGTCGCCGGTGACGCGATAGGACGGGCACATCACGCCGCCGGCGGATTTGCGGCAGGCGCCGTTGTTGTTGCACATCTCGACGGCGCCCTGGAACCCGCCGCCGGCGCCGGGCCAGGCCGACCAATCGAGACGAGTAGTTATGTCCTCGCCGCGATAGTTCGGTTTGAAGCGGAACAGCGAGCGGTCGTCGAACTTCGACGGCCGCACCACCTTGCCCGGATTGTAGAGCCCGTTCGGATCGAAACGATCCTTTACTTCCTCGAAGGCCCGCGCCAGCCGCGACCCGAACATCGGCTCGTTGAACTCGGAGCGCAAAAGGCCATCGCCGTGCTCGCCGGAATGCGAGCCCTTGTATTCGCGCACCATCGCGAACGCCTCTTCGGCGATGGCGCGCATCGCGTGCACATCCTTCTCAAGCCGCAAATTGAGGATCGGCCGGACGTGCAGGCAGCCGGAGCCGGCATGCGCGTACCAGGTGCCGCGCGTGCCATGCTTCTCGAAGATGCCGGTCAGCCGCGTCGTGTAGTCGGCGAGATGCTCGAGCGGCACCGCGCAATCCTCGACGAAGGAGACGGGTTTTCCCTCATCTTTCATCGACATCATGATGTTAAGCCCCGAGGTGCGCAGGTCGGTGATCGCCGCCTGCAATCCCGGATCGAGCACCTCGACCACGCCGCCCCATTTCGCGCCGCTGTTGTCCCAACCGAAGCCGAGATCGCCTATTAGCTCTTCGAGCCCGCGCAGGCGGCGCAGGTTTTCCTCTTGGTCGTCCTCGCCGAACTCCACGAGCAGGATCGCTTCCGGCCGTGCGCGCACGAAGCGTTCAAGCGTCGGCTGGAACAGGGGGATCGCGCTGGCAAGTTCGATCATCGTGCGATCGATCAATTCGACCGCGATCGGCTTTAACCGCACCAGATGCTGCGCGGCATTCATCGCTTCGTAGAAGCTGCCGAAATGGCAGGCTCCGACCGCGCGGCGTCCGAGCGGCGGCGACAATTGCAATTCGATGCGGGTCGAGAAGGCGAGCGTGCCCTCGCCACCGACCAGCACATGCGCGAGGTTGATGTCGTTCTTGCCGGGCGTCAGCGCGTCGAGATTGTAGCCGCCGACCCGGCGCTGCACCTTGGGGAACCGCGCCGCGATCTCATCTTGCTCGCGCGCGCCGATGGCGAGCAGGTCGCGCGCCAGCGGCCGAATCGCCTCGGGCGCGTCGGCGGCGGAGCCGATGCGGCCGAAATGCGCGCGCGTGCCGTCGGCCAGGATGGCGTCGATGGCGACGATGTTGTCGCGCATCGTGCCATACCGCAGCGAGCGGCCGCCGCAGGAGTTGTTGCCGGCCATGCCGCCGATGGTGGCGCGCGAGGCGGTCGAGATGTCGACCGGGAACCAGAGGCCGTGGGCTTTCAGCTGACGGTTGAGATCGTCGAGCACGATGCCCGGTTCCACGGCGACGCGGCGGCCGGCGACGTCGAGGTCGAGAATGCGGTTGAGATGCTTCGAGCAGTCGACCACCAACGACGCGCCCACTGTCTGGCCGCACTGCGACGTGCCGCCGCCGCGCGGCAGCACCGTCACCTTCTCCGCCCGGGCGATCGCAATCGCCCGATCGGCTTCCTCGATGGAGCGCGGCACCACCACGCCGACCGGGGTGATCTGGTATTGGGAGGCGTCGGTTGAGTAGCGGCCGCGGGTGAACGGGTCGAAACGCACGTGCCCGGTCAGTTCGGCCTTCAGGCGCCGCTCCAGGCCGGGCATCACGACAGCCACGGCGTAAATCCCTGATCGACCACGATGTTCAGCCTATGCAGCGGGGGGCTGTTTGCGATGCGGAAAACCGCTTGACCGCAATGTTGCATTCATAGTTCAACGCCACAAGCACCGCGCCCCTCGCCGGGTCCGGGCCTGTGGTACCCCCACACATCCAAGCTGCCGCGTTAGGAGCGCTGCCGATGGCTCAGAATTCGTCGCGCCAAGTTGGGCGTCATTTCCTGCAGATTCCCGGACCCTCGCCGGTCCCCGACCGCATCCTGCGGGCGATGGACACGCCGATCATCGACCATCGCGGTCCGGAATTCGCCAAGCTCGCCAAGCGCTGCCTCGACGGCATCAAGACCATCTTCAAGACGACCAACCCGGTCATCATCTACACCGCGACCGGCACCGGCGCGTGGGAAGCCGCGCTCGTCAACACGCTCTCGCCCGGCGACCGCGTGCTGATGGTCGAGACCGGCCAGTTCGCCACTTTGTGGAAGAAGATGGCGGAGAAGCTCGGCCTCAAGCCCGAGTTCATCACCACCGACTGGCGTCAGGGCATCGACCCGAAGGCCGTCGAAGCCAAGCTGCGCGAGGACAAGGCCAAGGAGATCAAGGCCGTCTGCGTGCTGCACAACGAGACCTCGACCGGCGCGCTGACGCCGATCGCCGAGATCCGCAAGGCGATCGACGCCGCCGGCCATCCGGCGCTGTTCCTCGTCGACACCATTTCCTCGCTCGCCTCGGCCGACTACCGCCATGACGAGTGGGGCGTCGACGTCTCGGTCGGTGGCGCGCAGAAGGGCCTGATGCTGCCGCCCGGCATGTCGTTCAACGCCGTCAGCGACAAGGCGCTCGCCGCAAACAAGGCGTCGAAGCTGCCGAAGTCGTTCTTCGCGTGGGACGAGATGCTGAACATGAACAAGGTCGGTTTCTTCCCGTACACGCCGGCGACGCAGATGCTGCACGGCCTCGCCGCCGGCATCGACATGCTGCACGAGGAAGGTCTCGATAACGTGTTCGCGCGTCACAACCGGCTGGCGGAAGCGACGCGCCGCGCGGTGAAGGCGTGGGGCCTCGAGAACCTGAACAAGAACGCGGCGCAGGTGTCGCCGACGATCACCGCGATCCTGCTGCCGGAAGGCCACGACGCCGACAAGTTCCGCAGCCTCGCGCTCGATCTGTTCAACATCTCCTACGGCGCCAGCTTCGGCCAGTATGCCGGCAAGTATTTCCGCATCGGCCACCTCGGCGACATCAACGACGGCACGCTGATCGGCGCGCTCGGCATTACCGAGATGGCGCTGGCGGCGGCGAGCATCCCGTTCAAGAAGGGTGGCGTGCAGGCGGCGGTCGACTATCTCGCCTCGGCGCACACCGGCGCGGCCCGGCAGGCGGCGGAGTAAGTTCTTTCTTCTCCTGCGAATTGAAAATGGCCGGGCATGTCCCGGCCGTTTTTTATTCTCCGTTCGTCCCCGCGAAGGCGGGGACCCAGCGCAGAACCGCCCAGCTGGATTCCCGCTTTCGCGGGAATGAGCGGCGTTGATTAGGCCGCCCTCGCCCATCCGTTCATGCGCGCGACGTTGGCGATGAAGTCCGTGACCGCGCGAAGCGTCTCGGCTGGCGCCTCGCGCTGTGGCGCGTGCCTGGCGCCTGCAAGCAGCGCCACCTCGACCGGACAATAGCACTCGCGCTCCGCCGCCTCGATCTGCTTCACCGTGCCGTACTGGTCGTCCTCGCCCTGCACGATCAGCATCGGCACGCGGATATAGGCGAGTTGCCCGGTGATGTCCCACTTGCGGAAATCGGGATCGAGCCAGGCACCGTTCCAGCCGTAGAAGGCGTTGTCGACGTCCTTGTGCCATCGAGCCAGCTTCTGTTTCAGGTCGGTCGTCTCATAGGCCGTCTTCGCCTCCGCAATCGACGCGATCCCGGAGTGCTCCGTGAAGAAATGCGGCGCGATCAGCACCAGCCCGCCGACGCGGTGGTCCTGATGCGTGCCGGCGTAGATCGCGGCGATGGAGGCGCCGTCGCTGTGGCCGAGCAGGATGCCGTGCGTGAAGCCGATCTTGTCGAGCAGCGCCGGCAGCACGTCGCGCGCCTCGTCGTGCATGTAGGAGAGCGGCCGCGGCAGCGTGACCGGCGAGGACTGGCCGTAGCCGGCGCGTGAATAGACGAAGACGCCGCAGCCGGTCGCCTGTTGCAGCCGGTCGGGGAAATCGCCCCACAGCCCAACGCAGCCGAGGCCCTCGTGCAGCATGACGATCGCCGGCGCAGCGTTCGGGCGCGGGCCGATCATGCGGTATTCGAGATTGTGCGCGCCGATGGAGAAGACGCCGGAATCAGTGAGAAACATTGTGCGCTCACATCACTGTCGTCCCGGGCGAGCGCAAGCGAGACCTGGGACCCATAACCGCTGCGCTATCGAGACGCTGCGGCGTGTGGGTCCCTGCCCACACAAGTCGGCTATAGCCGACTTGTGTAATTGAGTGGCAGACATCGGGTAAACCCGATGTCTGCGCGGGGACGACAGACAGAAGGCCGGGACGACAGAACGCATCAGACCCCGCCCTCCGCTCTCAGCTTGAACCGCTGGATCTTCCCCGTCGCGGTCTTCGGCAGCTCGGCGCGGAACTCGATCCAGCGCGGATACTTGAACGGCGCGAGCTTCTGCTTCACGTGCTCCTGCAACGCACCGATGAGCGCGTCGGTCGCCTTGTCCGGCAGCTTGAGCACGACGAAGGCCTTCGGCTTGACCAGCCGCTGCTCGTCGAACCAGCCGACCACCGCCGCCTCCAACACGTCCGGATGCGACGACAGCGCCGCCTCGACCTCAAACGGCGACACGTACATGCCGGAAACCTTGAGCATGTCGTCGGCGCGGCCGCAGCAGACGTAGAAGCCGTCCTCGTCCTCGATGTACTTGTCGCCGCAGCGCGTCCACTCGCCGCGGAACGTGTCGCGCGATTTATCGCGGTTGTTCCAGTACATGATCGCGCTGGTCGGCCCCCGCACATAAAGCTCGCCCATCTCGCCGCGCGCGACCGGCTGGCCGTCCTCGCCGACCAGCTTGATCTCGTAGCCGGGCACGGCCTTTCCGGTGGTGCCGAACTTGTTGTTGCCCGGGCTGTTGGTCAGAAAGATGTGCAGCATCTCGGTGGTGCCGAGGCCGTCGGAAATCTCGATGCCGTAGCGTTCCTGGAATCTGAGCGCGACGTTCTCCGGCAGCGCCTCACCGGCCGACTGGCAGCGGCGCAGTTTCAATTCGCTCTTCGCCGGCGCATTTGGGCTCGCCAAGAACGCGGCGAAGAACGTCGGCACACCGAAGAACACCGTCACCGGATATTTGCGCAGCAGCGCCGCGACGCCGTCCGGCGTCGGCCGGTCGGGGTTGAGCACGATGGTGGCGCCCACCATCAGCGGGAAGGTCAGCGCATTGCCGAGACCGTAAGCGAAAAACAATTTCGCCACCGAGTGGACGACGTCGCTCTCCTTCAGGCCGGCGACCGGCGTGCCATAGAGGTCGGCGGTGAGCCGCAGACTTGCGTGCACGTGCACGGCGCCCTTCGGCTTGCCGGTCGAGCCGGACGTGTAGAGCCAGAACGCCATGTCGTCGGCGGTCGTGGGGGCCGTGTAGTCCTCCGGCTCGTCGGCGCCGATCACGTCCTCGAACAGGCGATAGCCGTGCGGGTTGTCGCCGGAGACGATGACATGGTCGAGGCCGGGGCACGCGGCGATCAGCTTCTCGAATTTCGGGAACAGCACCTCCGAGACGACGAGGGCGCGCGCGCGGCTGTCGGTCAGCATGAAGCGGTAGTCGTCCTCGGTCAGCAGCGTGTTGACCGGCACTGCGATCACGCCGGCCTTCAGGCAGCCGAGGAACGCGGTCGGCCAGTCGATCGTATCGGTGAGCGCGATCATCACGCGCTCTTCGCGGCGCAGCCCAAGCCCGCGCAGCGCCGCGGCGAAACGTGCGACGCGATCGGCGAGCTGGCGGTAGGTCAGCGTGCGATGGCCGTCGATATAGGCCGGCTTGTCGGCGCGGCCGGCGGCGAGATTGCGCGCCAGCACGTCGGCGGCGAAGTTGTAATCCCGTGGGACAGCGCCCATGGCGCCGGCCGCATAAGCCGCGGCTGTCATCTTGAGGCCTCCCCGTCGCGGCCTGCGGGCCGTTTGTTCAGGTGCGTTTGGCGCGAATTATGCGGAGCGTGGGTCGCGACCGCAATGCGATTATATTTCCGGCCGCGCGACGGCCATTCCGCCCACCACTGTACAGCGCGGCATTTGCCGGTATGGTCCGGCGAACGCCAGCCGTCATCGAGCCGGCCAGGGAGGATTTCATGATCGTCAGCCGCGACCGCATCCTGACCACCCATGTCGGCAGCCTGCCGCGCAACGAGAAGCTGTCCGACCTGCTGCTGCGGCAGGAGGCGGGCGAGACCTTCGACGCCGCCGAGATGGCCGCCGAGCTGGACAAGGCGGTCGCACATGTCGTCGGCAAGCAGGCCGGCGCCGGCATCGACATCGGCAATGACGGCGAGCAGCAGCGCGTCGGTTTCCAGACCTACGTGCCGCAGCGCATGTCGGGCTTCGGCGGCGTGTCGAAGCGGCGGCGCGGCCGCGAGTTCGAGGAGTTTCCCGAGCTGGTGGCGAGCCTGATGCGCCGCTTCCCGCATGTGAGCAAGCAGCAGAACGCGCCAGAGTGCCAGAGCGAGCTCAAGTATCTCGACATCAAGCCGCTCAAGTCCGAGCTGGCGCGCTTCAAGCGGATCGCCGGGTCGAAGTTCGGCGAGATGTTCATGACCGCGCCCTCGCCCGGCATCATCTCCTCGACCATGCTCGACGCTTTCTACGGCTCGCAGGACAAGTATTTGTCGGCGCTGTCGCGCGAGATGGGCAACGAGTACCGCGCCATCCACGAGGCCGGGCTGCTGTTGCAGATCGACGCGCCCGATCTCGCCATGGACCGCACCATGATGTACCGCGACCTCACCGACGCCGACTTCGTCAAGGCGGTCGAGCGCCACGTCGCCGCGATCAACGATGGGCTTGCCGGCATCCCGCGCGACCGCGTGCGGCTGCACGTGTGTTACGGCAACTGGGAAGGGCCGCACATCCACGACGTGCCGCTCGCCGCGATCCTGCCGGCGCTGTACCAGGCCAAGGTCGGCGCGCTGTCGATCGAGTTCTCCAACCCGCGCCACGCGCACGAATACGCGGCGTTCAAGGCGCATCCGCTGCCGAAGGACATGATCCTGGTGCCGGGCGTGATCGAGACGACGTCGAATTTCGTCGAGCATCCGGAAGTGGTGGCGCGGCGCATCGAGGACGCGGTGCGCGCGGTCGGCGAGCGCGAGCGTGTCATCGCCTCGACCGACTGCGGCTTCGGCACCTTCACCAACCGCGAATGGGTGATCGAGCCGGCGGTGTGGCTGAAGCTGCGCTCGTTGCGCGAGGGCGCCGACATCGCCTCGAGCAGGCTGTGGGGCAAGAAGGTGGCGTGACGTCGCCCTGAGGAGCGAGCGTAGCGAACCTCTAAGGATGACGGGATGGGTTTGTGCGGGCATGGGTGATCGCCCGTATTTTTTGATCGGCGCCGGGTACGCCGCAGTCCGAAGTGCAATTCTTCGCTCCTCGAGGGGAGCGGAGCGCCGGCAGACGCGGGGGTTTGCGAGACCCCCTGAGCGGCTGGCGAAGCCGCCCGAGACACCTTGCGAAGGCGTCTCCTTCCTCCTTGCGATCGGGACGAGGCGCCTCCCGGCGCTCCACTTGCGGCGTTTTCTGTCCCCTTGGGGCCATGCTTCCGGTCGGCGACAGGCCATGACGGCCCTTATCCGGAGCGGTGGCCACCGCTCGTTCATCGTCCACACGTGCAGCCCTGCTCGTGGGCAGCCGGTCGTAATGCCGGCGGACGGCTGGCTGGGGGCCTCCCGGGAGCGCGGTTACGAGCCCCGCCCGCGGGCGCCGCATCAGCCCGGCCGGTTTCCCGACCAGACCCGGTGAGACGACAAGGCCGCATCTCCGGCCCCGTCCCTCACCGCTGCTCCGTCCTCGGCACGTCTCCGGCGACGCCCCTCGAAGAGCAGGACGAACCTATAGTAGGTATTCCACCCCATAGGTCAACAGTCTTTTTAAAAGATTTTGTGCTGCGGCGCGGGAGAGGTCGGTAGGGCGCGCCTAACATTCACCGCTCATGCCCGCGAAAGCGGGCATCCAGCTCCGACTCACAGCTGGGTCCCGCTTTCGCGGGGACGAGCGGAGAATAGAGAATACGGCCTCCTCAGGGTGGCGGGAGCGGTCGACGCCCCTAAACCCCGAGATACCGGTGCTGCACGTCGGGCGCCGCGGCGAGCGCGGCGGAGGCGCCCTGCCAGACGACACGGCCGCGCTCGATGACGACGTGGCGGTCGGCGACCCGCATCAGCGCGCCGACGTTCTTGTCGATGACCAGGATCGACAGGCCGGTCTCCTTCAGCCGCGCCAGGCAGTGCCAGATGTCGCGGCGGATGAGCGGCGCCAGCCCCTCGGTCGCCTCGTCGAGGATCAGCAGGCGCGGATTGGTCATCAGCGCGCGGCCGATGGCCAGCATCTGCTGCTCGCCGCCGGAAAGCTGATTGCCCATGCTCGTCTCGCGCTCGGCAAGGCGCGGGAACAGCGCGTAGACGCGATCGAGCGTCCATTCGCCCGCGCCGGACGCGGTCGCGACCAGGTTCTCGCGCACGGTGAGGTTCGGGAATATCTGGCGGCCTTCCGGCACCAGACCGATGCCGAGCTTGGCGATGCGATAGGCCGGCAGGCCGCCGATCTCCTTGCCGGCAAAGCGCACGCGGCCGGCGCGCGCCGGCGTCAGGCCCATAACCGAGCGCACGGTCGTCGTCTTGCCCATGCCGTTGCGGCCCATGAGCGTGACCATCTCGCCCTGCCCGATCGCGAGCGACACGCCGAACAGAACCTGGCTCAGCCCGTAGCAGGTCTCGAGGCCGTCGACGGTGAGGATCGGCTCAGACATGTTCGTCCTCGCCGAGATAGGCCTCGCGCACCTGCGCGTCGGCGCGAATGACATCCGGCGCGCCGGAAGCGATGACGCGGCCGTAGACCAGCACGGTGATGCGGTCGGCGAGCGCGAACACCGCTTCCATGTCGTGCTCGACCAGCAGGATGGTGTAGCGGCGCTTGAGCCGGCCGAGCATCTCGACCATGCGCGCGGATTCGTCCGGCCCGAGGCCTGCCATCGGCTCGTCGAGCAGCAACAGGCGCGGCTTGCCGGCGAGCGCCATGGCCAGCTCCAGCAGGCGGTGCTCGCCGTGGCTCAGCAGCGAGGCGCGCGCATCGGCGCGGTTCGAAAGCCCGACCTCGTCCAGCGCGGCGCGGGCATTCCGGCGCAGCCCCGCCTCGGCGCGCGCGTCGCGCCAGAAATGAAATGAATGCCCGGCATGCGCCTGCACCGCGAGCGCGACGTTGTCGAGCACCGTGAGGTCGAGAAAGAGCGAGGTGATCTGGAACGAGCGGGCGAGCCCGAGATGGCTGCGCCGCCACGCCGGCAGGCGCGTGACGTCGGCGCCGGCGAAGCGGATGCTGCCGGAATCGGCCGGCAACTGGCCGCTGAGCTGGGCGATGAGCGTGGTCTTGCCGGCGCCGTTCGGGCCGATGATGGCGTGCAATTCGCCTTCCGCGACCTCGAACACGAGGTCGTCGGTGGCGACGATGCCGCCGAAGCGCTTGGCGAGCTTGTCGACCTGCAGCAGCGCGCTCATGCGGGCGCCTTCTTGCGTTGCGGCCAGCGCGCCGCCGCGAGCAGGCCGTCGATGCCGCCGCGGGCGAACAGGACGATCAGCAGCAGCAGCGGCCCGAGAATGATCTGCCAGTATTCGGTGATGCCGGAGAGCACCTCCTCGAGCACCAGCAGCGCCACCGCGCCGAACACCGGACCCGCCGCGGAGCCCATGCCGCCGAGCACGACCATGACGATGAGATCGCCCGAGCGCGTCCAGTACATGGTCGCCGGGCTGATGAACTCGTTGTGGTTGGCGAGCAGCGCGCCGGCGAGCCCGCCGAGCGTGCCGGCGATGACGAAGCAGACGAGCTTGTAGCGGTAGGTCGGGAAGCCGATGGCGCGCATGCGCGTCTCGTTCGAGCGCGCGCCGCGGATGACCATGCCGAAGCGCGAGTTCACCAGCCGCCACACGAGGTAGACCGTCGCCATCAAGAGCGCGAGGCAGACGTAATAGAACACGACCTTGTTCGACAAATTGAGCGCGCCGAACTGGCTGCGCTTGTAGATGGTCAGCCCGTCGTCGCCGCCGTAACGGGCGATGCCGGCGATGACGTAATAGGCCATCTGCGCGAAGGCGAGCGTGATCATGATGAAGTAGACGCCGCGCGTGCGCAACGACAGCGCGCCGATGACGAGCGCGAACAGCGCGCTGGCGGCGAGCGCCACCGGCCACTGGATGAGCCCCGAGACGATGCCCTCGTGCGCCAGCATGCCGACGGCGTAGCCGCCGATGCCGAGATAGGCGGCGTGGCCGAAGCTCATCATGCCGCCGAAGCCGAGGATGAGGTTCAGGCTCACCGCGGCGAGCGCGAGGATGACGATGCGGGTGAACAAGGTGAGCAGGAAGCGGTCGCCGGTCGCCTGCACGTAGAGCGGCAGCAGCAGGAGCGCGGCGAACAGCGCGACGGTGGCGAGGTTGCGGATGGAGAGCGTCATCGGCCGCCCGCGGAGAACAGGCCTTCCGGCTTCACGATGAGCACGATCGCCATCAGGAGGTAGATGAGCATCGACGACAGCGCCGGCGCCAAAGTCGCCGCTGCGGCGGGGGATAGCACCGCGCGCAGGATGTCGGGGAAGAACGAGCGGCCGAGCGTGTCGACGAAGCCGACGAACAGCGCGGCGATGAACGAGCCGCGGATCGAGCCGATGCCGCCGATTACGGTGATGACGAAGGCGAGGATGAGGATGTTCTCGCCCATGCCGATCTGCACGGTGAGGATCGGCGCCTGCATCAGCCCGGCGAGGCCGGCGAGCGCGGCGCCGAGGCCGAACACAAGCGTATAGAGCAATTTGATGTTGACGCCGAGCGCGCCGACCATCTCGCGGTTGCTGGCGCCGGCGCGGATCAGCATACCGATGCGCGTGCGCATGACCAGCAGATAGAGCCCGCCGGCGACCGCGAGCGTCACCGCGATGATCGCCAGCTTGTAGGCCGAATAGCTGAAGCCCGGCGCGATGGTCGCCGCGGTGTTGAGCCAGGACGGCAGCGGCAGCGACATGCCGTCCGGGCCCCAGATCAGCCGCACCGCCTCGTCGAAGAACAGGATCAGGCCGAAGGTGCCGAGCACATGGTCGAGATGGTCGCGGCCGTAGAGCCGCCGCATGGCGATGACTTCGACCGCCATGCCGACCAGCAGCGTGGCGAAGAACGCGAGGATCGCGCCGAGCACGAAGCTGCCGGTCCAGGCGGCGAAGGTCGCGGCGAAATAGGCGCCGATCATATAGAGCGAGCCGTGCGCCAGGTTGACGAGGTCCATGATGCCGAAGACGAGCGTCAGCCCGGCCGCCAAAAGGAACAGCAGCAGGCCGAATTGCAGGCCGTTGAGGCATTGCTCGATGAAGAGAGTCATGGCTGTTGCTTGGCGGTGTCCCGGATGCGGTGCAGCACGCAGTGATGCACCGCTGATCCGGGACCCCGGTTCACAAGGGCACCAAAGCGGGGTCCCGGTTCAGCAGCGCAGCATTACATGCTGCGCTGCGCCCGGGACACCAGTCAAAAGATCGGGGCAACGCCTCCCCGATAAGCAGAACGGCAGAAGCGCCCCCACGCGCTTCTGCCGTCCGGAAAGCCCGCAGAAGCTTACTTCATCGGGCACTTGTCGTGGAATTTGTCCTGGTCGTTCTTGACGATGGTCGCCACCGTCTTGAGCACGAAGTCGCCCTTGGCGTCCTTGACCACGTCCTGGAGATAGAAGTTCTGGATCGGGATGTGGTTGTTGCCGAACTTGAAGTCGCCGCGCACGGACTTGAAGTTCGCTTTCTCCAGCGCCTTCTGCACCGCCCCCTTGTCGGACATGTTGCCCTTCACGGCCTCGACCGCCGAGGCGATCAGCATCGCGGCGTCATAGGTCTGCGCGCCGTAGAACGACGGCTTCTTGCCGGGATACTTCTTCTCGAAGTCGGCAACGAATTTCTTGTTCGCGGCGTTCGGCAGGTCGTTGACCCACTCCTGCGCGCCGGGCACGCCGAGCGCGAGGTCCTTCTGCAACGGCAGCGACAATTCGTCGATGGTGAAGGCGGTGTAGAGCGGGATCTTGCCCTTCAGGCCCGCCTGCGCGTACTGCGACAGGAACTGCACGCCGGCCTTGCCCGGATAGAAGACGAAGATCGCATCCGGATTGGCGGCCTTCGCCTTCGCCAGTTCGGCGGAGAAGTCGAGCTGCGCCGGCCACGTCGTCAGCTCCTGGCCGACCACCTTGCCCTTGAAGGTCGAGGCGACGCCCGCGAGCATGTCCTTGCCGGCCGCGTAGTTCGGCCCGATCAGGAACACCGTCTTCACGCCCTTCTGGTTCATGTAGGTGCCCATCGCCTGCGGCGTCTGGTCGTTCTGCCACGAGGTCGAGAACAGATAGGGCGAGCACAATTCGCCGGCGATCTGGTGCGGGCCGGCATTGGAGGTGATGAGGAAGGTCTTGGCATCGACCGCCGGCTTGATCGAGGCGAGCAGCACGTTCGACCAGATGTAGCCGGTGATGAAATCGACCTTGTCGGATTCGATCAGCTTCTCGGTCTTCTGCCGCCCGGTCTCGGGCTTGAGCGCGTCGTCCTCGTAGATCACCTCGACCGGTAGCCCGCCCATCTTGTGGCCGAGGTGGTCGAGCGCGAGCTCGAAACTGTCGCGCATGTTGTTGCCGATCACGGCCGTCGGGCCGCTGAAGGTCGAGACGAAGCCGATCTTGATCGACTTCTGCTGCGCCGCGGCGGGGACCGCCGCAAGCATCAGGGCGGCGCCGGCCGCCAGCAAGGTTGTCCGCATGTTTCCCTCCCGGAAGGGCCGTTGAATTCGGCCCGATATGGCTGCCACCAGTGTACCGACACTGTGAAAAACGTCCACCCGCGACCGGATAGGCCCGTCCGAACTATATTTCCGGCAAACAACCGCTATTGTCCGCCCCCGAGGGCCGGATTTTCGCGCGGACGGGAGCATCATGCCGGTTGATCTCGACAGCATCGTCTTCCCCTCGTTGAAGGACCGCGTGGCGATCGTCACCGGCGCCGGCCAGGGCATCGCCGCGTCTTCGCCAAGGCCCTCGCACGGGCCGGCGCGCGCGCCGTCATCGCCGAGGTGAACGAGGCCAAGGCGGCCGCGGTCGCGGCGGAGATCATGGCGGCCGGCGGCCAGGCGCTGGCCGTGACCACCGACGTCGCCGACGAGGCCTCGATCAAGGCGATGGTCGAAATCGTCGAGGACGAATACGGCCGCATCGACGTGCTCATCAACAATGCCGGCATCTTCTCGATGCTGGAGATGCGCCCGTTCGACCAGATCCCGCTCGATGAATGGGAGCGCGTGCTGCGCGTCAATCTCACCGGCCCGTTCCTGTGCGCCCGAGCGGTGCTGCCCGCCATGCGCCGCGCGAAATGGGGCCGCATCATCAACGTCGCGTCCGGCGCGGTGCGGCTCGGGCGGCCGAACTACCTGCACTACATCGCCACCAAAGCGGCGCTTGCCGGCATGAGCCTGTCGATGGCGCGCGAACTCGGGGCGGATAACATCACCGTCAACGCCATCCTGCCCGGCGCGACCTTCACCGAGATCGAGCGCAAGACCGTGACGCCGGCGCAGAAGGAGCGCATCGTCGCCATGCAGTGCATCCCGCGGCCGGAAGTGCCGGAGGACCTAGTTGGCGCCGTATTGTTTTTGGCCTCGGAGGCGTCGGCATTCGTGACAGGGCAAAGCATCAACCTCGACGGCGGAGTGACCGGATCATGAGCCTGACAGTCGCCATCGTCGCCGCCGGCGCCATGGGCAGCGGCGTCGCCAAGCGCCTGACCGAGAACGGCGTGACCGTGCTGACCTCGCTTTCCGGCCGCAGCGCGGCCAGCGCCAAACGCGCCGAAGCCGCCGGCATGCGCGCGGTCGACGACGCGCAACTGATGCAGGCCGACCTGTTCCTGTCGATCGTGCCGCCGGGCGACTCGCGCGCGCTGGCCGAGCGCTTCGCGCCGCATTTCGCCGCGGCCAACCGCAAGCCGGTGTTCGTCGACTGCAACGCGGTCAGCCCGCCGACCATGCGCGGCACCGCGGAGGTGATCGAAGCGGCGGGCGCGGCCTTCGTCGGCGCCGCCATCATCGGACCGCCGCCCAAGCCCGGCTCCGCCAACACCCGCATCTACGTCTCCGGCCCGGCCGCAAACGAAGTCATGCGGCTCAACGACCACGGCCTGGTCGTGCGGCGGCTCGAAGGCCCCCTCACCGCCGCTTCGGCGCTGAAGATGTCTTACGCCGGCATCACCAAGGGGCTGACCGCGCTCGGCGCGGCGATGATGCTGGCGGCGACGCGCGAAGGCTCGGCCGACGCGCTGCGCGCCGAGCTCGCCGAGAGCCAGCCGGCGCTGGTGCCCTGGTTCGACCGCATGGTGCCGGCGATGTACGGCAAGGCCTATCGCTGGGTGGCCGAGCTCGACGAAATCGGTGCGTTCGTCGGCGAGGAATTCCCCGAGCACGCGATGCTGACCGCGGCGGCGCGCTTCTACCAGCGCATGGCCGACGACAACGACGGCAAGAAGGACGAGATCGCGGTGCTCGACCGCTTCCTCAAGCGCGGCTAGACGCGCAGGAAGATCTTGCGCCGGTAGAGGAAGCCGGCGAGCGCGATGACGAAGACGAGCGCGACGAGGTTGACGATGAGCGCGCCGATGCCCGGCAGGACGACGCTGTCGAGCAGATCGCCGAACTCACCGCCGACGAGGCGGCGCGCCGGCACGTCGAAGCCCATCAACGCGTTCAGGAGATAGAGCGTGATGGCGTTGGCGCCGATCCACACCAGCACCGGCGTCCAGCGCTTGTAGCCCCACACGTCGATGATCTGGTGGAACGCGCCGAGCAGGATCGTGCTGATACCGCCGGTCGCCAGCACGAAGGACGGCGTCCAGATCGACTTGATGAAGGGCATCTGCAACGCCCACAGATAGCCCGCCGCGGTCAGCGCGATGCCGCCGCCGATCAGCCACGCGGATTTTTGCGACGCCGTCAGACTCTCGCGCCTGAGCACGACCGCCGCCAGCACGCCGAGCAGGCACGTGACGATCGCCGGCAGCGTCGAGAGCAGCCCTTCCGGATCACGCGTCTTGTCCCACATGCGGCCGGGCAGCAGTTGCGAGTCGATCCAGTTGGCCAGGTTGGCGTCCGGCGCGTAGGAGCCGACGCCCACTCCCGGCACCGGCACGAAGGTCATCACCGCCCAGTAGCCGGCGAGCAGGGCGATCGTCGCCGCGACGAGCCCGCGCCAGTCCATGTTGAGGAACAGGAACGCGGCCGCGAGATAGCAGATCGCGATTCGCTGCAGAACGCCGACGTAGCGGATCTCATCGAAGTCGCCGCTCAGGCCGCCGTAGTAGACGATGCCGAGCGCGTAGAGCAGCAAAGCGCGCTTGAGCACATGCAGATGCGCGTGCGTCTTGCCTCTGCTCGCGACGAGCTTCGGCAGCGCGAGCGTGATGGCGACACCGGTGATGAAGATGAACATCGGGAAGATCAGGTCGTAGAAGCGCAGGCCTTCCCAATAGGGATGCGTCATCTGCTCGCGCAGGAACCGGCCGGCCGTGCCGAGCGTGCCGCCGTGGGCGCGCATCATGTCGGCGAGCGCGATCACCGCGCCGTCGCCGCCGAGGATCCAGATGAAATTGAATCCACGCAGGGCGTCGAGCGACACGAGACGCTGCGCCGGCAACCTGGCCTGGATATCGATGTAGCGCATACGCGGCCGCGCACTCCACGGCCGCATTATGGCTCAGGCCGCCTCGCGACGTTAGAGGCGGACTGCCCGCCGGCCTTGACGCAAATCAACGCCGGGCCGGAACCCTCGTTCCGTCAGTGGTGGGCCGCCGCGATCTGCGGCGCGCGCGCGGCCGGCGAGGCGCAGGAGCCGGCCGGCTCGTTTACGCGAAAGTAATTCCGGCCCACGTACGAGCCGTCGTAGTGGCGCCACGCCGTGCCGTGGTCGTAGGCCTGCACGCCCGCGAGCGTCACCGCGAACACCGAGCTCTCCATGTCGCGCTGCTGCGTGTTCAGATTCTCCGGCAATTTCGCGCTGGCGTAGTCGACGTAGGAGACGCGGCGCACGCAGGAGAGATCCTTGACCGCGTCGAGCGCGGCCTGCGCCGTCATCAGGTGGTCGGCGTGGTCGTCCGGATTGATCGCCGGATCGGTCTCGGCGACGTTGACCTGCACCAGCGAGGCGCCGCCGCGCTCGGCATCGACGATGGCGCGCACGGTGCGCACGAGATCGTCCCAGCCGCGATAGATCGCGGAACCGTCGACCGCGCGCATCTTGCCGATGGCGCCGTTGCGCAGCCGCAAGAGCGACTGGAAGCCGGTGTCCTCGAAACCCTCGCCCTTGATGTTGCCGTCGGGCACGCGGAGGAAATAGCTGACCGTGTTGCGATAGCCGACGCGGAAGACACGATGCCCGTTCAGCGTCACGCGCGAATCCGCGCGCGCGGCCGGCTCGCGGTCGGTGTCGGCCATGAAGCGCACCGCTTCCTCGGCGCCGTTTTCGCGCGCAAGATAATAAGGCCGCTTGCGGCCGCCGTCGCCGGTGCCGAGGCCGGCGTCACCGGCGGTGACGTAGACGAACACTGTCTTGCCGGCGGCGCCGAGCACGTCCTGGAACGCGGACGGGTTCATGAACAGCTGCCAGTCGTCCTCGTGCGCCGCGAAATAAAAAGACACCTTGTCGGGCTTGTCGGCGGCGAGCGCCTGCCCGCCGCAACACGCCGTCAGAACAAGACAGACCTGCAATGCCTTCCGATATGCCGTCATGCGCGCCCCCGGTCACGGCAATTCGATTCGCCGTTATATGATCGGCATTCCGGCCATGACAAGCCCGCTCAGGCGTGCCTAACGCGCCGCCACAACCTGATCGGCGGCCCTAAGTCCGGTCAAATACGCGCCATGCGCCGTGGAAAAATCCAATTCCGAGCAGGCCTCGCCGGCGAAGAACAGCCGGTTGTCCACCGGATCGGCCAGGACCTTTCGGCATTTAACCTTTCCGGGCCGCGCATATGAATACGACCCCCGCGCGAACGGGTCGGCACGCCACAGGTGCATATCGAGCAGCGACACGCGTTTCCTGAAGTCGTGGCCGAACACATCGGCGAGCTGCCCGATGGCGAAATCGACGAAGGCCGCGACGCCGCCGCGCTCGAGCTCCGCGGCCAGGCCGTCGCCGAAATAGCCTTCGATCTGCGCACGGCCCTGCGGGCGCACCGTGTACGACGCGGTGTCCCTGGTATCGAGACGAGGCCAGACGCGCGTGTCGCGGCCGAACTCATCCGGCGCCTGCAAATTGAGATAGAGCTTGTCGGCAAGGCCGAGCGGCAGGCCGGCGGCGGCCTCCGTCTTCCGCGGCAGCGCGGGCGAGAACAACTCCGGCCGCGCGGCGATGATGTCCGTCGGCAGCGTGACGATGACGCGCTTTGCCGTGATCGTGCCGCGGCTCGTCTCGACGCGCAAAGCCGCGCCACTATGGTTGATGCGCTCGACGACCGTGCCGAGCGTGACGGCAACGCCCCGCGCGTGCGCGGCGATCACCGTGCCGTAGCCTTCGGCGACGCGCCAGTTGACCTCCGTGCCGGCGTAGTTCTCGAAGTCGCGCGCGGAGACATCCGCCGCGTCGCCGCCGCTGATGTAGCTCACCACCGCGGCGATCAAACCGTTCCAGCGGTTGCCCGGCTCGAACGCCGCCGAACACGGCACGTCGGTCTCGCCGGCGGCAAGCTCGCTCAGGCGCTCGAAATAGCCGGCCATCGCCTGCTGGTAGAGGCGCTGGTCGGCGAGCGGGAAATTGCGCTCGAGCGCGGCGCGGGTCCAGGCCGGCGGCGAGCGGTCGAGCCTGCGCCCCTGCGCCTCGGCGATCGCGACGAAGGGATTGCCCGCGGCCGAATGCAGCCAGCCGCAGCCGAGATCGACGCCAACCCCGCCATGCTCGACGGTATAGGCGCGGCCGCCGAGCCGGTCGCGGGCCTCGATCAGCAGGCACGGCACGCCGGCGTCCGTCAGCCTGCGGGCCGCGGCGATGCCGGCTGCGCCCCCGCCGATGACGGCGACTTCGGTCTCGGAATTCATGGCGCGCGCGGCCTTGGCGGGAGCGGGTCGATGGGCGTTACACGACGCAGCCGCGACGGCGCGGCCGCGCGGCGGCGTGCCCTCCTAGCAGAGCCTGGGTTTTCGGCAAAAGCCGGCGGCGGCCCGGGCGGGCCGCATGATCCGGTCAGGCCGGGCGGCGGATCAGTGATCCGAGCCGAGCAGCGGCGAACCCAGCAGGACGCAGATCCAGATCGCCGCGATGCAGGCAAACGCGATGAGCAGGACGCTCATGTGACCCTCCCTCGAATGGTCTCCCGGAGGCGTTTCTTGCTTTGCGGCGAGTGTAGCGCGGCCGCGGCTAAAGGGAACGGGCTACCGGGCCGCCATACCCTGCTTCGGCGTCTGCTATTGCAGTGCAATAGCCTCGCGGGGGTGCTGCCCACGATTTCGGACCGGGAAATCGTGCCCACGGTCAGCACGCCGCACGCGCATTCACGTTGCATCGGCCTCCCACTCGGCTAGATTTTTCGTCGCGTCCTGCGCTGACAAAAACCAAACAGGCGTCCATAGGGGGAAACGATGGCTGACCAGACGGTCGTCCCGGTGTCGCGGCTGCTCGACGAGCGCGGTCTCGGCTCGTTCCAGATCGTGCTGCTGATCTGGTCGCTCTTTCTCGTCCTCATCGACGGATACGACATCGCGGCGATCGCGTTCGCCGCGCCGCATCTTGTGAAGGCCTGGGGCGTCGCACCGAAGGCGCTGGGCCCCGTGTTCAGCGCGAGCCTTGTCGGCATCCTGTTCGGCTCGGCCTTGTTCGGCTTCATCGGCGACCGTTATGGCCGCAAGGCGTCGCTGATCCTGGCGAACCTCGTGTTCGGAGTGTTCACGCTCGCCGCCGCCTACGCGACCAATCTCGAGCAGATGTTCTGGCTGCGCCTGCTCGCCGGCCTCGGCATCGGCGGCGTCATTCCGAACGTGGTCGCCATCAACGCCGAATCGGCGCCGCGGCGCCTGCGCGCGACGCTCGCGATCATCGCCGTCGGCTTCGTGCCGCTCGGCGGCGCCATCCCGGGCTTCATTACCGCCGCGCTGGTGCCGGCGCACGGCTGGCAGATCATCTTCATGATCGGCGGCATCGTGCCGATCGTGATCGCGCTCGCCGCGATCTTCGGGCTGCCGGAGTCGATCAAGTACATGACGCTGCACGAGCGCCATCGCGAGAAGATGACGGCGCTGGTCAAGGCGATCAGCCCGGGCACCGCCGTTCCCGACAACGCGCGGTTCATCATCGAGGACGAGCAGCAGGTCCCCGGCTTCAATCCGAAATACCTGTTCGGGCAGGGCCTGCAACTCATCACGCCGTTGCTGTGGCTGCTCTTCGCGCTCAACCTGATGGGCTACTTCTTCCTCATCAGCTGGACGCCGACCCTGATGACCGCGGCGAAACTGTCGCCGACGACGGTCGCGCTCTCCGGCGCCAGTTTGCAGATCGGCGGCACGGTCGGCGCGCTGGTGCTGTGCTGGTGGCTGCAGACGCACCGCTTCATGGCGGTCGCCGTCATGTTCGTGCTGGCGGTGCCTGCCGTCGGCGCCATCGGCTATGCCGGCCTGACCTCGCAGACGGCGCTCCTGGTGACGATCTTCATCGCCGGCTTCCTGGTGCTCGGCATCCAGTCCGGCATCAACGTCCTCGGCGCCCTGATCTACCCGACCTCACTGCGCGCCAACGGCTCCGGCTGGGAGCTCGGCGTCGGCCGCATCGGCTCGATCGTCGGGCCGCTGGTCGGCGCGCTGTTCGTCGGCATGTCGGTCGAGCGGCTGTACATGTGGTCGGCGCTGCCCTTCGCCGCCGGCGCGGTGGTCTGCTACGTCATCCACCGGCTCAGCGAAGCGCGGCTCGCCAAGCATCCCGAGTTGCGCGCGGGGCAGTAGACCGCCGCCGCTCGGCTGCTAAAACGGCTCGAAGCCGCGCAACTCCGGCATCACCTTTTCGCCGAACAGGCGGATCGAGCGCATGACGTCCGCCGCCGGCAGGTCGGAGAAATTGAACTCGCCGAGGAAGACGTTGAACACGCCCTGCTCCGCCGTGCGGCGCAGCTTCTCGGCCACCGTCCTCGGCGAGCCTATGTAGACGAGATCGTTCTTCATCAGGTAGTCGGGATTGAAGACGTTGGCCATGATCTCCGACGCGCCCGGCTCGCCGCGGCCGATGAACTTCTTGGCGTGCTCGCGCACGCGTTCCTCGAAGCTCTCGCCCGGCTTCGGCGGCGGCAGAAAGCCCTCATAGGCGCGCGCCGCCCGCCCCAGCGCCACGTCGAGCGCCTTGTCGTCGCTCTCGTCGACATAGACCAATGTGCAATAGGCGATCTTCGGCTTGCGCGGGTGGCCTGCCTTCTTCCAGTTGTCGAGGAAGACGCGGTAGCGCGGCGCGGCGTCGGCGCGCGGGTAGACGAGGAAGTAGCCGGGATTGACGCCCTTCTCGGCGCAGAATTCGAGCGTCTGCGGATCGCGGCTCATCATCCAGAGCGGCGGATGCGGCTTCTGCATCGGCTGCACCGCGAGCAGCGCATCGTCGGTGTGGAAATTCTCGCCGTCCCACGAGAACGGCTGCGTCTCGCCATAGGCGGCGCGCATGTAGTCGACGAACTCCAGCGTCGGCGTCTTGCGGAATTCGTAATTCAGCCCGAACGGACGGAAGTAGTCGGCGTTGATGCCGGGCACGAGGCCGCATTCCATGCGGCCGCCGAGCATCTGGTCGACGATGGCGATCTCCTCGGCGAGCCGCAAGGGATGGTAGAGCGGCACGATGTAGCCCATCGGGCCGATGCGCATGCGCTTGGTGCGCGCCCCGGCGCCGACGGCGTAGAGCGACGGCGAGGAGATCCAGCTTTCGTCGGGGCGGAAATGGTGCTCGACGCAGAAGCTGTAGTCGTAGCCGAGGGCGTCGCAGAGTGTCAGTTCGCCCCACAATTCCTCGTAGCGCGCGTGCGGCGTCATGCCGGGCTTGGCCCAGACATGGGAGAAATGGGCGAATTCCATCTGCGCGCGCCTCCGGACGGTGCGGCCGGTCACCGGTTTGACAATCCAAACACGGCCGCTATCGTTTGTACACAAACAAAAGGCCGGCCCACGCCGCCTGTTGCAGCGGCCGCCGTCACGGCATGATCGCGACCGGAAGGGACACCCGCAATGCTCGATCTCTATCTCGTCAACCGGCTGATCGACCTGTGGTTCGCCGAGGACATCGGCCACGGCGACATCACCTCGCTGACCATGATCGACGCCGCCGCCACCGCCACGTTCGCGATGAATGCGCGGCAGCCGATCGCGGTCGCCGGCATCGAGGTCGCCGCCGCCTGCTTCCGCCGCTACGACCCCGATGTGAAGGTCACCGTCACGTCGAAAGACGGCGACCGCGTCGCGCCGAAGACGACGTTGCTGAAGATTTCCGGCAAGGCGCGCAGCCTGCTCACGGTCGAGCGCACCGCGCTCAACATCGTGCAGCATCTCTCCGGCATCGCCACCGAGACCGCGCGCTGGATGGACGTCATCAAGGGCACGAAAGCGAAGCTCATCGACACGCGCAAGACCACGCCCGGCCTGCGCGCGCTGCAAAAGCATGCCGTGATCTGCGGCGGCGGCGCCAGTCACCGGCTCGGCCTCGATAGCGGCGTGCTGATCAAGGACAACCACATCGCCGTCTGCGGCAGCATCGCCAAGGCCGTCGAGCGCGCCCGCGCCGGCGCGCCGTTGCTCGTGAAGATCGAGGTCGAGTGCGACCGGCTCGAGCAGGTGAAGGAGGCGCTCGCGGCGAAGGCCGACGTCATCATGATCGACAACATGTCGCTCGAGGACATGCGCGCGGCGGTGAAGCTGGTCGACGGCCGCATCCCGATCGAGGCATCCGGCGGCGTGAAGTTCGAGACCGTGCGCGCTATCGCCGAGACCGGCGTCGACTTCATCTCGTCGAGCAAGATGATCCAGGGCTCGCCCGCGGTCGACATCGGGCTGGACGAGGCGTGATGCAATGAGTGCGCGTCTTTTCTCTGTCATTCCGGGACGGCCCGAAGGGCCGGGCCCGGAATCCATAAGCCGCAGCGCTGCGGAGTATGGATTCCGGGTTCGCTCGCTGCGCTCGCGCCCCGGAATGACGCGGACGGGTGATGCGCGGCGGAGAACGGTTAAATGAAACCCGCCGCCTTCGTCCGCCATGTGCCGAAGACGCTCGATGAGGCGGTGAAGATTCTGGCCGAGGTCGCGCCGCAGGACGGCCGCGTACTCGCCGGCGGCCAGAGCCTGGTGCCGATCATGGCGTTCCGGCTGGCGAAGCCCGCGCATCTCGTGGACATCAACGAAGTCGCCGGGCTCGATAAAGTCACGAGCGACGGCAAGGTGCTGAACATCGGCGCCTGCGTGCGCCACGCGGCGTTCCACAAGCCGGTCGTCGACGGCCCGCTCGGCGCGCTGCTGGCGGCCGTCGTGCGCCACATCGCGCATTACCCGATCCGCATGCGCGGCACCTTCTGCGGCAGCCTCGCGCATGCCGACCCGGCCTCGGAATGGTGCCTCGCCGCGGCGACGCTCGGCGCGGCCATGATTGCCGTTAGCACGCGCGGCGAACGGCGCATCGCCGCAAAGGACTTCTTCGCCGGCATCATGTCCACGGCCCTGGCGGACGACGAATTGCTGGCGCGCGTGGAAATCCCGCAGCTCGCCGCCGGCACGAAGTTCGGCTTCAACGAGTTCAGCCGCCGCGCCGGCGATTTCGCCATGAGCGCGGCGCTGGTTACGTATCGTCTCGACGGCGGCAAGATTGCCAATGCGCATGTCGGCGTCGGCGGCGCCGAGCCGCATCCGCGCCGCATCGCGCAAGCCGAAGCTGCGCTGAACGGCAAGGCGCCCGGCGACGCCGCCTTCCGCGCCGCGGCCGAAGCGGCCGCGAGCGCAGTCGAGGCGATGGAGGATCACCAGACCTCGGCCGAGTATCGCCGCGATCTCGTGCGCGCCGTCGTGCGCCGCGCACTGGAGCAGAGTGTATGAGGATTGCTCCACAGACTCCGCTCATTCCCGCGAAGGCGGGAATCCAGCGCCGAGCTGACATTTCCAGCTGGGTCCCCGCTTTCGCGGGGACGAGCGGGATATAAAAATGACCGCGCACACCAAGGGCAGCGGCATGACCTGGGTCGGGCGCGCGATCCGCCGCGTCGAGGACCCGGCGCTGGTGACGGGCCAGGGCCGCTTCACCGCCGACCTGCCCGCGGTGCACTGGGTGCGCTTCCTGCGCAGCCCCGCCGCGGCGGGCAAGATCGAAACGCTGAAGGCGCCGGACGACGCTTTCGTCGTCACCGCCGCCGATCTCGCCGGCGTGAAGCCGATCCTGCCGATGCTGCACAAGTTCGATTACAAGCCGCTCGGCCAGCCGGTCCTCGCCGACGGCGAAGTGCGCTT
The DNA here is from genome assembly GCA_035571935.1 of Pseudolabrys sp. Taxonomy (GTDB): domain Bacteria; phylum Pseudomonadota; class Alphaproteobacteria; order Rhizobiales; family Xanthobacteraceae; genus Pseudolabrys. Next base: position 53,691 of record DATNBL010000066.1, read on the forward strand.
TGTCGGCGAGCCCATCGCGGCGGTCATTGCCGCAAGCGAAGAAGAAGCCGAGGACATCGCCGACGAGATCGCGCTCGTCATCGGTGACGCAACGCCGCTGGTCGACGCGCGCGACGCACTTGAGCCCCGCGCGCGGCAGGTCCACGCCGGCGTGCCCGGCAACGTCATCCTCGAAGGGCGAATCAAAACGCCGGATTTTGAGAAAGTTTGGCAAAGCGCGGCGAAGATCGTCAAAGTCGAGGCGCGCTCGCGGCGGCAGAACGCGACGCCGATGGAGCCGCGCGCTGCGCACGCCGCCTACGACGCCTCGACCGGCCGCGTCACGCTGACCTGCACGACGCAGATGCCGCATCTGACGCGCACGGCGATCGCCGACGTGCTCGGCATGCCCGAATCCGACCTGCGCGTCATCGCGCCCGATGTCGGCGGCGGCTTCGGCCAGAAGATGTCGCTCGCGGCGGAATACGTCGTGCTGGTGTGGCTGGCGCGCAAGCACAAAAGCTCGTTCGCCTGGACCGAGGACCGCCGCGAGAACCTGATCGCCTCGTTCCACGCGCGCGACCAGTACGTGACGCTCGAAGGCGCGTTCGACGTGCAGGGCAAATTGCTGGCGCTGAAATCCGACGTCGTCTCGAACATCGGCGCCTATTCGTGCTTTCCCACCACCTGCGGCGTCGAGCCGCTGATGGCGATGGCCGAGATGCCCGGCCCTTACGATTTCCGCGCCTACGACTGCCGCGCCCGCGGCGTCGTCACCAACACCTGCACCATGGCGCCCTATCGCGGCGTGTCGCGGCCGATCATCACCTTCACGCTCGAGCGGCTGATGGACAAGGCGGCGCGCGCGTTCGGCATCGAGCCCGCCGAGATCCGCCGCCGCAATCTCATCGGCAAATTCCCCTACACCTCCGCCGCCGGCCTGAAATTCGACGAGGCGAGCTACAAGGAGACGCTGGAGATGGCGGTCGCGGCCATCGATCTGCCCGCGTTCCGCAAGCGGCAGGCCGGCGCGCGCGCCAGAGGCCGCTATCTCGGCATCGGCTTCGCGACCTTCTCCGAGCGCACCGGCTACGGCAGTCCTGCGTTCGCCGCGCGCGGCATGGCGATCACGCCCGGCTGGGAAACCGTGATCCTCACCGTCGACCCGTCCGGCTTCGTCGAAGTGCGCATCGGCTCCTCGCCGCACGGCCAGGGCCTGCGCACGACCTTGGCGCAGATCATCGCCGACGAGCTCGGCGTCACGCCCGACATCATCAAGGTCGTGCACGGCGACACCGACCGCGCACCCTACGGCTGGGGCACGTTCGCCAGCCGCTCGCTGGTCATCTCCGGCGGCGCGACGCTGATCGCGGCGCGCAAGGTACGCACCAAACTGATCACCTTGGCGAGCCATGTGCTGGAAGCCGCAGCGGGCGACATCGTGCTGGAGAACGGCGCGGCCAAGGTTGCCGGCACCGACCGCAGCATTTCCATCGCGGCGCTGGCGCGCGAGGCCTACACGCAGACGCATCGCTTCAAGGGCGAGATCGAGCCGGGCCTGACCGAGACCGGCACCTACGATCCGCCCGGCACGTTTTCCAACGCCTGCCACGCGGCCGAGGTCGAGGTCGACGTCGAGACCGGCCGCACGACGATCGCGCGCTATCTCGTCGCCGAGGACGCCGGCCGCATCATCAACCCGATGATCGCCGACGGTCAGGTGCATGGCGGCGTCGCGCAGGGCATCGGCAACGCGCTGTACGAGGAGATCGTCTACGACGAGAACGGCGCGCCTTTGACGGCCACCCTCGCCGATTACATGACGCCGACGGCGCACGAGGTGCCGGCGATCGAATTGCATCACCGCGAGACGCCGAGCACGGAGTCGATCACCAAAGCCAAGGGCCTCGGCGAAGGCGGCGGTATCGGCGCGCCGGCGGCGATCATCAACGCCATCAACGACGCGCTGGCGCCGTTCGACATCGCCATCGACGAAATGCCGGCGACGCCGCAGCGCGTGCGCGCTGCGCTGCGTAGTGCCATACACTCCGCTCATTCTCGCGAAAGCGGGAATCCAGCTGGGCGATGAAGCTTGAGACTCGGCGCTGGGTCCCCGCTTTCGCGGGGACGAGCGGAAGATGAGATGACGGCATGATCGACAAGACCACCATCACCCTCACCATCAACGGCCGCGCGCACAATATCGCGGTCGAGCCGCGGCGCACGCTCGCCGACGCCATTCGCGAGGACTGCGGCCAGACCGGCACGCATATCGGCTGCGAGCACGGCGTCTGCGGCGCCTGCACCGTCATCGTCGACGGCGCGCCAGTGCGCTCGTGCCTGATGTTCGCCGCGCAGGCGGACGGCAAGACAATCCGCACGGTCGAGGGGCTGGCGGACGGCGACAGGCTGCACCCGATGCAGCAGGCCTTCATCGACCACCACGGGCTGCAATGCGGCTTCTG
>DATNBL010000067.1:0-71675 GCA_035571935.1 Pseudolabrys sp.
ACCCGGATATCCTCGCCGCCATCGCTGATGTTGATCTGCAGTGTGCCTTCAACTGCCGACTTCGGAATTCCAGCCTTGTGCACTTCGGCGGTGATCAGCCGCTTCATGAGTTTGGTGAAATCGTCGGCCGACAGCCGCGCAAGATCCCTTTCTTCAATCTCAAATGGCTTCTTGTAGGTCGCCATTTCGTCCTCCCGGCCTAGCGGGCGGACTATACCCCGCGAGCGAGAGGGATTCGAAGTCGCGATATTCCCAACCCGCAATTTTTGCTCGTCTTTCAACCTCAGTACTTCCGGTCACAAGTACTAAGGTCCGGAGAAAAGAGGCGATCAGAGAACGATTTGGGTGCCAGCCGCCTACCGAGCAGTACCCAGGGCTACTCCAAAAACGCGCAAATGCCAGCGATTAAATGAGATGCTGCCGACTGAAGAGAAATCTGCTTTTTAAAGGACTGGCGGACCAAGTGAGATTCGACATGGACGGAGCCCCCATTGGCAATACGAGGACGACCTTGTGGATTCGCACCCGTCTCCGGTTCGTTTCTCCGCAAAACGGTAATTTTGCCGAACCTAAGCAGAGATTTCCCCCGGCTGTCGGCACGTACTCCGGGAATTCGGTAGTCCGGAGACCTATCTCCACCTACAAAAAGTCGCGTCTTCGCGCCCTTTTTGCGGTTTTCACGACCCTTCAGGCGAGAGACGCGACTGGCTGGCTGGGGCGCCTGGATTCGAACCAGGGAATGGCGGAATCAAAATCCGCTGCCTTACCACTTGGCTACGCCCCAACACGGCACGGGAGTGAGCCGCGGGCCGATAACGGCGGCGCGGCGGGCGGACCATAGCGGGGGGCCCCTGCCCGATCAATCCGCCGCGGGCGTCCGCTCTCTATAATACAGCGCAAGTGGCCGCGCCCGCCGCTTTGACCGGAACCCTGCGGCCGCTAGATTAACCGCATGACCTACCGCGCCCCCGTCGCCGACATCGCCTTCGCCCTCAAGCACACCGCCGGCCTGAAGGAGGCGCTCGCCGAGGGCCTCTACGGCGACATGGACGCGGACACCATCGACGCGGTGCTCGAGGAAGCCGGCCGGTTCGCGACCGACGTGATCGGCCCGCTCAACGCCGCTGGCGACCGCTTCGGCACGCCGTTCAAGGACGGCCACGTCACCACGCCGCCCGGCTGGAAGGAGGCCTACACCTCCTGGGCCGCGGCCGGCTGGAACGGGCTCGCCGCGCCCGCCGCGTTCGGCGGTCAGGACCTGCCGCAGGCGGTCAACGCCGCCTGCATCGAGATGTGGAATTCCGCCTCGATGGCCTTCGGCATCGGCCCGGTACTGACCATGGCCGCGGTCGACGCGCTGCACGCCTACGGCACCGCCACGCTCAAACAGCAGTATCTGGAAAAGCTCGTGACCGGCGAATGGATGGGCACGATGCAGCTGACCGAGCCGCAGGCGGGCTCCGACGTCGGCGCGCTGCGCACGCGCGCTGCGCGCGCGGCCGACGGCACGTACCGCCTCACCGGCTCGAAGATCTTCATCACCTACGGCGAGCATGACCTGACCGCCAACATCATCCATTTCGTGCTGGCGCGCCTGCCGGACGCGCCGCCCGGCACCAAGGGCATCTCGCTCTTCCTCGTGCCGAAGTTTCTCCCCGACGGCACGCGCAACGACGTGCGCGCGCATTCGCTCGAGCACAAGATGGGCATTCACGCCTCGCCGACCTGCACAATGGTCTATGGCGACAAGGGCGGTGCGATCGGCTTCCTCATCGGCGAAGAGCACAACGGCATGGCCGCCATGTTCACGATGATGAACCGCGCGCGGCTCGCGGTCGGCCTGCAAGGCGTCGGCATCGCCGAGCGCGCGACGCAGCAGGCGCTTGGCTATGCGCGCGAGCGCAAGCAGGGCACCGGCGGCGCCATCGTGCATTACCCCGACGTCAAGCGCATGTTGCTCACCATGCGTGCGCTGACCGGCGCGGCCCGCGCCATCTGCTACGCCACCGGCGTTGCGCTCGACCGCTCGCTGCGCGGCAAGGACGAGGCGGCGCGCAAGGCGGCGCACGAACGCTGCTCGCTGCTCACGCCGGTCGCCAAAGCCTTCTCCACCGACATCGGCATCGAGGTGGCCTCGCTCGGCGTGCAGGTGCACGGCGGCATGGGCTTCATCGAGGAGACCGGCGCCGCGCAGCATTACCGCGACGCGCGCATCGCCGCGATCTACGAGGGCACCAACGGCATCCAGGCGCTCGACCTCGTCGCGCGCAAGGTGCCGCTCGACGGCGGCAAGACCGTTGCGGCGTTCATCGGCGAATTGCGCCGCACGGTCGCAAACGTGAAGGCGAGCAACGGGCCGGCCTTCGGCGAGACCGCGGCAAGGCTCGGTGAAGCCGTCGACGGTCTCGATCGCGCGACGCAATGGATCCTCGCGCAGAAAGGCTCGCAAAACGCATTCGCCGGCGCGACGCCCTATCTCAGGCTCTTCGGCAACGCCGCCGGCGGCTGCATGCTGGCCGAGCAGGCGCTCGCCGCGCTGCGCGAAACGGGTGAGCCCGCCGCGCGCGTGGCGCTGGTCCGCTTCTTCGCCGAAAACATCGCGGTCGCGGCGGGCGGGCTCGAACGCAGCGTCACCGAAGGCGGCGCCAGCGTGCTCGATGCGGAGGCCGCGCTACAATAGATTTACCGTTCGTCCCCGCGAAAGCGGGGACCCCGCGCTGGATGCCCGCCTGCGTGGGCATGAGCGGAGAATGTGGAGAATCCGCGCATGTCGCTTCACGGCAAAACCCTCTTCATCACCGGCGGCTCGCGCGGCATCGGGCTCGCCATCGCGCTCAAGGCCGCCGCCGACGGCGCCAACGTCGCGATCGCCGCCAAGACGGTCGAGCCGCACCCCAAGCTCGAAGGCACGATCCACACCGCCGCCGCCGAGATCGAGAAGGCCGGCGGCCGCGCGCTCGCCTTGCAGGTCGACGTGCAGGAGGAGGACCAGGTCAAGGCCGCGCTGGAAAAGACGGCCGCCACGTTCGGCGGTGTCGATATCGTCGTCAACAATGCCAGCGCGATCCAGTTGAAGCCTGCGGCGCAGACCAACATGAGCCGCTTCGACCTGATGCACCGCATCAATGCGCGCGGCACCTTCATGGTATCGAAGTTCGCGCTGCCTTATCTGGAAAAGTCGGCGCAGCCGCACATTCTGATGCTGTCGCCGCCGCTCGACATGCAGGAGAAATGGTTCGCGCCACACACCGCCTATTCGATGGCGAAGTTCGGCATGAGCCTCGTCGTGCTCGGCCTTGCCGGCGAATTGCGCGGCAAGGTCGCGGTGAACGCGCTGTGGCCGCGCACGACCATCGCCACCGCGGCGATCAAGAACCTGCTCGGCGGTGACATGGTGATGAAGATGTCGCGCACGCCGGCGATTCTGGCCGACGCGGCCCATCGCATCTTCCAGAAGCCCGTCAGCTTCACCGGCCATTTCCTGATCGACGACACGTTCCTCGGCCAGGAAGGCGTCACCGATTTCGACCGCTACCGCGTCGATCCGAGCCAGCCACTGCAGGTCGACTTCTTCGTCCCCGACTCCATGCCGCCGCCGAAGGGCGTGAGTTTGGGGTCACTCACCGCCTCATCCTGAGGAGCGGCCGCAGGCCGCGTCCCGAAGGATGCGCGGGCCCGCGACGGCCTCATGGTTCGAGACGCGCTGCTGTGCGGCACTCCTCGCCATGAGGCGCCAGCGGAGTGCGCAAGGTGCGCCAAGCGCGGCGTGCGCGCGGACCCTCTCCGCTCATTCCCGCGAATGCGGGAATCCAGCGCCGATTCACAACTGGGTCCCCGCTTTCGCGGGGACGAACGGGAGAGGTTTTCCCGTTTGCCTCGTCCCGCGCGGACGCCTAAATAAATCGGATGACCACCCTCCTCGTCACCCATTCCGCCTGCCTCGATCATCTCACGCCCGCCGGCCATCCCGAGCGGCCCGACCGCCTGCGCGCCGTCGACCAGGCGCTCGAAGCGGAAAGCTTCCAGACCTTGGCGCGCGAGAAGGCGCCGCTCGGCGAGACCGAGACGATCGCGCTCTGCCATCCGATGGACTACATCGAGGCGATCAAGGACGCCTCGCCCGACGAGGGCCTCGTGCGCCTCGACGCCGACACGTCGATGTCGCCCGGCAGCTACGAGGCGGCGCTGCGCTGCGTCGGCGGCGGCGCGCTCGCGGTCGACGAGGTGATGAGCGGCAAGGCGAAGAACGCCTTCGTCGCCGTGCGCCCGCCCGGCCATCACGCCGAGACGGCGCGGCCGATGGGCTTCTGCCTGTTCAACAGCGCGGCCATCGTCGCGCGTCACGCGCAGAAGGCGCACGGCGCCGAGCGCGCGGCGATCGTCGACTTCGACGTCCATCACGGCAACGGCTCGCAGGACATCTTCTGGTCGGACCGCAGCGTGACGTACTGCTCGACGCACGAGATGCCGCTTTATCCAGGCACCGGCGCGATCACCGAGCGCGGCGAGTTCAACAACATCGTCAACGCGCCGCTGCGCGCCGGCGACGGCGGCGACCAGTTCCGCGAGGCGTTCGAGACCGTCATCCTGCCGCGCCTGCGCGAGTTCAAGCCCGACATTCTCATCATTTCCGCCGGCTTCGACGCGCACACGCGCGACCCGCTGGCTAATTTGAATCTCGTGGAAGCCGACTACACCTGGGTGACGCAGAAGCTGATGCAGATCGCCGACGAGAACTGCGACGGACGCATCGTGTCGATGCTGGAGGGCGGCTACGATTTGCAGGGCCTGTCGCGCTCGGTCGCCGCGCACGTCACCGCGCTGATGCGGGGGTAAAGCGCATCCGCAGACGCAGGCGCGCTCCCTCTCCCCTTCGGGAAGAGGGTTGGGTGAGGAGGTTCCTGAAGCTCAAATTTTGTAACCCCTCACCCGCCGCGCTTCGCGCGTCGATCTCTCCCTATGGGAGAGGTGAAGAGAGCAGGCGGCACGCGTTACAAAGTCACCTCGCCGTCAGCCCGCCATCCACCGGCACGTCGGCGCCGGTGATGAACGCCGCCGCGTCCGACAACAGATAGACCGCCGCCGACGCCACCTCCTCCGGCTCACCGAGGCGGCCGAGCGGAATGTCGAGCGCGAGCTTCTGCTTCACCGCGTCGGGATTTTTGGTGCCGCCGGCGATCTCGTCGACCATTGGGCCGGCAATGAAGGCCGGGCACAGCGCATTGGCGCGCACCGGCGGCTTGAAGCGCGCGCCGTAGAGCGCCACCGATTTGGTCAAGAGCGACACGCCACCCTTCGAGGCGGTGTAGGCGGTCAGGTTCGGGCCGCCGATCAGGCCGAGCACCGACGACATGTTGACGATCGATCCGCCGTTCTTGCGCAGCAGCGGAAAGGCGTATTTGCAGCCGAGAAACGTGCCGTCGAGATTGACCGCGACGACGCGCCTGAAGGTGGCGAAGTCGGTCTTCTCGATGTTGCCGACGGTGGCGATGCCGGCGGCGTTGACCAAGCCGTCGAGCCGCCCGTGGGTCGCCTCGACTTTCGCCATGACCTCCTGCCAGCCGGCCTCCCCGGTCACGTCGAGCGCGTGATCGATGCCGGGGCCCTCCTTCAGGTCGCTGGCAATGACGCTGCCGCCCGCGGCGCGGATGGCGGCGCAGATAGCGGCGCCGATGGCCCCGGCGCCACCGGTAACAAGCACGATTTTTCCCTTGAGATCGGCCACGGGCCCTCCCCTCATTGCCTTCGCGGCGATCATCGAGCATTCATCGCGTCATGTCACCCGCGGGCAAGCCCGTCTGCCTGATCACCGGCGCCTCCTCCGGCATCGGCGCCGCGCTGGCGCGCGAGTTCGCCCGGCACGGCCATGCGCTGGTGCTGACGGCGCGGCGGCAGGCCGAGCTCGACGCACTGGCCGATTCGATCGGCCGCAACGGCAAGCCCCGGCCCGAGGTGATCGCCGCGGACATCGGCACGGCCGCGGGCATCGACCGGCTCGCCGGAGAGCTTGCCGGACGCGGCCTCGACGTCGCGATCCTGGTCAACAATGCCGGCTTCGGCCTGCTCGGGCCGGCCGCCGAGCTCGACCTGGCGCAGCAGCTCGCCATGATCGATCTCAACGTGCGCGCGCTCACCGACCTGACGCTGCGCTTTACCGGCAGCGTCATCCGCCACAAAGGCGGCATCCTCAACGTCGCCTCGATCGCCGGCTTCATGCCGGGGCCAGGCATGGCGGTCTATCACGCGAGCAAGGCCTTCGCCGTGTCGTTTTCCGAGGCGATGCACCAGGAGCTGAAGGCAGAAGGCGTGCGCGTCACGGCGCTGTGCCCGGGCCCGGTGCCGACGCCGTTCATGGCCCATGCCGGCATCCCGCGCGGCTATTTCCCATCGGTGCTGGCGCGCCCGGCCGAGCGGGTGGCGCGCGAGGGCTATGCCGGCCTGATGGCGGGGCGCCGCGTCGTCGTGCCGGGCGGACCGAACCGCCTCGTCACGGTCTTGCCGCGCCTGTTGCCGCGCGGCCTGATCGCGGGCTACACGGCCTGGCGCTGGCGGCGGTCGCGCCGTGGATAACCGCCTATCCCCGCCCCGCGCCCCGACATAAACTGCCCGCCTGAATCGCCGGAACAGGACCATGGCCGAGAAGACCACGACCGAACTCAAGACCATGCCCTTCGAGACGGCGATCGCGGAGCTCGAGCAGATCGTGCGCGAGCTCGAGGGCGGCAAGGTGCCGCTGGAGCAGTCGGTAACGATGTACGAGCGCGGCGAGGCGCTCAAGCGCCGCTGCGAGGAACTTTTAAAGCAGGCGGAAGCGCGCGTGGAAAAGATCACGCTCGACGCCGGGGGCAAGCCCACCGGCAGCGAGCCGCTCGACGTGGATTGACGTGACGGTCCGCCGCCGCCTCGTCATCTACGTCCAGGGTTACGATCCGCGCGGCCTGCCGGAATACTACCGCATGTTCCGGCAGGAGTTCCGCAAGACGCTGGCGCTGTATGGCCTGACCGGCAAGGTCGGCAAGCCGGTCAACGATCCCGATCGGTTCATCACCACCTGGGACGTCGAGACGCACGGTCCCGGCTGGGACGTCGGCACGCGCTACATGTTCCTGCGCTGGGAGGACATCATCCGCCGCGATTTCGCGCGGCCGGCGTGGTGGAAGGCGCCGGCGATGTATCTCGTGATGCTGTTCACGTGGGCGGACGGCCTCGTCATGCGCGCGATGCGCGCGCACTGGCGCTTCGGCATGTTCATCATCTACCCGATGGTGCTCCTGACCCTGTGGGCGCTCGGCGGCGCCGCGCTCGGCTATGGCGTAGCGGCGCTGGCCGCCTGGTTCGGGCTTGCGCCGGCCGCCGCAGCCCTCATCGGCGCGGCCGCGGGCCTCGCCGCCACCGTCCTCGCCATCCGCCACACCGAAACGAATACCTATTTGCTCTACCTGTGCGACGACATCATCTCGACCTGCCAGTTCGCGCATCGCAAGCGGCCGGACTGGGAGGCGCGGCTCGACCTGTTTGCACGCTATACCGTGGACGCCATCCGGACGAGCGATGCGGACGAGGTCGTAGTTGTCGGACATTCGTCCGGATCGTTTTTGGCCGTCGATGTCGTCGACCGGGCGCTGGCCCGCGATCCGGCGCTCGGGGGGCATGGGCCGAACGTCACCTTGCTCACAATCGGCGCCAACCTGCCCGTCATCGGCTTCTACAGCCGCGCGCAGTGGTTCCGCGAGCGGCTGCGGCGGCTCGCCGTGTCCGACCAAATCGCCTGGGTCGATTTCCAGTCGAGACACGACATCATGAATATGTGGCCGTTCGATCCGGTCGCCGGCCATGGTATCCAGGTCGGGCCGGAGCGGCGGAATCCGGCGGTTGTGGCGATCAGCTTCCGCGACCTGTGGCGTCCGGAAGGCTTCGGACGGCGCCGCTGGCGCTTCTTCCAGGCCCATTTCCAGTTCCTGCTGGCCAATGAGCGGACCGGGGCCTCCTACGATTATTACCTGATCTGCTGCGGGCCGCAGGACCTCGCCGCGCGCGCCGCGGCGGCGTCAAAAACCGGCCCGGCAGCCGCCGAATTGCCCGAAAGCGCCCGTTTGGTGTAAGTCTAATCCGATTGGAACCCGACCGCGCAGGGCTAAAAGACGCGGCCCGACCCCTTGTCCGGAGTACCGTTTTGTCAGACTTGTCCGAGACCCCGCTGCTCGATCGCGTCCGTTTCCCCAGCGACCTGAAGAATTTGTCCGCTGAGCAACTGCGGCAGCTCGCCGACGAGCTGCGCACCGAGACGATCGACGCCGTCGCCAAGACCGGTGGCCATCTCGGCGCCGGCCTCGGCGTCGTGGAACTCACGGTGGCGCTGCACTATGTTTTCGACACGCCGGACGACAGGCTGATCTGGGACGTCGGCCATCAGGCCTACCCGCACAAGATCCTCACCGGCCGGCGCGACCGCATCCGCACCTTGCGCCAGGGCGGCGGCCTCTCCGGCTTCACCAAGCGCGCCGAGAGCGAATACGACCCGTTCGGCGCCGCGCATTCCTCGACCTCGATCTCGGCGGCGCTCGGCATGGCAGTCGCCCGCGACATGACCGGCAAGGCAAACAACGTCATCGCCGTGATCGGCGACGGCGCGCTGTCGGCCGGCATGGCCTACGAGGCTATGAACAACGCCGGCGCGCGCAACGAGCGGCTGATCGTCATCCTCAACGATAACGACATGTCGATCGCGCCGCCGGTCGGCGCCATGTCGGCCTATCTCGCCCGTCTCGCCTCCGGCCGCACCTATCTCAAGCTCCGCGACGTCGGCAAGCAGCTCACGCATCATCTGCCGAAAGCGATCGACCGCGCCATCACCCGCGCAGTGGAACATGCGCGCGGCTACGTCACCGGCGGCACCCTGTTCGAGGAGCTCGGCTTCTATTACGTCGGCCCGATCGACGGCCACAATCTCGACCACCTGCTGCCGGTGCTGCGCAACGTGCGCGATGCCGAGTTCGGCCCGATCCTCGTCCATGTCGTGACGCAGAAGGGCAAGGGCTACGCCCCGGCCGAAAACTCCGCCGACAAGTATCACGGCGTGGTCAAGTTCGACGTCGCCACCGGCGCGCAGGCGAAATCCAAGGGCGGCGCGCCGCAATACACGAAAGTGTTCGGCGACAGCCTGATCAAGGAAGCGAAGAAGGACGAGTCCATCGTCGCCATCACCGCGGCGATGCCGTCCGGCACCGGCGTCGACCTGTTCCAGAAGGCGTTCCCCGAGCGCACCTTCGACGTCGGCATCGCCGAGCAGCACGCGGTGACCTTCGCCGCGGGGCTCGCGACCGAGGGCATCAAGCCATTCTGCGCCATCTACTCGACCTTCCTGCAACGCGCCTACGACCAGGTCGTGCACGACGTCGCCATCCAGAAGCTGCCGGTCCGCTTCGCCATCGACCGCGCCGGCCTGGTCGGCGCCGACGGCCCGACTCATGCCGGCTCGTTCGACGTCGCTTATCTCGGCTGCCTGCCAAATTTCGTCGTTATGGCGGCGGCGGACGAGGCCGAGCTCGTGCACATGGTGGCGACCCAGGTCGCCATCAATGACCGCCCCTCGGCGCTGCGCTATCCGCGCGGCGAGGGCCTCGGCGTCGAAATGCCGGAGGAAGGCAAGCCGCTTGAGATCGGCAAGGGCCGCGTGCTGCGCGAAGGACACAAGGTGGCTCTGTTGTCGTTCGGGGCACGCCTCGGCGAGGCGCTGAAGGCCGCCGACGAACTCGCCGCGCACGGCCTGTCGACCACGGTGGCCGACGCGCGCTTCGCCAAGCCGCTCGACGTCGAGCTACTGATGAAGCTCGCGCGCGAGCACGAAGTGCTGATCACCATCGAGGAAGGCGCGATCGGCGGCTTCGGCGCCTACGTGCTGCAAACGCTCGCCGAAAACGGCGCGCTGGAGAACGGCCTGCGCGTGCGCACGATGGTGCTGCCCGATACCTTCATCGACCAGGATACGCCCGCCGCGATGTACGCCCAGGCCGGCCTCGACGCCAAGGGCATCGTCACCAAGGTGTTCGAGGCGCTCGGCAAGGACCTCGCCAAGGAGACGGTGAAGCTGGCGTAATCGTCTCCGTTATCCTGAGGCGCTCGCGTGCGTAGCACGCGAGCCTCGAAGGATCGCTGCCTCACAGGTCCTTCGAGGCTCGCTCCGCTCGCTCTTCAGGACGACGGCGAAACCTCACAGCTTCTTCTTCCTCCGCTTCGGCACCTTGGCGCCTTTCTTGCGCGCTTCCGACAGGCCGATGGCGACCGCCTGCTTCTTGCTCCTGACCTTGCGGCCGCTGCCGCTCTTGAGCGTGCCTTTCTTGCGCTTCCTCATCGCGCGCTTGACGTACTTCGACGCCTTCTTCGAATATTTGCGAGCCATGCCTGCCTCCGATAGGACGCATGAAAATTTGATATGCGATGAAACAACAGCGATGATGAGAACTGGTTCCGTTTCCCCGATTGCCGCCGGCGGCACGATCGACGATGACGATGCCTGACCGCATGCATACCGATCGATTGCGGGCCGACCTGCTGCTGGTCGAGCGCGGCCTGTTCGACAGCCGCGCCAAGGCGCAGGCGGCGATTGCCGCCGGCCTCGTGCAAGCAAACGGCGCGACGGTGCGCAAGGCGTCGGACGAGATCGCGCGCGACGCCGACCTGAAGGCTTCGCCGGCGCATCCTTACGTCTCGCGCGGCGGCGTGAAGCTCGCGGCCGCGCTCGATCACTTCGCCATCGACCCGAAGGGCCGCGTCTGCCTCGATGCCGGCGCCTCGACCGGCGGCTTCACCGAGGTGCTGGTCGGACGCGGTGCGAAACGGGTTTACGCCGTCGACGTCGGAAAAGCGCAGTTGCACGCGAGCCTGCGCCACCGGCCGGAGATCGTGTCGCTCGAGGAGACCGACATCCGCGCCATGCCCCGCTTCGATGAAGCTCCGAGCCTCGTCACCATCGACGTCTCCTTCATCTCGCTCAAGCAGGTGCTGCCTGCGGTCACCGCGCTGGCCGCGAAAGACGCGATGCTCGTCGCGCTGATCAAGCCGCAATTCGAGGCCGGCCGCGACCGCGTGAAGAAAGGTGTGGTGCGCGACGCGGCGGTGCATCAAGCCGTCTGCGACGACATCGCCGCCGCGGCCGCCGCGCTCGGCTGGCGCGTCGCCGGGGTCATCCCCTCGCCCATCGCCGGCGGCGACGGCAATGCCGAGTTTCTGCTGGTGGCGGGGCGATGACCGAACAGCTCACCATCACCGCCCTGGGTCACCGCGGCGACGGAGTCGCCGAGACGCCGCAAGGCACAGTCTACGTGCCCTACACGCTGCCCGGCGAGGTGGTGACGGTCGAGGGCGTGCCGGGCCACCCCGACCGGCGGCGGCTCGACCATATCGACAAGGCAAGCCACGAGCGCGTCGCGCCGGCGTGCAAGCATTTCGGCACGTGCGGCGGCTGCGCGTTGCAGCACTGGTCGCTCGCCGAGTACCACCTGTGGAAGCGCAACCTCGTCGTCGAGATGCTGGGGTATCACGGGATCGTCTGCCCGGTCGCGCCGCTGATCGATGCGCACGGCAAAGGCCGCCGCCGCGCCGTGTTCCATGCGCGACGCGGCGCGCACGATGTGCTCGAAGTGGGATTTGCGGCGCCGCGCGCGCACCACATCGTCGCCATCGACGCCTGCCCGGTGCTGACGCCGGAGTTGGCCGGCGCGCTGCCCGCCGCCTGGGCGATCGCAGAGGCGCTGAAGGTGACGCAGAAGCCGCTCGACATCCACGTCACTGCCGCCGACAACGGCCTCGACGTCGACGTGCGCGGCTCGGGCGCGCTCAAGCCAGATCAGATCGCGGCGCTGGCGCGCGTCGCCGACAGGCACGGCCTCGTCCGCCTGACGCGGCACGGCGAACTGGTGACGCAGCGCGCGCAGCCTTTGTTGACCGTCGGGCGCGCGCAGGTGCCGCTGCCGCCCGGCGCGTTCTTGCAGGCGACCGCGGAAGGCGAAGCGAGGCTGGCAAGGCTTGTGCTGGCGCAAGCCGACAAGGCCAAGCGCGTCGCCGATCTGTTCGCCGGCGTCGGCACGTTTGCCCTGCGGCTTGCCGAGCGCGCCCGCGTCACCGCCGCCGACAGCGAGGCCGCCGCGATTAAAGCACTGCAGCGCGCGGCGGCGACGGCCGGCGGGCTCAAACAGATCGAGGCCATGACGCGCGACCTGTTCCGCCGCCCGTTCGTCACATCGGAGCTGAAGGCATTCGACGCGGTGGTGTTCGATCCGCCGCGCCAGGGCGCCGAGGCGCAGGCGCGCGAGCTGACGAAGAGCACGGTGAAGACCATCGTCGCGGTCTCGTGCGACCCGGCTACCTTCGCCCGCGACATGAAGATCCTGATCGACGGCGGCTACCGGCTCGCGGGCGTCACGCCGGTCGACCAGTTCCGCTGGTCGCATCATGTCGAGGTGGTGGGGGTGCTAGCGCGGTAAACGTGTCGTCCCCGCGAAAGCGGGGACCGATACTCCCTGCGCTATCGAGATGCTGCGGCGTATGGGTCCCAGGCCTCGCGCGAAGCGCGCTCACCCGGGACGACAATCACCTGAAATCGTACCCCCGCCCGCCCCAGCGGTCCTGCCACATCTTTTCGCCGATGAGGCAGTTGATGCGCGGCTCCTTGGTTGAGGCCGGGATGACGCGCGGCGTGGGTTCTCGGCCGGCGATCTCGAGGATCAACTTGGTGCGCGTCGCCTCGGCAAACTGCGCGCGCTCGTGGATCGGCACGACGAAGGCGCCCGGCCCGCCGACGACACAGTCCTCGTAATAGACGTCGAGGTTCTCGATATCCATCATGCTCGTCGTCGGCCGCTTGAGCATGATCGGCAGGCCGTTGATGGTGATGCCGGCGGCGATGACCTCGTCGCGCGTCGGCACGATCGGCACGCCGGCATTGTTGGCGCCGTCGCCGGAGACGTCGATGACGCGGCGGACGCCGCGATAGCCGCTGGTGTCGAACAGCGGCTTGGCGAAGATGAGCCCGCCGGAGATCGAGGTGCGCGAGGCGCGGCGGTAGGGGGCGCGCGCGAGCTCATCGGCGACCGCGTCGGCGGCCTCGGGGCCGTCGATCAAGCGCCACGGCATCAGGATCTTCTGGTCGAACTGCCCCGCCCACTCGAAATACATCACCGCGATCTTGCCGTGCGCGCCTTCGTGCAGCGCACTGAGGAATTCGCGCGAACGCAGCGCCTGCACGTAGCCCTCGCGTTGCAAGGCCTGCTCGTCCGGGTCCATCGAATAGGAGACGTCGACGGCGAGGATCAATTCGACGTCGACGGGGACGGCCTTGGCGCTGGTGTCGGCGAATTGCGGAGCGGGCGCGGCATCGGCGGCCATCGCGACGGCGACGGCGACGAGCGCGGCGGCGGCCAGACGGTGCATAGCCATTCGCCCCATACGCCGAGGCTGCCACAGCCGCGGGGGCGAAAGAAAGGCCGCCGGCGCGGCGGCCCACCGCTGCTATCGCGGCAAGCCCCCCGTGCCGGCGTTTTTTACGCGGCGGAGACGGGACCTCCATGCGGAGGCCCCGTCCAGCCGGCCGGCGTCAGCTGCCGGCGATGTGCTTGCCGCGAAGCGCGCGCAGTGCCGTGATCGCCAGCAAAGCGGTCACGAGGTCGAGGATGGCGACGATGATGAACACCGACGTCCAGCTTCCGGTCGCCTGCTTGATGTAGGCCGCCGCCGGTCCACCGAGGATCGAGCCGACGCCCTGCGCGATATAGAGGAAGCCGTAGTTGGTCGCCGCGAATTTCGGCCCGAATGTGTCCGTCAGCGTCGAGGGGAACAGCGAGAAGATCTCACCCCAGCCGAAGAACACCAGGCCCGTCAGTACCACGAACAACGCCGGCCGGTCGATGAAGGCGAACAAGACCAGGATCGCCGCGCACTCGAGCGAGAACGCGACGAACATCGTCATCTCGCGGCCGATGTGGTCGGACACCCAGCCGAAGAACGGCCGCGTCAATCCGTTGGTAAACCGCGACAGCGTCAGCGACAGCGGCAGCGCCGCCATGCCGAACACAAGCACGTCAGCGACCTTGAACTCCTTGGCAAACGGCCCGACGTTCGAAACGACCATGAGGCCGGAGGTCGACATCATGCTCATCATGACGAACAGCAGCCAGAACGTCGGGCTGCGCAGCATTTCCTGCGGCGTGTAGCTGCGCTTTGCCTGTATCGTCGACGAAGTGGCCGGCGAATAGCCGTCCGGCACCCAGCCTTCCGGCGGAATGCGCAACCATTGCGCCGCGACGATGCCGATCACGCCCTGGATGATGCCCCAGACGACGAGCGTGTGCGCATAGCCCGAGCTCTTGATCATGCTGTCGATCGGGAAGCTTGTGAAGATCGCGCCAAAGCCGTAGCCGGCGGCGGCAAGCCCGGTCGCCAGCCCGCGACGGTCGGGGAACCAGCGCACCATCAGCCCGATGATGCCGACATAGATGATGCCGGTGCCGAAGCCGCAGATGACGCCGTAGGTGAAATAGAGCGCCCAGATATTGTCGACGTAAGACGACAGCACCCAGCCGCCGCCCGACATCAGCGCGCCGACGGAGATGAGCATCCGCGGTCCGAAGCGGTCGACAAGGTACGCCTGCAGCGGCGAGCACCAGGTTTGCAGGATGATGAGCAGCGAGAAGGTCCACTGCAGCTCGGCGAGCGTGGTGCCGAGCTTCTGGTTGAGCGGACCGGTGAACAGGGTCCACACGTATTGCGGGCTCGATATCGCCATCATGGCGATGAGGCCGAGCACGAGCTGCGCCCACCGGTTCCAGTACCAGGCGGATCGGTCCGCGGCGGTCATGGTTGTCATTGCGATCTCCCCGAAAGGGGCCGGGCGGATCGCGACGATTGGCCCTTGATTGAATTGTCCGCCCGGGCGGGGAGTATTTGCCGGTTCCGGGGCGCGCGCAACGTCCGGCCGGATTATCGCACCGCGATATTTCGCTGCTCAGCCTTCGAGCGACTCGGTCGCGACGATCTCGATGCCGAAGCCGCCGAGGCCGACATAGGTGCGTTGCGATGAGGCGAGCAGCCGGATCGAGGAGATGTTCAGGTCGCGCAAAATCTGCGCGCCGAGGCCGATCTCGCGCCACTGCCGCGAGCGCGCGGCTTCCGTGCCGGTGTCACCGTGGGGGATTTCGGCGACCGGCACGCCGGCGGTGCCGTCGCGCAGGTAGACGATGACGCCGCGGCCGTTGGTCTTGAAGCGTTGCAGCGCGGCGCGGATGGTGCGCGCGCCACCGAACACGTCGCCGATCACGTCGGCGCGATGCAACCGCGCCGGCACGTCGCGGCCATTGCCGAGGTCGCCGTAGACGAAGGCCATGTGGTGCACGCGGTCGAACGGCGTTACGTAGGCGTAGCCCTTGAGCGGGCCGATCTCGGACGGCAGCGTGAACTCGCCGACGCGCTCGACCAGCTTGTCGCGCGTCTGCCGGTAGGCAATCAGTTCGGCGATCGACAGGTAAACGAGCTCGTGCTTCTCGGCGAAGGCCGCGACCTGAGGCCCGCGCATCACCGAGCCGTCGTCGTTCATCAATTCGGACAGCACACCGACAGCAGGAAGCCCGGCGAGACGGCAGAGATCGATGCAGGCTTCGGTATGGCCGGAGCGCATCAGCACGCCGCCTTGCTTGGCCACCAGCGGAAACACGTGGCCGGGCCGGACGAAATCGGCGGCGCCGGAATTATCGTTGGCGAGCGCGCGCACGGTGTTGGTGCGCTCCTCGGCCGAAATGCCGGTGGTCAGCCCGTGCTTCACGTCGACGGTCACGGTGAAGGCGGTGCCGAGCGGCGCGTCGTTCTCCGCCACCATCGGCTCGAGACGCAATTTGCGCGCCTGGTCGCCCGAGAGCGGCGCACAGACAATGCCCGACGTGTGCCGGATGATGAAGGCCATTTTCTCCGGCGTGCACAGCGAGGCGGCGACGAACAGGTCGCCCTCGTTCTCGCGATCGTCGTCGTCGGTGACGACGACGAGCTCGCCGCGCGCGAAGGCCTTGATCGCCGCTTCGACTCTGGCGTGGATATCGGGCACTCGGATTACCTCGTCGCGCGTCAGCGTTTCTCGAATGGCCAGGGTGTCCCCTCGCCGACCTGACCGCGATGCATCAGATAGTGATCGGCAAGGACACATGCCACCATCGCCTCGCCCACGGGCACGGCGCGGATGCCGACGCAGGGGTCATGGCGGCCCTTGGTCATGATCTCGGTCTCGTTGCCGCATCGGTCGACGGTCTTGCGCGGCGTCAGGATCGACGAGGTCGGCTTGACCGCGAAGCGCGTGACGATCGGCTGCCCGCTCGAGATGCCGCCGAGAATGCCGCCGGCGTGGTTCGAGAGAAACCGCGGCTTGCGCTCGTTGCCCAAGTTCGCGTCCTTGCGCATCTCGTCGGCATTGTCCTCGCCGCGCAGTTCGGCCGCGGCGAAACCGTCGCCGATCTCGACGCCCTTGACCGCGTTGATGCCCATCATCGCCGCTGCGATCTCGGCGTCGAGCTTGGCGTAGACCGGCGCGCCCAAACCCGCCGGCACGCCGTCGGCGACGATCTCGATCACCGCGCCGACCGACGAACCCGCCTTGCGCACCTCGTCGAGATAGCGCTCGAAGAATTTCGCCTGCACGGGATCGGGGCAGAAGAACGGGTTGTTGCCGACTTCCTTCCAGTCCCAGCGCGCGCGGTCGATTCTGTGCGGCCCCATCTGCACCAGTGCGCCGCGCACGACAATGCCGGGCACGACCTTGCGCGCGATGGCGCCGGCGGCGACCCGCATTGCCGTCTCGCGCGCGCTGGCTCTGCCGCCGCCGCGATAATCGTGCAGGCCGTATTTGACGTCGTAGGTGTAGCCGGCGTGGCCGGGCCGGTACTTGTCCTTGATGTCGGAATAATCCTTCGAGCGCTGGTCGACGTTCTCGATCAGGAGCGCGATCGGCGTGCCGGTGGTGACCTGCTTGCCCGTCGCCTCGTCGGTGAAAACGCCAGAGAGAATCTTGACCGCGTCCGGCTCCTGCCGCTGCGTGGTGAAACGCGACTGGCCCGGCCGGCGGCGGTCGAGCTCGCGCTGGATATCGGCGGCATCGAGCGGGATGCGCGGCGGGCAGCCGTCGACCACGCAGCCGATCGCAGCCCCGTGGCTCTCGCCGAAGCTGGTGAACCGGAACAGATGGCCGAAGGTGTTGAAGGACATGGGTGTTTCCGCCGCTGCGGGTTCACTAACCCGGGCCGGTGCGGCGGTCAAATTGACCGCGACGGCGCCAGCGGCAGGCGCTCACGGGCGGCGGCTATGCTCGGACACGGCCTTGCCAAAGGCCTGAAACAGCGCGCGATTGGTCGGATTGAGCTGCGGATCGTACTCGGCGTGCCATTGCACACCCAAGGCAAAGCCCGGCGCATCGGCGACGCGGATCGCCTCGATCGTGCCGTCGTCCGCCACTCCCTCGACCACGATCCGCGTGCCCGGTTCGAGGATGCCCTGCCCGTGCAGCGAATTCACGCGGATCGACTGCTGACCCAGCAGCGCCGCAAATATCCCGCCCGGCGTCAGCCTCACGTCGTGGCGCTCGCCGTAGACGACGTCCAGGTCGGGATGGATTTCACCGTTCGGCAGGCGCGGCATGCGGTGGTTCATGCGGCCGGGCAAGTCCCTGATCTCCGGATGCAGCGAGCCACCATAGGCGACGTTCATCTCCTGGAATCCGCGACACACGGCGAACAGCGGCACGCCGCGGTCGACGCACACCCTGATGAGCGGCAATGCAAGTGCATCACGGCGCCGGTCATAGGGCTCGTAGCTCGGATGCTCCTCGGCGCCGAAATGCTCCGGGTGCACGTTGGCCCGCGCGCCGGTCAGGAGCACGCCGTCGACCGTCGCCAGCAGCGTGTCGAGGTCGGTGAGCGCCGGATCGCCGGGGAAGATCAGCGGCAGCGCACCGGCGACCTCCGCGACCGCCATGAGATTGCGTTCGCCGACGCGCTGGGCGGGAAAGCGGTTCTCGACGATGTGCGCGCTGCCGATCACACCGACGACGGGGCGTTTCATCGCATTGTTCGTCCCAATTCAATCCGGCGCGCCGGCCGCGGACGGGAATCGTCACGCGTAGCGCGTCAGTTTATCGCCCTCGAACACATAGACCACGCCCTGGGCGATATCGATGAGCGGCGCGGCGGCGGGCCTGGCGAGGCCGAGATGGGCAATGAGGCCGCGGCAGGTGCCGCCATGCGCCGTCGCGACCGTGTCACGGGTGAGCCCCTCGTACCAGGCGCGCATGCGCGCGGCGACCATCTCGTAGCTCTCGCCGCCCGGCGGCACGAAGCGCCATTTGTCGTGCTCGCGGGCGGCGATGCCCTGCGGGTCCGCGTAGTGCAACTGCGCGATGGTGCGGCCCTCCCAATCGCCGAAGGAGAGCTCAGCGAGTTGCTCGTCGGTCCGGTAGCCGTCGGCCGCAAGGTCGATCGCGGCGCGCGCAAGCCGCATCGTCTCGGTGGCGCGGCCAAGCGGGCTGGAAACGTAGTCGAGGCTGTCTGGATCGCGGCCGTGGCGTGCGAACAGGTCGCGCAGCACCTCGCCGCAATGCGTGGCTTGCTCGCGGCCGCGCGCGTTGAGCGGCACGTCGCGACGGCCCTGCAAGCGGCCGGCGACGTTCCAGTCGGTCTCGCCGTGACGGAGATAGAAGACGGTCGGCCGCGGCATTGCGTGTGAGACCGTCCCGCGGGTGTGGCGTCTAGCCGCCGTTGTCCTTGCCGACGGTGATGTCCGGCGCGTCGGGATGCTTCATGCCGACGACGTGATAGCCGGCATCGACGTGGTGGATTTCGCCGGTGACGCCACTCGACATGTCGGACAGCAGATAGACGCCGGTCTTGCCGACGTCCTCCAGCGTGATGTTGCGGCGGAGCGGCGTGTTGTACTCGTTCCACTTCAGGATGTAGCGGAAGTCGCCGATGCCGGAGGCGGCGAGCGTCTTCAGCGGGCCGGCGGAGATGGCGTTGACGCGGATGTTCTTCACGCCGAGGTCGGCCGCCATGTAGCGGACCGAACATTCCAGAGCCGCCTTGGCCAGCCCCATAACGTTGTAATGCGGCATCCACTTCTCGGCGCCATAATAGGTCAGCGTCAGCATCGAGCCGCCGTTCGTCATCAGCTTCTCGGCGCGCTGGGCGACGGCCGTGAACGAGTAGCAGCTGATCGCCATCGTCTTCGTGAAGTTCTCTTCCGTCGTGTCGACGTAACGGCCGTCGAGCTGGTCCTTGTCGGAGAAAGCGATGGCGTGCAGCACGAAGTCGAGCGAACCCCAGGCCGACTGCACGGCTGAAAAGACGTTGTCGAGCGTCTTCGGGTCGGTGACGTCGCAATGGCCTACCACCAGTCCGTCGACCTCCTCGGCCAGCGGCTCGACGCGCTTCTTGAGCGCGTCGCCCTGATAGGTAAACGCGAGATCGGCGCCGTGCTCGCGGCATGCGCGGGCAATGCCCCAGGCGATCGAACGGTTGTTCGCCACCCCCATGATGAGGCCGCGCTTGCCGCGCATCAGACCCGAGATTTCCGCCATTCCTCTCCCCGTTTCGCCCCGCGAGCCGAGGCGCATCCCTATGGCATAGGGGGGCTAGGCCATCAAGCAAACGGACCCTAACGGTTGCAGCTAACGTGAATTCAATTCCTGAAACGGGAATATGATGAGAATTCGTGGGTTTATTAAGCGAGACGTGCGAAGTTCCGGTTCATCAGGATGGTTAAAGGGGGCGGCGTGGCCACGTTCCGGCAGTCGGTGGAAGCGACCATTCCCGCGCTTCGGCGGTACGCCAGGGCGCTCACGCGCGATGCCGACCTCGCCGACGACCTGGTGCAGGACACTTTGGTGCGCGCGCTGCGCTCCGAGCACCTGTTCCACGGCGGCGACGTCCGCAGCTGGCTGTACACGATCCTGACGAACCTCAATCGCAACCGGCTGCGCTCGCTGGCGCGGCGGCCGTCGCTGTCGCCAATCGAGGACAACGACGCGCCGGATCTCGCAGGACCCGAGGCCGGCGGCCGCGACATCGAGCGGGCGCTGGCGACTCTGGTGGACGAGCAGCGCGACGCGCTGCTGCTGGTGGTTCTCGAAGGCCTCACCTACCGCGAGGTCGCGGAGGTGCAGGGCGTGCCGATCGGTACCGTGATGTCGCGTCTGGCGCGTGCGCGTGTGCAGATCAAATCCTATCTCGACGGCGAGCGCCCGGCGCTTCGCCGCGTGAAATGAGCAAGGTGCAGCGATGAACGAGCCCAATTCTCCCGTACGCGAGGACGAGTTGCATGCCTTCGTCGACGGCGAATTGCCCGCCGACCGGCGCGAGGCTGTGACAGCGTGGCTTGCGGAAAACCCCGAGCAGGCGGCCTTGGTCGCGGCCTGGCAGGCGCAGGCCGAATCGATCCGCGCCCGCTACGGCGCGGTGGCCGATGAGCCGGTGCCGGCGCGCTTCGATCTCGACGCGCTGATGCGCGACGGCGGCGGCACGCGCGGCCGCTGGCGCACGGTGGCGGCGGCGGCGGTGATCGCCGCCTTCATGGTCGGCGGCGGCGCCGGCTGGATGGCGCGCGGCGCGACCGCGGCGGCACCCTCGAGCAGCGGCTCGATTACCGCCGACGCGCTCGAGGCGCACCAGCTCTACGTGGTCGAGGTGCGGCATCCGGTCGAGGTGCCCGGCAATGAGCGCGACCACATGACGGCGTGGCTGTCGAAGCGGCTCGGCTACGCGCAGCACATTCCGGATCTGCAAAAGCTTGGCCTGAAGCTCGTCGGCGGCCGGCTGCTGCCCGGCCCGACCGGCGCGGCGGCGATGTACATGTACGAGGGCGCCTCGGGCGAGCGCTTTACGCTCTACTGCGCCAAGACGACGACGCCGGAGAGCGCGTTGCACTTCCGCGAGGGCGCCGGCGATCGCTTCGCGGCGGTCACCTGGGTCAGCGACAAGGCGGCCTATGTGGTGTCCGGCCCGTCCGAGCGCGACCGCCTCGAGCAGGTGAGCAAGGCGATCTACGACCAGATCGACAGCGACGGCTGGAAGAAGTCGTAATGTTTCACCTCATCCTGAGGAGGCGCCGAAGGCGCCGTCTCGAAGGATGAGGTGAATATACCAAATCCTCATGGATCGAGACGCGCGGGCGACGCCCGCGCTCCTCACCATGAGGGCTATTCCAGATCACCGCGCGGATCGTACGGCTTCTTGTCGCGCCATGTTTTCATCAGCGCGGCGAGCTCGTCGTCCTTGCCCTCGGGCAGCATGATGCGCACGGTGGCGAGCAGATCGCCGGTCGCGCCTTTGGCCTTCAACCCTTTGCCCTTGAGGCGGAACGTGCGGCCGGAATTGGTGCCGGCGGGAATGGCGAGCTCGACCGCACCGTCGAGGGTCGGCACGCGCACCTTGGCGCCGAGCACCGCCTCGTAGAGCGTGATCGGCAGTTCGAGGCGCAGGTCGGCGCCGTCCGGCTTGAACAGCGGATGCGGCGCGACGTTCACGGTGATCAGCGCGTCGCCGAACTTGCCGTTATTGCCCGGCCACCCCTGCCCTTTCAACCTGATCTGCTGGCCGTCGGCGATGCCGGCCGGAATCTTGACCTCGATCTCCTTGCCGGTCGGCAGCGACACGCGCGTCTTCGTGCCCTTGGCCGCGTCGGCGAGACCGACCGTGAGCGTGGCGTGCAAATCCTGCCCGGTGGCCGGCGCGCCGAAGTCCTCAGGCTCGAAGGCGGCGCGCGAGGAGCCGCGCGTGCGCGTGCCGGCGCCCGGCGCGGCCCCGCCGAACATGCCGCGCAGCAAGTCCTCGAAGCCCCCGCCGATCCCGCCGGCGCCCGCGCCGCGCTGGAAGCCGTCAGGGCCGAAGGAGAAGCTCTCGAAATGCTGAGCTCCCGGCCCGCGCGCGCCCGCGCCGGGGCGGCCGCCGAAACCCTCGTAGCCGGTGAAGCGCGGCTTGCCCTCTGCGTCGATCTCGCCGCGGTCGAACGCCTTGCGCTTCTTGTCGTCGCCGACGATCTCGTAGGCGGCGTTGAGCTCGGCAAACCGCGTCGCGGCTTTCGGATCGTGCTTGTTGGCGTCCGGGTGCAGCTTCTTGGCGAGCTTGCGGAAGGCGCTTTTGACCTCCGCCTCGCTCGCGGTCTTCGAAACCCCCAGGACCTCGTAGGGGTCGCGCATCGTCCCTCATTCTCCGTGAAACAGATGAGCCCCATGCCGGCGTGACCGGCGACTCTCAATGGTAATGTGGGGTTCCGGCCGCGCCGATGCAACGCGCCTTCGCCGCTCCGGCTTCGGCGCGCAAGCGCGGTCGGATCAGGACCGCTTCCAAGGCTTGAGCGTGCGCACCTGCCAGGCGCCTTTATCCTGGCAGGCCTCGCCCTGCATCCAGGACTCCACCCGCGCGCTGACATAGCTCGCCAGGAAATCGCGGCAGGTCTGGCCGTCCTGGGTGTAAGCGGAGGCGATCGGCGTCACCGTGCCCCGGGCGCCGGTCGAGGGGTTCTCCCAATCGAGGCTCGCGTCCTTCTCGCCCCGGCGCAGGACTTCGCTGGCCGCCGCCTTGGCATAAGCGAGGTCGTGCTCCGGCGGCAGGGCCGCGGCGCTCTTGGCCCCCGGCCGGGGCAGGATCGAGCCCGTGGTGGTGTTGTCGCCGAAGAAGGATTCGAGCTGGTAAGACATGCTGCAGCCGCCGCCCGCGACGACGAAGGCCAGCAATGCGGCCAACGCCGCCCCGCGCCGTAGGCGCGCGGAAGCGCATCCACTATAAGGACGCCGGCAATACCGATGGAACTTCACGGCCACCCCGGAACGCTCCGACCCATGTCCGACCCAACCTCGATGAAACACCCGAGCTGGTTAACGAGTGGTGATTTCACGGCCGCCGATGACCCGTTTGCGCTGTTTGCCGCCTGGCTGGAGGAGGCGACGGCCTCGGAACCGCGCGACCCGACGGCGATGACCCTCGCCACGGTCGATGCCGCCGGCCTGCCCAACGCGCGCATGGTGCTGCTCAAGGGTGCCGACGCGCGCGGCTTCGTGTTCTTCACCAACATGGACAGCCAAAAAGGGCGGGAGTTGGACGCGCAGCGTAAAGCCGCGCTGGTGTTCCACTGGAAGTCGCTCAACAAGCAGGTGCGCGTGCGCGGCGCCGTCGAGCGCGTCACCGACGCCGAGGCGGATGCTTATTTCGCCACGCGCCCGAAGCAGGCGCAGATCGGCGCCTGGGCGAGCCAGCAATCGCGCCCGCTCGAAAGCCGCCTTGCCTTCGAGAAGGCGATCGCCGTCTACGCCGCCAAATATGCGCTCGGCAGCGTGCCGCGGCCGCCCTACTGGTCCGGCTACCGCATCGTGCCGACCGTGATGGAATTCTGGCAGGACAGGCCGTTCCGCCTGCACGACCGCATCGATTTCCGCCGCGCCGAACCGGGCGCACCATGGACAAAGACGCGGCTCTATCCTTGAGCTACGATCGCCGACCGACCATTGAAGGATACTGATGCCGACTTCGAACCAACCGCGCCGCACGCTGCTGCTCACCGGAGCAAGCCGCGGCATCGGCCATGCGACGGTGAAGCGCTTCTCGGCCGCCGGCTGGCGCGTCATCACCTGCTCGCGGCATCCCTTCCCTGAGAACTGCCCGTGGGACGCCGGGCCGGAAGATCACATCCAGGTCGACCTCGCCGATGAGGCGAACACGAAAGAAGCGATCGCCGAGATCAAGCGCCGGCTCGACACGCACGAATTGCACGCGCTCGTCAACAACGCGGCGATCTCGCCCAAGGCCGAGGGAGGCAAGCGGCTCGGCTCGCTCGACACGGCGACCGAGGTGTGGCGGCAGGTGTTCCGCGTCAACTTCTTCGCGCCGATCATGCTGGCGCGCGGCCTGGTCGACGAATTGAAGGCGGCCAAAGGCGCCGTCGTGAACGTCACCTCGATCGCCGGCTCACGCGTGCATCCCTTCGCCGGCGCGGCCTATGCCACGTCGAAGGCGGCACTCGCCTCGCTGACGCGCGAGATGGCCTCCGACTTCGGGCGTCTCGGCATCCGCGTCAACGCCATCGCGCCGGGTGAGATCGACACGGCGATATTATCGCCGGGCACCGACAAGATCGTCGAACAAATCCCGATGCAGCGCCTCGGCACCACCGACGAGGTCGCGAAGATCATCTACGTGCTGTGCACAGAGACGAGCTCCTACGTGAACGGCGCCGAGATCCACATCAACGGCGGCCAGCACGTGTAGGGGCAACCCGGCCTAAAGCCACTTCTTCCACTTGAACCACATATAGGGCAGCACGGCCGCGAGGATCATCACGACGATCGCCAGCGGATAGCCGAACTCGAACTCCAGTTCCGGCATGTGCTTGAAGTTCATGCCGTAGATCGACGCCACCAAAGTCGGCGGCATCAAGACCACCGCGGCGACCGAGAATATCTTGATGATCGCGTTCTGCTGGATATTGACGACGCCGAGCATGGCGTCGAGCAGAAACGTCACCTTGTTCGAGATGTAGCTGGCGTGATCGGTGAGCGAGACGACGTCGCGCTGCATCGACTGCACCTGCGTGCGCATGTCCTTCGCCCACTTCATCGTCTCCGCCTCGTTGGCGAGGAACAGGAGCACGCGGCCGATCGAGACGAGGCTCTCGCGCACCTTCGAGGTCAGGTCGCCCTTGCGGCCGAGCGCCTTGAGCACGTCGTTATAGGACGGGGTCTCATCCGCCTCCGGCTCGAAGATGGTGTGAGAAATCTGGTCGATCTCGGCGCCGATGCGCTCGAGGATGTCGGCGGAGCGGTCGATCACGGCGTCGAGCAGGTCCATCAGCACCGTGTCGCCGGCGACCTTCGGCGGGCAGGCGCGGCCGAGCTTGTGCCCGACGATGGCGAAGGGCCGCGGGTCGTCGTAGCGCACGGTGACGAGGCGGTGGCTCGACAGGATGAAGGTGACCGGCGTCGTCCGCGGCGTATCCGTGTCCGACTGGCACATCAGCGTGGCGGTCATATAGCGCGCGCCATTCTCGACGTAGAGCCGGCTCGACACCTCGATCTCCTGCATCTCCTCGCGCGTCGGCACCGCGACGCCGAGGAGCTGCTCGACCACCTTATCTTCCTGCACGGTCGGCGAGACGAGATCGACCCAGACCGTGTGCTCAGGCGGCCTTTCGCCCGGCTCGATGGTCATGCGCTCGAGCAGTCCGTCGCGGGGCACGTAGACCGAGAGCATGCCGTCACCATGCAGGCCGTTGCTGAACGGCGCGACAGGCGCGCCCTCCTCCTCTTGGCCCGGTCCCGGCGCGACGCGCAAGCGGGAAATGAATGAAAGGCGCGGCCGCCTGCTGGCAGCCGCGCGTGCGGTTGTCGAATGTCGCTTTGACGATCCGGCGGGCGCTGCGCGCTCAACCGGGGAGCGAGGCGTCAGTCGCTCTCGTAGGGCGTGAAGCGCCGGTCCTTGTCGGGACGCCGCTCGTCATGCCGCGGCGTCAGTGCGGCGGCCACGGCCGAAATGCCGATGCGGCCGTAGCAGGAATCGAGGGCCGAACGGTCGCGTGCGTCCTGCCCGCCCTGGGTCTTGGCTTGAGCCTTGCCCTGGGTCTTGCCCGGGTCTCTGTTCATTGTCGTCTCCCAAACTTCCCTTGGTGTTCCTCCAGTGCCGTTCTGGGCGGCGACTGGGGCCAAATTGCGCAGCAATTCGTGTCCTATCGTGACGTCGCGTGCTGCGGCAATTTTCCCATCATTTACCGATAGTTATGGTAAACCTTCTCTTAATTGTTAGGAGGCATGATCGGGGTTCGGAAGGCACTCCGCCTTTCACAGGGAAATTCCGCATAAACGACTGCGGCTTTCCTGCCACACATCCACACCACCTTTTCCGGACACCCCGGAAAACGTGGCACGCGCGCGGCGATTCCGGTTAATTCCGGCGGAAGGCTTCATTAACGGCCGCCGGAATCGCGCCGGACGCCACCAAAAAAGGCGAAAGAGGACGAAAATGTCGATCAGGGGGTTGGTCGCGCTGTTCGGTCTGGGTCTCGTACTCGGCGGTTGCATGCAGTCGACCATCGAGCCGGCCTCGGAAGCCAATTTCACCGCCCGCGACAAAAAGCTGCTGGCGGCCGCGCCATACGAGAAGGCGGCGATCCCGGAGCCCTACAAGCGGCACATCGTCGAATATCATCGCAAGGAAGCGCCCGGCACGATCCTGGTCGATTCCGACGCGCGCTATCTCTATTACGTGCTGCCGGGCGGCAAGGCGATCCGCTACGGCGTGACCGTCGGCGAAGAGGCGATGGCCTGGTCGGGCGTCGCCAAGGTCGAGCGCAAGACCGAATGGCCGTCCTGGACGCCGACTCCCGGCGAGCGCGAGCGCATGGACGTGCCGGCCTATGTCAGCCCCGGCCCGCAGAACCCGATGGGCGCGCGCGCGCTCTATCTGTTCGAGGGCAACCGCGACACGCTCTATCGCATCCACGGTACCAACCAGCCGGAATACATCGGCCAGGCGATCTCCTCGGGCTGCATCCGCATGACCAACGAGGACGTCATCGACCTCTACAACCGCGTGAAGCCGGGCACGGTGGTCGTCGTGCTGGCGCCGCACCAGGGCGACTCGCCGTTCAACCCGCGCGTCGCATCGAGCAACATTTTCGACTGAGCGAAAATAGTCGTCGGAACTTCAGGACGGCGCCTTCGGGCGCCGTCTTTGCTTTGCGCCGCTCGCGGGCCGCCGCCAAGACAATAACCCGATTCCTCAGACAAGAATCGTTGCTCGCTCCGATACCGCGACGCCGCAGGCGGCCAGCACAGAGGTCCTCCGGCGCGCGCTTTTGCGCGGAAAACCGGCCCTCGCCTGCACCCGGTAACTCCGCCTCGCGGTTGACAGTCCGGACCGTCCGGGCGAGTTTTACGCCATCGCCCGATGCGCAAGCTGCACTTCGCCGCGACGCAAAACAAACAACGACATTTGGGAGGATCCGATGAGGGCAATTCTACGCTTGGCCGTGCCGCTTCTGGCGGCGGCCGGCATTGTCGCGCTCGCCCCGGCGGCAATGGCCCAGAGCAACAACGAAAAACAGCTCTACGAGGCGGCCAAGAAGGAAGGCCAGCTGACCTGGTATTCCGGCATTCTCAACCAGCAGATTTGCGACGAGGTCGGCGCCGCGTTCAGCAAGAAATATCCGGGCATCAGCGTCCACGCGATCAAGACGACGTCGCAGGTCGCGTTCCAGCGCCTGCTGCAGGACCTGAAGGCCGGCGACACCCTCTCGGACGTGTTCACGACGACCGACGAGAGCCACGTCGCCTATCTCAAGAGCAAGAACCTGCTGATCAAGTACGTGCCCGAGAACGAAAAGGGCATGTCGAAGGTGCTGCGCGGCCTCGATCCGGACGGCTTCTACCATGTGAGCTGGGTCGGCCTCGTGACCATCGTCTACAACAAGAACAAGGTGTCCGCGGCCGACTCGCCGAAGGACTGGCCGGACCTAACCAACGAGAAATGGAAGAACCAGATCGGCTTCGGCAGCCCGAACTACAGCGGCCTGATCGGCGTGTGGACCGTGGCGATGCAGCAGATGTACGGCTGGGCCTATTACGAGAAGCTCAACAAGCTCAACCCGCTGATCGGCCGTTCGGTCGACGATCCGATCACCGTGCTCAATTCGGGCGAGCGGTCGGTCGCGCCGGGCAATCCGGCCTCCGCCTTCCGCAGCGCCAAGCGCGGCAATCCGCTGGCCGTGAATTATCCGACCTCCGGCACGCTGATGGACCCGTCGCCGTCGGGGATCATCAAGGGCGCGCACCATCCGAACGCGGCCAAGCTGTTCCTGGAGTTCCTGACCGGCCAGGAATACTCGCAGATCCTGGCCAAGAACTCCGAGCAGCCACTGCGCGACGACGTGCCGCCGCCTCCGGGCGCCAAGTCGCTCTCCGACATGAAGGTGATTTCGCCGAAGCTGGCGGACATCGAGAAGGATCTGCCGAAGATCAAGGAAAAGTGGCGCGACACCTTCGGCAACTGAACGCCGCGCGAGAAAGCGTCTCATGAGTGTTGAACAAGTGCGGCCGGTGCAGGGCGCAGCGCTGCACCGCGGCCGGTTCGGACGGCTTCGCCGTTTCGAGCCGGCCAGCCTGATCTGGATTCTGGCCGCGGCGGCGCTACTGTTCCTGGTGGCGACGCCGCTCGTGCGGCTGCTGATCTCGAGTCTGCAGGCGACCGACAGCGGCGCGTTCACGATCGGCAACTACATCAGCGCCTACGGCCACGTGCGCAATCTCGAGGCGCTCGGCAATTCACTGCTCTATGCGCTCGAAGTCACCTTGATGTCGGCCTTGATGGCGGTGCCGATCGCCTGGGGCGTGTCGCGCACCGACATGCCGGCCAAGAGCCTCATCCGCGCGCTCATCCTCGGCGCCTTCATCACGCCGCCATATCTCGGCGCCATCGGCTGGATCCTGCTTGCCGGGCCGAATGCCGGCTGGCTCAACCGCGCCTTCATGGCGATCACCGGCAGCCAGCACGGATTCATCGATATCTACAGCTTCACCGTGCTGTCGCTGGTCACGGCGCTCTACGCCTTCCCGTACATCTTCGTATTCACCTCGGACGCGCTCGACCGCGTCTCCTCGGAGATGGAAGAGGCGGCAAACATCCTCGGCGCCGGCAGCTTCTACACCGTGTTCCACATCACGCTGCCGCTGGTCACGCCGGCGATCCTCGGCGGCGCCATCGTGGTGTTCCTCGACACCGTGGCGCTGTTTGGCACGCCGGCGATCATCGCGCTGCCGGCGCGCATCCGGATCATGACGCTGCAGATCTGGCAGTATTTCGAGTTCCCGGTGCGAGCCGAGGTGGCGGCCGCCTATGCCATTCCGCTGATCGCAATCACGCTCGCTCTGTTCTGGATCCAGCGGGCGATCCTCGGCCGCCGCAGCTATGTGGCCCTGACCGGCAAAGGCGGCAGCCGCACGCTGACGCCGCTCGGCCGCTGGCGCTGGGCCATTCTCGGGTACTCGCTGTTCGTCGTCTCGCTCGCGGTAATCCTGCCTTATGCGGCGCTGGCGAAGGCAGCGTTCAGCAAGGCCTGGGGTCTCGGCTTCACCCTCGCCAATCTGACGTTCACCAATTTCTACACGCTGCTTTCCGAGGAAGGCGCGCGGCGGACCATCGTGCACAGCTTCACCTATTCGGCGGCGGCCGGCTGCGTCGCCGTGGCGCTGGCGCTGCTTGCCGCCTACGTCGTCAACCGCAAGCTGATGCCCGGCGGCAACCTGCTCACCTTGCTGTGCATGGCGCCGCTGGTCATTCCCGGCATCGTGCTCGGCATCGGTTTTTACGCGGCGTTCGCGGCGCCGCCGGTCGCACTCTACGGCACGGCGGCGATCCTCGTGCTCGGCTACAGTACGCGCTTCCTGCCGATCGCCTACGTCAACTGCGCGGCGAGCCTGCGCTCGCTCAATCCGGAGATGGAGGAAGCCGTTCGCATCCTCGGCGGCACGCGGCTGCGCGCGATCGCGCGCGTGATCGTGCCGATGCTCAAGAAGAGCCTGCTCGGCACCTGGCTGCTGGTGTTCATCCCGGCGACGCGCGAACTGAGCACCGCGATCTTCCTCGTCGGCGCGCAGACGCGCGTGATCTCGGTGATGATGCTCGATTTGAGCGAGAACGGCAGCTTCGAGATTCTGGCCGCGCTTGGTTTCTTCCTTCTCGGCGCGACGATCCTGATCGTATTGATCGGTTACAAGGTGATAGGACGCGATTTCATGTTGAGGCGGTCATGAGCGAGCAAGAGACGGGCAAGCATTCGCGCCTGTCGCTGAGCGGGCTGAGCTGCACCTACAATTCGGTGAAGGCGGTGGACCAGCTCAGCATGGACATTGCGCCCGGCGAATTCATTTCGCTGCTCGGCCCCTCGGGCTGCGGCAAGACGACCACCCTGCGGATGATCGCGGGCTTCATTCGGCCGACCGGCGGCACGATCACGATGGACGGCGAGGTGATCTCCTCGCCCGCCGGCTCGCTGCCGCCGGAGAAGCGGCAGATGTCGATGATCTTCCAGAGCTACGCCATCTGGCCGAACATGACTGTCGCGGAGAACGTCGCCTTCGGTCTGAAGCTGCGGCACATCGACCGCGCCACGACGCGCGCAAAGGTCGAAAAGATGCTGGACACCGTCAAGCTCGGCGCGCTGGCCGACCGCTATCCTGCCGAACTGTCGGGTGGCCAGCAGCAGCGCGTGGCGCTTGCCCGCGCCATGGTGATCGAGCCGCGCGTGCTACTGCTCGACGAGCCTCTGTCCAACCTCGACGCCAACCTGCGCGAGGAGATGCGCTTCGAGATCAGGCGGCTGCACGACGTCTTCCACTTCACCACCGTCTACGTGACGCACGACCAGGGCGAGGCCATGGTCACGTCCGACCGCATCGCGGTGATGAATCTCGGCCGCCTCGAGCAGATCGACGCGCCGCATGCCCTGTACACGCGGCCGAGGACGCGTTTCGTCGCCGGCTTCATCGGCCGCACCAATCTCCTCGAAGGCAGGATCGCCGGCGAGCGCATCGCCTTCGACCATTTCGACCTGCCGCGC
Source organism: Pseudolabrys sp. (assembly GCA_035571935.1). GTDB lineage: Bacteria > Pseudomonadota > Alphaproteobacteria > Rhizobiales > Xanthobacteraceae > Pseudolabrys. The sequence continues at coordinate 30,622 of DATNBL010000067.1, forward strand.
GGCGTGTTCCCGCAGGAGGGGCTGGCCGCCAGCGGCGCGGTCGTGTTCTCCGTGCGCCCGCACTGCATCTCGCTGCATCGCGACGCGAGCGCATCGGACCAGCACATCGGTGTCGAGGCGCGGCTCGTCGAGCGCGCCTATCTCGGCGAGTACTGGGATTATGTCGTCTCGCCGGCCGGCAGCGACGTCCGGTTGAAGGTCGCCGCCGCGCCGTCGCAGGTGTTCGAGATCGGCGACACGCTGTGGCTGAAGTTCGATCCACAGCAGATGGCGCCGATCGAGGCGTGAGCGACGCGCGCTAGCCGAGCGTGATGCGCACGATCTCCGGCGGCACGCCGAGGCGCAGCGGCACCTTCGAGCAGCCGAGCCCGCCGGACACGATCATGTGGCGGCCGGTCTCGACGATGTGGCCGTAGGCGAAACGCGCGCCATAGCGCGACGGCGCCCACACCGGCGGCATGAAGGGCACGCGAAGCTGTCCGCCATGCGTGTGGCCGGCAATCGTCAGTGACACGCGCTCCGACACGTCGACGAAGATATCCGGCTCGTGCGCCAGCAGGATCACCGGATCGGACGTGCGCACCTGCTTGAGCGTGCCCGGCAGGTCATCGACGCCGCGGAACTGGCCCGGGCCAAGGTAATGCGCGAGCTGATCGCCCAGGCCCGCGAGCCAGAAGCGGCGGCCGGGGGCACCGAGACATAAGGCATCGTTCTCGAGCACGGCAATGCGCTCTGCGGCGAGCGCCTTGCGCACGCCAACGATGTCGTACCACCAGTCGTGATTGCCGAGGATGGCATAGACGCCGAGCGGCGCCTGAAGCCGCGCCAACTCTGCCGCCCAGGCGGCGTGCGGCACGCGCTCGGTGACGAAACGGTGCGTGGCGAAGTAGTCGCCCATGATGACGACGAGGTCGCCTCCGGCCGCGATGGCGGCGTCGGTCACCTGCTTGACGCGCGCGAGGCCCATGTTGGGGCCGCCGGCGTGCAGGTCCGCGACGACCGTAATCGTCAGCCGCTGGCCCTTCGGCCAACCGGGCGGCGTCAACCGGTAGTCGGTGATCACGAGGTCGTCCGCCGCCTCGATGGCGGCATAGGCGCCCGCCCCCGGCAAAACGAGCCCGCCAACGCCAATGCCGGCGCGCAACAGGCCGCGCCGGGTCAGGCCGGGCCGCCAGGCCGAGCCGGCAAAGGTCACGGGATTGCCGAGGCTCATGCCGGGAGTGCTAGCCTGGAACTGTGAAGGGAGGGTGGACGCCGGCTCACAATTTGCGGGTTTGGTGAACCGGCGGCCGCGGCGGCGGCAGGGGCACTGGCTGCCCGGCGGCAAGGACCGCCATCGGTGGCGCCGGCGTGTGCACCGCCCACTGGCAGATGCGGTAACCGGCGTGGCGGCCGAGCACGTCGAGGTGGATGTGCTGCTCGTGATAGCCGTCGGAATCCGGCCCCAGCACGGTGGTGAAGCGGCCGCAGGCGCTGTCGCGCAGCTCCTCGCGCAGGTCCTTCGGCTCGGCCAGGTCGGTGAGCACGATCTTGCGCCGGTCGGCGAGGACGAAATCGCGCACGTCGACGGCGTTGCCCTTGCCGTGTTCGCTGATCTTCGCGCGCTGGTTCCCATTCCGCCCCCGGCAATCGTAGGAATCCTCGGTCTCGACGACGCGAAGGGGCGAAATGAGCTGTGCCAGATGCGGCGCGACCTCATCGCGCAGCCAGGCGGCGAACGACTCGGCCATTTCACAGCGCATGGTCGCATTGGGCCGCACGGCGACGCGACTGCCGTCGGGAAGAAGCACGGCTTCGAGATCGACGAGGTCCGAACCGCCGCAGACGCCGGGCCCGGCGAGCGTCGGCTTAGGCGAGAACGCCGCCATCGACGCGAGCCGCTTGTCGCAATCTGTCGGCGGGCCGTGGTCGGTCGCGACCGCCACGGCCGACACGGCCGGTACGGCCGGTATAACCGGCCTTGCCGGCGGCAGAGGCACGCCCTCGGTCGGAACCCCGAGGCTCGCCATCACCAAAACCATGGTCAAAAGCGGCATTTCGCCCTCCCCGGCCATGCCGGCCGCGGACGGATAACGCGCGGGGAACCGGGGCGGTTGCACTTGCGACCGCCTTGGCTAACCTTGCGGGGCTGGCGAGGGGCCGGCCCAAAACATGCCCCGCGGTCATGAATCCGGATGTCGAAACCCGGGCTCGAGGCCGCGCGAGGGGCAATCGCGAGAGGGAACGCTTAAGATGCTCGGGCTGATGCAGGACTGGCCGCTGCTGCTTCATCGCATCATCGACCACGCCGCCATTTTCCATGGCGACCGCAAGGTCATCACCCGCTCGATCGAGGGGCCGATCGTCGAGACCAATTACCGCCAAATCCGCGCCCGCGCGCTCAAGGTGGCGCAGCGGCTCGAGAAGGACGGCGTCAAGCTGTCCGACCGCGTCGCCACGCTGGCCTGGAACACCTGGCGGCATCTGGAGACCTGGTACGGCATTCTCGGCGTCGGCGCCGTCTACCACACCGTCAATCCTCGCCTGTTCCCCGACCAGATCGTCTGGATCGTCAACCATGCGGAAGACCGCATGATGTTCGTCGACCTCACTTTCGTGCCGCTCCTGGAAAAGATCGCCGACCGCCTGCCGACCATCGAGCGCTACATCATCCTCACCGACGGCGCGCACATGCCGCAGACGACGTTGAAGAACGCGGTCGCCTACGAGGACTGGATCGCCGAAGTCGACGGCGACTTCGCCTGGAAGCAGTTCGACGAGAACACCGCCGCCGGCATGTGCTACACCTCCGGCACCACCGGCAATCCGAAGGGCGTGCTGTACTCGCACCGCTCCAACATCATCCACGCCTTCATGGCGGCGCTGCCGGATTCGAAAGGCCTTGCCGCGCGCGACGTCTGCATGCCGGTGGTGCCGATGTTCCACGCCAATGGCTGGTCGCTCGCTTTCTCGACGCCGATGGTCGGCGCGACGCTCGTTTTGCCCGGCGCCAAGATGGACGGGGCCTCGATCTACGAACTGCTCAACACGTACAAGGTCAGCTTCACCGCAGCGGTGCCGACGGTGTGGCTGATGCTCTTGCAGGACCTGGAGAAGACCGGCGGCAAGCTGCCGCATTTGAAGCGCGTCGTCATCGGCGGCTCCGCCTGCCCGCGCGCCATGACCAGGACCTTCCAGGAGGTCTACGGCGTCGAGGTCATCCACGCCTGGGGCATGACCGAGATGAGCCCGCTCGGCTCGCTGTGCACGCTCAAGCCGGAATACGCCGAGCTCTCCGGCGAGGCGCTGCTCGACGTGCAGATGAAGCAGGGCCATCCGCCGTTCGGCGTCGAGATGAAGATCACCGACGATGCCGGTCGCGATCTGCCGTGGGACGGCAAGACCTTCGGCCGGCTGAAGGTGCGCGGCCCGGCGGTGGCGAACAGCTACTACAAGGGCGAGGGCTCCGAAGTTTTCGCCGCCGACGGCTGGTTCGACACCGGCGACGTCGCAACCATGGACCAATACGGCTACATGCAGATCACCGACCGCTCCAAGGACGTGATCAAGTCCGGCGGCGAGTGGATCTCCTCGATCGATCTGGAAAACCTCGCGGTCGGCCATCCCAAGGTGGCGGAAGCCGCGGTGATCGGCGTCACGCATCCGAAATGGGACGAGCGACCGCTGCTCGTCGTCGTGCTCAAGAAGGGCGAGACGGCGACCAAGGAGGAACTGCTCGGCTTCATGCAGGGCAAGATCGCCAAATGGTGGATGCCGGACGACGTCGCCTTCGTCACCGAGATCCCGCACACCGCGACCGGCAAGATCCAGAAGACCGTGCTGCGCAAGCAGTTCGAGGGCTACAAATTGCCGACGGCGCAGGCGGCGGAGTAGCGATCAGGCCGCCCACCGCTTCAGCAGGATCGATGCGTTGACGCCGCCGAAGCCGAACCCGTTGGCCATCGCATAGTCGGCCGCGCGCGCCAGCGGCTCGGGCCCGACCAGATCGAGGCCATCGAAATCGTCGTCGGGCTGCTCCAGATTGAGCGTCGGCGGCAGCACGCCAGTGCGCAGCGCGCCAATCGCGAAGATCGCGCCGAGGGCACCCGCCGCGCCGAGCAGATGACCCGTCGATGATTTGGTCGAGGAGACGGGGATGCGGGCGCCGTTGAACACGCTGCGGATCGCCGTCAGCTCGGCGGCGTCGCCGTGCGGCGTCGATGTGGCATGCGCATTGATGTAGCCGACGGTGCCGGGCTCGATCGACGCGGATTCGATGGCGAGCGTCATGCAGCGTTTGAGACCGTCGCCCTCCGGCGGCGCCGCCACCATGTGGTAGGCGTCGGATGTGGTGCCGTAGCCGACCAATTCGGCGAGTGGCGTCGCGCCGCGCGCCAGCGCATGGTCGAGAGCCTCGACGACGACGACAGCGGCGCCTTCGCTCATGACGAAGCCGTCGCGCCTGTGGTCGAACGGGCGCGAGGCGTGCGCCGGAGTCTCGTTGAAATGCGTCGACAGCGCGCGCGCGGCAGCGAAGCTGCCGAGGCTGACGCGCTCGATGCAGCTTTCCGCGCCGCCGCACACCGCGACGTCAGCCTCGCCCGCGCGGATCATGCGCGCGCCGTCGCCGATCGCCTGCAGGCTCGCCGCGCAAGCCGTGACCGGCGCGCCGATCGCGCCGCGAAATCCATGGCGGATCGACACCTGCCCGGCCGCGAGGTTCACCAGGAACGACGGCACCGTGTACGGCGAAAGCTTGCGTGGGCCGCGCTGGTCGGTGATGTGGACGGCCTGCTTCATCGTCGCGAAACCGCCGATCCCGGAGCCTATGATCGTGGCGGTGCGATCTCGCCCAGCATCGCCGCCGGGAACCCAGGCCGCCTGGGCGATGGCTTCGTCGGCCGCCGCCATCGCGAACTGGATGAAGCGATCCATCCGCTTGTGGTCCTTGACGCTGACGACGCGATCGAGATCGAACCCGCCTTCGGCGTCCTCGGATACGGTCGGCACCACGCCTGCAATCTTGGCGGGTACGTCATGGACGAGATTTTCGGAAAGGCGCCGGATTCCGGACCGGCCGGCGAGAAGCCGTTGCCAGACGACGTTCGTGCCGCAGCCAAGCGGAGAAACGATGCCGGTGCCGGTGACAACGATGCGCCGCATTTTGCTCCTGCCAAGCGATGGGGTGGCACCGCTCGCACGAAGATTGCGGCCGGCATTGGACGACTGCCGTCCGAGATGAACGCTGGCGGCCTCGCGACCGGGACCGCCCGTCAACAGAATCTGACCCGCCCATTATCAGGCAAAAGACCGGAAGTGCAAACGGCGCCGCCGGCGCGCTCCTTGCGGATGCGGATCTCGCCACCGGCCTGCACAACCAGCGAGTGGCACCTGACCCGATTAAAAGTGCGCATGGCCGGGACAGCCCGGGGCCGGACGGTGTATGACGCGGCACGTTCGGCCGACCCAACTCGGAGCCCCGCATGCGTTCATTTGCCCGCGCCGCCGCCACGCTCGCGTTGATTGCCGCTTTCGGCATGGCGCTCACCGCCGCCGCCCCAGCCACCGCCCAAACCACCGGAAAGAAGATCATGACCACCGCATCCGGACTTCAGATGATCGATGAGACAATCGGTTCCGGCGCCTCGCCCAAACCGGGCCAGACCGCCGTCGTGCACTATACCGGCTGGCTCTACGTCAACGGCATGAAGGGCAAGAAATTCGACAGTTCGCATGACCGCAACGAGCCGTTCGAGTTTCCGGTCGGCCGCGGCCGCGTCATCAAGGGCTGGGACGAGGGCGTCGCTTCGATGAAGGTCGGCGGCAAGCGCACCTTGATCATCCCGCCCGCGCTCGGCTACGGCGCGTCCGGCGCCGGCGGCGTCATCCCACCGAACGCGACGTTGATGTTCGACGTCGAGCTCCTGGCCGTGAAATAGCCGGGAACACCGCGAGGCCGGCCGCGTTCTCCTGCACACGCGCACGCCGGGTGACAACCGGCCGCAACGGACATGACGGACGCAGCTGATTTTGCCGGTTTCTGGCTGCGGCACCAACGCATCGGTACGCGTTCGACGTCTCATCCGTTCCCGGCGTACGCACTTCTCCCTGCCCCGTTGCAAATAGTTCGGCCGGCGATGGAACCGGACCGGGCCCGGCTTCGTCTTTAGTGAACCGGAACGCATCAGGGGCGAAGCCATGGCCAAGAAGACAATCGTGAAGGAGGCGGTCGCCGCGGTGCGCACCGTCGCCGGCGCGGCGCTCGACGCCGCCGCTGAAGAGGCGCGGCGTGTAGTGGCCGAGACCGTCGCCACTACCGCGGCGCGCATGGAAGCGCGCGCCAAGGACGCGCTGCCCGCGCTCGAGACCGCCGTCAGGCAAAGCGTGGTGAAGCGGGTCGATCGCGCGCTCGGCACGCGCACCGCGGGGCGGCGCAAAGCGGCGAGGAAGACGGCCGGGAAGGCCGCGGGGAAGAAGGCCCGCAAGGCGCGTCCGCCGGCCCGAAAGGCCGCGCGCAGGAAGGCCACGCGCCGGAGGCCGGCCGCGCGAAAGAAGCGCGGCTGACAGGCCTCCACCCGATCCGACCGTAGCCGGGCGCCCTCGCGGCGCCCGTTGCCGTCTTGTGCCTTGCGCCAGATCAAGGCCGCCGGCCGCTTCGCGCGCGACAAGCAGGGCGACGGCACGGGTCACCGGCGGGGGCGCCCGGCTGCGGTCCTGCGGCGCGTGCATTGCCGCGGGGCCGCAGTCTGCGCGCCGAGACCGGGGCCGACGCGCCTCGGCACCAAAGCGGCCCGATCCGGGTTCGTATCACGCCCATTTGAAGCGAAAGCGCCGATCGCGCGGACGATGCGCGCCAGGGCGGGGTTTGCCTGCCGGGGCGCGACGCGACGGACCAACCTTCTTGACCACAGCCTATCTCAACCGCATTGCCACGGCCGTGCCGCGGCACGACGTTCACGCGCTGTTCGAAGACCATGTGCGCGGCGCGCTTGCCGCGGAGCCGCGCAAGGCGCGGGTGTTCGAGCGCATGGCCGAGCGCTCCGGCATCGCGCACCGCTATTCCTGCCTCTCCACCGACGACCTCTCGGCCGGCGGCTTCTACGCGCCCGGTGCCTTCCCCGACACCGCACAGCGCATGCGCGCCTTCGAGAGGGACGCGCCGGCGCTCGCCTGCAAGGCAGTCGAACGACTGCTCGACGCGCGCGAGCGCCGGCGCATCACCCACATCCTGACCACCTGCTGCACCGGCTTTTCCGCGCCGGGGCTCGACCACGAGGTGATCGAGCAGTGCGGCCTGCCGCGCGGCGTCGAACGCACCATGATCGGCTTCATGGGCTGCTATGCGGCGATCAACGCGCTGCGGCTGGCGCGCCACATCGTGCGCTCGGAGCCCGATGCTCGCGTGCTCGTGCTCAGCCTCGAACTGTGCACGCTGCATATGCAGGACACCACCGACCTCGAGCAGATGCTGTCATTCCTGATCTTCGCCGACGGCTGCGCCGCCGCGCTGGTGTCCGCCGACGAGGACGGCCTTGCCCTCGACGGCTTTCGCACGCTGCTGATGCCCGACACGCGCGACTTGATTACCTGGAACATCCGCGGCTTCGGCTTCGACATGGTGCTGTCCGGCCGCGTGCCGAACGCCATCCAGGACGGCTTGCACGCGCATGCCGGCGACATCGTCAACGGTGCCGGGGCGCGCGCGATCGATACCTGGGCGGTGCATCCCGGCGGGCGCACGGTGCTCGACGCGGTCGAACGCGCGCTCGACCTCGACGGCGAGGCGCTTTCCGCCTCGCGCAGCGTGCTGCGGCAGTACGGCAACATGTCGTCGGCCACCGTGATGTTCGTGCTCGAAAAGCTCATGTGCGCGAAGTTGCGCGGCGCCAGAGGCTGCGCCATGTCGTTCGGGCCGGGCCTGGCCGCCGAGATCATGGCGTTCCGGAGCGCGTGACCGTGCCGGACTTCTCCCGCCGCAGCCGGGCGCTGGAATGGCTCGACACCGCCGCACCGGCGCGCGGCGAGCGTGCCGCTTATCTCAAGAGCCTTGCCGCGTTCAATGGCGTCATGCTCGGCCATCGCCCGGTCCTCAGGTGGCTCGAGACCTCGGCCGCTGCCCGCGAGCCGCTCACCTTGCTCGACGTCGGCTGCGGCTATGGCGACCTCCTGCGCGCGATCCGCCGCTGGGCCGCGCGGCGCAATGTGCCGCTGCGGCTGATCGGCGTCGACATCGAGGCCGATACCATCGCCATCGCGCGCGAGGCAACCCCGGCGCCCGACGCCATCGACTATCTCGCCGCCGACGTGTTCAACCTGCGGCCGGCGGTGCGCATCGACCTCGTGGTCAGCAGCCTGCTGACGCACCATCTCGACGACGAGCGCCTGATCTCCTTCCTGCGCTGGATGGAGGCGACGGCGCGGCGCGGCTGGCTGATCGCCGATCTCGAGCGCAACCCGGTGCCCTACCACGTCATCGGCGCGGCCGGGCATCTCATGCGCATCCATCCGATGGTGATCAACGACGGGCGCATCTCGGTGACGCGCGCGCTCGGCCGCCACGAATGGCGGCCGGCGATCGCCGCCGCCGGCATCGACGCCGACGCCGTGCGCCTCGACCGCTTCCTTTATCGCGTGACGGTGTCGCGGCTGAAGGACTAGCCGTCCTTGCGCGCGGCTTCGGTCTTTTCCAGCGCGGTCTTCAGGTGCGCGTCGCGATCGTAGACATCGCCATAGTAGCGCACCGCGCCGTCCGGGTCCGGCCAGGCGGTGAAATAAGCGAGATACACCGGAATGTCGGCGCCGACGCGCTCGCTGGCGTTCTCGCCGCGCGCAATCTGCTTTTCGACGTAACCGACGCTCTTGCCGAGCAGCGCCGCCGCCATCTCCTTCGGATGCTGCAAACGGACGCAGCCATGACTCAATGCGCGCATGTCGCGGGTGAAGAACGACTTTTCCGGCGTGTCGTGCATGTAGATCGCGTGCTTGTTGGGGAACTCGATCTTGACGAGGCCGAGCGCGTTGCGCCGGCCCGGCGGCTGACGCACCTCGACGCTCGCCGCGTTCTTGGCGAAGGCCGCCCAGTCGACAGAGTTGGAGGCGATCTGGCGGCCGCGCTGGTTCAGAACCTCGTAGCCGTGATCGTCGAGATAGGAGCCGTCGCGGTAGAGCTTTGGCAGCATCTCGTTGACGACGATCGAGCGCGGCACGTTCCAGTACGGGTTGTACTGAACGTCCTTGATGTGATCGACGAAGAAATACGTCTGCGCGTCGGGCCGGCCGACGACAGCGCGCATGGACAGCGGCTTGTCGTTGCCGTTGAAGTAGGTGACCTCGAAGGCCGGCTGATTGAGGAAGACGTAGCGGTCGCCGAATTGCTGCGGCAGCCAGCGCAGCCGTTCGAGCGACATTTCGACTTTCGCGATCTTGTCCGCGGCGCTGTCGCGATGTTTGTGCCGGGACTTGCCGGAGTGCCGTGGCTCAGGCGCCGGTCCGTCCGCACGCAAGCGCGCCAGCTCCGCGACCAGGGCTTTGAATTGCGCGTTGTCGGGGTTCTGCGCCTGGAGCCAATGCGCCACGTCGCCGTCGCCGGTCATCGTGCTCATGGCGGCGGCGAGGTCGACGGTCTTGCGCGGCAGGTCGTGGTAACCGGAAATGCGGTCGGGATCGACGCGGCCGCGCTGCGCATCCAGCACGTAAGTGAGCGCCTTGGCCGACAGCGCGACGTCGAAGCGCAACAGCGCGGCCTGCCGCGCCTGATCGTCGAGGCCATCGAGGTTCGGCGTCTCGACGCGGTAATCGGCCGGGTCGAGGCCGACCACGCCGCTGGCGTTGAGCACGGCGATGGCGGCGAGCGCCTTGGCGCTGACGCCGTTGCCGTCGCTCCAGACCAGCGCCGGATGCGCGCCGTACCAGGCGGCGACCGCCCGGCTCACTTCCGGCAGCATCCGCAGCGATGCGCCGGCGAGCGATGCGCAGGCCTGTGCGAAGGACGACGGCGCCTGGTCGTCGGCGACGGCCGCGCCGGTCGTTTCGGGCCCGGCCGTGCCGGCCACCGGCGGCTGCGCGGGGGCCGGCGGCGTGCAAAGCTTGTCGAGCGAGACGGGCTTCAGCGCGTCCGGCTTGTAGTCGTAGAAGGTGGGGTTGCTGACGTGCACCTGCGGCATCGGACCGCGCGGGCGGCGGTTGTCCTGCTCGCCCATCGACCCGTAGCCGTCGCCGCCGAACCAGCGCGGCGCGTGGTCCCGGCCGTAATCCTGCTGCACCGAGGCGTGCCGCTCGCGCGACCACTCCTGATGCCAGAACTGCATCGGCGTCTCCTGCGCGCGCGCCGCGCCGAGGCTCATGACCGCGGCGCAGCTCGTCAGCGCCAGAATTCGAATCGTCGACCGCACGGGCGGGCTCCTTCCTGCACACGGCTTGACCAGACCCGCGCGTTGTGCGCGTTGCACGACACTCAACGCCGTGGAACGCCGGAGGTTTCGCGCCGCGCGCGGGACTGTGATCGCGGCCCCGGAATACAGTTTTAAGAATTGCGGCGGGAATTAGCGGTCATTGCCCGCGCGCCCGTCCCGCTCTATGCCTGTCGGCGATGGCGAGCCTTCAGGCGAGCGCGGATCGGACGGGGGGCGTGCGGTTCCTGGGGCGGCGCCGCGCCTATGCGCGCCTGCTCGGCCGCGGCGCGGTGCTGCTGATGGCCACGCTTGGCCTTTACCGCTTCTGGCTGATGACCGACGTGCGCCGCTTCCTGTGGGTCAACACGGCGATCGACGGCGAGACGCTGGAATACGCCGGGACGCCGCTCGAGCTGGTGCTCGGCTTCCTCGTCGCCGTCGCGGTGCTGGTCCCGGTCTATGCCGGCTTCTTCATCGCCGCGCTCGATCTGGGCGCAATCGGCGAGATGGCGGGCGTCGCCGCCTTCCTCGGCCTCGGCGTGCTCGGACAATACGCGCTCTACCGCGCGCGGCGCTACCGGCTGACGCGAACCATCTTCCGCGGCCTGCGGTTCACGCAGGACGGCTCGGCCTTGGTCTATGCCACCCGCGCCGCCGCCTGGTGGCTCCTGACCGCGCTGACGCTCGGCCTCGCCTATCCGTTCCAGCTCGCGAGCCTCGAGCGCTACAAGATGCGCCACACCTACTACGGCGCCCTGCCCGGCCGCTTCGCGGGCGCCGGCTGGAAGCTCCTGCTGCGCGGCCTGCCGCTGTGGCTGCTAATCGTCGCGCCGATCGCGCTGGCGATCGCCGCCTTCATTGAGGCCGTCGACTGGACGGCGCTCTCTGCCGCCGTCGCGCAGGGCGGCGACAATGTCATGGGCCGTGTCGAGGGCGGCAATCCGGCGCTGGGCGAAGTGGTCGTCTTCGCGGTGCTGATGGTCGTTCTGTCGGTGGCGCTCGCCGCGCTCCTCTATCCCGTGTTCCAGGCCATTGTGCTGCGCTGGTGGACCTCGGGCCTGCGCTTCGGCGCCATCGAGGCGCGGTCGAAGCTGCGCATTCGGCAGGTCTACGGCGCCTACATGCGCTTCCTGTGGTGGAGCCTTGTGTTCACGATCGTGCTCGGCCTGCTGGCGATCCCGCTCCTGATCCTGATCGGCGTGCTCGCCGGCAAAATGCCCGAGACCGGCGCGGGTGACATCGCCGCGACCTTGGTCGGTCTCGGCGGCTACGTCGTCGCCGCGCTCGGCTACTCGACCATCTACCGCGCCACCGTGCAGCTCTCGCTGTGGCAACTCGGCGGCGAGACGCTGCAACTCTCCGGCCTCGATCTGCTCGACCACGTGGAAGCGCGTGGCGGCGCGAGCTCGCCGCTCGGCGAGGGTCTTGCCGATGCGTTGAACGTGGGCGGCTACTGATGGCGAACACCGTGCAAGCACCGACCGCGGGCGCCGGCGTCTTCTTCGACGGCCGCATCAGCACGCGCCGCGACGTGCGCGTCACGCTCGGCGCGCGCACCCTCACGATCGACGACGTAAGCGGCCGCCTGCTCGCCGAATGGCCCTACGAGGAGATCGATGGCCTGCCGGCGCCCGACAACGTCCTGCGGATCGGTCGCCACGGCAATGCGCTGCTGGAGCGGCTGGAGATATTCGACGCGGCCTTCGCCGCCGCGGTCGACGCCAGGGCCGCCAATGTCGACCGCAGCGGCGGAATGCAGCACCGCCAGCGGTTGGCGGTCGTGGGCCTCAGCATGGGCGCGGTCGCCTCGCTTCTCGTCGTCGCGTGGTTCGGCGTGCCGGCGCTCGCCACCCGTGTCTCGCCGCTGCTGCCGGTCGCGGTCGAGCGCAAGCTCGGCGCGGCCGTCGACATGCAGATCCGCAGCTCGCTCGACACCAGGCACGCCGGCGCCGCCTTCGAGTGCGGCGCCGGCAAGACCGAGGCGCGCGCGGCGCTGGCGCACCTGACGCAGCGGCTGGAGGCCGCGGCCGCCCTGCCGCTGCCGCTGACGTTCACGGTCGTGCACCGTCCGGAAGCCAATGCGCTGGCGATCCCCGGCGGCCAGGTCTACGTGTTCGAGGGCCTGATTGACGCCGCGCGCGACGCCGACGAGCTGGCCGGCGTCATCGCGCACGAGATAGGCCATGTCGCGCACCGCGACGGCACCCGCGCGGTGCTGCAAGGCGCCGGCCTCTCCTTCCTGTTCGGCATGCTGCTCGGCGACTTCGTCGGCGGCGGCGCCGTGGTCATCGCCGCCAAGTCGGTGCTGCAATCGTCCTATTCGCGCGAGGTCGAGGCCGCCGCCGACGCCTACGGCGTCGGCCTGATGCAGAAGGCGGGCGGCAACGGCCGGGCGCTCGGGACGATCCTCGTCCGCATCGGCGGCGCGACCGAACCCGGCATGAAGATACTGCGCGACCATCCCGACACCAGGGCCCGCGTCGCAACCATCGAACGGCTGGCGCCGGCCGTTGCAGGACCGTCTATGCTGTCGATGCAAGAGTGGACAGCGCTGCGCGGCATCTGCAAGGGATGAGGGATCGAGGGTAGGAAAGACCGATGTTGCGCCGTCCTTTTGTCGATGAGCCCATGTCGCCTTTGGCGATCTGGTCGGCGCGGCTTGCCTGGTTCGCCCTGGCCGTCGCGGCGCTGTCGGTCATCATCGTCCGCTCGGGCCTGCTCGAGATCGGCCCGGCCATCGCCACCTTCGGCGCGGCTCTGGTGTTCGCCGCCGCGGCAATCCTCCTGGCGTTGGCTAGCTTCATCGCCATCTGGCGCAGCGGCTCGTCCGGCCTTGGCCGCGCCATCGGCGGCATGCTGCTCGGCCTCATGCTGCTCGCTTACCCCGCCTACCTGGGCCTGCGCGCCAGCAAGCTACCCGAGATCAACGACATCACGACGGACCTGTCGAACCCGCCGCGCTTCGAGGTGCTGTCGCGGCTGCGCCCGCGCGGCCGCGTCGATTATCCGGCGGGCTTTGCCGATCAGCAGCGCAAGGCCTATCCCGACGTGACGCCGTTGCAGGTCGAATTGCCGGTGCGCGCCGCCTACGACGTGGCGCTCAAGGTCATCAACAAGCGCAAATGGCTGGTGGTGGACGCGCGGCCGCCGGCGACCGCGCGACGCGACGGCGTCATCGAGGCGGTGGCGCGCACGACCATCATGGGCTTCCGCGACGACGTCGTGGTGCGGGTGACGGGCTTGCGCGACGGCGGCTCGCGCGTCGACGTGCGCTCCGCCTCGCGCTACGGCCTGCACGATTTCGGCGCCAATGCGCGGCGCATCGTGGCGCTGCTCGCCGACATCGACGACGAGGCCGGCAACGTGCCGGAATCGGCGCGCTCCGACGAGCGGCCGACGCCGAAGCCGGCGCCCGCGCAGCAGCGGCGTCAGCCGGCCAAGCGGTAGACGCCGTCGATCGCGGGCGCGCCGTCGGTCATGACGAGGCCGCGCGTGACGAGATCCTCCATGTGCGCCAGCACCGACAGGCCGGCGGCGCCGGTCAGGCGCGCGTCGATGCCGATGTAGATCGCGCGCACGATGGTCGGGATGTCGGTCGGCCCCTTGCCGAGGCGATGCAGGATCGAGGCCTCGCGCGCCTTGCGGTGCAGCGTGTAGTAGCTGACGAAGCGCCGCGCCTCGGGAATCGCCGGGCCGTGGCCGGGGAAATAGAGTTCCTCGTCGCGGCGGGCAAGCTTATCGAGCGAGGCCATGTAGTCGCTCATGGCGCCGTCCGGCGGCGCGACGATTGACGTCGCCCAGCCCATCACGTGATCGCCGGCGAACAGGATGCCGCGGCCCTTGAGCGCAAATGACATGTGGTTGGCGGTATGGCCCGGCGTCGCGACACCTTCGATGGCCCAGCCGTCGCCTTCGGCGATCTCGCCGTCCTTCATCGCCACGTCGGGGCGGAAATTACGGTCGCCGCTGGAATCGAGCACATTGAGTTCGCCGATGTGCAGCGGCCGGGCCGCGCGGTGCGGCCCCTCGGCATAGACGGTGGCGCCGGTCGCGGCCTTCACCGCCGGCACCGCCGGCGAATGGTCGCGATGCGTGTGCGTGACGAAGATGTGGGTCACGGTCTCGCCGCGCACCGCTTCGAGCAGCGCGCCGATATGCGCCCGATCGTCCGGGCCCGGATCGACGATCGCGACCTTGCCGCGGCCGACGATGTAACTGAGCGTGCCCTTGAAGGTGAACGGCCCGGGATTATTGGCCATCACGCGCCGCACGCCCGGCACCGGCTCGTCGACGGTGTCGGGCGCGAGATCGAGGGTCTTGTTGAAGGGAATGTCGTCGGCCATGCCAGAAGTCCCGAATTGCCGGCACGGCCTAGCATTATCCCTTGCCGCTTGCACCCCTGCCGGCGCTAGCGGGCGATGACGACGAAGGTGCTCTGCTGGTTGAAATCATCGTAGAACTCGTATTTGCCCGGCGCGAGCGGCTTGAGCTTGATCGTCGCCTCGCCGTTGCCGCCGATCACCTTCTCGACGCTCGGATTGGAGCTCTCGAACTCCATACGGCTGGAGTCCTGATTGCGCACGCGCAGCGACACCGGCGCGTTCGCCTTGACGGTGATCTGGGCCGGCTGGAATTTGTGGTTCTTCACGGTGACCGTGTGCGCGGCGCCCTGCTGCGCCTGCGCGGACGGCATTGCGAGCACGAAGGCGACGGGCAGCGACAACAGCAGTGACTTCCCTAGCATGGACATGGAGCCCTCCCTGATGATGGCAGCGCAAGGCGGCCGCCTCTCAACGGCAGGCCCCATGAAGAAGTTCACGCCGGCGGTATCCGCAGCGGACCGAGACCTGCACCTTGGGGCCACAGTTCTGGGCTAGACCGTACCGGATGCAGGAATTCCTCAAGTCGCTGATCCCCGGGCTGTGGCTCGCCTGGCTCGCCTACTGGGTGCTCGCGGCGCGCGGCACCAAGGAGGTCGCGCGCCAGGAAAGCGCGTGGTCGCGCCTATTGCATCATGCGCCGATCATCGCCGGCGCCGCCCTCCTCGCCTGGCCGCATGTGCTCGGCCCGGCCTTCGAGGGACGCTTCCATGCCCGCACCTTCGGCTGGTTCGTCGCCGGCGTGGCGCTGGCCGTTGCGGGACTTTCCTTCGCCGCCGCCGCGCGCGCATGGCTCGGCGGCAACTGGAGCGGCACGGTAACGCTGAAGAAGGGCCACGAGCTCATCCAGAGCGGGCCCTACGCGCTGGTGCGCCACCCGATCTACAGCGGGCTCCTGCTGGCGCTCGCGGGCACGGCCATCGCCATCGATCGCTGGCGCGCGCTGGCCGGGCTGGCGTTGCTTCTGGCCGGCATCCTCTACAAGGTCCGGGTCGAGGAGCGATTTATGCGCGATCAATTCGGCGACGCCTACACACGCTACCGCGCGCGGGTGAAGGCGCTGGTGCCATTCGTGGTCTAGTGGATCTCCGGCTCGGGGACCTTCGCCGTGCCCTGGAGGAAATCGAAGTCGCAACCCTGGTCGGCCTGGCCGATGTGATCGGAATAGAGCGCGCCGTAGCCGCGCGGATAACGCGGCGCCGGCTGCTTCCATGCCGCCTTGCGCCGCGCCAGCTCCGCATCCGACACGTGCAGATGGATGAGGCGCTTGTCGACGTCGATCTCGATCTCGTCGCCGGTTTCAACGAGCGCCAGCGGCCCGCCGACATAGCTCTCCGGCGAGACGTGCAGGATGCAGGCGCCGTAGCTGGTGCCGCTCATGCGCCCGTCGGAGATGCGGATCATGTCGCGCACGCCCTGCCCCAGCAGGCGTTTCGGGATCGGCAGCATACCCCACTCCGGCATGCCGGGGCCGCCTTTCGGGCCGGCGTTCTTGAGGACGAGAATGTGGTCGGGCGTGACGTCGAGATCGTCGCGCTCGATCTCGCGCATCATGTGGTTGTAATCGTCGAAGGCGATGGCCTTGCCGCGATGCTTGAGGAAGCGCGGATCGGCCGCCGCCGGCTTGATGACGCAGCCGTTCGGCGCGAGGTTGCCCTTCAAGACCGCCGTCGCGCCCTCGGCGTAGACGGCGTCGTCGAGCGCGCGGATGATGTCGGGCTTGTAGACCTGGGCGCCGGCGATGTTGTCACCGACGGTCTTGCCGGTGACGGTCATGCAGGAGAGATCGAGCTTCTCGCGTAGGTTCTCCATCAGCGCGCGCAGGCCGCCGGCGTAATAGAAGTCCTCCATCAGGTATTGGCCGGACGGCCGCACATTGGCCAGCACCGGCACCTGCCGCGACAGCTCATCGAACTTGTTCATGTCCATCGGGATGCCGGCGCGCCGCGCCATCGCCACGACATGAATGATGGCGTTGGTCGAGCCGCCCATTGCCATGTGCACCTTGATGGCGTTGTCGAATGCTGCGGCGGTGAGGATTTTCGCCGGCGTCAGGTCCTCCCACACCATGTCGACAATGCGGCGGCCGGCGACCGTGGCCATGCGCGGATGATTGCTGTCGGCGGCGGGAATGGACGACGCGCCGGGCAGCGACAGGCCGAGCGCCTCGGCGATCGCCATCATCGTCGCCGCCGTTCCCATCACCATGCAGGTGCCGAACGAGCGCGCGATGCCGCCCTCGATCTCGTGCCAGTCGTCGTCGGTGATGTTGCCGGCGCGCTTCTCGGTCCAGTATTTCCACACGTCGGAGCCGGAACCGAGATACTCGCCGCGCCAGTTGCCGCGCAGCATCGGCCCGGCCGGCACGTAGATCGCAGGAATCCCCATGCTGATCGCGCCCATCACGAGGCCGGGCGTGGTCTTGTCGCAGCCGCCGAGCAGCACCGCGCCGTCGATCGGCTGGCTGCGCAGCAATTCCTCCGTCTCCATCGCCAGCATGTTGCGATAGAGCATCGTCGTCGGCTTCATGTAGGTCTCGGCAAGCGACATCGCCGGCAGTTCGAGCGGGAAGCCGCCGGCTTGCAGCACGCCGCGCTTCACGCTCTCGGCGCGCGCGCGCAGGTGCGTGTGGCACGGGTTGATGTCGCTCCAGGTGTTGACGATGGCGATGACCGGCTTGCCGCTCCAGTCGGCGGCGTCATAGCCGGCGCCGCGGAAGCGCGAGCGGTGGCCGAACGAGCGCATGTCTTCGACGCCCAGCCAGCGGTGGCTGCGCAGATCCTCGGGACGCTTACGGGTCATTGCCTGGCTTTCATAAAGTCATCCCGGGCGCCACCGCCCGGGATGCACATTCAAACATGCGTCACTCGATCGAGAGGTTGGCGGCGCGGACGACCTTTTCCCACTTCGCGGTCTCGTTCTTGAGAAACATGCCGAAGTCCTCCGGCGTGCCGGGCGACGGGATGCCGCCGAGGTCGCCGAGCTTCTTGAGCATGCCCGGATCCTTGAGCGCGAGGTTGATCTCCTTGTTCAGCTTCTCGACCACATCCTTCGGCGTGCCGTGCGGGACGCCGAAGCCGAAGAAGGCGCTGGCCTCGTAGCCCGGCACGGTCTCGGCAACCGTCGGCACGTCCGGCAGTTCCGGCGAGCGCGTCGCGGTGGTCACAGCGAGCGCGCGCAGCTTGCCGGCCTTGATGTGGCCGATCGACGACGGCAGGTTGTCGAACGTCACCTGCACCTGGCCGGCGAGGAGATCGGTCAGCATTGGCGCCGAGCCCTTGTAGGGCACGTGCGTCATCTTGGTGCCGGTCATCATCTTGAACAGTTCGCCCGAGAGATGGATCGAGGTGCCGTTGCCGGATGAGGCGATGTTCACCTTGTCGGGGTTCGCCTTTACGTAGGCGATGAACTCCGGCACGGTCTTGGCCGGCACGCTCGGGTTCACCTCCATCACGTTCGGCACCTTGATGACGCCAGCGACGGCGTCGATGTCGCGCAGGAAATTGAAATTCAGCTTCTTGTAGAGCGAGGTGTTGATGGCGTTGGCCGGATTGACGAGCAGCAGCGTGTAGCCGTCGGGCGCCGCCTTCACCACCTGCTCGGTGCCGAGATTGTTGCCGGCGCCGGGCTTGTTCTCGACGATGAACTGCTGGCCGAGGCGCTGGCTGAGCCAGTTGCCGATCAGCCGCGCCACGATGTCGGTCGAGCCGCCGGGCGGATAGCCGACGATGATGCGAACCGGGCGCGTCGGATAGTCAGCGGCGCGGACCGGGGCCGCAGCGAAGGCGGAAAGGCAGAGAGACGCTGCGGCAAGGCGCAGCGCGAATCGGGTTGTCAGGCGCATGGATGATCCCCCCAGAGGCGGCCGGACGGCTCCGGCCGTTGTTGTCCGTCGGCTCGAAAGTTACGCGGCGGCCGCCGCCGCGCACAAGGGCGCGCCCTGCCCCTGCCCGCGCCGCGTGCATGGCTCGCCTGCCCGCGGTAAAACGGCACCGCGCGCGGCGTAAAGCATTCGAATGTCACGAGGAAATGGTCGGAGTGGCAGGATTTGAACCTGCGACCCCCACGTCCCGAACGTGGTGCGCTACCAGACTGCGCTACACTCCGACTGGCGCCGGTCTTATAACCGCCGCTCCCTTAAAGGCAAGCGCGACCACCGGAATCCGATGAACGCTGAACTGGGCACCCAGATCCTGGCCGCCGATGCCGCCGGCATCGCCGAAGCCGCCCGTTGCCTCGCCGCCGGGGGGCTCGCCGCCTTCCCGACCGAGACGGTCTACGGGCTCGGCGCCGACGCCGGCAACGGCGAGACGGTAGCGCGGCTCTACGCAGCCAAGGGTCGCCCGGCCTTCAACCCGCTGATCGCGCATGTCGCGGACCTTGCCGCCGCGCGCAAGGTCGGCGTGTTCAATGCCGACGCCGAGAAACTCGCCGCCGCCTTCTGGCCGGGACCTCTGACGCTGGTGCTGCCGAAGCAGCCGGCCTGCGGCGTCTCGGATCTCGCGCTCGCCGGCCTCGACAGCGTCGCGCTGCGCGTGCCGGCGCACCCGGTCGCGCAGGCGCTGCTGCAAGCCTTCGGCCGCCCGGTGGTGGCGCCGTCGGCCAACCGCTCCGGCCACGTCTCGCCGACCAGCGCCGCGCACGTCATCGGCGACCTGCGCGGCCGCATCGACCTCGTGGTCGACGGTGGGCCCTGCGATGTCGGCGTGGAATCGACCATCGTCTCCTGCCTCGGCGAGCCGTCGCTGCTGCGCCCCGGCGGCCTACCGCGCGAGGCCATCGAGCACGTGCTCGGCCGGCCGCTTGCGCTCGCCGCGGTGCCGGAGGACGACGCCCCGATCGCGCCGGGCATGCTGTCCTCACACTACGCGCCGAAAGCGGACCTGCGCCTGAACGCCGAAGCGCCACGCGCCGGCGAGGCCCTGCTCGCCTTCGGCGCCGCGCCGGCCCATGCCGGACCGACGCTCAATCTCTCGCCGCGCGGCGACCTGATCGAGGCCGCCGCCAACCTGTTCGCGCATCTGCGCGCGCTCGACGCTTCCGGCGCGCGGCACATCGCGGTAATGACGATCCCGCACGAAGGCCTGGGCGAGGCCATCAACGACAGGCTGGCGCGCGCCGCCGCGCCGAAACCTTAGAGGTCCGCAAATGAACGTCCTCGTCAAGAATGAGCCGATGCGCAGCCTCGCGCCGGACCTTTTAAATCGCTTTGCGGCGATCGTCGGCGAGAAATACGCCATCACCGATCCGCAGATGCAGGCGCCGTATCTCGTCGAGATGCGCGACCTGTTCCGCGGCCAGACGCCGGTGATCCTGCGGCCCGGTTCGGTCGAGGAGGTGGCGAAGGTCGTCAAGCTCGCCAACGAGACAAAGACGGCAATCGTGCCGCAGGGCGGCAATACCGGGCTCGTCGGCGGTCAGATCCCACACCACAACGAGGTCGTGGTCTCGCTCAACCGGCTCGACAAGGTGCGCGAGGTCGACGCCGTCTCCAACACGATGACGGTGGAAGCCGGCGTGACACTGCAGCGCGCGCGCGAGGCCGCGGCCAAGGCCGACCGGCTCTATCCGCAGCTTCTGCCGTCGGAAGGCACCTGCACCATCGGCGGCAATCTCTCAACCAATGCCGGCGGCGTCGCCGCCGTGGCGCACGGCATCACGCGCTCGCACGCGCTCGGCCTCGAAGTCGTGCTGGCCGACGGCCGCGTGCTCAACGTCCTCAACAAACTGAAGAAGGACAACACCGGCTACGACCTGCGCGATCTCTTCATCGGCGCGGAAGGCACGCTTGGCATCATCACCGCCGCGGTGCTCAAGCTCGTGCCGCGGCCGCGCTCGGTCGAGACCGCGTTCGCCGCCGTCACCTCGCCGCAGGCCGCCGTCGATATGCTCGGCGTGGCGATGGAGCGGTCCGGCGGCAGCGTCACCTCGTTCGAGATGATGCTGCGCGAGGGCGTCGAGGCGGTGATCAAGCACGATTCCTCGAGCCGCGATCCGCTTAGCAAGCCCTCGCCCTGGTACATCCTCGTCGAACTGTCGTCGCAGGCCCGCACAGGCCTGCGCGAGACCATGGAGGAGATCCTCACCGCCGGCATGGAGCGCGGCCTCGTCACCGACGCGACCATCTCCGACAGCCTCGACCAGGCAAAAGCCTTCTGGCGCATCCGCGAGATGTTCGGCGAGGTGCAGCGCCATCTCGGCGGCTCGATCAAGCACGATATCTCGGTGCCGATCGCCGCCATCCCGGCTTTCATCGAGGAGGCGAACGCGGCGGCGGTAAAGCTCATCCCCGGCGCGCGGCCGATGCCGTTCGGCCATGTCGGCGACGGCAACATCCACTACAACATCAACCAGCCGGAAAACATGGACAAGGCGGCGTTCCTCGCCCGCTGGGGCGACGTCAACGAGGTCGTGTTCGCGGTCGTGAAGAAATACAACGGCTCGATCTCGGCCGAGCACGGCGTCGGCGTGATGAAGCGCGACCTGCTGCCCGAGTACAAGGACCCGGTGGCGCTCGATCTCATGCGCGGCATCAAGCGCATGCTCGACCCGAACGGCATCCTCAATCCCGGCAAGGTGATTTGACCGAATGCTGTCGATCGCCGAGGCGACGGCCGCCGACGACGGCGCGCTCGTCGACCTGTGGACGCGCTGCGATCTGGTGCGGCCGTGGAACGACGCGTGCGCCGATATCGCCCGCGCGCGGAAGAGCGGCTGCGCGGTCATTCTCGCCGGGCGCGAGGATGGCGCGATCGTTGCCGCGGTGATGGTCGGCGACGACGGCCACCGTGGCTGGTTCTATTACCTCGCCGTCGATCCGCAGAAGCAGGGCAATGGCTATGGCCGCGCCATGACAGCGGCCGGCGAGCAATGGCTGAAGGCGCGCGGCTGCGAGAAGGTGATGCTGATGGTGCGGCCGGACAACGTGAAGGTGCACGATTTCTACCGCGCGGCTGGCTATTTCGAGCAGCCGCGTGCGCTGTTCGCCAAATGGCTCGACGGCCGCGACCCGACGCCCTAGCCTGTGGGTCTACGTGCCCCTGCCCAGTGGTCAGGGCGTCTTTTAAGCATCCATGCCCGACCCAGAAATATCGCGAAGTCCCATCGGCATTGTCGGCGGCGGCCCGATCGGGCTGACACTGGCTCTGTTCCTAGACCAACTGGGCGTGCGCTCGGTGCTATTCAACAGCGCGCCGCAGACGCGCTGGCATCCGAAAGGCAGCACGCAGGGCGCGCGGACGATGGAGCATTTCCGCCGGCTCGGCATCGCCGATGCGGTTCGCGCACTCGGCCTGCCCACTGATCATCCGACCGACGTCGCCTACTTCACCCGCTTCAGCGGGCACGAGCTCGCCCGTCTGCGCATGCCGTCGGCCAACGAAGTCGCGCGGCAGGTCGCGGCGGCGCCCGCGACCGATCAGGTGCCGGAGCCTATCCATCGCGCCAACCAGATGCACGTCGAGCGCTTCCTGTTCAAGCACGCCTCGCGCCGGCCGAACATCGTCATGCGCTTCGGCTGGACCGTCGACGCCTTCGCGGAGGACGACAGCGGCGTCACCGTGCAGGCGGCGCCGGAGCGCGGCGGCAAGCCCGAGCAATGGCGCATGCAGTATCTCGTCGGCTGCGACGGCGGTCGCAGCATGGTGCGGCGCGGACTGGGCATCAAATTCCAGGGCGAGGCGGGAATCGAGCAACGCTATTTCGGCGGCCGAATGTTCGCGACCTATGTCCGCCTGCCCGATCTCTATCGCGACTGCCTCGGCCATCGCCACGCCTGGCAGTACTGGGCCGTCAATCCGGAAATCCGCTCCTCGCTGATCGCCGTGAACGGCAAGGACGAATTCCTCTTCCGCACCCAGGCGACGGTCCCCGACCAGCCCCCCGACGACAAAACGGTGGCTGACGCGATGCGCCGCTGCGTCGGGCGCGAGACGCGCATGGAAATCGTCGCGCACGAGCCGTGGACCGCGGGCATGGCGCTGGTCGCTGAGCGCTTCGCCGCGGGCCGCGTGTTCCTCGCCGGCGACGCGGTGCACCTGTTCACGCCGACCGGCGGCTTCGGCATGAACACCGGCGTCGACGACGCCTCGAACCTCGCCTGGAAGCTCGCGGCGATGGTGCAAGGCTGGGGCGGCCCGCAGCTGCTCGGTTCGTACGAGATCGAGCGGCGGCCGGTCGCGATGCGTAACACCGACGCGGCGCGGCAACTTACGGCCAATATCGGCGGGACGAATGTCGATCCGGTCATCGAGGATGAGACGGCGGCCGGCGCCGAGGCGCGCCGCAAGGCGGGCGCCATGCTCTCGACCTTCGGCGAGCAATTCGCGTCCCTGGGCGTTCAACTCGGCGCGCGCTACGACGGCTCGCCGATCATCCCCAATGGTGAGGCGCCGCCGGGGGACGATCCGATCGCGTACAGGCCGACCAGCGTTCCCGGGGGACGCACGCCGCATATCTGGCTCGACTCCAGGCACGGCGCCGGCGCCTCGCTGTTCGACCGTCTCGGCGTCGGCTTCACGCTGCTGCGCTTCGGCGGCGCGGCTGACCTTTCAGCACTCACCGCGGCGGCGGCTCGGGCCAACATTCCCCTGACCATCGTCGATATCGGCAATGCCGAGGCGCGCGATCTCTACGCGCGCGATCTGGTGCTGGTGCGGCCCGACCAATACGTCGCCTGGCGCGGCGACGAGGGCCCGGCCGATCCGGCGCGTCTCTTCGCGCAGGTCGTCGGCGGCTGAGGCGTCATTCCGCCACCGTCACCTTCCCCCTCATGTTCGGATGAAACTTGCAAAAGTAATCGAAGGTGCCCGCCTTGGTGACCTTGAGGCTGGCGCTCTTCTTCGGCGGCAGCATCACGTCGAACGACTTGTCGGTCGCCGTGGCGGTGTGGGCGAAGACGTCCTGGTTGTCCCAGACGATGGTGTCGCCGGCCTTGGCGGTGACCTCGGCCGGCGTGAACACCAGATTCTTGATCTCCACCTTGATGGTCTCGGCCCGCGCCGGGACGGCGCAGACGATGCCGCACAACAATGCGGCGATGAGGGCGGTCCGTCCCGGCTGCATGGCCTTGCTCCCGACTACTTGAGCATCGCGTCGACGTGTTCGGCGTGCTGCTCGTGGCCCTGGAAGATCTTCAGGCCGGTCTCGAGCAGGCTCTTGAGCTCGGCGTTGCTCGCCGACGGAATGAGCGTCGTCTCGAGCGCGTTGTCGACGGTCTTGTGATAGGCGACCTCGTTGTCGACATAGGCCTTGTCGAAGGCCTTGCCCGAGAGCTTGGCGAGCTCGGCGCGCTTGTCCTTCGCCTGCTTGGCGAGCGCCTGGCTGGTCGGATTGTCCTGCGGCGTGACCTTGAGTTTCTTGACCAGCGCCAGCGCCTGCTTGTTCACCGCGGTGTGGTCCTTGACCATGTTCTCGGCGAAGGCGCGCACCTCCTTGTTCTTCGATTTCTTCAGCGCCTGCTTGGCGGCGTCGATGTCGATCGCGCCGGCGGTGTAGGCGATGTGCGCGATCTGGGCGTCGTTCGGCTTGGCATTCTGCGCCGCCGCCGGCAATGGCGACAGAGCGAGCGCGGCGAGCGCCGCGTAGATTATGACACGCATGGAGAACCTCCCTTGTGCTGCAACGATACCGGTTGGATGCGGCAGCGGGCGGAAGGTTCCCGCTCAGGAGCGGCAGAGCCGCGCGACCACGACCTCGGTCATGCGCTCGCAGCGGCGGCCGCCGAACGGGAAGGTCTCGGTTAGCGCCGGCCCGAGCTGGCGGTCGAGCGCCTCGCGCAACAACGCGCGCGCCCGGTGCAGCCGCGTCTTCACCGTTTCCGGCTTGATCGCGAACAGGTCCGCCGTCTCCTCGACCGACATCCCCTCGACGATCCGCGCCACGAACACGGCGCGGAAGGAATCGGGCAGTTCGTCGATCGACCGCTCCAGCACATCGCGGATTTCACTGCGCGCCATGGTCCGCTCCGGATCGCTCACCATCGCCGACACCGGGAAATTGATGATCTCGGCCTCGCTTGCGGCATCGCCATAGGTCTCCCAATCGAGGGTCGGGCGCTGGCGGCGCTTGCGGCCGAGCGCCTCGTTGAGCGCGATGCGGGTCAGCCAGGTCGAGAACGCCGCCTCGCCGCGGAAGCCGTCGAGCGCGGTGAAGGCCCGCACCCAGGCCTCCTGCACAACGTCCTCGGCCTCGGCCTCGTTGCGCAGGATGCTGCGCGCCAGCCGGAACAGCCGCCGGTTATAGCGCCGGGTCAGCGCGCGGATCGCCGGCTCGTCGCGCAGGCGGGCGAGGGCAACCAGCGCTGCGTCGTCGAGCGCGTCGAGATCGCCCGGCGTGCGCGCTTGGGGTTGAGGGTTCAGAACGGACATGGGCTCCTCCGGATTCAACCCCTTGGATGCACCCGAAGTCCAAAGGTTCCCTGAACTTTCAGAACAAGACGCCCTGCCCGCCATCGCTTGTCTCGCGCTTGGGCGGCTTGGCGGGTTTCGTGCGCGGGTGGGCCGGCGGCTTTGCCGGTTCCATAGCGCCGGGCGTGACCGGCGCAATCAGCGCGGCATTGTCGTTGGCGGTGCGATTGACCGCAGTCGACACCGGATGCGCTTCGAGCAGGGCCTCCGGCGCGGGCGCGATCAGCGCTTCTGCGGTGCGCGCGTCGACCCCGCCGCAATTGAGCCAGAGGTCGAAGGCGTCCGGCGCGATGATGACCGGCATGCGGTCGTGCAGCGGCGACAGCATCTTGTTGGCGCGCGTCGTGACGATCGCCGCGGTCTCGACCGCCTCACCGTTCGGCCCTTCCCAGCATTCCCACAGGCCGGCGAACGCGAGCGGCTTTCCCGATTTGGCATGGATGTAAAAAGGCTGCTTCGGCCCCTTCCCCGTCGCCTGCCATTCGTAGAAGCCGTCGGCTGGGATCAGGCAGCGCCGCCGCTTCATCGCCGCGCGGAACGCCGGCTTGTCGACGATCGACTCGCCGCGCGCGTTGATGATGAGCGAGAACCGGCTCGGATCCTTGACCCAGGACGGCAGGAAGCCCCAGCGCACCAGCGCGAATTCGCGCTTGCCCTCGGTCAGGCGCACGATCGGGACCGGCTGCGTCGGCGCGATGTTGAAGCGCGCGGGGAAATTCGCCTGCTCCTCGTAGCGGAACAGCGCCCGCAGGGCTTCCGGGGCCGAGGTGATGGTGTAGCGGCCGCACATGGCCGAGATATCGGCCTTTGCCGCAGGCCGCGCAAGCTGGCCCGCCCCGCGCCGGCCGTGCTACAGGAGCCGACCCCTCCACGGACCCGCGCTCCCCACGTGGCCGACGATCGCCTCTATCCGCAGCGCCCGTTTCTCGCCGTCAGCGCCGCCATTCTGCGCGACGGCAAAGTGCTGGTCGTGCGCCGCGCGCGCCAACCCGCGCTCGGCGTCTACACCCTGCCCGGCGGCGTGGTGGAGGCCGGCGAGACGCTGCACGAGGCGGTCCGCCGCGAGGTGCGCGAGGAGACGGCGCTCGAGATCGCGCCGGTGACGCTCGCCGGCCATCGCGAGGTCATCGGTCGCGACGCCGACGGCCGCGCCAAGCGGCACTTCGTCATCCTGTGCTTTGCCGCGCGCTGGGTGTCCGGCGAGCCGAAGCTCAACGACGAGCTCGACGAGGCGCGGTGGATCAGGCCGGAGGAGCTTTCGGGCCTTAAGACTACCGAGGGCCTGGCCGAGATCGTCGCCGCCGCCGTGGCGCGGTTAACGGACGCCTGAGGCGAGCGCCTTGCGGACGCCGCGGAGCAAGCGCATATCAGGCCGTCACCGCGGGGGTCCGCATCTTTTGAAGAAGCTTCTGACGCTCGGCATCGTGGCTCTCTGCCTCTCGGCGACGGCGCACGCGCAGAAAAAGCCGCCGGCGCCCGAGCCTGCCCCCGCTGCCACGCCGGCCGCGCCCTATGACGCCGACCTGCAACGGCTCGCCGAAATCCTCGGCGCGCTCCAGTATCTGCGCACGGTGTGCAAGGCCAACGAAGGCCAGAAGTGGCGCGACCAGATGCAGGCTCTGCTCGACGCCGAGGCCCCGGACGGCGACCGCCGCCGCAAGATCGTCGCCAACTACAACCGGGGTTACCGCGGGTTCCAGCAGACCTATCGCACCTGCACCCCCGCCGCGGACCTCGCCATCCGCCGTTATCTCGACGAAGGCGCCAAAATCGCCCGTGAAATCACCGCGCGTTACGCCAATTAATCCACAAACGGCTTAGTGCCGTTAACCTTTCCTTTATTGTGACCTGTGGCCGGAACCCCCGCGTGCTAACGTCCCGTTCGGGACTTTGGGGCGGCGTTCATCACCGAACGTCACGAGGAAAGCAGGAACCGGATGACCACAGCAGGTCGTTCCGTGCACGCGCGCGAGCCGATGCCGGACCATGAGCAGAAGCGCGTCGCGCTGGCCTACCTCCAGGAGGCTTGGGCCGAGGCGCGTCTCGACGGCATCGACGGCGACTGCCTGGCGCAGGCCTGTCTGTTTTCGGCGCTGGCTGAATTCGTTTCAACCTATGGCGAGGACGCGGCCGCTACCTTTACCAGCGGCCTGGCCGACCGCATCCGCAACGGCGAGTTCACAATCGAGCAGGCGCGGCAGTAGGCCCGCCGTTCAGGCGTAGAAGCCGTAATAGCGCTCCAGCACCGCCTCGATATCCGTCACGTAGAACGGCTTCTTGAGGAAGGCGAGCACGCCCGCCGCGTGCGCCCGGTCGGCGATGGCGTTGTCGACGGTCGAGGTCATCATCACCACGGCGACGTTCGGCTGTTCGCGCTTGATCTCCCACAGCGTCTCGAAGCCGTTGAACCCGGGCATCTGGTAGTCGAGAAACACCAGCCCGAAGCGGCCCGAGCGTACCTCGCGCAGAGCGGCGAGCCCCTCCGGCGCCTCGTGGATGTCGAGGGTAAAGCGCGTCGCCGCCAACACCTTGCGCACGATGCTGCGCATGGTCGAGGAATCGTCGACGATCAAGACGCGCGTCGGCACGCGAGTGCGCGCGCACAGCTCGGCGTATTTGCGCGCGTCGTCGAGGTTGCTCGGCCGCCGCAGCACGCCATCGACGCGCTCGCCGTTCTGGTCGTGGCCGGCGCCGCAGATGAAGATCAGCGGCCGCGGCTGCGTCGAGCGGGCGGCGGCAAGCACGGCTTTCTTGGTGTGCGCCGGCAGCGCGGAATCGACGATGCAGATGTCCGTGCCCGACCTGTTCAGCGTCGACTGGGCCTCGGCCGGCTCCTGCGCGAAGAAATCCACCGGCACGGATATGTTGCCGGCGCCACGCAGCCAGAGATCCCGCTCGGCCGGCGGCGCGCCGACCAGCAGCATGCGCAGCGACAGAAGCTCGTCTCCCATGGGCATCATTGGCTCCCCGGGCTGGTTATAGCCCGGACCCGCGCTGGGTAAACGACACGGGTCTTAACCCTTTGGCCGGGATTTGCAATTCCCGCTTGTAGACGTGGTTGAGGAACTCTGGGGAAAACTGTCGGTTGCGGCGAATCGAAGACCGACCGGGACGATATTCCGACGGTGCTCCACCACCGGAAGCTGTAAGGCCACGGCGCTTACCTTCGGCGGCGAGTTCTGGCAAACAACGAACGGTGTTCATGAGGGTTGGCATGCAGGCAGCGCTTCTTCCCGACCGCGGCGTCGTCAAGGTCGTCGGCGACGACGCCCGCAAGTTTCTCAACGGGCTGGTCACCTGCGACATGGGCAAGGTCACGCCGGCGGCGGCGCGCTTTGCCGCGCTGCTCACACCCCAGGGCAAGATCATCGCCGATTTCATCATCGCCGAAGCGTCCGCCGAGGACGGCGGCGGCTTCTTCCTCGACTGCCCCCGCGCGCTGGCAACGGCGCTCGTCGACAAGCTCAACTTCTACAAATTACGAGCCAAGGTCATCTGCGAGGACCTCTCGGAGGTGCTCGGCGTGATGGCCGCCTGGGACAATGGCGGCGAGACCGAATACGGGCTCTGCTACGCCGACCCGCGTCTGCCGGCGCTCGGCACCCGCATCATGCTGCCGCCGCATCTGGCGCGCGATGCCGCCGCCGATCTCGGCGCAACGCTCACCGATGCCGGGGCCTACGAGGCGCATCGCATCGCGCTCGGCGTGCCGCGCGGCGGCGCCGACTTCATGTACGGCGACGCCTTCCCGCACGAGGCCGACATGGACCAGCTCGCCGGCGTCGACTTCGACAAAGGCTGCTACGTCGGCCAGGAGGTGGTGTCGCGCGTGCAGCACCGCGCGAGCGCGCGCAGCCGCGTCGTGCCGATCGCCTATGACGACTACGCGCCGAGCTCCGGGCTACCGGTGATGGCCGGCGACAAGGAGATCGGCATGCTCGGCGCCACCGCCAACGGCCGCGGGCTGGCGCTGTTGCGCCTCGACCGCGTCGCCGACGCGCAGGCGGCCGGCGTGCCGCTCACCGCGGGCGGCATCGCGATCCGCCCGGTCAAGCCCGGCTGGGCCCGGTTCGACTGGCCCGCGGGCGGCTCCTCATGAGCGCGGTGCTGCACGACGACGGGCTGAAGCGCTGCCTCTGGCCGAAACAGGACCCGCTCTACGTCGCCTATCACGACGAGGAATGGGGGGTTCCGGAATACGACGACCGCGCGCTCTACGAGAAGCTGGTGCTCGACGGCTTCCAGGCCGGCCTGTCGTGGATCACCATCCTGCGCAAGCGCGACAACTTCCGCAAAGCCTTCGACGATTTCCAGCCGGAGAAGATCGCGCGCTATCGCCCGGCCAAACTCGAGAAGCTGATGGGCGACGCCGGCATCGTGCGCAACCGTTCCAAGATCGAGGGCGCGGTTTTCTCCGCGCGCGGCTATCTCGAGATCATGGAGAAGGGCCCGGGTTTCTCGACGCTGCTGTGGGGCTTCGTTGACGGCAGGCCGAAGGTCAACCGCTTCAAGACGCCGAAAGAGATTCCGGCCGAGACCGACATCTCGCGCAAGCTGTCGAAGGAATTGTCGTCGCGCGGCTTCAAGTTCGTCGGCCCGACCATCGTCTACGCCTTCATGCAGGCGGTCGGCATGGTCAACGACCACCTCACGACTTGCTTCCGCCATCCCAAGTGTTCAAAGCTCGCCAAACGCAAATGAGCAAGCCCCCTACCCGCGCAAGGAACGCGCCGCGCGCCTGGCAGCGCATGCTGTCGGGACGGCGGCTCGACCTGCTCGACCCCTCGCCGCTCGACGTCGAGATGGAGGACATTGCGCACGGCCTCGCCCGCGTCGCGCGCTGGAACGGGCAGACCCACGGCGAGCACATTTTCTCGGTGGCGCAGCACGTGCTGCTGGTCGAGGCGCTGGCGCGCGCCAACGCGCCGCGGCTCGACAAGCGAGGCCGTCTCGCCGCGCTCCTGCACGACGCGCCGGAATACGTGATCGGCGACATGATTTCGCCGTTCAAGGCGGTGATCGGCGACGACTACAAGGCGGTGGAGAAGCGCCTGCTCGGCGCCATCCATCTGCGTTTCGGCCTGCCGGCGCGCTTGCCGGAAGAGCTCACCACGCTGATAAAGACCGCCGACCGCAACGCTGCCTGGCTCGAAGCGACCAAGCTCGCGGGCTTTGCCGAGGACGAGGCGCGCAAGTTCTTTGGCCCGCCGCCGAAATATTCCGCCGCGCTCATCCGCGACTATCTCACGCCGTGGCCAGCCGCGGCCGCGGAGGCGCGCCTCATCGAACGCGTCGAGGCCCTGCTGCGCGGCGCGGCCCCCGCGCGGCACACGTCATAGATAAGACGCACCACGGACCTAGACCGCAATCATGATCCACGTCTGCTCGCTTGCCCGCCTCTACACCACGGTCGAGGAGACCCGCGCGCGTCACGTCGTCACGCTGCTCCGTCTCGCCGACCGCGTGCAGTGGCCGCCGCACATCGCGCCGGACAATCACCTGATCCTCGCCGTCGACGACATCGTCGATGCGGCCGACGGCTACACCGTGCCGGCCGAGGAGCACGTCGGCCGCCTGATCGCATTCGCGCGGGGATGGGATCGCGCTTCGCCGATGGTGGTGCATTGCTTCGCTGGCATCAGCCGCTCGACCGGCGCCGCTTTCACCGCCGCCTGCGCGCTCAACCCCCACCGCGACGAGAACGAGATCGCCCGCGCCATCCGTAGCGCCTCGCCGACCGCGCAGCCGAACCTGCGCATCGTCGGCATCGCCGACCGCCTGCTTGAGCGCGACGGCCGCATGGTGCGCGCCGTCGAGGATCTCGGGCCCGGCGCGCCTGCGGCCGAAGGCCATCCGTTCAGGCTCGATCTCGACTGACCGGGCCGCTAGATTGGCGCCCGTCGACAAGCAGATGGGGGCGGCAAAGGTGAGTGAGCGGCATTACGGCGTGGTCTCGCCGGACATCCTGAAAAGCTATAACGGCCTCGCCTTCTTGAAGGCAATCGTCGCCGGCACAGTGCCGAACCCGCCGATCAGCGAGACGCTCGGCTTCCATCTCGCCGAGGCGGAGGCGGGCCGCGCGGTGTTCGCCGGCACGCCCGGGCTGCGGCACTACAATCCGATCGGCTCGGTGCACGGCGGCTTTGCCGCGACGCTGCTGGATTCGGCGCTCGCCTGCGCGATCTTCTCGACCATGCGGCAAGGCGACGTCTGGACGACTTTGGAGCTGAAGATCAACTACGTGCGGGCGATGACGGCCGAGACCGGGCCTGTGCGCGCCGAGGGCCGGGTCATCCATCGCGGCCGCACCGTCGCGACATCGGAAGGCGATCTGAAGGACGCGTCGGGCAAGCTCTACGCCCACGCCACGACTACCTGCATGATCTTCCCGGCGAAAGATTGAAAACAAAAACGTCGACCTTAAGGCCGGCGTCCGCCAATCGATTTCGAACGCTTACTTGTTTTCGGCCGTGATCGACGGCCGCAGGCCGAGCGGCTGCGAGCCGGCGCGATGGCCGTGCGTCTCGTGCTCGGCATGCGCAAGCGACGCGCGCGCCTGATGGCGCGTGAACTCGCACGAGGCAAAGCCGAGGCCGGACACCGAACCGCGGAAGCTCGTCTCGCTGGTCTTCTCGAGGTTGAAGCAGGGCTCGACCGGCAGGCCGCGCAAGGTCGCGCACACCGACTCGCCCTTCACCCGCAGCGTGCCCGCCGGCAGGTGCGCGTAGCGCGTCGGGCCCGAGCCCTGGAACTGGATCGAGCCCACGACCGATCCATCGGCATAGACGCGGCCCTGGCCGCGCGTGCCTTCGAAGCAGGTGTAGTTGAACATCTTGCCGATGACGAAGCGGCGCGCTTCCTCGGCGGTCATCTCGCCGGCAAAAGCCGGGACGGCGGCCAGAAGGCCCGCCACGAGCGCTACCCCACGCAACATCTCGACCACTCCGAACGCAACGCCACCGGCACTGACTGTGGCCCGTTTGACGAGCCTAGCGGATTATGCCGGCGGTTCGTCGCCAAATCCTGAACATGTTTACCCGATCTTGACCACGATCCGCCCCCGGACCTGCCCGTTCAGGATATCGGCGGCGGCCTTGGGCACATCGGAAAGGCCTGTTTCCGTGGTCATCGCGGCCAGTTTTTGGCGATCGAGGTCGTTCTCGAGCCTTTTCCACGCTGTTTTTCGCCGCTCCAGCGGGCACATGACCGAGTCGATACCGTAAAGACACACCCCCCGCAAAATGAACGGGGCGACCGAGCCCGGCAGGTCCATGCCCCCGGCCAGACCGCAGGCGGCCACCGCCCCGCCGTAGCGGGTCATCGACAGGAGGTTCGCCAGCGTGGCCGAGCCTACCGAGTCCACCGCCCCCGCCCAGCGCTCCTTGGCCAGCGGCTTGGGCGGCCCGGCGAGGTCTTTGCGCTCGACGATCTCGGCGGCGCCGAGGCCTTTGAGATAATCCGCCTCCTGCGGCCGGCCGGTGACCGCGTGCACGGTGAAACCGCGCTTGGCGAGAATCGCGATCGCGACCGAGCCGACGCCGCCGGCGGCGCCGGTGACGGCGACAGGCCCGCGCTCCGGCGTTAGTCCGTGGCCTTCGAGCGCCATGACCGCGAGCATCGCGGTGTAGCCCGCGGTGCCGATCGCCATCGCCTCTTTCGTGCTCATGGTCGCCGGCAGCGGCACCAGCCAGTCGCCCTTGACGCGCGTCTTTTCGGCGAAGGCGCCGAGATGCGTCTCGCCGCAGCCCCAGCCGTTGAGCACGACCTTGTCGCCCGGTTTCCAGGCGGGATGCGTCGAACTCTCGACCGTTCCGGCGGCGTCGATGCCGGCGATCATGGGAAAGCGCCGCACCACCGGCGCCTTGCCGGTGACGGCGAGGCCGTCCTTGTAATTGACCGTGGAGTATTCGACGCGGACGGTGACGTCGCCGTCCATCAGGTTCGATTCATCGAAGGCGGTGAGCGACGACGTCGTGCCGCCGCCCGCCTTCTCGATCACAATCGCCTTGAACGTACCCACGCGCGCCTCGTCCGGTTGAACCCCTGACGGGCATTCATGACGCGCGCGGGTGGCCGGTGCAAGCGGTCAGGCGGCCGCGGTGGCGGCGCGCACGACCGGCTGCTCGCTGATCGGCAGGTTGATGATCGCCGACATCACCCCGAAGAAGATCGACAGGTACCAGACCGGATTATACGAGCCGGCATAATCGTAGACGATGCCGCCGAGCCAGACGCCAAGGAAGCCGCCGACCTGGTGGCTGAAGAAGGCAAATCCGAACAGCATCGCCAGCCAGCGCGTGCCGAACATGGTCGCGACCAGGCCCGACGTTGGCGGCACGGTCGACAACCACAAGAGCCCTGTCACGGCGCCGAAGACGAGCGTCGTCACCGTGCTCGGCGGCAGCAGGATGAAGATCAGGATCGAGGCGGCGCGGGCGAAATAGATGGTCGAGAGGATATAGCGCTTGGGCACGCGCGCGCCGAGAAAGCCGGAGCCGAGCGAGCCGATGATGTTGAAGAGGCCGATGGTCGCGAGCGTCCAGCCGCCGACTTCCGCCGAGAGGCCGCGGTCGACCAGATAGGACGGCAGATGCACGGTGGTGAAGGCGAGCTGGAAGCCGCAGGTGAAGAAGCCGATCACCAGCAGCACGTAGCTCCTGTGCGCGAATGCTTCGCCGATCGCCTGGCGGAACGACTGCGTCGGCGCTAGCGCGCCGGACGCCGATGTCTCGCTGCGTGGAGCTGCGAGCGCCATCGCCAGCGGCACGATGATCATCGTCACCACCGCGAAGATCACGAGCGCGCTCTGCCAGCCGAACTTGTCGATCAGCGCCACCGCGATCGGCGAATAGAGGAACTGGCCGAACGAGCCGGCGGCGGTGCCGGCGCCGAACGCTATGGAGCGCCACTCGGCTGGCAGCAGGCGGCCGAACGCGCCGAGCACGATCGTGAACGAACAGCCGGACAGGCCGAATCCGATCAACAGGCCGGCGGAGAGGTCGAGCATGCCGCCATTGGTCGAATGCGCCATCAGCGCGAGACCGGCGGCATAGAGCAGCGTGCCGGCGATCAGCACGCGGTTGGCGCCGTAGCGGTCGGCAAGACCGCCGGCGAAAGGCTGGCCCACACCCCACAGCAGGTTCTGGATGGCGAGCGCCATCGAGAACACATCGCGGCCCCAGTGGAATTCCTGCGACATCGGCGTCAGGAAGAAGCCGAGCGCCGAGCGCGGCCCGAACGAGACCATCGCGATGATGCTGCCGACGACGAGAACGACGGCGGGCGTCCGCCAGCCTGTCCTGATGCCGCTCGTGACCGATGGAACCGTCATGTGTCGCCCGCCTGAATGTTCGGCGCCGATCCAGCGGCGCGGGCACGGAATGTAGCCGCGCACCTACCTATCAACAAAACGAATATTCGTGATTCAATCGATTTCCCCGATGCATGGGCCGGGGACGGCGCTGGACCTGCCAAGTGCCTGATCGCGCTACATCTTGTTCAGGATTTCGGCTTCCTTCGCCGTGGTCTTGGCATCACCCCAGCGCGGCTCGTCCGAGCCGTCGCCCCAGTTGCGCGGCCGGTAGAAGATCAGCCCGCCGAGGCGGTCCATCCGCCGCATCTCGCGCACCCAGTTCGGGTGCGCCCAGTAGTCGTGATAGTGCGTCGATTTCGCCACCTCCGGCATCCACAATTTGCCGTCGAGCATGTCGCGCGCGATGTGCTTTGCCCGCGCCCAGGCGTCCGGCTCGGTGACGACGTCGGGCTTGCCGTCGCAGGCGAAGGTGAACTGGCAGGCGAAATGGCGGTGCGCGTTCTGATAGACGACGTCGCACACCGACTTCGGATAGAACGGCGAGAACACGCGGTTGAGCACGACCTGCGCCACCGCGATCTGCGCGCGCACCGGCTCGTCGCGCGCCTCGAAATAGACGGCGTTGGCGAGACATTTCTCCGCCTTGGCGAGCGATGTGCCCGTGAGCTTCAGCCGTTCGGCGGGCGAATGCGGATGCGCGTCCGCGCCGGTGACGACGCCCTTGGCGGCGACGCTCTCGCCCTCCTTTTCAACGAGGGACGGCGGCGAGAGCGCCGCGAGCTTGATGTCGGGATCGCCGCCGGCGACGACCGGCGCCTCGCCGGGCGCCCACGGCGAAAGCTCCTCCGCGGGCGCCAACGGCCTCGCCCCGAAGAAGACCCGCGCGGAGTCCTTTGCTTCGGCCTTGCCCGCCTTCACGCCGAGCAGGTCCATCGGCGGCAGGTCGCGATAGGGCAGATCGATGTCGGCGGCCGCGCCGGTGTCGGCCGGCGACGGGAAGTCGTACTGCGAATAGGCGTCGAAGCGTCCCTCCCCGCCCCCCTTGCTCAACGCCGCCTCGGGCTGGACCGCCGGCGCAATCGCCAGCACCGGCGGCAACGGCGGCAGCGGCGCGCGCTTGCGCGCGACAAGCGCGTCACGCTTGCCGCGGCGATTGACCGACGGGAACCGCAGCGGCTCGCTGCCATCGCCGAGCGGCTCGGCGCCGATCGAGCCGGTAATGTCCATCGGGTCGAAATTCGCGAGCGCGTAGAGCGGCGGATGCGGGATGCGCGTGCCGAGCGGCGACGGCATGCTGAAGGTCGCGGCGTGGATGGTGCCGAACGGCGAGGCGATCAGGTGTTCGCGCCAGCGTTGCGCGACGCCGGCCTGATGCACGAGCAGCGCGCCGAGATCCTGATAGGCGATGGTGGTTGGAACGAGCGTCATCAGGAGCGCGGCGATCGCGACCCGTGCCGATCTCCGCCGACGGCGTCTCCGCGATCCTGTCCCGCGTCCGCTCACGCCACACCGCAACACGCATGATACGCCGCGAGCCGCGGCACCCGATGCTTTGGTTATGACGCGATTAACCTTGCGAAGCCGTTAACCGTCGGGCACGGGCGGGCATTGCTTGACGATTGTTAACCGTATCGCAAGCGGTGGCCGCCAAGATCGCGCGGGGTTCCGGCGGCGGGCGGGCATGGCAGTAACGACATTGGCGAGTGAGATTCCAGGCTGGCTGCTGCTGTCGGCCGGCTTCGGCTTGAGCGCGCTGTTCCTCGGCGTCAGCTGGTACCGCCACGTCGCCGCGCAGAACCGCCGGCTCGTCGACGCCATCGACAACATGTCGCAAGGCCTGTGCATGTTCGATGCGCAGACACGCATCGTGCTGGTCAATCGCCGCTATCTCGATATGTACCGCCTGTCGCCCGATGTCGTGAAGCCGGGCTGCACGCTTCGCCGGCTGATCGAGCACCGCAAGGAAACGGGACTCTTCATCAACGACATCGACTCTTACTGCGAGGCGATCCTCGACAGCATGCGCAAGGGCGCGAGCACGCCGATCTACGTGCAGGCGAGCGACGGCCGCATCGTGCTGGCCAAGAACGAGCCGCTGCCCGGCGGCGGCTGGGTGGCGACGCACGAAGACGTCACCGAGCGGCGTCGCGCCGAGGAAGAGCGCGCGGCGGGCCGCGAGCAGGAACTGCGCCGCAAGGCCGTCGACGGCGCGATCGCCGGTTTCCGTCCGGTCGCCGAGCGCCTGCTCGGCAGCGTCGGCGAGAGCGCGGCGGCGATGCGCGCGACCGCGAACGCGCTGTTCGGCTTCTCCGACCAGACCACGACGCGCGCCGATAGCGCGGTGAACGCCTTCAACGCGGCCTCCGCCAACGTCGATTCGGCGGCGGCGGCGACGGACGAACTCTCGCATTCGATCGCCGAGATCAGCCGGCAGCTGGCGCAGACCGGCTCGATCGTCGCGCAGGCGACGGAAGAGGCGCGCCAGACCGACGGCGAGATCGCCGGGCTCGCCACCGGCGCGCAGAAGATCGGCGACGTGGTCAAGCTCATCCGCGACATCGCCGGGCAGACCAATCTACTCGCGCTCAACGCGACGATCGAAGCAGCCCGCGCCGGAGAGGCCGGCCGCGGCTTCGCGGTCGTGGCCTCCGAGGTGAAGTCGCTCGCGGTGCAGACCGGCAAGGCGACCGAAGAGATCGCCAGCCATATCCTCGCGGTGCAGAACTCCACGGCAGGCGCGGTCGAGGCGATCCGCCACATCGCGCTGCGCATGCAGGAGATCAATCAGAACACCGTGGCGCTCGCCGCCGCGGTCGAGGAGCAGAGCGCGGCGACCGGCGAGATTTCGCACAACGTCACCAGCGCGGCGAAGGGCACGAGCCAGGTGGTCGGCGTCCTCGGCGAGGTCGCGCATGCGGCGAC
Organism: Pseudolabrys sp.; assembly: GCA_035571935.1. GTDB lineage: Bacteria > Pseudomonadota > Alphaproteobacteria > Rhizobiales > Xanthobacteraceae > Pseudolabrys. The sequence goes on from DATNBL010000067.1 coordinate 68,012, forward strand.
CGACACGCGCGCGTCTGCGCAAGTCGTGCGCGATTCCTCGCAGGCGGTGGAGACGGCGGTGTCCGACCTCAGGCTCGAGGTCGAGAACTTCCTCGCCAAGGTGGCGGTGTAGGGTGGGCTAAGGCGGCGCAGCCGCCGAGCCCACCAACTCAATCCAGCAAGGAAGCGTTCGGTGGGCACGGCGCCGACGCGCCTTTGCCCGCCCTACCTCAATGACCGCTACGCCTGGCTCGCCACCGTCTTGCCGAGCGCCGCCTGCGCCGCGGCCAGCCGCGCGATCGGCACGCGGAACGGCGAGCACGACACGTAGTCGAGCTTCGCCTCATGGCAGAAGGCGACCGAGGCCGGGTCGCCGCCGTGCTCGCCGCAAATGCCGACTTTCAATTTCGGCCGCACCTTGCGGCCGCGCTCGACGCCGATCTTGACCAGCTCGCCGACACCCTGGCGGTCGATCGACACGAACGGATCGGCCGGCAAGATGCCGCGCGCGGTGTAGATGCCGAGGAAGCTCGCCGCGTCGTCGCGCGAGATGCCGAGCGTGGTCTGCGTCAGATCGTTGGTGCCGAACGAGAAGAACTCCGCCGTCTCGGCGACCTCGCCGGCCATCAGGCAGGCGCGCGGCAATTCGATCATGGTGCCGACGTCGTAGTCGAGCTTGACGTTCTGCTCCTGCTCGACAGCCTTCGCCATGGCGTCGATGCGCGCCTTGACCAGGTCTAGCTCGGCCTTGGTGGCGATCAGCGGCACCATCACCTCCGGTACCACCGGTTCGCCGGTGCGCCGCGCCGCCTCGACGGCGGCCTCGAAGATGGCGCGCGCCTGCATCTCGGCGACTTCCGGATAGGCGATGGCGATGCGGCAGCCCCGGAAGCCGAGCATCGGATTGAACTCCGCCAGCTCCTGCGCGCGGCCCGCGAGCTTCTGCGGATCGGCGCCCATCGCCTGCGCGACTTCCGCGATCTCCTCGGCGCCGTGCGGCAGGAACTCGTGCAGCGGCGGATCGAGCAGGCGGATGGTCACCGGCCGGCCGCGCATGATCTCGAACAGCTCGACGAAGTCGGCGCGCTGCATCGGCAGCAATTTCGCCAACGCCTTGCGCCGCGCGGCCTCGTCGTCGGCGAGGATCATCTCGCGCACCGCCTGGATGCGGCCCTCGTCGAAGAACATGTGCTCGGTGCGGCAGAGTCCGATGCCCTCGGCGCCGAAGCGCACCGCCGCCTTGGCGTCCGCCGGCGTGTCGGCATTGGCGCGCACGCCGAGCTTGCGCACCTTGTCGGCCCAGCCGATCAAAGTCGCGAACTCGCCGGAGAGCTGCGGCTCGATCATGTCGACCTTGCCGGCCAGCACCTGGCCGGTCGAGCCGTCGACGGTGATCGCGTCGCCTTTATTGAACGTCTGGCCGCCGGCCGTCATCGTCTGCTTGTTGTAGTCGACGCGCAGCGCGCCGGCGCCGGAGACGCAGGGCTTGCCCATGCCGCGCGCGACCACGGCCGCGTGCGAGGTCATGCCGCCGCGCGTCGTGAGGATGCCCTCGGCGGCGTGCATGCCGTGAATGTCTTCGGGCGAGGTCTCGACGCGCACGAGGATGACCTTCTTGCCGTCGGCCTTCATCTGCGCGGCTTCGTCGGAGGAGAACACGATCTCACCCGATGCCGCGCCCGGCGAGGCCGGCAGGCCGGTGGCGATGACGCGGCGGTGCGCGCGCGGATCGATGGTCGGATGCAGGAGCTGGTCGAGCGACAAAGGCTCGACGCGCAGCACCGCCTCGTTCTTCGTGATCAGGCCCTCGTTGGCGAGCTCGACGGCGATGCGCAGCGAGGCTTTCGCCGTGCGCTTGCCGTTGCGGGTCTGCAGCATCCACAGCTTGCCCTGCTCGACCGTGAACTCGAGGTCCTGCATGTCGCGGTAGTGCTTCTCGAGCACGTTGTAGATGCGCGTCAGCTCGGCGTAGGCCTTCGGCATCGCCTTTTCCATCGACGGCTTGTCGGAGCCAGCCTCCTGACGCGCGGCTTCGGAAATCTCCTGCGGCGTGCGGATGCCGGCGACGACGTCCTCGCCCTGCGCGTTGATGAGAAATTCGCCGTAGAGCTTCTTCTCTCCGGTCGAGGGATTGCGGGTGAAGGCGACGCCGGTTGCGGACGTCTCGCCCATGTTGCCGAACACCATCGCCTGCACGTTCACCGCCGTGCCCCAGCTCTCCGGAATGTTGTGGAGCCTGCGGTAGGTGATGGCGCGCTGGTTCATCCACGAACCGAACACCGCGCCGATCGCGCCCCAGAGCTGCTGGTGCGGATCCTGCGGGAACGGATGGCCGAGCTCGTCGTGCACGCGCTTCTTGTAGCGCTCGGTGAGTTCGGCCCAATCGTCGGCGGTCAGGTCGGTGTCGAGCGTGTAGCCCTGCCGCTCCTTATGATGGTCGAGCAATTCCTCGAAGTGCTCGTGGCCGACACCGAGCACGACGTCGGAATACATGGTGATGAAGCGGCGGTAACTGTCATAGGCAAAACGCCGGTCGCCGGACTTCTTCGCCAGCGCCTCGACCGTCTCGTCGTTGAGGCCGAGGTTCAAAACCGTGTCCATCATGCCCGGCATGGACGCGCGCGCGCCGGAACGCACCGAGACCAGCAGCGGATTCGTGCGGTCGCCGAACACCTTGCCGGTGATTTTACCGACCTGGGCCAGCGCCTTGTCGACCTGCGCCTCGAGCGCCTTCGGGTACTGCTTGCCGTTGGCGTAATAGTAGGTGCAGACGTCGGTGGTGATGGTGAAGCCCGGGGGCACCGGCAGGCCGAGATTGGCCATTTCGGCGAGCCCCGCGCCCTTGCCGCCGAGCAGGTCGCGCATGTTGGCCTTGCCCTCGGCGCGGCCGTCGCCGAACGAATAGACCCACTTGCCCTTCTGCGGCGCGGCCTTGTGGACGGAGGCGCGTTTCGCCGGCTTGCCCGCCTTGGCGGGAGCCTTGGGCGCCGCCTTGCGCGGGGCGGATTTCTTCGACTTCACAGCAATGCGTGGTTTTTTTCGTTTGACCATGGCTCGGGAATGGTTGGAGGGCCTTTGCGGCCTCTAGAAGCACCGTGGAACCTTCGGCGCAAGCCCTCAGGAGATGAACCTTAGTGGAGGACACCGAGGCCGATCAGGCCGGTGATGATGAGATAGGCCGCGACGATGAAGCTCAGGAGCCGCGGGATGACCAGGATCAGGACGCCGGCGATGAGCGCGACGACCGGCTGCAGATGCGCGAGAGCGATCATGGGGTGTCCTTCGGCGGGCGGGGGTCAGGGAACAGAACGGCGGGGCGGCGGCGAGGTTCCGCACTTCTATCCCTCCCCCTTCAGGGAAGGGATAAGCGGACACGACTCATCGCCCGCATTCTTTGGTCGGCGCCGGGTACGCCCTCGCTTCCTTCGGCCCTCGGCCCACAGGGGCTTCGGGGAGTCCTTCCCCGGCAAGAATGCCGAGGGCGTGGCGCGCCGATGAGGCGCGACACTTCGTTCCGTAGGCCGCGCTTCCCTCTCGAGAAGCACGGGCGCCTCTCGGCGCGCCACAGCGGTGTCGTTGCACGGCGTACGGGCCACGCTTCCGGTACGTGGACCAGCCACGCCCGTCAGCCAGCTCCTGGCGCCGGGTCTTAGTGCCCGGGAGTGGAGCCCCGTCGCCGCCCGGG
>DATNBL010000068.1:0-259696 GCA_035571935.1 Pseudolabrys sp.
TTGGAGCCGAGCTTGATCGCGAACTCGGTGCCGCGCCGCATCAGCCGCAACTCGGCGCCGCCGGGAATGTGCGCGCTGTCGAGCTTCTCCCAGGGCAGCATGGCGCCTAGTAGGCCCAGACCAGCAGCAGCACGCCGAGCACCACCAGCACGACGCCGGACAGCTCGCGCCTGGTGGTCGGCTCCTTGAAGACGAGGTGCGTCACCCCTTGCGCGAACAGCACCTCGACCAGCGCCAAAGTGCGCACATTGGCGGCGGTGGCGATGGCGAAAGCGAGGAACCAGAACTCCGAGGCGAAGGCGCCCATGAAGCCGGCGAACAGCGACGGCTTCCAGGCGCGGCCGATGTCGCGCAGCACCTTCGGCTCGCGCAGCACCAGATACGCGGTCAGCATCGCCGCCTGCATCACCAGGCCGACGGCGAGCGTGAAGGTCGCCGCCATGACAAAGTGCGGCAGATGCAGCGACAGGATGGCGCCGCGATAGCCGATCGCCGAAAGCGCGAACAGCGCGCCGGAGACGAGGCCGATCGCGGTCGAGCGCTTGGTCGAGACCTTGCTGGCGCCGGCTTTCAGCGAAATGACGATGACGCCGGCGGTGGCGATGACGATGGCCGCGGCGGTCAGCGGCGTCACCTTGTCGTGCAGGAAGATGAGGCCGAACAGCGCCACCTGCACCGGCTCGGTCTTGATGTAGGCATAGGCGACGACGAAGGAGCGTTCGCCCATGACGGACAGCATGGTCGCGGTGGCCGCGATCTGCATCACCGCGCCGGCCACCACCCACGGCCAGAACACCGGCGGCGGGCTCGGCAGGCTATAGCCGGTGACCACCATCACGCCGGGCAGGAACACGAACAGCGCGAACGGAAAGCCGAACAGGAAGCGCACATGTGTGGCGCCGACGGTGCCGAGCGTCGCGGTCAATTCGCGCTGCATGGCGTTGCGCGCGGTCTGCGCCGCGGCGGCGATCAGCGTGAAGACGGCCCAGAGCATGTGCGGTTTCCGGCAAAGCGATGCCCGGCGGGGCTGCCGGGCATGGTGGCAAGTGTCACCAATCGGCGCGCCGGGACAAGCCCGGGAATGGATAAACTGTCATGCCGCGCCGTCACGCAGCGTCGCGCGCGGCGGCCAGCATGTAGTTGACGTCCATGTCGGAGGAGAGCTGCCAGCGGTCGGCGAGCGGATTATAGATGACGCCGCGCTCGGCGATGACGCGCAGCCCGTTGCCCTCGATCGCCGTCTCGAGCTCCTCCGGCTTGACGAACTTGTCCCACTGGTGCGTACCGCGCGGCAGCCAGCGCAGGATGTATTCGGCGCCGACGATGGCCAGCGCGAAGCTCTTGAGCGTGCGGTTGAGCGTCGCCATCATCAGGAGCCCGCCCGGCTTCACCATCGCCGCGCAGGTGGCGACGAAGGCCGGCACGTCGACGACGTGCTCGACCACCTCCATCGCCAGCACGAGGTCGAAGCGCTCGCCGGCTTCGGCCAAAGCCTCGGCGGTCGTGGCGCGATAATCGGCCGTGACGCCCGTCTCCGCGGCGTGCGCCCGGGCGATCTCGATGTTCTCCGCCGCCGGGTCGATGCCGGTCATCTCGGCGCCGAGCCGCGCCAGCGGCTCCGACAGCAGCCCGCCGCCGCAGCCGATGTCGAGCATGCGCAGGCCCTTGAGGCAGCCGAGGAGCTTGGGGTCGCGGCCGAACCGCTCGGCCGCCCGGTCGCGCACATAGGCGAGCCGCACCGGATTGAGCTTGTGCAGCGGCGCCATCGGCCCGCGCGGATCCCACCAGGTCGCCGCCATCCGGGCGAACTGCTCGACCTCCCGCGGATCGACCGAGGCGGTCATCGCTCGCTTATCCTTAATTGACGCGGCCATACCACCGCCCGGTTCCGATTGTTGCAGTGCCGCAGCCGCGCCGTTATGTATACGCGCCTTTCGCGGCCGGCGCTTGAGCAAGCCCCTCGCCGGCCGCTTGTTAGCTGTTTTTCGCGGGTCCGGGAACCTCGATGCCACGTCTGGTGATGAAATTCGGCGGCACCTCCGTCGCCGACCTCGATCGCATCCGCAACGTCGCGCGGCATGTGAAGCGCGAGGTCGACGCCGGCTATGACGTGGCCGTCGTGGTCTCGGCCATGGCCGGGGTGACCAACCAGCTCGTCGCCTGGTGCAAGGACGCGGCTCCCCTGCACGACGCGCGCGAATACGACGCCGTGGTGGCGACCGGCGAGCAGGTCACCGCCGGGCTGTTGTCGATCGTGCTGCAGAACATGGGCATGGACGCGCGCTCGTGGCAGGGCTGGCAGTTGCCGTTGTTGACCGACAATGCGCACGCCTCCGCGCGCATCGCCGGGATCAACGGCGACGAATTAGTCCGCCGCTTCAAGGAGCGCAACCAGGTCGCCGTCATCGCCGGCTTTCAGGGCATCCACAAGGAGAGCGGCCGCCTCACCACGCTCGGCCGCGGCGGCTCCGACACGTCGGCGGTGGCGATCGCGGCGGCGATCGGCGCCGAACGCTGCGACATCTACACCGACGTCGACGGCGTCTACACCACCGACCCGCGCGTCGTGCCGAAGGCGCGCCGCCTCGACAAGATCGCCTTCGAGGAAATGCTGGAAATGGCCTCGCTCGGCGCCAAGGTCATGCAGGTGCGCTCGATCGAATTGGGCATGCTGCACAAGGTGCGCATCTTCGTGCGCTCGAGCTTCGTCAAGCCGGAAGACATCGACCCCAGAAAGACGCCCCCTGGCACGCTGATATGCGACGAGAGTGAGATCATGGAACAGCAAACCGTCACCGGTATCGCCTTCTCCAAGGACGAGGCGCAGATCTCGATCCGCGCCGTGCAGGACAAGCCCGGCGTCGCCGCCGCGATCTTCGGCCCGCTCGCCGATTCGAGCATCAACGTCGACATGATCGTGCAGAACGTCTCCGGCGACGGCGCCACCACCGACCTGACCTTCACGGTGCCCTCGGCCGACTTCGACCGCGCCCGCGCCACCATCGAGCGGGCCAAGGACAAGATCGGCTACGGCCGCCTCGACGGCGCGACCGACGTCGCCAAGATTTCGGTCATCGGGATCGGCATGCGCAGCCACGCCGGCGTCGCCGCCCAGGCGTTCAAGGCGCTCAGCGAGAAGAACATCAACATCCGCGCCATCACCACCTCCGAGATCAAGTTCTCGGTGCTGATCGACGCCGCCTATACGGAGCTGGCGGTGCGGACGCTGCACAGCCTCTACGGGCTGGACAAGGCGTAGGGCCCCTCTTCACCTCTCCCCGCCTGCGGGGAGAGGGAAAGCTGGCTTGCCCCTTGCATAAGCATTTGGCATAGCCTGACGGGGCGATGGCCGGGGAAATTGGCTCTCCCGGCCCCTATTCGTCCATGATCGGCCCGTAAAGGAGCCCCGGCTTCACCGGGCCTGAGGAATTGCTGATGCGTGGCGCGCTCGGCGGTCCGCGCGTGCTTCTACGCCGGCTTCGCGAGGTAATGGCGGAGCCGGTCAGCGCGCAGGATCGTCTCGACAAGGTTGTTGTCCTGATCGCCGCCAACATGGTGGCGGAGGTCTGCTCTGTCTACGTGCTGCGCGTGGACGGAACGCTCGAGCTGTACGCCACCGAAGGCCTCAAGCGCGAGGCCGTCCACCAGACCGTCCTGCGCCAGGACGAAGGCCTCGTCGGCCTGGTCTCGAGCGAGGCCAACCCGATCAACCTCTCCGACGCCCAGTCGCACCCCGCCTTCTCGTTCCGGCCGGAGACGGGTGAAGAGATCTATCACTCCTTCCTCGGCGTGCCGATCCTGCGCGCCGGCAACACCCTCGGCGTGCTGGTGGTGCAGAACCGCGCTCGCCGCACCTATACCGAGGAAGAGGAAGAGGCGCTGCAGACGACGGCGATGGTGCTCGCCGAGATGATCGCCTCGGGCGAGCTGTCGGCGCTGGCCCGGCCCGGCGCCGAGCCCGCCGCCCGGCACCCGATGCAAATGACGGGCGCGTGCCTGTCGGACGGCATCGCGCTCGGCCACGTCGTGCTGCACGAGCCGCGCGTCGTCATCACCAACGTCATCGCCGACGACGTGCCGCGCGAGTTGAAGCGCCTCGACGCGGCAATCGCCGCCTTGCGCGCCGATCTCGACCGGCTGGTCGAGCACCGCGATCTCGCCGACGGCGGCGAGCATCGCGATGTGATCGAAGCCTATCGCATGTTCTCGTACGACCAGGGCTGGCTGCACAAGATCCGCGAGGCGGTGACGACCGGCCTCACCGCGGAAGCCGGCGTCGAGCGCGTGCAGTCCGACACCCGCGCGCGGATGCTGCGCGCGTCGGACCCGTACATACGTGATCGTCTGCATGACCTCGACGACCTCGCCAACCGCCTGATGCGCGTGCTGATGGGCCAGGACCATGCCCCCGGGCGCGAGCAGATGCCGGAGAACGCCATCGTCGTGGCGCGCGCGATGGGCCCGGCCGCCCTGCTCGACTACGACCGCAAGCGCCTGCGCGGCCTCGTGCTTGAGGAAGGCGGCCCGACCTCGCACGTCTCCATCGTCGCGCGCGCGCTCGGCATTCCGACCGTCGGCGAGATCGACAACGCCACCGGCCTGGTCGAGGCGGGCGACGCCATCATCGTCGATGGCTCGACCGGCCACGTGCACATGCGGCCGACGCCGGAGATCGAATCCGCCTACGCCGAGCGGGTGAAGATCAGGGCGCGGCGCCAGGCGCAGTACCGCGCGCTCCGCGACCGCCCCTGCGTCACGAAGAACGGCGAGAAGATCGCGCTGATGATCAACGCCGGTCTGGCCATCGACCTGCCGCACATCGAGGAGACCGGCGCCAGCGGCATCGGCCTGTTCCGCACCGAATTGCAGTTCATGGTGGCCGATACGCTGCCGCGCACCAACGAGCAGCTCTCGCTTTACCGCTCGGTGCTCGACGCCGCCGGCAAGAAGCCGGTGACCTTCCGCACACTCGACATCGGCGGCGACAAGGTGCTGCCCTACATGCGCAACATCGAGGAGGAGAACCCGGCGCTCGGCTGGCGCGCCATCCGCCTCGGACTCGACCGCCCCGGCCTCCTGCGCAGCCAGGTGCGCGCGCTGCTGCGCGCCGCCGGCGGCCGTGAATTGCGCGTGATGTTCCCGATGATCGCCATGGTCGAGGAGTTCGACAAGGCGAAGGCGCTGGTCGAGGTCGAGCTGACGCACCTGCGCCGCCACGGCCACGCGCTGCCGGAACGGGTGCAGATCGGCACCATGCTGGAAGTGCCGTCGCTGCTGTTCCAGCTCGACGAGCTGTTCGAGCGCGTCGATTTCCTCTCCGTCGGCTCCAATGACCTGATGCAGTTCCTCTATGCCGCCGACCGCGGCAATATCCGCGTTTCCGAGCGGTTCGACCCGCTGTCGACGCCGGTGCTGCGCGCGCTGAAAGACATCGCCGACCGCGCCAGGAGGCACGGCAAGCCGGTGGCCTTGTGCGGCGAGCTCGCTTCGCAGCCGATCGGCGCGCTGGCGCTGGCGACGCTGGGCTATCGCGCGCTGTCGCTGTCGCCGTCCGCCGTCGGCCCGGTGAAGGCGCTGCTGATCGACCTCGACACGCGCAAGGCGGAAGCCGCCCTGCTGCCGCTCCTTGAAAAGCCGGTCGGCAGCGTGTCGATCCGGCAGAAGCTGCAGGAATTTGCCGCGTCGGAAGGCCTGCAGTTGTAGCGGGCTATTGTGCAAAGCCGTCCCGGCTTCCAGATTCTCCGCAGCGATTCCTTTTTTCCGCCGACCACCATACGAGACCGCGAGCCTTGATCGTCCTGCCGCAACAGAAGCTCGACGCCCTCCTCCACCGCCACGCGCTGGTGGAGCGCGAGCTCTCGTCCGGGCTCGCGCCCGAGGCGTTCGTGAAGCTGTCGCGCGAGCACGCCGAACTCGTGCCGGTGGTCGATGCCATCAAGGCCTACCGCGCCGTGGAGCAGGAGATCGCCGATCTCGACGCGCTGATCGCCGATGCCGCGACCGACGGCGAGATGAAGAAGATGGCCGAGGCGGAGAAGCCCGACCTTCAGGAGAAGCGCGACCGGCTCGCGCAGGACATCCGCATCGCGCTGCTGCCCAAGGACGCGATGGACGACCACGACGCCATCCTCGAAATCCGCGCCGGCACCGGCGGCGACGAAGCCGCGCTGTTCGCCGGCGACCTGTTCCGCATGTACGAGCGCTACGCCGCCAAGCAGGGCTGGACCACCGAAGTGCTGTCGCTGAGCGAGGGCACCAAAGGCGGCGTCAAGGAAATCATCGCAGAGGTGCACGGCCGTGGCGTGTTCGCCAAGATGAAGTTCGAGTCGGGCGTGCACCGCGTGCAGCGCGTGCCGGACACCGAAGCGTCGGGCCGCATCCACACGTCGGCGGCGACGGTCGCGGTGCTGCCCGAGGTCGAGGACGTCGACATCGCGATCAACGACTCCGATCTGAAGATCGACACGATGCGCGCGCAGGGAGCGGGCGGCCAGCACGTCAACAAGACCGAATCGGCGATCCGCATCACGCATATGCCGAGCGGCATCGTCGTCTACGTGCAGGAGGAGCGCTCGCAGCACAAGAACCGCGCCAAGGCGATGAAGATGCTGCGCGCCAAGCTCTATGACCAGCAGCGCTCGAAGCTCGACGCCGAGCGCGCGGCCGAGCGGCGCGGCCAGGTCGGCTCCGGCGACCGCTCCGAGCGCATCCGCACCTACAATTTCCCGCAAGGGCGCATCACCGATCACCGCATCAACCTGACGCTCTACAAGCTGCCGCAGGTGATGGAAGGCGAGGCGCTCGATGAGGTCGTCGATGCGCTGGTGACGCAACATCAGGCCGACTTGCTGGCGGCCGAAGGCGCCCAGTGAGGCCGGTCGCCGGGCTCAAGGCGGGCATCGGCGTCGACGAGGCGCAACACCTTCTGGCGAAGGGTTTCGCGATAGCCGGCATCGACTCCGGCATGACCGACGCGCGCGCGCTGATCGGCGCGGCGTTGCGGCTGTCGCGGGCGCAGCTTCTCGCGCAATCCGACCGCATCCTCGAGCCGCGCGAGATCGCGGCGATCTCGGCGTTGGCCGCGCGGAGGCTCAAGCGCGAGCCGGTGTCGCGCATCCTCGGCCGCAAGGAATTCTGGTCGCTGATGCTCGACGTGACGCCGGACGTGCTGGTGCCGCGCCCGGACACCGAGACTTTGGTCGAGGCGGCGCTCGATTACGTCGTGCGCGGCGGCCTGCGGCAGGAGAAGCTGCGCATCCTCGATATCGGCGCCGGCTCGGGCGCGCTGGTGCTGGCGCTGCTCCAGGAATTGCCGAACGCGCTCGGCGTCGCGACCGACGTCAGCGCCGCCGCGCTCCATGTCGCGCGCAGCAACGCGGAGCGGCTCGGACTGGCGCCGCGTTGCGCCTTCGTCGTCTGCAACATGGCGGACGGCGTGCAGGGCCGCTTCGACCTGATCGTGTCCAACCCGCCCTACATCGCGCGCGGCGCGATCGCCTCGCTCGATCCGGAAGTGCGCGACTACGACCCTCGCCTCGCGCTCGACGGCGGCGCCGACGGTCTCGACGCCTATCGCGCGCTTGCCGCGGCGGTTCCGCCGCTGCTCGCGCCGGGCGGGCGGCTGATCGTCGAACTGGGCGCCGGGCAGGCCGGTCCGGTGACGGCGCTGTTCGAAGCCGAAAAGATTGATGTCCTATCGATTCGCGCCGATCTGGGCGGCATTCCGAGGGCTCTGGTCGGCCGTTTACCCTCTCCGCCGGCGGCATGAGCGAATCGCATCGGCCGCGGGCGGAAACGCAGGGCTTGGGTGCAGGGCAAAAAAGGGCTTGGAATAACCGCCGGGAACGACTAGCTTTCGGTCACGGAATCGACCCGTGATCATTGCCCCGCAGGAACCCCGGAGCACGGCTCTGAGTGGCGGCGGCGCAGGACGGACGGCGAGAGCCGGCTTAGCAAAGCGCCAGATACGAGAGGCCTTTACGAAGCCGGCGCCTTTACGAAGATCGGCAAAGGACAGGCGTCAGCTACGGGTCTGAACGCTTCACCGGTTAGGCGCAGCACAATTCTACAACAGAGCAAAACGCGCTTGAACGAGAACTTGGCGACGCCGCGGGCGGCCGCGGCCAAGGGGTTGCGGCTGTAATCGCAAAACGCGAACGCACAACAGCTCTTGTACGAGCTTGGGTTTCTGGCGCGGACGTGCAGGTCCGGCCGCGCAGCGAATTGGTCTGGACTTGCGAGAACGGAACGCGACGCAAGCGGTGACTTACCGCGGCACAAGGGAAGGTCGGCGAACAGGCACATCATGAGAAACGGTCAAAAGCGCATGCGGGGTCGGGGGAATCACCGCAAGAGCCAGAACCCGCTCACTCGGGTCTACGAGTCGAACGGCCCCGACGTTAAAATTCGCGGCACGGCCTCGCACGTCGCGGAGAAATACATCCAGCTCGCGCGCGACGCGCAGAGCTCGGGCGACCCGGTCGCGGCGGAAAACTACTATCAGCACGCCGAGCACTACTTCCGCCTGATCGCGGCGGCGCAGGAGCAATTCCGGCAGCAGAACCCCTACTACCAGCAGCAGCAGGGCGGCGGCGCGCCGCAGGGCGCGGCCGACGACAATTACGACGACGACGGCGACGATCAGCCGAACTTCATGGGCCAGAACGAGCCGAGCTTCGTGCCGCGCGAGCCGCAGGCACAGGCGCAGCCTTACCTGCCGCGCGACGCGCAGCCCTTCCCGCCGCGCGACCAGCAGCAGCCGCGTCAACAGCAGCCTTACGCGCAGCAGCAGCAACAGCCGTCGGGCGAGACCGACATGGGCGGCCTGCCGGCCTTCATCACCGGCAGCGGCGGCCCGCAGCCGCAGCAGAACGGCGGCGGCCAGAACGGCCACGATCAGGGCGACCGCGGCGACCGCTTTGGCGGCCATCACCGGCGACGCCGGCGGCGTGGCGGTGGCGGCGGCGGCGGCTTCCGTCCGGAGCGCGCCGACTTCGGCAGCCAGCCGGGCAATGACGGTGGCGACGGCGCCGAGTAAGACGACAATTGAAAAAGATGCGCCGGGCGACGCTTCAGCCGCCCGGTGACGGAGCCGGCGCCAGAGCCGGCTCGAGCGCCGGCACAAGCCGCCGCTTCACGCGCCGCGCCGGAATGGCGCGATAGACCTGCTTGGTCGCTTCCACCAGATGCACGCCGGCAAACGGCGCCGACAAGGTCGCGCCGGTGCGCTCCCACGCGAAGGCTGAGCGCAGGAACCAGCCGCGCTCGACCGGCGGCACGTAGAGCGCCTCACTCCAGCCGGTCGGCGTGAACCAGGTCTCGCGCAAGAGCTGGTTGATCTGCGTGCGCGAATATGGGCGGCCGTGACCGAACGGCGTCGTGTCGGTCCGCGCCCAGACGCCGCGCCGGTTCGGCACCACCGCGAGCACGCGCCCGCCGGACGCAAGCACGCGCCACACCTCGCGCAGCAATGCCGCGGGGTCGTGCGTCATCTCCAGATGATGCACCAGCAGGATGCGGTCGATGGTGGCGTCGGGCAGCGGCAGCTCGAACTCGTCGACCAGCGCCGACAAAGCCGGCCGCGCGGTCGGCCATTTCACCACGCCCTGCCCGGCCGGCATGAAGGCGAGGCAGCGCTCGGCCTCCTCGCGGAACAGGCCGAGATAGGGCGTCGCATAGCCGATGCCGAGCACGCTCTGGCCCGACGTGTCGCGCCACAGGCTGCGGATGCCGCGGCCGATGAAGCGGCGGGCGACGACCCCGAGCCTCTGGCCGTAGAAATTGCGCAAATCAACGACGTCGATCGACATGGCGGGTTGAGGATTACCACAGTTTGGCCTGCCGGAGGCGCGCCGGGCGCACCGCGCGTGCAAGGCGATTGCCGGGCATGGTAAAGGTCGCCCGAAACGCCAGGAAGGACCGCAATAATGCCCGCAGAGACCCGCCTGTTCCGCTGCCTGTCCGACAATTTCGGCGTGCTCCTGCACGACCCCGCCACGGGCGCGACCGCGTCCATCGACGCGCCCGAGGCGGCGCCGGTCGAGGCGGCGCTGAAGGAGACCGGCTGGAAGCTGACCGACATCCTGGTCACGCACCACCATCACGATCACACTGGCGGCATCGCGGCGCTGAAGCAGAAATACGGTTGCCGCGTGGTCGCCCCCGCCGGCGAGGCTAACAAGATTCCATCTGTCGATGAGACGGTGCGTGAAGGCGACACGGTGAAAGTCGGCAAGCTTTCCGCCGGCGTCATCGAGACCCCCGGCCACACGCTCGACCACATCGCCTACTGGTTCCACGCCGACAAACTCGCCTTCGTCGGCGACACCTTGTTCTCGATCGGCTGCGGCCGCGTCATCGAGGGCACGCCGGCGCAGATGTGGACGTCGCTGAAGAAGTTGCGCGACCTGCCGGACGACACCGCGATCTATTGCGGCCACGAATACACGCTCGCCAACATCAAGTTCGCGCTGACCGTCGAGCCGGGCAACAAAGTGCTGGCCGCGCGCGAGGCCGAGGCGAAGCGGCAGGTGCAGGAAGGCAAGCCGACGGTCCCGACCACGCTCGGCGACGAGAAGCTCGCCAATCCGTTCCTGCGCGCCGACCGCGCCGACGTCGCCGCCGCCATCGGCATGGCGGGGAAATCGGCAAGTGAAGTGTTCACCGAAATCCGCGCAAGGAAGAACAAGTTCTGATCGCGCCCGTGCCCACCGCCGCCGAGATGATCGCCAAGCTCGCGCTGAAGCCGCACCCCGAAGGCGGCCATTACCGCGAGACGTTCCGCGACACGCATCTGATCGGCGGGCGGCCGGCCTCGACCGCGATTCTGTTCCTGCTCGCGCGCGGCGAACGCTCGCACTGGCACCGCATCGACGCCGTCGAGATCTGGCACTGGCACGCCGGCGCGCCGCTGAAGCTTGCGATCGTCGACGGGTCGAAGGAAGAGATCGTCCGCCTCGGCGCCGACGTCCACGCCGATGAGGTGCCACAGGCGATGGTGCCGGCGCGCGCCTGGCAGGCGGCGGAGTCGCTCGGCGACTGGACCCTCGTCGGCTGCACCGTGGCGCCGGGGTTCACCTTCGACACGTTCGAGCTGGCGCCGAAGGACTGGTCGCCGCGCTGACTATTTTGTCTTGCGATCCCAGGCCGCGATCAGCCCGCCGCCGGAAATGAGCAGCGCGGCCACCAGCAGGCTCACCGTCGCCGGCGCGTAACCGGCCAGCACCAGGAACAGTGTCGACAGCACCGGCGCCGCATAGGAGCCGACGCCGAGCAGGCGGATGTCGCCGCGCTTGACGCCGATGTCCCAGACATAGAACGCGATGCCGACCGGGCCGATGCCGAGCGCGAGCACCGCGAGCCATTGCGCCGCATCCTGCGGCCACACCGTCGTCTCGAACATGGCGTGCGCCAACGTCGCGATCAGCGCCGTGACGACGCAGAAGCCGGCAACCGCCGCCGTCGGCACGGCGGCGAAGCGGCGCGACAGCACCGAATAGCCCGACCACGCGAAAGCGGCGCAGAGCGCGAGCAGATAGCCGGGCAGAAAATCGAGCCCGAGCGCCACGCCCTTGCCGATGAACAGGACGATCGTGCCGGCGAGGCCGAGCAGCGCGCCGATAACGTGCCTCACGCGCAGCCGCTCGCCCGGCAGCAGGCCGGAGAACAGCACGATCAGCAGCGGCCAGAGATAGTTGATGAGGCCGGCTTCGGCCGGCGGCGCCAGCCGGAGCGAGGCAAAGTAGAGCGCGTGATAGCCGGCGAGCCCGCCGACGCCGAGCGCCCACACCTTCGGCGGCTGGCGCAGCGCACCCCAGGCGCCCGACCGCGCGACCCAGGCGATCCCGATCGTGCCGCCGACCGCGAAGGTCATCGCCAGAAGCTGGAACGGCGGCACGCGGCCGGACATCACGGTCAGCAGCGCCAGCAGCGACCACATCAGGATCGCGGCAAAGCCGATAAGGGTGGCGCGGGTTGCGGGCATGGCGGTGAACATTGGGCCGGACTGCCTAGCGCAGTTGTGCAACCCGGACAATGCGGCCCGGTCCGGCCGTGGCCGGGCACTTGTCCCGGCTGCCCACGTCATTACTGTTGCGCCCCAAGAAGAGGCCTCGGGGGGCAATCAATGAGCGGCGACGCCAGCGCGCGCGGCATGATCGCGGTCGACAAGATCGGCACCAAGATCCTGTTCCTCAATCCGCGCACTTACGTGATCGAGTCGATCCTCGACGGCTTCCAGAAGACCGTGCACGAATTGCTGGTCATCCCCGAGACCGGCCGCGCCTATGTGCCGATCTTCGGCGACGGCATCCACGGCCGCAATCCGAACCCCGGCCATACGCTGCTGGTCATCGATTGCCTCGCGCGCAAGCACATCGCCACCATCGACCTCGCGCCGCTGAGCGCGCCGCACACGCTGCGGCTCGGCGCCGACGGGCTGATCTACATCACCTGCGAGAACAGCGCCAAGGTGGCGGTGATCGATCCGAAGACGAACAAGGTAATCGACACGATCGACTCCGGCTCGACCAACGGCCACCGCCTCGCCATTCCGGACGACGGCCGGCGCCTCTACACCGACAACGAGGAGGACGCGACGGTCTCGGTGATCGACGTGCCCAACCGCAAATTGCTCGGCAAGATCGCGACGCCGGAGAAGCTCGCCGGCATCGCCGTCTCGGGCGACGGCAAGACCGTGATCGCGGTGAGCGACGACAGCCCGGTCGTCTTCGCCATCGACACGGCGGCGGGAAAGGTCGTGCGCACCGTGCCGCTCGAGGGCGTCGAGAAGGCGGCGCAGATCGCGCGCTATTCGCCGAACGGAAAGCTGCTCGTCGTGTCGAGCCTCAACAGCAACAAGATCAGCATCATGGACGCGGCGACCTTCGGCAATCAGTCGGCGATCGCGGTCGGCAGCCAGCCGATGGATTTCGCGTTCAGGAACGGCGAGCTGTTCGTCGGCTGCCAGGGCGACGGTACAATGCACATCATCGATATCGCCGGCCGCCGCAACAAAACGCACGTTCGGGCGGGGTCGGGTTGCGAGTCGATCGGATTTTTCTAGCGGCTATCGTCGCATGCCGGATTCGATATCCGTTGGACAAGTGGTAGCCATTTCCCGCCCCAACCCGTAATATACGTCCGGGTACTGGCCGCCGTATGGGCGCGGCACGGGGTGGCGTTTTCAGCATGCGTGGGCGTTTGGCGCTGCGAAGTCCGATGGCGACGGCGGCCGCAATCGCGCTGTCGACATTGGCCCTGTTGACTGTTCTGCCGTCGACGGCGCGCGCCGACTGTATCCTGACCGGGTCGACCGTCACCTGCGCGCCGCCCGGCACCGGCGGATTCACGGCTGCCACCGACGGCCTCACCGTCACCGTTCAATCCGGCGCGACGGTCACCGTAACCGGCGCCGGCAACGGCGCAATCACGGTCAACAACACAAGCACCGTCACGAACAACGGCACCATCTCCGGCGGCGATGATACGGCGGGCATTCTGGCCACCGACGGCAACACGATCGTGAATAACGGCAGCATCGCGACCGGCGCCAATGGCGCCGGCGTCAGCGCCGGCAACCGCAACACCGTCACGAATGCCGGGCAAATCACGGTCGGCGACGGAGGCAGCGGCTTCGGAATCGCCGTCGGCTTCAACGGCACCGTCGTCAACTCCGGGTCGATCACCGTCGGCCAAGGCGCGACCGGCATCGCGGCCGACAACAATGGGAGCCTGCCGGTATCCAACAGCGTCACCAACAGCGGCAGCATCATCGTCGGCACTTTCGGCACCGGCATCATCGTCACCAACAAACATCGTATCCTCAACAGCGGCACGATCAGCGGCGACAGCATCATCGGCATAAAGACCGACAACAACAGCGTCGTCACGAACACCGGCACGATCAGCACGGGCGCGAGCGGCACCGGCGTGGAGTTCGCACACGACGGCAACACCCTCTTCAACTACGGAACGATTACGGCGACCGGCGCCAATGGTGCCACCATCTTCAGTTGCAGCTGCACGAACAACAACGTGTTCAACAACATGGCGGGAGGCACGCTGGACGGCCGCCTCACCGTCGACGGCGCCGGCAACACGCTGAACAATTCCGGTTTGCTGATCGTCACCGATGCCGGAACGCCCATCGGCTATCCGACCTTCCTGATCGCGAACCAATTTGGACTCGGCGCCGGCAACACGTTCATGCAGACGTCGACCGGCACGCTGGCTCTGCGCATGGACAACACGGGAGCGATCGACAACTTGACCGCCGACGCGATCGTCCCGGGCGGCACCGTGAAGATCGTGATTCAGCCGCAGTTGTATCCGTCGCAGACCTTTTCCGGCACGGCGATCTCGGCTCTTGGCGCCCCCATCACAGCGCCGTTCGCGCACTACACGGCTTCCTCGCCATTCTTCACCGTCACGCCATTCTACGACTCGAACGACCCGACGAACTACCAATCGATCACGTTCGAGCTCGACCGCCTTCCGTTCGGCGCGGTGCCGGGCGCGACCGACAACCAGCGCGCCGTCGGCAACGCGCTCGAGGCCGGTTATTCGACGTCGCTGACCGGAACCCTCGCCACGTTCTACTCCAACCTGCTTGCCGTCTCGTCGCTCGACGTCCTTGACCAATTGTCCGGCTCCGGCACCGCCGCGGCGCAGAACGGCGCGTTCGGCGCCAGCGGCCTGTTCAACGACACGATGACGCAGCAGGGCCTCGCCTGGATCAACGGCACGGGCGGCGGCGGCTTCGGCGCGCCTCTGCCATACGCCTCCGCCGACAAGCCCGAGATGAAGCCGGGCTACGAGGCGTTCGCGGCGATGCGGCCGCGCGCGCCGAAGGCTCCGGAATGGCGCGCCTGGGCGCTGGGCTTCGGCTCGACCCGCAGCATCGATGGCAGCGGCGGCACCGCGGGCCAGTCGGTGCAAACCGCCGGCGGCGCCTTCGGCGTCGAGCGCGTGTTCGGCGGCGATGTGCTGTTGGGCCTCGGCGCCGGCGGCAGCAAATCGAATTTCTCGGCGTCCGGCCTGTCGACCAGCGGCAGCATGGACGGCGGCCATGTCGGCGGCTATGTCGCGAAGCGCTGGGGCGACCTCTACGCGCTCGCCACGATCAATTACGCGCATTTCGACAATACGACCGACCGCACCATCGCCGGCGTCGGCGCCACCGAATATGCGCACGGGCGCTTCGGCAGCGACCAGCTCGGCGGCCGCTTCGAGCTCGGCTGGCGGCGGCGCATCGCGGGCTACAACGTGACGCCGTTTGTGGCCGTCGAGCCGTCGACGCTGTGGCAGCAGGCCTATACGGAGACCTCGGCCACGGCCACCGGCAGCGCCGGCATATTGGGCTTGAGCTACGCCGCGCGCGAGACGACCTCGCTGCCGACCTTCGCCGGCGCGCAGCTCGACACGACGTACATGGTAGGCGGCCACACCGTGCGGCCGTTCCTGCGCGCGGCCTGGGTGCACGAGTTCATGCCCGCGCGGCAGATTTCGGCGAGCTTCGTCAGCATCCCTTCGCCGTCCTTCACCGTCGACGGCGCGCGGCCGGCGAGCGACGCGGGGCGCTTCAGCGGCGGCCTGACCTGGACGATCGACGCCAGCAAGGCAGTATTCGCCCGCGTCGACAGCGAATTCTCCGGCAGCGGCACGATGGTCGCCGGCACCGCCGGCGCGCGCATCAGCTGGTGAGAGGCCGGCGCGTCAAGTGAGATACTGGCCGCCATTGACGGTCATGGTCGAGCCGGTGATCAGCCCGGCCTCGTCGGAGGCGAGGAAGACGACGCAGCGCGCGATCTCCTCCGGCTCGCCGAGACGGCCGATCGGGATCAGCGGCAGGATCGACTTCTCCAACACCTCCTTCGGCACCGCCTGCACCATTTCGGTGTTGATGTAGCCCGGGCAGATGGCGTTGACGGTGATACCGGCGCGCGCCCCCTCCTGCGCCAGCGCCTTGGTGAAGCCGAGGTCGCCAGCCTTCGCCGCGGAATAGTTCACCTGGCCGAACTGGCCCTTCTGGCCGTTGATCGAAGAAATGTTCACGACGCGGCCGAACTTGCGCGCGCGCATGCCTTCCCACACCGGACGCGTCATGTTGAACAGCGAGCCGAGATTGGTGCCGATGACCTGCGTCCACTGTTCCGGCGTCATGCGGTGGAACGGCGCGTCGCGGGTGATGCCGGCGTTGTTGACCAGGACCTCGACGGGACCGAGCGCGGCCTCGACCTGCTTGATGCCGCCGGCGCAGGCGTCGAACGACGACACGTCCCATTTGAACACGGGGATGCCGGTCTCGGCCTTGAATTTCTGCGCCGCCTCGTCGTTGCCGCCATAATTGGCCGCGACGTTGTAGCCCGCCGCCTTCAGCGCCCTGGAGATCGCCGCGCCGATGCCACGGGTTCCGCCGGTGACCAAAGCAACACGCGCCATTTCATGCCCCTCTTGCAATGCGCCGTCATGCCCGGCCCCACGCCCGGCATGGATGTCCTCTCTCGATGACAGCTTAAAGACGTGCATAGCCGGCACAAGGCCGGCTATGACTCAGATCAAATGCAAATTTTGTGCGATGCGGGCGGGCGGTTGCCGTTTCGTTGAGTGACCGCTCCACGCCCCTCTTCCCGGTGCGGGTTCGCTAGCGCTCCACGCCCTTCTCCCCAGTGCGTGTTCGCTACCGCTCCACGCACATGGCAATGCCCATGCCACCGCCGATGCACAAAGTGGCGAGGCCCTTCTTGGCATTGCGCTTCTGCATTTCGTAGAGCAGCGTCGTCAGAACGCGCGCGCCCGACGCGCCGATCGGGTGGCCGATGGCGATGGCGCCGCCATTGACGTTGACCTTGCCGGTATCCCAGCCGAGGTCCTTGTTGACGGCGCAGGCCTGCGCCGCGAAGGCCTCGTTGGCCTCGATCAGGTCGAGGTCGTCGGTCTTCCAGCCGGCCTTCTTCAATGCCGCGCGCGAGGCCGGGATCGGACCCGTGCCCATGATCGCCGGATCGACGCCGGCATGCGCCCACGATACGATGCGGGCGAGCGGCGTGTGGCCGAGCTTGGCAGCTTCCGACGCCTTCATCAGCACCACCGCGGCGGCGCCGTCATTGATGCCGGATGCGTTCGCCGCCGTCACCGTGCCTTCCTTGTCGAAGGCCGGGCGCAGCTTGGCGATCGAGTCCATCGTGACGCCGGCCTTCGGGTATTCGTCGTTCTCGACGACGGTGTCGCCCTTGCGGCCATTGATCGTGACCGGCACGATCTCGTCCTTGAAGCGGCCGGACTTCATCGCGGCTTCCGCCTTGTTTTGCGAGGCGACCGCGAACTCGTCCTGCTGCTGGCGCGTGATCTGCCACTGCTTGGCGACGTTCTCCGCCGTCGTGCCCATGTGGTAGCCGTTGAAGGCGTCCCACAGGCCGTCCTTGATCATCGTGTCGACGAGCTCGAGCGAGCCCATCTTCACGCCGTTGCGCAGATGCTGCGCGTGCGGCGCCATGCTCATCGACTCCTGACCGCCGGCCACGACGATGTCGCTGTCGCCGTTGAGGATCGCCTGATAGCCGAGCGCGACCGCGCGCAGGCCCGAGCCGCAGAGCTGGTTTACGCCCCACGCGGGGCTCTCGACCGGGATGCCGGCGGCGATCGACGCCTGCCGCGCCGGGTTTTGACCCTGACCGGCGGTGAGGATCTGCCCCATGATGACTTCGCTGACACGGTCGCCCGAGACACCGGCGCGCTCGAGCGCGGCCTTGATCGCCGTCTTGCCGAGCTCGTGCGCCGGCAGGTTGGCGAAGGCCCCATTGAAGGCGCCGACCGGCGTGCGGGCGGCGCTGGCAATGACGATGTCGTCTTTCATCCGAAACTCCTGTTGCGGTCGATTGGCGGGCGGAAGGGGCCTTTTCGGCACTGCCGCATCCTTGAGAAGGCAGGCGGGCGTGTCAACGCGGCGGCGCCTCCGGAAGACTAGGGAGAAATGGCGGTTTTCCGGCCAGGGCGCAAGGGTTGCGGTGCCGCAATCGGGCCTGCCGCGCCGCCACAAAAGGGGTTGGCCCTGACCTAGGCCAGTGGTTATGCTGACGTTTCAGGCAGGGGGAAGCGTGCGGACATGGCAGACGAAAAAGAGCCGGTCACAATCAAGAAATACGCCAACCGGCGGCTCTACAACACCGGCACCAGCACCTACGTCACGCTCGAGGACCTCGCCTCAATGGTCAAGGATGGCGAGGATTTCGTCGTCTACGACGCCAAGTCCGGCGAGGACATCACCCGCTCGGTGCTGGCGCAGATCATTTTCGAGCAGGAGAACAAGGAAGGTCAGAGCCTGCTGCCGATCACCTTCCTGCGGCAATTGATCCGATTCTACGGCGACAGCATGCAGATGCTGGTGCCGCGCTATCTCGAGCAGTCGATGCAGTCGCTGACCAGCCAGCAGGACAAATTCCGCGAGCAGATGGCGCAGGCCTTCGGCAATGTCGGCTTCGGACCGATGGAAGAGCAGGTCCGCCGCAACATGGAGATGTTCGAGAAGGCTTTCGCCATGTTCGCGCCGTTCAGCCGCCCGCAACAGGCGAAGTCCGCCGGCGGCGACAAGCCGGCCGCGTCGGAAGGCGGCAACGAGATGAACGACCTGAAACGCCAGCTCGACGAGATGCAGAAGCGGCTCGACAAGATGTCGGGCGGCGGCAGGGAATAGCCCCGCCCGCCGCGGTCAGCTTCGGTATCGCTGCAGGACCGCGCGGTCGACTTCGACGCCGAGGCCCGGCTTCGACGGGATTTGCACCCAGCCCTGCACTTGCTCGATCGGCTCGGTGATGAGCTTCTGCCGGAACGGGTGCGACGAGCGATCGTATTCAAGGACCGGCTCCTGCGCGAACAGCGAATGATGCGCGACCGGCACCGCGGCGATCACCTGAAGCGACGCCGCCTGCGCGATGGCCGAGCCCCACACGTGCGGATTGACCTCGACGCCGCGTGACTGCGCCAGCGCCATGATGTGGCGTGCCGCGCTGATGCCGCCGCACGAGCCAATGTCCGGCTGCGCAATGTCGACCGCGCCGGCGCCGAGCAGCCGGCCGAAGCCGTAGAGCGTGTGCTCGTTCTCGCCGCCGGCGATCGGCATTGACAATTTGCCGCGCAATTCGACGTAGCCCTCGATGTCCTCCGGCACGACCGGCTCCTCGTACCAGCGCAGGCCGTATTCTTCGAGCGCGCGGCCCAATTTGAGCGCCTCGGCGCGGCCATAGGCATGGTTGATGTCGACCATGAGCGTGACCGGCTTGCCCTGCAGCGCACGCGCGACCGCGCGTATCGACGCAATATCGTCGTCGATACCGTAGCCGAGCTTCACCTTCATCATCCTGAAGCCGGCCTCGAAATGGCGGATCGCCTCGTCGCCAAGCCGCACCGCTTCGCCCTGGCCGTGGATGCGATAGAAGCCGGTCGCATAGGGCTCCACGCGCGTCCGGAAGGCGCCGCCGAGCAGCTTGTAGACCGGCACCTCGTAGAACTTGCCGGCGATGTCCCAGAGCGCGATGTCAACGGCGCTGATGCCGGCAACGACCGAGCCGACCCGGCCGTAGTCGCGGGTCATGTGGTACATCCGGTGCCAAAGCACCTCGATGTCGAGCGGGTCGGCGCCGATCAGCAGCGGCCGCAGCGCCTTGTCGATGACGGTGGCGGCGATCTCGGGCGGCTCGAGCCCCTGCGCGAAGGCCTCGCCCCAGCCGGTGATCCCCGCGTCGGTCTCGATCTCGACCAAGGTGGCCGAGCGCTGCCGCACCCAGCCTTGCGAGAACGCGAACGGCTCGGCGAGCGGGCTCTTCAGGACATAGGTAATGATGCGGGTGATCTTCACGGCACGCGCCCTCGTTCACGGGCAGCATGACATGGCGGCGCGAAGCGAGGCTAGATGGCGTGCCGCGTAACCGGATCAGCCGCGCGCGGCGCGGCCGTTGCGGCCGCCGTTCGACGGGCGCTCGGTCGAGGCAAGCCCGATCAGCGCGCCCTGCAAATAATCGCAGCCCCAGTCCGCGACCAGCGCGGCGGCCTCCTCGTCCTGCACCCATTCGGCGACCGTCTGGTGACCGAGGCGGCGCGACAGGTCGATCAGGGTGTGCACGAAGGCCCGGTCTTCCTGCGACTTGACGATGTTCTGCACGAACTCGCCGTCGATCTTGACGATATCCGCGCCGAGCTTGCGCAGGTTACGAAACGACGTGTGTCCGGCGCCGAAGTCGTCGATGGCGACGCGGCAGCCGAGATCCTTGATGCGGGTGACGAAGCCGCGCGCGTCGTCGATGTCCTGGATCGCCGCGGTCTCGGTGATCTCGACGATCAGCCGCTCGGCCGTGCCCGGATTGGCGCGCAGCAGCGCGGCAAGGCCCGCGGCCCATTGCGGGTCGAGCGTCGAGGGCGGCGAGACGTTGACGCTGGCGCGGAAATCGGGCGAGGCGGCGAGCTCTTCGACCACCAGTTCCATCATGCGGTGGTCGAGCATGCGCACGAGACCAAGCTTCTCGGCCACCGGCACGATCTCGCCGGCATGCGCCATGCCGCCGTCGGCGCGGTTGACGCGCATCAGACATTCATGGAAGGCGAGCTTGCGCGACTTCGCCTCCACGACCGGCTCGTAGGCGAGCACGATGCGCCGCTCGTTGAGCGCGGCGACGATCTCGTCGGTGGCACGCAGGCTCTCGCGGCGAAGCGCGTCGCGCTCGACATTCGGGCGGTAGGCGGTGAACGAGCCGGGCCTCTTGTCGCGCGCGGCATGCAGCGCGTCCATGGCGCGGCTGAAGATGTCCGGCACGGTGCGTGCGTGGCGCGGCGCGGTGACGCCGCCGACCGTGACGGTGACCGCGACCGGACCCGCCGCCGTCGTCAGCGGCTCGTCGCGCACGCTGGCGATCAGCCGCTCGGCCGCGACCGAAAGCTCATCCGGCGTGCAGCTCGTCAGGACGATGCCGAACTTGTTGCCGGAGAAGCGGCCGATGTGGTCCTTGCCGCGCAGGCGCACACGCAGGCGCTTTGCGACCTGGGCGATGATGTCGTCGGCGATGTCGACGCCGTAGGATTCGTTGAGGCGGCCGAGATGATCGATCGAGGCGATGAGGAAGCCACAGGAGCCGCGCGACTTCACCGCCTGGTCGAGCGTCGCGGTCATCACTTCGGTCAACGAAGCGCGGTTGAGCTCGCCGGTCAGCGGATCGAAGCGCGCGAGACGCTTCAGCTCGCGCTCGCGTTCCTTGCGCGCGTCGATGCAGCGCACGATGCCGTGCGCGCGCGCCGGTTTGCCGTCGGCGCCGGCGAACCAGCGCCCGGCGTCCTCGATCCACGCGACCGCGTCACCCGCCTTGAAGCGGTACTGAAGCTGATAGGAAACGCCGCTGCCGCCGTCGCGCTGTGTCGAAGCCTGGATGGCGTCGGCGCGGCTCTGCCCCGGCTCGGCCTCGACATGACCGGCGAAGGCGCGGCCGGTCGCGATGTCGGCCGCCGCAAGCCCGAGCACCTCGGCGACATGCGCCGACCATGACAGGGCGTCGGTGTCGAGCCGCCAGTCATAGACGGCCTCGCCGATCGACCTGAGGATGTCCGCTGCGTCCGGCGTCCCGGCCGGCGGATCGTGACGGATCACGGCTGCCCCTTTTTGGAACGCACCCGCGGGTGTGCGTGTTTCCTTCGGCGAAAAGACTGAGCGGAACCTACGGGCAATCCTTAAACAATTAGGAAAAGTCGTGGATTCCGCCGTGTTTCGCAGCGGAAACGGTTAACGGCACGGTCGTTGCGATGTCACCGGTACGAGGGACGCTGCTGTCCCGGAGTGAGACAGACGTCATGCGCGTCGGCGGCACCAGAGAGGGAAGGTTCGGGCCGAACGGCCGGGCGCCGCATGAGCCGCCCGTGCGCGCCACGCGTGAAAGCCGCGCTCTGACCGTGGTCGGGCTGCCGGTCCGCCGCGAGGCCGCGCCGGCGCGCGGCGACAGCGCCTTCCTCGCCCACCTGATCGCCACGAAAGAACAGGCGCCGCAGACGCGCGTGAAGCGCCGCGCCGAGCCGGCCGAGGCGCTCGCCGCCTATCGCGCCACTGCTGATCTGAAAATTTAATAGCCCAGCGCGCAGCCGTCCTTGCGCGGCTCGGAGCCGGCGATCAGCACGCCGCGCGCGCGGTCGATCCTGATCACCTGTGCCCCGCCCCAGGGCTGGTCGGCATGGCCGATCTTGTGCCCGCGCGCGCGCAAGCCGTCGATCGTCGCCTGCGGCGTGCCGCTCTCGACCTCGACAGTCTCGCCTTCGAAGAAGAAACGCGGGGCATCGATCGCCTGCTGCACATCCATGCCGTAATCGAGCATGTTGAGAATGAGCTGCACGTGGCCCATCGGCTGGTAGTGCGCGCCCATCACGCCGAATGTCATCTCGCAGCGCCCGTTCCGGAACGCCGCCGCCGGGATGATCGTGTGCATCGGGCGCTTGCCCGGCGCGAACACGTTGGCGTGCCCTTCCTGCATCGTGAAGCATGCGCCACGGTTGGTGAGCACGATCCCCGTCTTCTCCGTGCAGATGCCGGAGCCGAAGCTCGAGAACAGCGTGTTGATGAACGAGACCGCCGTGCGATCGCGATCGACCACCGTGAGGTAGACCGTGTCGCTCGACGGCGCCGGCGCCGCCGGCAGATCGGAGCGCCTGGCCGGATCGATCATCGCCGCGAGCTTCTTCGCCCACGCCTTGTCGATCATGCCCGCCACCGGAACGCGCATGTGATCGGCGTCAGCAAGATGCGCGTCGCGCGCGGCATAAGCGAGCCGCGCTGCTTCCAGCACCAGATGGAAGCGCTCGGGTCCGGTCGGATCGAGCGACTTCATGTCGAAGTTCTCGAGAATGTTGAGCATGAGCAGCGCGACGAAACCCTGCCCGTTCGGCGGCAGTTCGTGAATATCAAGTCCACGGTAACTGCTCGCGATCGTCGCGACCGTATCGCCCTTGTGCCGCGCGAGATCCTCGCCGGTCAGCGACGAGCCGCGCGAGGCGAGCGTGCGCGCGATGTCGTCGGCGATCTCGCCTTCGTAGAAGGCGCGCGCGCCTCTGGCTGCAATTGTTTTCAGCGTTGCCGCCAGCGCGGGCAGACGAATGACGTCGCCTTCCGCGGGAGCCTTGCCGCCGAACAGATAATGTTTGCTCGCGCCCGGATCGCCGGAGAGCTTTTGCACCTGCCGCTGCCAGTCCCAGGCGATGCGCGAGGCGACCGGAAACCCGGTCTCGGCATAGCCGATTGCGGCGCGGAGCACCCGGTCCAGACCGAAGCGCCCATGCGCCTTCAGGATCGCGTCCCAGGCGTCGATCGCGCCCGGCACCGTGACGGAGTGAATTGAATTGCCGATCTCGCTCAGACCCTGCTCGCGCAGCGCAGCGTAGGAGGCATTCGCGCCCGAGCGGCCGGAGCCGTTGTAGCCGGTCGGAGCGGCGCCCTCTTTCGCAATCAGCCAGTAGCAGTCGCCGCCGATGCCGGTCATGTGCGGCTCGACCACGCACAAGGTCGCGACCGCCGCGGCCGCGGCGTCCGCCGCGGTACCGCCGTCGCGCAGGATATCGATCGCGGCGAGCGTGGCGAGCGGATGCGAGGTGGCGGCCATGCCGTTCATGGCAATGACGGGCGAGCGCCCGGGAAGCTGGAAGTCGCGGCTCATGTCTGGTCCGAAATTGAAAAGATCAGGTGGGGAGGTGTCCGCCGACGCCTTCGACGGTCAAGTCGCGCTGCGCCGAGCGCAAGGTCACGGCAAAGCCGGCGATGACGTCGACGAAGCTGATGACCAGCAGGATGAAGAAGGTGCCGGTGGCGGTCTGCTTCACCAGCAGGAACTCGACCAGCATGCCGAGGAAGACGACCAGCGACAGGCTGTGGTCGACGATGGTGCGGATGCCGATGCGCGTCGATTTGATGACCTCGCCGGCGAGCAGCAAAATGGCGAGCGTGATCAGGAGATCGCCCGCCGACATCGCCCAGTCCGCGCCCGAGACCATGTGCACGCTGAAAAGCGCGCCGGTCCACGACAGGCCGGGCATCAGGAAGGCGACGATGTTGTAGACGGCGAAGGTGATGAGCAGGAGGGGAAAGCCGAGCAGGTACATGCGACTTCCCTCCGACTGCCGGTGGCCGGATCAGGCCTCGGTCTTCACCTTCAGGACCTGCCGGCCCCTGTACATGCCGGTCTTCAGGTCGATGTGGTGCGGACGGCGGAGTTCGCCCGAGTCCTTGTCCTCGACGTAGGTCGGGCGCTTGAGCGCGTCGGCCGAGCGGCGCATGCCGCGGCGCGAGGGCGAGGTTTTTCGCTTCGGAACTGCCATCGTCTCACTCCAGAAAAGGCTCGGATCGGCGCGGAACCGCCGGTTCAGGGTCCGTCATGCCGGTTTGGCCGGGCTTATAGTGGAAGGGCGGCGGTAAGGCTAGTCCCGTCAGCGCCCCCGGACGCAGGCCGCCGCCTGCGGCGAACGCCCCGAGCGGGCCTCGTAGAGCCCGGCGAGCCGCCGCAAGCCGGGCCCCGGCTGCCGGGCATTGCGGTCGTGCGGGTTGGGCAGCACCGCGGCCAGGAGCGCCGCCTGGTAACGGGAGAGGTCGCGGGCCGGCTTGCGGAAGGCGTATTCAGCCCCGGCCTCGACCCCGAACTGGCCGTCCGGCCCCCATTCGGCGACGTTGAGGTAGATTTCCAGGATCCGCCGCTTGGACAGGATCAGGTCGACCCACAAGGCCAGCGGGAATTCCAGCGCCTTACGCACGTAGCTGCGCGAGTTCCAGAGGAACAGGTTCTTGGCCACCTGCTGGGTAATGGTCGAGCCGCCGCGCATGTCCTCGAGGGTGTCGGCGTCGTCGATGGCGTTGCGCAGGCCCTTGAAGTCGATGCCGCTGTGCTCGCAGAAGCGGCCGTCCTCGGCGATGATCACGGCAAGCTGGAGGTTCGGCGAGATGCGCGACAGCGGCACGTAGGTCCGCGCCACCGGCTCGCCGACGATGCGCCGCCAGATCATTACCGTCGAGGCTGGCTCCATGAAGGCGTAAAGCGGCGTCAGGGCGTAAGGCAGCAGGAGCAGGCCCAGCAGGATGAGGAGCACCGTCCGGACCGGCCGCGACAGGCGCGGCAGGCGCAAAACGTCGTAGGCGACGCTCATCGGCCGGGCTTTGGAGCGGGAACGAGCCATGCCGGCGGACATTACCCCATCCCCTACCCGGATTGCCGTCCCTGCGGCATTGAGGCTAACAAGGCCGCATGGACGCCGTTCCCGATCAGGATTTCACCCGCCGCCTGTCCACCGTGGCCGCCGAGGCCGAGACTACCCTTGAGCGCCTGCTCGGCTCAGGCGTCTTGCCCGGCGAGATCGCCCGTCCGGAGCGGCTGATGGCGGCCATGCGCCATTCCGTGCTCGGCGGCGGCAAACGGCTGCGCCCGTTCCTCGTGGTCGAGAGCGCGGCTTTGTTCGGCGTGACCGGCCAAGGCCCCCTGCTCGCCGGCTGCGCACTCGAATGCCTGCACTGCTACTCGCTGGTGCACGACGACCTGCCGTCGATGGACAATGACGACCTGCGCCGCGGCAAGCCGACCGTGCACAAGGCCTTCGACGAGGCGACGGCAATCCTCGTCGGCGACGCGCTCTTGACGCTCGCGTTCGATATCCTCGCCCGCGACGAGGTGCATGCCGACGCCGGCGTGCGCGTCGAACTGGTACGCGAACTGGCGCGCGGCGCCGGCATTGGCGGCATGGTCGGCGGGCAATTGCTCGATCTTGCCGCGGAAGGACGCTTCGAGAAGAAGCGCGCGCTGACCGAGAGCGAGATCATCACGCTGCAGGCGATGAAGACTGGCGCGCTGCTGCGCTTCGCCTGCCGCGCCGGCGGCATCCTCGGCAAGGCGGACGCGCCATCGCGCGCGGCGATCGACCGCTACGGCGCCATTGTCGGCCAGGCGTTCCAGATCGCCGACGACCTGCTCGACGTCGAGAGCGATACCGCTACGCTCGGCAAGGCGGCCGGCAAGGACGCCGCCGCCGGCAAGGGCACGCTGGTCACCGCGCTCGGCATCGACGGAGCGCGCGCCAAGCTCGATGCGCTCATTTCCGAAGCCGAAACGGTGCTCGCGCCGTTCGGCGCGAAAGCGGGTATCCTGCGCGCCACCGCGCGCTTCATCGCGCAACGCCGGACATAAAGCAGACCGTCATGACGAAGACGAAGAAGCCGGCCGTGCCGCTGAAGCCGATGCCGGTGCGCTTCGTGCGCCTGCACGCCAAGCTCGTCATCGCCGCGCTGGTCGGGGTCGTCGTCATCCCGACCGTCCCGGTGACGCTGTTGACGACCCGGCTGCTTGTCGGCTGGGACGTCGGTATTGCACTCTATCTCACGCTGATCCACGTCACCATGGCGCGCTGCGACATCGACCGCATCTGCGCCCGCGCCGCCGAGCAGGACGAAGGCGCGTTTGCCATCCTGATCCTGACGATGCTGGCGACCTTCGCGAGCATGATCGCCATCGTGTTCGCGCTCGGCGGCTCCAAGCAGGCGGTCCACGCCGAAGCGGCCGCGCTGATCGTGATGACCATCGTCACCATCGTGCTGTCGTGGCTGTTCGTGCACACGATCTTCGCGTTGCACTACGCGCACGAATATTACGGTGAACGCCGCGACGGCGCCATCGGCGGCCTCAATTTCCCGGACGAGACCAGGCCCGATTACTGGGACTTCTTCTATTTCTCGGTGGTGATCGGCATGACGTCGCAGGTCTCCGACGTCGCGATATCGAGCCGGAGCATTCGCCGCGTCGCGACAATGCACGGCATCCTGTCGTTCTTCTTCAACGTCGCCGTGCTGGCGCTGACCATCAACACTGTGTCGAACGCGATTTCGAATTGATGGACCTGTCTACCGCCCGTCCCCGCGAAGGCGGGGACCCAGTTGTGACTCGGCGCTGGATTCCCGCCTTCGCGGGAATGAGCGGCGTGTGGTGCAAATGACCGGCATCTTCGGCACCGTGCTCTTGATGATGGCCGTGCTCGCCGCGGTGGCGGTGGCGGCGCGGCGGCTCAACATCGCGCCGTCGATCCTGCTGGTCGTCGCCGGCGTCGGCGTGGCGCTGATCCCCGGCCTGCCGGCGGTAAGCCTCGCGCCCGAGCTGGTGCTGCTCGTCATCCTGCCGCCGCTCATCTATTCCGCCGGCGTGTCGATGAGCTGGCGCGAATTCCGCTTCAACCTGCGCCCGATCGCGCTGCTCGCCTTCGGCTGCGTCGTGTTCACGACCTGCGCCATTGCCGCGGCGGCGCATTATCTCCTGCATTTCGACTGGACGGTCGGCTTCGTGCTCGGCGCCATCATCGCGCCGCCGGACACGGTGGCGCCGCTCGCCATCGCGCGGCGGCTCGGCCTGCCACGCCGCCTCGTCGTCGTGCTCGAGGGTGAGGGGCTGGCCAACGACGCCACCGCGCTCATCCTCTACCGCTTCGCCGTCGCCGCCGCGGCGACCGGTACCTTCGCGCCGGCCGAGGCCGCCGGCACTTTCGCATTGATCATTGTCGGCGAGATCGTCTGGGGCATCGCCGTCGGCTGGGCGAGCCTGAAGCTGCGCCAATGGGCGCATGACCCGCGCGTCGAGATCACGCTGTCGCTGATGACGCCCTACGTCGCCTTCTGGGCGCCGGAGCATCTCGGCGGCTCGGGCGTGCTCGCCACCGTCGCCTGCGGCCTGTGGGTGAGCTGGAACGGGCCGCGGCTCATCTCGTCGGCGACGCGGCTGCAGGGCATCTTCTTCTGGGACCTGATCGTCTACCTGATCGAGGGCTTCGTGTTCCTGCTGACCGGCTTGCAGGCGCGCGCGCTCATCGACAACTCGCACGCCTTCCCGCTCTCGGAGATCGTCGCCGCGATCGCGGTGACGACGGCGATTGCGATCGTCGCGCGCTTCGTCTGGGTGTTTCCGGCGACCTATCTGCCGCGTTGGCTGATCCCGCCGATCGCCAGGCGCGACCCGTCGCCGGCCTGGCAATTGCCGTTCTTCCTGTCGTTCACCGGCGTGCGCGGCGTCGTGTCGCTCGCCGCGGCGCTGGCGATCCCCTACGTCACCGCGAGCGGCGCCGCCTTTCCTCACCGCGACATGATCCTGTTCGTCACCTTCGGCGTGATCATCGTGACGCTCGTCGGCCAGGGCGCGATCCTGCCGGCGGTCGCGCGCCGGCTCGGGCTCAGGCAGCTCGGCGAGGAGGAGCGCCGCCGCGAGACCGAGGCCGAGCTCGCCGGCCGCCAAGCGGCGCTCAAGCGTGTCATCGACCGGCTCGAGGACCTCGTTACCGACCGAAAGATTCCCGAGGACGTCATCACGCTTTTGCGCACGCGCAACGAAAGCCGGCAGCAGATCCTGCCGAGCGATCTCGGCGACGGGCTGGCGCGATTGCGGCTGTCGGCCGAGATCAAGAGGGACCTGATCGACGCGGAGCGCGATTTCATCTACCAGCTTCTGCGCGACGGCAAGATCACCGACGAGGCGCGCCGCCGCATCGAATACGAGCTCGATCTGGAGGAGGCCAGCGTCGCCAATCGCGGCCGCGACGGCGGCGGCTGGTTTTGAAGAGGCAATTGAAAGAACCGAATGCCCGTTGACCCCGACAAGCTTCTCGCGCTCGACATTCCCGAAGTCGAGCACACTTACGGCCCCAAAGACTGCATCCTCTACGCGCTCGGCGTCGGCCTCGGCCAGGACCCCACCAACGAGCGGCAGCTCGCTTTCGTCTACGAGAAGAACCTCAAGACGCTGCCGACCTTCTCGGTGATGCTCGGCTATTCGGCTTACGTCTTCCGGCGGCCTGAGCTCGGCATCACCTGGACGCATGTCGTGCACGGCGAACACTCTGTGCGCGTGCACGCACCGATCGCGACGCAGGGCACCGTCATCGGCCGCTATCGCATCACCGATGTCATCGACAAAGGCGAGGGCCGCGGCGCGCTGATCCTGTCGGAGCGCACGATTGCCGACAAGGCGAGCGGCGCGCTCCTCGCCACCATCAACCAGACCACCTTCTGCCGCGCCGACGGCGGCTTCGGCGGCGAAAGGCGCGAGGCGCCCGCGCCGCATCCGATCCCGGAGCGCGCGCCCGACATCGTCTGCGACCTCCCGACGCGGCCGGAGACGGCGCTGATCTACCGGCTGTCCGGCGACGTCAATCCGCTGCACGCTGAGCCCGCCTTCGCGCGCCAGGGCGGCTATCCGCGGCCGATCCTGCACGGGCTCGCCACCTTTGGCGTCGCCGGTCACGCGCTGCTGAAGTCGGTCGCCGGCTACGATCCGGCGCGGCTGACCGCCATGGCCGGGCGCTTTTCGGCGCCGGTGTTCCCCGGCGAGACCATCCGGACCGAAATCTGGCAGGACGGCAATATCGCGAGCTTCCGCGCCCGCGTCGTCGAGCGCGACGTGGTGGCAATCAATAACGGCCGGGCGGAGATTTCGTAGCCCTTGTGCAGGGCGCGGCGCAATGCGAAGCGTTGCGCCTCGGAGCAGCCTGAGAGCGCGTCATGACCAAAGCCGCCTCCCACGAGACTTACCCCGACATCCGCGAGGGCGTGCGGGCGCTGTGCGAGCGCTTCCCCGGCGAATACTGGCGCGGGCTGGACCGCGACCGCGCCTATCCGACGGACTTCGTGCGCGCGCTGACGGAGGCCGGCTATCTGGCCGGGCTGATTCCGGAAGAGTACGGCGGCAGCGGCCTGCCGGTGAGCGCCGCGGCGGCGATCGTCGAGGAAGTGCACGCCTCCGGCGGCAACGGCGCCGCGTGCCACGCGCAGATGTACACGATGGGCACGATCCTGCGGCACGGCTCGAAGGCGCAGAAGGAGCGCTACCTGCCGAAGATCGCCGCTGGCGAATTGCGCCTGCAGGCTTTCGGCGTGACCGAGCCGACCTCGGGCACCGACACGCTCGCTCTGCGCACGACCGCGCGCAAAGAGGGCGATGGCTACGTCATCAACGGGCAAAAAATCTGGACGTCTCGCGCAGAACATTCCGACCTGATGCTGCTGCTGGCGCGCACCACGCCGCGCGAGCAGGTCAAGAAGCGCACCGACGGCCTCTCGGTGTTCCTCGTCGACATGCGGCTCGCGCTCGGCACCTCGATGACGATCACGCCCATCCGCACCATCATGAACCACGCCACGACGCAGATCTTCTTCGACGATCTGCGCGTGCCGGCGGAGAACCTGGTCGGCGAGGAAGGCAACGGCTTCCGCTACATCCTCTCAGGCATGAACACGGAGCGCATCCTGATCGCCGCCGAATGCGTCGGCGACGCCAAATGGTTCATCCGCAAGGCGACGGACTACGCGAAGGATCGCGTGCTGTTCGCGCGGCCGATCGGCCAGAACCAGGGCGTGCAGTTCCCGATCGCGCGCTGCTACGCGCAGATGCGCGCGGCCGAATTGATGGTGCACGAGGCGGCGCGCCGATACGAGGCCGGCGAAGACGTGGGCGCTGAGGCGAACATGGCAAAGTTGCTCGCCGCCGACGCATCGTGGGCGGCGGCCGACATGTGCGTGCAGACGCATGGCGGCTTCGGCTTCGCCGAGGAGTACGACGTCGAGCGCAAATTCCGCGAGACGCGGCTCTATCAGGTAGCGCCAATCTCGACCAACATGATCCTGTCGTATCTCGCCGAGCACGTGCTGGGTTTGCCGAGGTCGTATTGACGTCTACTTTCTGTTGTCTCCGCGAAAGCGGGGACCCATACGCCGCAGCATATCGATAGACTGCGGAGTATGGGTCCCGACCCTCGCTTTGCTCGACCGGGACGACAGGCCCATTTCGCGAGTTTGAAGATGCCTCTTCCCCTTTCCGGACTTCTCGTCGTCTCGATCGAACAGGCCGTCGCCGCGCCGCAATGCACCTGCCGCCTGGCCGACGCCGGCGCGCGCGTCATCAAGGTCGAGCGGCCCGAAGGCGACTTCGCGCGCGACTACGACCACGTCGTGCACGGCGAAAGCACGCATTTCGTCTGGCTCAACCGCGGCAAGGAATCGGTCGCGCTCGACCTCGCAAAGCCCGAGGACAAGGCGCTGCTCGAGGCGATGCTCACCAAGGCCGATGTGTTCGTGCAGAACCTGAAACCCGGCGCGCTGCCCAAGCTCGGCTTCGCCGTCGCGCGCCTGCGCAAAGACTATCCGAAACTCATCTGCTGCTCGATCTCCGGCTACGGCGAGACCGGCCCCTACGCGCAGCGCAAGGCCTACGACCTGCTGATCCAGGCGGAATCCGGCGTCGCCTCCGTCACCGGCGGACCGGACGCTCCGGCGCGCGTCGGCGTGTCGATCGTCGACATCGCGGCGGGGCTAAACGCCTATATGGCGATCCTCGAAGCGCTGATCGCGCGCGGCCGCACGGGCGAAGGCGCGGACATCTCCGTCTCGATGTTCGACGGCATGGCGGAATGGATGACGGTGCCGCTGCTCAACGGCGAATGGGGCACGCCGTTCAAGCGCATCGGCCTCGCGCATGCCGGCATTTCGCCCTACGGCGTGTTCAAGACGCGCGACGGCGGCGACATTCTGATTTCAATCCAGAACGACCGCGAGTGGCGCGCGCTGGCGGAGAAGGTGCTTGGCGACGCTTCGCTCGGCACCGACGCGCGCTTCGCCACCAACATCAAACGCGTCGCCAACCGGCCCGAGACCGACGGCATCGTCGCGCGCGTGTTCGCGCGGCACGACGCCGCCGAGCTCGAGGCCATGCTGGCCAAGGCCGAGATCGGCTTCGGCCGCGTCAACGACTGGGAGCTGCTGCTGAAGCATCCGCATCTGCGGCGTATCACCGTCAGCACGCCGACCGGCCCGGTCGCGACGCCCGC
Source organism: Pseudolabrys sp. (assembly GCA_035571935.1). Lineage (GTDB taxonomy): Bacteria > Pseudomonadota > Alphaproteobacteria > Rhizobiales > Xanthobacteraceae > Pseudolabrys. The sequence goes on from DATNBL010000068.1 coordinate 31,852, forward strand.
GCCCGCTCCGGTCGTCGCCGGAGAAGAGCGCCGCTACGGCGCGGTGCCCGCGCTCGGCGAGCACTCCATGCAAATCCGCCGCGAGTTCGCGCCGAAGTAGTCCCCGCCCCTATTCCTCGCCACGCCGCCGTGGCAGCGTGCCGAAGGCACATCGGGGGAATACAGCCATGGACAGGGTTCTGCTGGCGCGCGGCGCGCGCCTTGTTGCTACTTGCGTGCTCTTACTGCTGCTGTGGAGCGGCGCACGCGCGGAGACCATCAACATCGTCGTGCTCGGCGCGAGTAACGCCGCCGGTTCGGCGGTCGGCAGCGCGGCGGCGTGGCCGGCGCAACTGGAACGGATGCTGCGCGCCAAGGGATACGACGTCAGCATGTCGGTCCATGCCGCGCGCGGCGCGACCAGCAGCGATATCATCGGCCAGGCCGGCTCGATCCCGGCCGGCACCCGCGTCGTCGCCTTCGACGTTGGCGGCGGCAACGACCGCGACGGCGGCGTGTCGGACTCCCAGCGCAAGGCCAACCGCGGCAAGATCGAGGCGCGCATCCGCGCCGCCGGCGCAAAGCCGGTCTTCGTCGCCTATCCCCGCATCGTCGGGTCGCAAGGTTCCGCCGGATGGATCGCCGGCGATCGGCACCATCACATCACCGCGCAGTCGCACCGCAAGGTCGCGGCGGCGATCCTCCCGCAGGTGATCGCGGCGATCGGCAAGAAATAACCGGCCGCGCGGCCGCGCTACTCCATCACGATCGGCTCGTCGTCGTGCCCGCCGCCGGCGGGCGCGGCCTGCTTCGAGCGGCCGATGATGAAGATCAGCGGGATGACGATCAGCGTCAGGATCATCAGCAGCTTGAAGTCGTTGAGATAGGCGATCAGGCTCGCCTGCTGCGTGACGATGGCGTCGAGCATGGCGCGGCCGGTTTCGGTCGTGATGTCGAGCAGCCGGTGCACATCCGGCATCTGCAGCGCGTTGTTGAACGGCGTCACGTCCTCGACGAGGCGCGCGTGCATCACCGTCGTCTCGCTGGTCAGTTGCGCGATCACCATCGAGATGCCGATCGAAGAGCCGATGTTGCGCACGAGCGTCAGCATCGCCGTTCCGCCGGTGCGCAAATGGCCGGGCAGCGTGGCGAAAGCCGCCGTGGTGATTGGCACGAACAGCAGGCCGAGGCCGACGCCCTGTGCGATCGAGGTGGTGACGATCGTGTACTGCGTGGTGTCGAGCGAAAAGCCGGTGAAGATCCAGAGCGTGCCGCCGGTGATCAGAAGGCCGGCCAGGATCAGCCAGCGCACCTCGATGTGCTTCATCAGCCGCGGCGCCACCATCATGGTCAGCAGCGTGCCGACGCCGCGCGAGCCGAGCAGGAAGCCCGCCGTCTGGATCGGATAGCCGAGCAGGTTCTGCATGAATGGCGTGACCAGCGCCATGGTGCCGAACAGCACCACGCCGATCACCACCATGAACACGACGCCGGAGACGAAGTTGCGGTCCTTGAACATCTCGAACCGCACGAACGGTTCGTCGGTCGTCAGCGAATGCGCGAAGAAATAGTAGAATCCGAAGATCGAGACGATGGTCTCGATCCAGGCCTCGCCGGCGCCGAACCAGCCGATTTCTTCACCGCGATCGAGCAGCATCTGCAAGGAACCGATGCCGACGGCGAGCGCGATGAAGCCGAACCAATCGAAGCGCAGATGAGTGTGGAGATCCGTTTCGTCCATGAACAGCGACATGCCGGCGACGGTGAGGAGGCCGATCGGCAGGTTGATCAGGAAGACCCAGTGCCAGGAGTAGTTGTCGGTGAGCCAGGCGCCGATGGTCGGGCCCATAATCGGCCCCAGCATCACGCCGACGCCCCAGATCGCCATGGCGCCGGAGCGCTCCTCGACCGAATAGGAATCAAGGAGCACCGCCTGCGACAGCGGCACCAGCGCCGCGCCGGCCATGCCCTGTAGAAGGCGGAACAGCACGATCTGCTCGATGTTCTGCGCCAGCGCGCAGAGCAGCGAGGCCGCCGTGAAGCCGGCGACGCAGACGATGAACAGCTTTTTGCGGCCGAAGCGGTCGGCGAGCCAGCCGATCGGCGCCGTCATGATCGCCGAGGCGACGATGTAGGAGGTCAGCACCCAGTTGATCTGGTCGAGCGAGGCCGACAGGGAGCCCTGCATGTAGGGCAGCGCGACGTTGGCGATGGTCGTGTCGAGCGCCTGCATGATCGTCGCCGTCATGGCGCAGATCGTGATCAGCATGCGCCGGACCTTCGGCGACATCGTGCTGGTGGCAGAGGGGCTCATCGCCTGGCGGACTCTCTTACTTCGCGGCGTCCTTCGCCGCCGCGCCGCCGCCGAGCCAGGACGGCCAGCGGCTGTGATGCGTATCGATCGACACGGTGACGCTCATGCCGGCGCGCAGGAGGCGCGTCGCCTCGTTCTTGTCGAAGGTGATGCGCACGGGCACACGCTGCACGACCTTGACCCAGTTGCCGCTGGCGTTCTGCGGCGGCAGGATCGAGAACTGCGCGCCGGTTCCGGGGCTGACCGAGGTCACGGTGCCGGTGAAGGTATGGTCGGGGAAGGAGTCGACGTCGAGCGTCGCCTTCTGGCCGACGCGCAGCCAGGTGATGTCGGTCTCCTTCGGATTGGCGTCGACCCACGGCGCCTCGTCGTCGACGACACTGAACACCGGCGTGCCGGCGGCGACGAAGCGGCCGAGCTGGATGTTGTCGACCTGCGTCGCGGTGCCGGAGATCGGCGCGCGCACGACGGTGTGGGCGAGATCGCGCTCGGCATTGTCGAGCGCGGCCTTGGCCTGGGCGTATTCGGGAAACTGCTCGAGCGGCAGATCCTTGTCGCCGAGCAGCTGCGCCAAAGTGGTGTCGCGCTGCTGCTGCGTGAACTTCGCCTGCAGCTCGGCGGTGACCATACCGGCCGCAGCGGTGTCGACATCGGCCTGCGAGCCGGCCTGCGAAAACAAGAGCTTCTGCTTGCGCTCGACATCGCGCTGCTTGATCGCGGCGTTCTTCTGCGCGAGCTCCGCCAGCGTGATCAGCGAGGAGAGCGTCGTCTTCGCCTTCACGTAATCCGTCTTGGCGGCGGCGAGCTTGGCCTTCGCGCCGTCGAGCGCGATCTGGAACGGCTGCTTGTCCAGCGTGAACAGTTCGTCGCCCGGATTGACGTGCTGGCCCTCGCGCACGGCGACGTGCACGATCTTGCCGGAGATGTCCGGCGTAATCAGCACCTTCTGCGCGCCGACGTAGGCGTTGTCCGTTTCGATGTAGCGGCCGCCCATCATATAGAACAGGCCGCCGCCGGTGAGCGCAATCGCCGGCAACACGACGAGCAGCATCATCCGCAGCCGCTTGCGGCCGTTGCGCGGCGCGGAGGCCGTTTGCTCCCCTTGGGCCGCGTCGGTCTTCGTCTCCGGCGCCGACTTGGCTTCCGGGGCAGGCACGATCTTCAATACCTTGTCACTCATGTCTCAACCAGTCGCAGTTTGATCCGGGGCGGCGCTGCCGTTGCGGGCGATGGCGGTGCGCAGATTGTTCTTGATGGCGTCGAGGTCCTTGAGCAGCCGGTCGCGCGCGGTCTCGTCGATCGTATCGAGCACGGTTTCCATCATGTCTTCGCCGAGTGCGGAGAGCTGCTTGAGTAGCGGCCGCGCCGCCGGCGTCAGATAAAGCCGGTTGGCGCGGCGATCGTTCGGATCGGCGCGGCGCTCGATCAGACCGTTCTCGGCGAGGCGATCGAGCAGGCGCGTCAGCGAGATCGGCGCAAGGTCGAGCACCTCGGCCAGTTCCGACTGCTTCAGACCCTCGAAGCGATCGAGGCGCATCAGCACCGTCCACTGCGCGCGCGAGATGCCGAATTGGCGCGCGCGCTGGTCGGCGTAGGTCTTCAGCATCCGCGCGACGTCGATGATGGTGATCGCGATTTCGCGGGAAATGGAGATTTTGGGCATGAAACCGGGGCCCTTCTGGCCAGTTAGCAGCGATATAATAAGCACACTTATAATAAGGTCAAGTACCAAAAACCACAGATGGCGCAGCGGCTTCGCCGGGCGGCCATGTGCCCGGCGGCCCTGACAAGCCCGGCGCTGTCATGCAAAGTCGCGCCTCTCAAGAAAGACCATCCGGGACGCCATCATGGACATTGGTTTCATCGGCCTAGGGAACATGGGCGCGCCCATGGCCCGCCGCCTTATCGACGCCGGCCACAAGCTCGTCGTCTACGACACGCGCAACGACGCCGTCGCGCCCTTCGTCGCGCTCGGCGCGCAGCTTGGCTCGTCGCCGCAGGACGTCGCCGACCGCGTCGAGACGGTGATGGCGAGCCTGCCGTCGCTGGCGATCTCGGAGAAGGTTGCGCTCGGCGAAGGCGGCATCATCCACGGCAAGCGTGTGAAGCGCCTGATCGACTTGTCCACCACGGGCTCGCAAACCGCCATCAAGGTCGCCGGGGCGCTGGCGAGGAAGAACATCGTGCAGATCGACTGCCCCGTCTCCGGCGGCGTCGGCGGCGCCGCCAAGGGCACGCTGGCGCTGATGGTGTCCGGGCCGAAGGCCGACGTCGACGCGGTCAAGGACGCGCTCGCCGTGTTCGGTAAGCTCTTCTTCATCGGCGAGAAGCCCGGCATGGGCCAGACCATGAAGCTTGCCAACAATTTCCTCTCGGCGAGCGCGATGGCGGCGACCGCCGAAGCCGTGGCGATGGGCGTCAAGGCCGGACTCGACGCCGCGGTGATGATCGACGTCATCAACGCCGGTTCCGGCCGCTCGCGCGCCTCCGACCAGAAATTCCCGCAGTCGATCCTGCCGCGCACCTTCGACTACGGCTTCGCCACCGCGCTGATGCTGAAGGACGTGCGGCTCTGTTTCGACGAGGCCAAGAACCTCGGCACCCCGCATTCGGTCATGGCGACGACGCTCGCTGAGTGGGAGGCGACCAACACCGAATACGGCGGCGACAGCGACTTCACGTCCATCGTCAAATTGATCGAGACCCGCGCCGGCGTGACCATCGGAGGCAAGAAGCCATGAGCGACGACATCCATGAGGTCTACGCCGTCTGCTACGGCTCGCACGCGCGCAAGCGCGCCGAGAACTACATCTTCGGCGATCCCCACGACGAGATGACGTCGATCGCCTATTACGTCTGGGTGATCAAGGGCCCGCACGGCGTCTTCGTCTGCGACACCGGCTTTGACGAGGCGGCGGCCAAGGAGCGCGGCCGCAAGATCACGCATCCGGTCGGCGAAGGCTTGAAGGCGATCGGCGTCGAGCCGGGCAAGGTCAAGAACGTCATCGCCACGCACATGCACTGGGACCACGCCGGCAATTACGACCTGTTCCCGAACGCGCGCTATCACGTGCAGGACACCGAGATGGCCTACTGCACCGGCCGCTGCATGTGCCACAAGACCTTGCGCATTCCGTTTTCCGAGAGCGACGTGCACGCGATGGTGAAGAAGGTGTTTTCCTATCGCGTCGACTTCCACGACGGTGACGAGGAGATCGCGCCGGGCATCACCGTGCACAAGATCGGCGGCCATTCGAAGGGTCTGCAATGCGTACGCGTGAAGACGCAGCGCGGCTATGTCGTCGTCGCCTCCGACTGCTGCCACCTCTACTCGCACATCGACGAGGGCCGCGTCTTTCCGATCACCTACAGCGTCGGCGACACGCTCGAGGGCTACAAGAACCTGCTGAAGCTCTCGTCCTCGCGCCATCACATGGTGCCGGGCCACGATCCGGACGTGCTCAAGCTCTATCCGGCGGCGAAGCCGGGGTTGGAGAACTGGATCGTGCGATTGGACGTGGCGCCGAAGATCTAGCTTTCCCTCTCCCCGCAAGCGGGGAGAGGTGAGGGAAAGCTACACCAGCCCCAGTTCCGCGAACGCCTCGCGGTGATGTGCGGCGCTTTGCTCCGAGAAGCAGCAGAAGATCACCTGCGCGAAGCCGCGCGGCGCCGCCGCCAGTTCCGCCGCCACCGTGCCGACGGCGATGCGCGCGGCACGGTCGGCCGGAAAGCCGTAGACGCCGGTCGAAATCGCCGGGAAGGCAATCGAGCCGAGGTGTGCCTGCGCGGCGAGATCGAGCGCGGTGCGATAGCAGCCGGCGAGCAGCGCGTCCTCGTCGCTCGCGCCGCCGCTCCACACCGGACCGACGGCGTGGATGATGTGCCGCGCCTTCAGCCGATGCCCGCCGGTGATCTTGGCCGAGCCGGTGTCGCAGCCGTTGAGCGTCGCGCATTCCGCGCGCAGGCCGGGGCCCGCGGCGCGATGGATGGCGCCGTCGACACCGCCACCGCCGAGAAGCTTGCGGTTCGCCGCATTGACGATGGCGTCGACGTCGAGCGTGGTGATGTCGGCGACGATGATGTCGAGCCGCGCAGGGCCGACCGCGGCGGTCAGATTGCTCATGCCGCCATTATATCACCCCCGTTCCGCCGCGACCTCCGCCTTCAGGTCGACGCTCGACCGCACGCCGATGTCGGCGTAATGCGCGTCGAGGAAGCGGCGGGTGGCGCGATGGCCGAGCTTGCGCAGCAGCTCGAAGGATTCCAGATCGTTGCGCAGCTTGCTCGCCGACGAGAAGCGCTCGCCCAGGCCCTCGAGCACGATGCGATGCACGCGGATGCGCCGGTATTCGTTCGACCCGGTGCCGTGCGGCACGCGGCCCTGCTCGATCAGGCGGTTGACGAACTCGATGGCGCGCAGCTCCGCCATCAGCGCCGAATTGAAAGTAATCTCGTTGACGCGCGCCATGATCTCGCGCGTCGAATGCGGCACTTTCTTGCGCACCAGCGGATTGATCTGCACAACCAGCACGTCTTCGGTCGCGGTGGCGCGGAAGAATGGAAACAGCACCGGATTGCCGAGATAGCCGCCGTCCCAATAGGGCACGCCATCGATCTCGACCGCGCGGAACACCGCCGGCAGGCAGGCGGACGCCATCACCGCCTCGGCGGAGATCTTCTCGCGCGGAAAGATGTGCAGCCGGCCGGTCTGCACATTGGTCGCGGCGATGAACAGCGCGCGCGGATCGGCGCGCAGGCCTTCGAAATCGACGAAGCGCTCGATCAAGTCCTTGAGCGGATTGATGTTGAGCGGGTTGAGATCGTAGGGCGAGAGATATTTCGACCAGGCATTGAGCCAATCGAAGGTCGGCGAGTCCTCGCTCGGCAGCAGCGAGAACAGCCGGTTGAGCACCGCGCGCTGCAACGGCGGCAGGTCGCCGCCGAGGCTCGCGGCGCGCCAGAAGTCCGACAGGCGCTTCTGGGCCTCGTCGGCGCCGCCGCGGCGCAATCCGTCGGCGAGCATCACCGCGTTGACCGCGCCGGCTGACGTGCCGGAAATACCCTCGATGGCGAGGCGTCCGTCCGCGAGCAGATGCTCGAGCACGCCCCAGGTGAAGGCGCCGTGCGCGCCACCGCCCTGCAGCGCGAGGTTGATGCGCTTCGGCGCGTCCGTCTTGTCTTTGTCCCCGAAGGCGCGGGTGAGGAGGGAGATCATCAGGTGTGCGCCTCAGTGTGCTTGAAGGCGCCTCGATTCCTTTCTGTCGTCCCGGCGAAGGCGGGGACCCATACGCCGTAGTTCCTCGACAGGCTGCGGAGTATGGGTCCCGGGCCTCGGCGATCGCCTCGCCCGGGACGACAAATACTCACTGCGCGGTCCAGCCGCCGTCGATCGAGTAGGAAGAGCCGGTGATGGTCGCCGCCGCGTCGGACGCGAGGAATACGGCGAGCGCGCCGATGCTCTCGGGCTTGGAGAAGTCGTGCATCGGCTGCTTCTCGGACACCAGCGCGACCTTGGCCTCGTCGAAGCTCTGGCCGGTCTGCTTGGCGCGCGCCTCGATTTGCTTGGCGACCAGCGGCGTCAGCACCCAGCCGGGGCAGATGGCGTTGCAGGTGACGCCGTCATTCGCCGCCTCCATGGCGACCACCTTGGTCAGGCCGACGAGGCCGTGCTTGGCGGCGACGTAAGCGACCTTCTGCACGCTGGCGACGAGACCGTGCGCCGAGGCGATGTTGATGATGCGGCCCCATTTGCGCTTCTTCATGCCGGGAATGGCGGCGCGGATGGAGTGGAACGACGACGACAGGTTGATGGCGATGATCGCGTCCCAGCGGTCGGCCGGGAAATCCTCGATGTTGGCGACGTGCTGGATGCCGGCATTGTTCACGAGCACGTCGACCGAATCGAACTCCTTCTCGGCCTCGGCGACCATCGCGGCGATCTCGGCCGGCCTCGTCATGTCGGCGCTGGAGTACCGCGCCTTGATGCCGAAGTCCTTCTCCAACGCCGTCCGCTCCTGCTCGATCGCCGCCTTGTCGCCGAAGCCGTTGATGACGAGATTGGCGCCGTCTTTGGCGAGCGCGCGGGCGATCGCCAGCCCGATGCCCGAGGTGGAACCGGTGACGAGCGCAGTCTTCCCTTTAAGCATGACGACCTCTTCCAGTGCGGCGGAATGCGACAGGCGCGGACCCTGCCCCTAATTTTGCTGCGGTGCAATACTATCTAAAGCCGCAGGAAATCCGCGGTGCCCGCTTTCGCTATGCGGACCGGATCGGACTACACTTCTGCTGCAACAGGAGCAGGCGGTGGCACGCAAACACGCGATCTTCCCGGCGCCCGGTCACGACCACGGCCGCTGCGCCAGCGACGCCATCGCCCATGCCGAGGCGATCTGCGAGGCGCGCAAGGAGAAGCTGACGCCAATCCGCCGCCGCGTGCTCGAGGCGCTGCTCGCCTCGCATCATCCGCTCGGCGCCTATGAATTGATCGACCGGCTTGCGGAAGACGGCGCGCGCCCGGCGCCGATCACGGTCTACCGCGCGCTCGACTTCCTGCGCGAGCAGGGGCTCGTCCACCGCATCGAGAGCCGCAACGCCTTCATCGCCTGCGTGCACAATCACGACAGCGGCGATCCGGTCGTGTTCCTGATCTGCGAGACATGCGGCGCGGTCGGCGAAGCGGCGGCAGCGGCGGTCGCCGAGACCATCCGCACTGCCTCGCGCACCGCCGGTTTCACGCCGAAGACGCCGGTCATCGAGATCTCCGGCATCTGCGCGCATTGCAAGGCGGCGTGATCGCTCGCGTTGCCGTGGCGATTTTCGACATATTGGCAATCGCGGCGCCTATTGCTGTGCCCTCTCCCACAAGGGTAGAGGGCACGTCGACACGCGCTCTCGAATATTGCGAGGCAGCTACGCCAATTTCTTCAGCAGCCTTGCCACCAGCCGCTGCTCGTCCGGCGTCAGCGGCGTCAACGTCGCGGCGGTGATCTCGGCGGCGACCTTCATCGCCGCTTCCGTCGTCTCGCGACCGCGGTCGGTCAACGCGACGGCGCGGCGGCGGCGGTCGGTCGGGTCGCTGAGCGCGGTGACGAAACCGCGCAGCGACAACCGATCGACGACGCCCTTGATGGTGGCGGCGTCGAGATAGATCAGCCGGCCGAGATGGTTCTGCGAGCACGGGCCGACCTCGTAGAGCTTGGCGAGCGCGGCGAACTGCGTCTGCGTCAGGCCTTCGATCATGCGCGCGGTGAAGATGGAGGTGTGCCGCTGCATCGTCACGCGCATGAGGAAGCCGACCTGCTCGTCGAGCAGGTAGCCGGCAGCGTCCGGCGCGGGCGTCAGCTTGAGCTTTTCGCGCGGCATCTTTCGGTCCGGTCTTCCCGTTCCCCGTGCAGGCGGGGTGTACCCGCCGGCCCGCATGATGACCTGTCAGGGGCGCGGGAGAAAGGCCTAATCCCTAGGAATGCCGGAAATATTTGGCGCGGTGGGGCGAACGGCCGGTCAGACCGTTAGATAGGCGCGCTGCACCTCCTGGTTGCGGTCGAGGTCGGCCATGCCGCCGTGCCACTGCAACTGGCCCTTCTCCAGGACGTAGGCACGGTCCGCGACCAGCCGCGCGAAGTGCACGTTCTGCTCCGACAGCAGGATCGACAGGCCGTCGCGCTTGAGCTCGACGATGGTGCAGGCCATCTGCTCGACGATCAGCGGCGACACACCCTCGGACGGCTCGTCGAGCAACACGAGCAGCGGATTACCCATCAGCGTGCGCGCGACGGTGAGCATCTGCTGCTCGCCGCCGCTCATGGAGCCGCCGGGACGGTCCTGCATCTCGGCGAGGTTGGGGAAGAGGCCAAACAGCTTCTCCGGCGTCCACACCGGCGCCGGCGCGCCGTCCGGGAAGCGGCGTGGCGGCTGGCGGCCGACGTCGAGATTCTCCATCACGGTCAGATCGACGAAGATGCGTCGGTCCTCCGGCGTGAAGCCAAGCCCGCGGCGCGCGATCTCGAACGGCTTCAGCCGCGAGATGTCCTCGCCGTTGAAGCGCACGACGCCTGAGCGCGCGGCGATCAGGCCCATGATCGTCTTCATGGTCGTGGTCTTGCCGGCGCCGTTGCGGCCCATCAGCGCCACCACCTCGCCGCGGCCGACGGTGAGATCGAGGTCGTAGAGGATGCGCGCCGCGCCGTACCAGGCGCTCAGCTTCTCGACCTGAAGCATCGGCGCAGTCATGTATGGCCTCGCGCAAATGTCTTGCCGGTGCCGAAATAGACCTCGCGCACCTGCGCATTGTCGCGGATCGCCACCGCATCGCCATCGGCGATGACGCGGCCGCGCGCCAGGACGACGATGCGGTCGGCATAGGCGAAGACGACGTCCATCGAATGCTCGGTGAACAGCACCGAGATGCCGCGCTCGACGACGAGGCGTTTGACCAGTTCGATGAGCCCGTGCCGTTCCCGCGCGCCCATTCCGGCGGTCGGCTCATCCATCAGCAGCAGTTTGGGTTCGTTGGCGAGCGCAATGGCAAGCTCGATGCGCTTGACGTCGCCATAGGCGAGTTCGCGGATAGGCCGGTCGGCGGCCTCGCGCATGTTGACCTGCGCCAGCAGATCGAGCGCGCGCTGACGATGGCGCGACGCCGCCGGACGCCACAGGCCGTAGGTCTCGCCGGCGTGCGAGATCAGCGCCATCTGCACGTTCTCGGCAACTGTCATTGACGCGAACGTCGCCGCCACCTGGAAGGTGCGGCCGACGCCGCGCCGCCACACCGCGCGCGGCGCCAGCCCGGCGATGCTCTCGCCGTCGAGCAGGATGTCGCCGTCGTCGGGCGCGAGCTGGCCGTTGATCATATTGAAACAAGTCGATTTGCCGGCGCCGTTCGGGCCGATCATGGCGAGGAATTCGCCGCGGCCGATCGCGAAGCTCACGTCGCGCACGGCGTGCACACCGCCGAACGACTTGCTCAGTGCGTGCACGACGAGCACGGTCATGGCGCGCGCCTCTTGCGCAACAAGGCTGCCGCCGCGCCGGCGATGCCCTGCGGAAAGGCGAGCACCAGGACCAAAATGATCACCCCGAGCAGCGCGCGCCAGTATTCGGTCTGGCGCATCACCGTGTCCTGCAGCGTTGCAAAGAACGACGCGCCGACGATCGGTCCGGTGAGCGTCTGGATGCCGCCGAGCAGCACCATCACGAGGCCGTCGATGGAGCGGCCGACGCTGATCGTCTCTGGCGAGATCGAACCCTTGGCGAAGGCGAACAGCCCGCCGCCGATGCCGCACACCGCGCCGGCCACCGCGAAAGCGAGCCAGTGCACGCGCTTGATGTCGAGGCCGATCGCTTCAGCACGTAGGGAATTGTCCCGGCCGGCGCGCATGGCATAGCCGAACGGAGCGAACAATAACCGGCGTAACAGCAGCACCGAAACGACGGCGAGCACGAGCGTCATGAGGAAATACGTTCCGGTCCGGTCGAACGGCGGTTTCGGCCAGACGCCGATGACGCCGTTCGAGCCGCCGGTCAGTTCCTCCCACTGGAACACGGTCGCCCAGACGATCTGCGCGAAGGCGAGCGTGAGCATCGCCAGGTAGACGCCGGACAGCCGCACCGCGAACCAGCCGAACAGCAGCGCGCCGGCGAGCGCCACAAGGGGCGCCGCGACGAGCGCCACCCCCATCGGCACGGCCAGCCATTTGACCAGCAACGCCGCGCCATAGGCCCCCAGGCCGAAATAGGCGGCGTGGCCGAACGAATGCATGCCGCCTGGCCCGGCGATGAAGTGCAGGCTCGCCGCGAAGATGACGGCGATCAGCACGTCGATGCCGAGCACCAGCACATAAGGCGAGCCCTGCGCCAGCCACGGCAGCGCCAGCAGGATCACGAGCAGCAGCGCGCCCGCTCCTTTGAGCAGCGGCGTCGCCGGGCGGATCGGGTCTTCCGGCTCGGCGACCGAGCGCACCATGCCCTGGGGCTTGCCCATGAGACCGTAGGGCCGCGCGATCAGCACCACCGCCATCACCATGAACTCGGCGACCAGCGTGAACTTAGAGGCGTTGAGCGTGAAACCGGCGATGTGGAACACGCCGATGCCGATGCAGATCGCCTTCACCTCGGCGATGATGACGGCGGCGAGATAGGCGCCGGTGATCGAGCCCATGCCGCCGACCACGACCACGACGAAGGCGTCGCCGAGGGCGACCAGGTCGGTCGCGAGGTTGGCCGGCTCGCGCGCGACCTGGAGCGCGCCGCCGAACCCGGCGAGCGCGGCGCCGAGCGCGAACACCGAGGTGAACAAAATCGCCTGGTTGACGCCGAGCGCGCCGACCATCTCGCGGTCCTGCGTCGCGGCGCGGATGAGCCGGCCGAAGCGCGTGCCCTTGATGGCGAAATGCAGGACGAGCAGCACCGCGGGCCCGACGAAGATCAGGAACAGGTCGTAGCTCGGCAGGTGGCGGCCGAAGATTTCGACGGCGCCGCGCAGGCCCGGCGCGCGCGGGCCGAGCAAATCTTCTGGCCCCCACAGGTAGAGCGCGGCATCGTTGATGACGAGCACCAGCGCGAAGGTGGCGAGCAACTGGAACAGCTCGGGCGCGCGGTAGATGCGCCGCAGCAGCACGACCTCGATGACGACGCCGAGCAGGCCGACCGCGACCGGCGCGCCGATCATCGCGCCCCAGTAGCCGAGCCCGCCGCCGATGCGCGTTGCGATCGTGTAGGCGATATAGGTCCCGAGCATATAGAGGGACCCGTGCGCGATGTTGATGATGCGCGTGACGCCGAAGATCAGCGACAGGCCGACCGCGACGAGAAAAAGACCCGACGCGGTCGAGAGCCCGTTGAGCGCCTGGAAGAGGAAGGCGGAAAGGGTCATCGGTGCTTCTTATCCCTCCCCTGCAAGGGGAGGGTGGCTGCGAGAGCCAGCGAGCAGCCGGGTGGGGTCACGTCGCACGCGGAGACAGCCCCCACCCGGCCGGCAATTGCCGGCCACCCTCCCCCGCGAGCGGGGGAGGGATCAAGCGCTCAATCCTTCGCCGGCCGCAGCTTGGCGACCTCCGCCGGGCCCGGCAGCACCGAGGCGCCGTCGACATATTTGAAGTCGACCATCGTCCCCTTGCCGTTCTCGAGCGCGATCTTGCCGACGAAGCAGCCCATCGTCGCCTGATGGTCGCTGGCGCGATACTCGAACGGGCCGAACGGTGAGTCGACCTTCAGGCCCTTGAACGCCTCGACCAATTTCTCGGTATCGGTCGATTTGGCTTTCGAAAGACCGGCGGCGAGCGACTTCATCGTCACGTAGCCGACCACCGAGCCGAGGCGCGGATAGTCGTTATATTTCTTCTGATAGGCGGCGACGAAGGCCTTGTGCTCCGGGTTGTCGATCTTGTTCCACGGATAGCCGGTGACCAGCCAGCCGGCCGGCGCCTCGTCCTTGAGCGGATCGAGATATTCCGGCTCACCTGACAAGAGACTGACGACGAGGCGGTTCTTGAAGATGCCGCGCGTGTTGCCTTCGCGCACGAGCTTGGCGAGATCGCCGCCGAACTCGACGTTGAAGATGGCGTCGGGCTTGGCGTCGTCGATCGCCTGCGCCACCGCGCCGGCGTCGATCTTGCCGAGCGGCGGCGCCTGCTCGGTGACGATCTCGGCGTCCGGCTGCTGCTTCTTCAGCAGCTCCTTGAACGCAGCGGCCGCCGACTGTCCGTATTCGAAGTTCGGGTAGACGATCGCCCAGCGCTTCTTCTTCGCCGCGACCGCGCCCGGCATCAGCATCGCCGTCTGCTCCCAGGTCGAGGCGCGCAGGCGGAAGGTGTAGCGGTTGCCGTCCGACCACGTGATCTTGTCGGTCAGCGGCTCGGCGGCGAGGAAGAACACCTTCTTCTGGCCGGCGAAGTTGGTCACCGCGAGACCGACGTTGGAGAGGAACGTGCCGGCGAGCGCGACCACGCCCTCGCGCGTCACCAGCTCTTCGGCCGCGCGCACGGCCTCGCCCGGATTGGCGCCGTCGTCGCGCGAGATGACTTCGAGCTTCTTGCCGTCGACGCCGCCCTTGGCGTTGATCTCCTCGACCGCCATTTCCCAGCCGCGCTTGTACGGCTCGAGGAAGGCCGGCTGCGATTTGTAGCTGTTGAGCTCGCCGATCCTGATCGTCTGCTGCGCCATCGCGGGACCTGCGAAGGCGGCCGCGACGGAAGCCGCGAGCGCGAGCTTGAGGACGTGACGCACGGGCACCATGACTGTTCCTCCCTGGCGGCGGCGGCCGCGCACAAGGCGCGGACCATCCGCGATGTGGTTCAAATCTGCAACGTCTTCGTCGCCTCCGGCATGGCGAACTTGTTTGTGCACAAATAGTCTGACCGCACTCCGAAGCTTGTCAAGCGAACGTCCCCATTCCGCTCATTCCCGCGAAAGCGGGAATCCAGTTGGACCTTTCCTCGTGGCGCGTCCGCGCTGGGTCCCCGCCTTCGCGGGGACGAGCGGAGAAAGTGTCACCCCCTTTGGCTTGTCCCTGAACCGGTCCATCAGCGGCTTATCCTGGCCGCCGTCGATTTCGATCATCGTGCCGTTGACCATTTCCATCAGCGGCGAAGCGAGCATGACGACGAGGTTCGCCACCTCTTCGACTTCCGCGATGCGCCCGACCGGAATCGACGCGGGCGCGAGCTTGTTGGCCTCGTCGTATGAAATCTTCATGTCGCGCGACATCGCCTTGACGAGGCCGTCCCAGCGCTCGGTGCGCACCGGCCCCGGATTGACGGCGACGAAGGTGATGTTCTCCTTGCCGTACTGACCGGCGAGCGAGAGCGTCAGGTTCTGACCTGCCGCGTTGGCCGCGCCGGGGCAGATTTCCCAATAGGACGGCTTCACGCCGTCATTGCCGATGAGGTTGACGACGCGGCCGCCGCCTTGCGCGCGCATGAGCGGCAGCACGTAGCGCAGGCAGCGAACGTAGCCCATGAACTTGAGCTGGAGGCCCTTCTCCCAGTCGTCCTCGGTCAGATGCTCGATGACGCCGCCCGCGGCGGAGCCGGCATTGTTGACCATGATGTCGATGCGGCCGAGCGCCTTGTGCGCCTGCTCGATGAACGCCTTCGCGTCCTTGTCGCTGCGCAGGTCGGCGGTGATCGGCACGATCTTGCGGCCCGTCGCTTTTGCTATTTCATCGGCCGCGGCCTTCAGCGGCTCCATGCGCCGCGCGCAGATGGCGACGTCGACGCCCTCTTTCGCCAGCGCCAGCGCGATGCCCTTGCCGATGCCTTCCGAGCCGCCGGTCACCGCCGCGGTCTTGCCCTTGAGTTTAAGATCCATCGCACTTCTCCACTTTTAGTGTCGCTTTGAGCTTTCGGCGCGGCCGATGCCGATCATGATCATCCATGCAGTCCAGATCGATGCCACAAGGCAAAGCGCGAAGCTGGCCGTCACGAGGTACATACCGCGCTCGTCGCCAAAAGCCACCGCCGCCGCGCCCATAACGCCTATGACACCACCGACGATGAAAGACGCGGCGCGGCGGATCGAGTATCCACCGCGCCCTTGCGCGCCGCGGATTTTTGCCACCTTGCCCAGCAAGATCAGCGGAAGCGAAAGGCTGCCGAGCGTGGCAATCAGCAGCTCGGCACCGAGAGCCCACATCGGCTGTGGGGTTAGGATGGCGGTCGCCATGATGAGCGTGCTGACAAGAGCGAGTGTCGTGTACTGCGCTCGCAGTCGATAGAGGTCTTCGTTCACGATTTCGGCGAGATGCAGCGAGGCCGCGACGAACAACAGGCCGATAAGCGCCGCCGACGACGTACCGAGCATGACGTAAAGGTCGCGCCAAGCGTCTGGCAGCGGTGCGCTGGACATGGTCACGCCGGTGGCTTGTGCGCGAGCCAGCGGCCCGCTTCGGCATTGACGATCAGATCGGCGAGCGCGGCGTTGAACGCCGCCGGCTCCTCGCTGGTGATGGTGTGGCCCGAACGCGGGATGATGCAGAGTCCGGCGGTCGGCACCGTGCGCTTGAGGTACAAGCTTGAATCGACGCACCAGTCGTCCTCGTCACCGGCCAGCACCAAGAGCGGCACCGAGAACTTCTTCAATTCGGCCTCCAGCTCCCACAGGCTCGGCCGCTTGGCCTGCAATTCGCGCATGGTCAGCGCGTGGCCGACCGCCGAATGCTCCGATAGCATCTGCGCGAACTCGGCGAAGCCGCGCGGGTCCTTGTGCTTGTGCGTCTGCCGCGTGGCGCCGTCGGCGTAGCGCGCGGCGGCGGTCTTGAAATCTTCGGTCTCGAACATGCGCGCGGTCTCGCGCGAGGCTTCGCGCGTCTTCTGCACCACGTCGGGATCGGGGCTCGAGCCGTAGCCGCAGCCGGCGGCGGTGACGCTGAGGCAGCGCTTCGGATATCTCAGGCCGACGAGCAGCGCGGTCAGCGCGCCCATCGAATGGCCGACGACATGCGCCTTCTCGATCTTCAGCGCGTCCATGACTGCGATCACGTCGTCGACGCAGAGGTCCTGGCCGTAGCGCGCGGGATCGGTGGGGATGTCGGAAGGCGGATAGCCGCGCTGCGAATAAGTGACGCAGCGGTGCGCGCGCGAGAAGAAGCGCATCTGCGGCTCCCAGGTGCGGAAGTCGCCGGCATATTCGTGGACGAAGACGATCGGGGTGCCCTGCCCCGCCTCCTCGACATACAACCGTGTGCCGTCGCGCGTGGTGATGTGCGGCATCGTCCGCTCCGGTCAGGTTCTCGATAATGTTTGCATGCAAACGAATTTCGGTAAAGCCTCCGCCGGCAGCCGGCCCCCGTCATGGCCCGGTCACGGTCCGGGTCCAGAACGGGCGGCGGCCGGAACGGGCGGCGGCCCAAGGGGTTGGAACTTCGGCCCCGCCGCTCCTAGATGTCCCTGCAAGGCTCGCCTGCCCCGGCGGCGGGGCGCTTTGCGCTTCGGCCACAGGCGGGCTAGTTCTGTCCGGGAATTTCCTCGAAGGTCGGTTGTCATGAGCGGTATTTCGGCACAAGCGCGGCACCAGACGGTCGCGGTCAATGTCGGCGGCGTCACGGTCGGCGGCGGCGCGCCCATCGTCGTGCAGTCGATGACCAACACCGACACCGCCGACGTCGACGCCACCGTCAAGCAGGTCGCGGCGCTCGCCCGCGCCGGCTCCGAGCTTGTGCGCATCACCGTCGACCGCGACGAGGCCGCCGCCGCCGTGGCCAAGATCAAGGAGCGGCTCGTCAAGATGGGCGTTACCGTGCCCATCGTCGGCGACTTTCACTACATCGGCCACAAGCTGCTCGCCGAGCATCCCGGCTGCGCCGAGGCGCTCGACAAATACCGCATCAATCCCGGCAATGTCGGCTTCAAGGACAAGCGCGACAAGCAGTTCTCGCAGATCGTCGAGATGGCGATCAAGCACGGCAAGCCGGTGCGCATCGGCGCCAACTGGGGCTCGCTCGACCAGGAACTGCTCACCACGCTGATGGACGAGAACTCGAAGAAGCCGAACCCGCTCGACGCGCGCCGCGTGATGCACGAGGCGATGGTGCAGTCGGCGCTGCTCTCGGCCGAGCGCGCGATCGCGATCGGCCTGCCGAAGAACCGCATCATCCTGTCGGCGAAGGTTTCCGCGGTGCAGGACCTGATCGCCGTCTATGCCGAGCTTGCGCGCCGCTCAGACTTCGCGCTGCATCTCGGGCTGACCGAAGCCGGCATGGGCACCAAGGGCATCGTCGCCTCGAGCGCGGCGATGGGCGTGCTGCTGCAGCAGGGCATCGGCGACACGGTTCGTATTTCATTAACGCCGGAGCCGGGCGGCGACCGCACCCGCGAGGTGCAGGTCGGCCAGGAGCTGTTGCAGACGATGGGTCTTCGGACGTTCGTGCCGCTGGTCGCGGCCTGCCCCGGCTGCGGCCGCACGACGTCGACCACGTTCCAGGAGCTCGCCTCCGACATCCAGAGCTTCATCCGCGACTCCATGCCGGAGTGGAAGAAGCGCTATCCCGGCGTCGAGACGCTCAACGTCGCGGTGATGGGCTGCATCGTCAACGGCCCGGGCGAGTCGAAACACGCCGACATCGGCATCTCGCTGCCCGGCACCGGCGAGACGCCGACCGCGCCGGTGTTCATCGACGGCAAGAAGGCGGCGACCCTGCGCGGCGCCGGCCTCTCGGCCGACTTCAAGCAGATGGTGATCGATTACATCGAGAACCGCTGGGGCGCGGGCGCAAGGACCGCGGCGGAGTGATGACGCTGCCTCCGCCGGCTACGCATTGAACTCCAAAACCCTCATCGTCGGCTTTGCCGCCGCGGTCGCGCTCGCCGCGGCGGCGTCGGTCTATGTCAGCCGCACCGTCGATCGGGTCGAGAAGACGATCACCGCCGTGCCGGCGCCCGACGGACGCTACAAGGCGGTCGTCTTCTGGCTGTCGCAGGGCGGCGACGCGCCGTTCTGCTACGCCAGCGTGTCGGTCTATCTCGCCATCTATCCGGACGACTTCGCCGAGAGCGAGAAGGGCTACCAGGTCTATTGGGCGCCCTGCGCCACCCCGGCCAAGGAAGCCGACGTACCGAAGGTCGAGTGGCTGTCGAAGAACGCGCTTCAGATCACGTACACGCCGGGCCCGACGGGCGCCGATCCGGCCAGGCTGCGCAGGCGCGTCGTCGATGCGTCGCGCTATGTGGCGGTGACGTACGTGGAGAGGAAGTAGTCACGACCCCCACACGTCCTTCGCCACCTCGACGATCATGCGCAGCTTCGCCCACTGCTGATCCTCGGTCAGCGTGTTGCCCTCCTCGGTCGAGGCGAAGCCGCATTGCGGCGACAGGCACAATTGCTCGAGAGGGATGAACTTCGCCGCCCGATCGATGCGGCGCTTGAGGTCGTCCTTCGATTCGAGCGCGCCCGTCTTCGTCGTTACGAGGCCGAGCACGACCTGACGGTCCTTCGGCACGGCGCGCAGCGGCTCGAAGCCGCCGGCGCGCTCGGTGTCGTACTCCATGAAGAAGCCGTGCACCTTGATCTTGCCGAACAGGATCTCCTGCACCTTCTCGTAGCCGCCGGCGCCCATGTATGTGCTTTTATAATTGCCACGGCACATATGCATGGTGATCCGCATATCCGGCGGAATGTCCGACATCGCCACGTTGATGAGATCGGCGTAGAGCTCGCCGAGCTTTTCGGGATCGTCGCCGCGCGCCGTCACCTGCGCGCGATATTTCTCGTCGCACAGCATGGCGATGAAGACCTCGTCGAGCTGCAGATAGCGGCAGCCGGCGTCGGCGAAGGCGCGCACGGCCTTGCGATAGGCCTGGCCGAGATCGGCGAACATCGCGTCGAGCGCCGGATAGACCTTCGGGTCGACCGGCGTCTTCATCGGCCGCCCCCAAAGCGCCGACGGCGCGGGGATGGTGATCTTCGGCGTGCGCTTCGCGTGCGCGGCGACGAACTTGAAGTGCTCGATCATCGGATGGCCGGTGTAACCGATTTTGCCGGTGACCTTGGTGCCCTCGTTGCGCGTCGTCACCGCCGCGAAGGCGATGCCTGCGTCCATCACATGCTTGTCGATGCCGTCGAGGCCCCAGAGGAAATCGAGATGCCACCACGAGCGGCGGAATTCGCCGTCGGTGACCGATTGCAGCCCGCACTCCTCCTGCTTGGCGATGACGCGCTCGATCTCGCGATCCTTGACCGCCTTCAGCGCCGCGGCGTCGATCGCGCCCTTGGCGAATTGCGCGCGCGACTCTTTCAGCGCGGCGGGGCGCAGCAGGCTGCCGACATGATCGGCGCGGAACGGCGGCGTGGTGCGTGCGGACATTTGTGCTTCTCTCCCGTGCTTCTTTCTTATCCCTCCCCTGAAAGAGGAGGGATAAGTGAGCTTACCCCCAAACCTCTTCCGCCAATTCGACGATCATCCGCAGCTTCGCCCACTGCTGCTCCTCGGCGAGCACGTTGCCCTCCTCGGTCGAGGCGAAGCCGCATTGCGGCGACAGACAGAGCTGATCGAGCGCGACATATTTCGTCGCCTCGTCGATGCGGCGCCTGATGTCGTCTTTCTTTTCCAGCACGCCAGACTTCGACGTGACCAGCCCAAGCACGACCTGCCTGCTGCCCTTCGGGAAGTGGCGCAGCGGCTCGAACCCACCGGCGCGGTCGCTGTCGTATTCGAGGAAATAGCCGTCGAGATTGGTGCGCCCGAGCAGGTGCTCGGCGACGAACTCGTAGCCGCCCGACGCAATGAAGGTGGAGCGGAAATTGCCGCGGCAGGAGTGCATGGTGACCGCCAAGTCGGCCGGCTTATCCTTCAGCGCTTCGCTGGTCAGGCGGGCATAGATCGCCGGCAGCGAATCGGGATCGTCACCGCGCGCCTTCGAGGCCTCACGTTCGTTCGGGTCGCAGATCATCGCCCATGCGGTGTCGTCGAGTTGCAGATAGCGGCAGCCGGCGTCGTAAAAAGCGCGGATCGCCTTGCGCCAGGCCGTGGCGACATCGGCGAAGAACTCGTCATAACCGGGATAGGCGTCCCGGCTCACCATCGCGCGGCCCTGGCGGAAGTGGAACGTCGAGGGCGCCGGAATGCACATTTTCGGCGTCGTCTTGCAGACGCTCTTGAGGAATTTGAAATGCTCGATCTGCGGATGCCCGGTGAAGTCGACCTTGCCGGTGATCTTCAGCGCCTCGGCCTTGGTGTCGACGCCGTGGAACTTGATCGGCGGCGCGCTGATCTTCTCGACGCCTTTCAGGCCCCAGAAGAAATCGAAGTGCCACCACGAGCGGCGGAATTCGCCGTCGGTCGCGAGCTTCAGCCCGATCTCTTCCTGCTTGCGCACAACACGTTCGATCTCGCGATCCTCGGCCGCCTTCAGCGCAGCGACGTCGAGCTTGCCCGCCGCGAATCTCGCGCGCGCGTCCTTCAGCGCGGCGGGGCGCAGCAGGCTGCCGACGTGATCGGCGCGGAACGGCGGCGTGGTGCGTGGGGACATTCTGGCGTCTCTCCCTGTTCTTTCTTATCCCTCCCCCGCTTGCGGGGGAGGGTGGCGAGCGCAGCGAGCCGGGTGGGGGGCGTTCCGATTGCTACGCGACCCCACCCCCGGCGCTACGCGCCGGACCCTCCCCTTTCAGGGGAGGGATAAGGAGCCTCAGCGCCCCCACACCTCGTTGGCAATCTCCACGATCATCCTCAGCTTCGCCCACTGCTCCTCCTCGGCGAGGACGTTGCCCTCCTCGGTCGAGGCGAAGCCGCATTGCGGCGACAGGCAGAGCTGGTCGAGCGCGACGTATTTGGTCGCCTCGTCGATGCGGCGCTTGATGTCGTCCTTCTTCTCCAGCGTGCCGGTCTTCGACGTCACCAGCCCGAGCACCACGATCTTGTTGCCCTTGGGGAGGAAGCGCAGCGGCTCGAACCCGCCGGCCCGGTCGGTGTCGTATTCGAGGAAGTAGCCGTCATAGTTGCATTTCGCCAGCAGTGACTGCGCCACCGGCTCGTAGCCGCCGGAGGAGATGAAGGTCGAGCGGAAATTGCCGCGGCAGACATGCGTCGTGATCGTCATGTCGGCCGGCTTCGCCTCGAGCGCCTTGTTGATGCAGCGCGTGTAGCTCTCCTGCAAATGATCGACGTCGAGGCCGCGCGCCTTCGCCTTCTTCAGTTCCTCCTGCGAGCACAGATAGGCCCAGGCGGTGTCGTCGAACTGCAGATAGCGGCAGCCGGCGTCATAGAACGCCTTGACCGCCTTCTGATACGCGGCAGCAAGGTCGTCGAAGATGTCGTCGCGGCTCTTGTAGGCTCCCTTGTCGACCGCGTCCGGCTCGAGCCGGAAATGCATCACCGCCGGCGACGGGATGGTCATCTTCGGCGTCACCTTGGTGTGCGCCTTGAGGAACTTGAAGTGCTCCAGCATCGGGTGGTCGGAGAAGTCGATCTTGTTCGTGATGTGAAGCACGTGCGGCTTGGTCAGCACGCCCTGGAACTGGATGCCGGTCTTGCCCTCGATGACCTCGACGCCGTCGAGCATGCCGAAGAAATCGAAATGCCACCACGAGCGGCGGAACTCGCCGTCGGTCGCGAGCTTGAGCCCGATCTCCTCCTGCTTGCGGACGACCTTCTCGATCTCGCGGTCCTCGACCTCGCGCAATTGTCCGGCGGTGATGGCGCCCTTCTCGCGCTTGACGCGGGCCTCCTTGATCGGCTGCGTGCGCAGGAAACTGCCGACGATGTCGGCGCGGAATGGCGGCTTGGTTCGTTGCATGGTTGTTGTACTCCGCAGTTGCTTGAAACGGATCGTCAGTAAAGTGCGGCGGCCGCCGACCGGCGGATCAGTACCGCGCCAGGCACGAGGCCGCGCGTGCCCTGATTGCCGAGCGCGAGCTGAAGGTTGCGGTGGGCAAGCCGCGCGTGCTCGCGCATCAGCGCCTCGGCGCGCGCACCTTCGCGGTCCTCGATTGCGCGCACGACGCAATGATGATGGTCCTGGGCGATGGTGAGGATCTTGCTCGCCTCCGGCAGCATCGCCTGCACCATGACGAAGCCGCTGGGCGAGGCGAACGGCAGGTTCAGCGTGCGCTCGATCTGGCGCCTGAGCACGGGGCTGTCGGCGGCCTCGACCAGCAGCGCGTGGAAGCGCGCGTTCAGCCCGACATAGTCGGAGAAATGGTCGACGGTCAGCGCCGGCAACGCGGCGATCTCGTCGATCTGCCGCAGCACGTCCTTCATCTCCTTGATGAGCGGACTGCGCACGCTGCGCTCGGCGGCGATGCGGGCGGCGAAACCCTCGAGCGTGCCGCGCAGCTCGATCGCGTCGGTGACGTCGCGCTCGGAGAACGCCTTCACCGCGAAGCCGCCCGACGGGATCGCCTCAAGGAAGCCTTCGTCCTCGAGCCGCGCCAGCGCCATGCGGATCGGCGTGCGCGACATGCCGAGACGGTCGACCAGCGACAATTCCGAGATGCGGTCGCCGGGCTTGAGCGCGCCCGACAGGATCAGGTCACGCAGCGCGAGCTGTGCCTTCACCGTTTGGGAAGCGGCGCGGTCGCTCTCGACGATCTGGGTGGGCACGGTGGGCTCCTTTTTTTCTGCCCAATCCTTGAGGGGAGCGGAATTCATACTGTATACCGCTAGCGGGAAAACGGCCTCCTTGCGACAGACAATGGGCCTGTATTCAGGAAATCACACGGCCAATCAAGGAATTCGTCGGACGGCTGTATACAGAAACGAATGATCGTCGGTCTTTCGGCGATCGTCAACACCGGCCGGCGCCGGCAAAAACAATCAGCGGGAGTGAGAGAACATGGCCAAGAACCTCGAAGAGAAGATCAAGGCGTCGGGCGACATCGTCTCGATGATGCGCAACTCGCAGATCGGCGCTTACGTGTACCCGGTGGTGGCGCCGGAATTCTCCAACTGGCGTGACGAGCAGCGCGCCTGGCGCGAGAGCTGCGTGCTGTTCGACCAGACGCACCACATGGTCAACCTGTTCGTCGAGGGGCCGGACACGGTCAAGCTCCTGCAACACCTCGCGACCAACTCGTTCAGGAATTTCTCGGTCGACCAGGCCAAGCAGTTTGCGCCGGTCACGCCTTACGGTCATGTCATCGGCGACGGCATCCTGTTCTATCTCGCCGAGAACAGCATGTGCTATGTCGGCCGCAACCCGGCCGCCAACTGGATCGAATTCCACGCCAAAACCGGCGGCTATAACGTCCAGACAAAATATGACGACCGCTCGCCGTCGCGCCCGATGGGCAAGCCGGTGACGCGCGCCTTCTATCGCTACCAGATCCAGGGCCCGAACGCGCAGGACGTCATCAAGAAGCTCAACGGCGGCGTGTTCCCGGACATCAAGTTTTTCCGCATGGGCCACATCACCATCGCGGGCCGCAAGGTGCGCGCGCTGCGCCACGGCATGGCCGGCGCGCCCGGCCTCGAAGTGTGGGGCCCCCACGAGCAGGTCGACGAGATCAAGACCGCGATCATGGAAGCGGGCAAGGACTTCGGCATCGTCGCCGTCGGCGCCCGCGCCTACGCGACCAACACGCTGGAATCCGGCTGGATCCCCTCGCCGGTTCCGGCGATCTACACCGGCGACAAACTCAAGGCCTATCGCGAGTGGCTGCCGATCACGAGCTACGAAGCGAACGCGTCGATCGGCGGCAGCTACGCCTCGAAGAACGTCGAGGACTATTACACGACGCCGTACGAGCTCGGCTACAACACCTTCACCAAGTTCGACCACGATTTCATCGGCGCCGATGCCTTGAAGGCGATGGAAGGCAAGAACAGCCGCAAGAAGGTGACGTTCGCCTGGGAGAACAAGGACGTCGAGCGCATCTGGGCCTCGCAGCTCGCACCGGCTGGCGAGAACTACAAGTTCATCGACCTGCCGCTGTCGAACTACGCGTCGTCCTCGTATGACGCGGTGATGAAGGGCGGCAAGCGCGCCGGCGCTTCGATGTTCTCCGGTTATTCGTACAACGAGCGCAAGATGCTGTCGCTCGGCTGGGTCGAGGAGGAGTTCTCCAAGCCCGGCACCGAGCTCACGCTGGTGTGGGGCGAGGAGAACGGCGGCACGAAGAAGACCACCGTCGAGCGCCACAAGCAGACCGAGATCAAGGTCATCGTCTCGCCGGCGCCCTACTCCGCAGTGGTGCGTGAGGGCTACGAAGGCAAGTGGCGGCATCAGGCGGCGGAGTAAGCGTCCGCCCGATCGTTCGGCTTCGATTAAAACACGGCACGGCGTGCGAAAACGCGCCGTGCCGTTTGCTCGTTTGGCGCATCGGTTAGGTCAGTGCCGTTGACCCAGCACACGCCGCCAAGTGCTATTCTTAGGCCATGACCGACTCCGATTATTATCGCGAGCAGGCGGCGCGCTATCGGGAACTCGCGGAGCGGGCCAAGAAGCCCGCGGTCAAGCAGGAGTTTTCCGAGCTGGCGGTGGCATGCGAAGAGGCCGCCGACAAGATGGATGATTGCCTGGCGGGCGGATAGCGCGACTTGCCGCGTCAGCGCGGCCTATGCCACAGCCACGACGTCCTTCCGCGCCATCGCCGCCGCGTAGTCCGCTGTCGCGACGAGATTGCCGAACGTGAAGTAGTGCGGGTGCACGTCGCCGATTCCGCCCTGCGCCTCGTCGAGCGCTTCGATGATGCGGTCCGGGCCGACATTGCCGATCAGCGACGCCGCCGCGCCCGACATTAGCCCCCGCAACGAGGTCGATACGCCGCAGCGCCGGGCGAAGCGGACGAGCGAGGTCACTTTGGTCGGCCCGGCCATGCCGGCGCTCACCGGGCGGCCGATGCCGCAGGCACGCAGTTGCTTGAGCCAGGCGACGATGCGCTCCGGCGCGAACGAGAACTGGCTGACGAGATGGACATCGAGGCCCTGCGCGGCCGCCGCCGCGATCTTTTCGTCGAGCGCGGCCTCGAGCCGTTGTGGCGGAATGTGCGGATGACCTTCCGGATAGGCGCCGATGCCGATCCTTTCGATGCCGAAATCGCGCAGCCGCCCTTTCTGGATCACCGCCAGCGCGTCGGCGAAGGGGCCTAACGGATCGACGTCGCCGCCGATGACGAGCAGGCGGCGCAGCTGTGCCTCGCCGGAAAGGCGCGCGAGGAGTTCGTCGAAGGACTGCTGGCTTGTCAGCCGCCGCGCCGCGATGTGCACCACCGGCTCGAGCCCGGCCTGACGCACGTTGCGCGCGGCCGCGACCAGCTCGTCCTGGGTCTGCGTCGGCACCGCGGTGAGATAGATCTCGGTACCCGCCGGCACGCGCGCGGCGACCGCGGCGATCTCGTCGGCTTTCGGCCGCGTCGCTTCGAGCGAGAAGCGCCGGGCGATGGTCGGCACCCTGGTCTGCACGTCGGTCAAGCGCGGATCATCCTGTCGTTGCGCGTGCATGCGTCGCGCGATCGCCACACGGCCGGCCATTACTCACGCCGGCGCGAGATGACGAAGGACTCGTCGTAGAACCACAGCCCGCCGTGCTGCTGCAGCACGTCACGCGTGGCGTCGACATAGCGCCGCTCGGCATTGATGTCGGCGAGCCGGTCGTCCTCGACCTGCGCGACGTAGATCGCCGCGTTCCACGCCGCGAGCAAAGTCGAGGTGCCGATCGACGACGAGATTTCCGTCGGCAGCGTGTGCATGTCGTAGCGGAACAGCGAGCGCTGGTCGGAATAGGCGTTGAAGTTAAGCTCGCGCCCGGCCGCGCCGAGCTCCTGCTTCACCGCTTTCAAGAGGTCGTGGCGGTTGTGCTGGAACGGGCTGTCCGCCGGCCACACCTTGCGGACGATCTCCATGCCCGGATCGTTGCCGTGCGAATGGATGGCGATCATGCGGCCGCCGGGACCGAGCGCGCGGGCGAGCGGCGCCAGCACGCGCTTGGCCTTGAAGTCGAGCGAGGCGCGGGCGCGGAACGGCTGCGAGGCGATGACCAGATCGTAGTCGGCGACGGTGCCGCCGGGCTTCGGGATGATCTGGTCGAGCAGGAACTTGTGGTCGTTGCGGTAGAGCACGAGGATCACCGGCCGCTCGTAGACCGGGTTGCCGCTCTTCGATGACACGCGCGCCTTCCAGTTCTCGGCCAGGAACGGCTCGAGCGCGGTGATCTGCTGCTCGAACGAGTGCGCGCTGGTGCCGTCCATCGCCACTTCTTTCCAGACCAGGCTGGTGGCGGCGGTGAGCGACTTGACGTTCAGCCACGGCGCCTCGGCGTAAGCGAGGTTGGTCAGCACGACGACGCTCGAGGGATGCTCGACGAAGCGGTCGGGCAGCTTCTGCAGCGTCAGGCGCACGTCCTCGAGGCTGATCTCCTTGCCGACCGCATAGAACGGCATGGTCGGAAAGCGGTCGTGCATCGCGCGCATGACGCGGGCGAGCACGGTGCCGTCGCCGACGCCGGCGTCGAACAGGCGCACCGCCGGCGGCCGCGGGTGGATGTTGGCGAGTTCGAGGCTGACGCGGTTCGCGACCTCCCATTTCTCGCTGCAGGTGTTCACGAACAGCAGATATTTCTGCCGGTTATCGAAGAAGCGGAAATTGCGCTGCGGGTCGTCGCTCGCCTGACCGGAGGCGACGGAGGGGGCGGGCGGCTTGACCATCGGCAACTGGGCTGTCGGCTGCGGGGCGGCGGCGTCGAAGAGGATGCGGCGGCGCGCCGGCGGGTCGTCGCGGCCCTGAGCCATGAAGGCGCGGATGCGGTCGAGCGTGTCGGTGGTGATGCGGCCGCCGTTGCGCAGGCGGCTGGCGAGCTTGCCGTCGTTGACGGCGCGGCGGCCGAAGGTCGATTCAGCGAGGCCGCGCAGGCGGCAGAAATCGCTGATCTCCTGCAGGATCTGTTCGTTCATAACCGGTCTCTTGGCAGCGTTTCCGGACGGCCTTTGCGGCCCTGTTGTTGGTGCCAACCGAACCAAGAGTCCCAAGTGCCGTCAACCACAAAAACGACGTTGGGAAAGTTGGGCAGAGTGGGTGGGCAGAATACTTTGACCAAATGGCGAGTAAATCCACAGAATCAAGCACAAGTCGCGCGGAACGAGCCGCCGCCGGCAAGTTGCGCTTGGGAAATTGCCCACTCCATTGGGCAAAAAAAGACGGCCGGAGTGGGCACGATGGCCGCGCTCCCGCCGTCGCTTGTTCGCCTTCAGATTTCGAAGAAAACCGTCTCGTTGCCGCCCTGGACCCTGATGTCGAAGCGGTAGAGCGCCACGCCGTTCTGCTCGCCCGTCTTGTGGGCAACGAGCGTCCCCCGCCGATCCGCGGGGACGATGGCGAGGATGGGATCGTTGGCGTTAGCGCCCTCATCCTCGAAGTAGAGCCGCGTATAGACCTGCCGCAGCATACCGCGCGAATAGATGCAGACGACGATGTGCGGCGCCTGCGGCTTGCCGCCGGGACCGGGCACCGAGCCCGGCTTGATGGTGTCGAAATTAAAGACGCCGTCTTTGTCGGTCGCCGAGCGGCCGAAGCCCTTGAACTGCGTGTTCGGCCGCGCGCGCGTATCCTGCGGGCTGGCGTAGCGGCCTTGCGCGTCGGCCTGCCAGATCTCGATCATGCAGTCGTTGATCGGTGCTCCATCGCCGTCGGTCACCTGGCCCTGGATGCGAATCTTCTGGCCGGTGGCGTCCGGCGTGATCAGGTTGTCGCCGACAGTTTCCTTCCAGCTGTAGGTGCCGTTCGGGTCCCACTTGGCGCGGCCCTTCGGCGTGAGGCCGTAGGCGAAGAACGGCCCGACGGTCTGCGATGGCGTGATTTCGGACATTAGTGTTTTCCTTTGCGCATGATCTTATCCGAAAACCGGTGCCCACCTTTCGGGATCATGCGCTAATGCTCGTCGTTGTCGAGGGGCGTGGCTTCGCGGCCGCGCAACACGATGTCGAAGCGGAACGCGAGCGCCCAGTCGGGGATCGTAGCGTCCAAGTCGAAGGTCGAGACCATGCGGTTGCGCGCCTTCTCGTCCGTCACCGAATTGAAGATCGGGTCGAACGGGAACAGGTAGTCGCCCGGAAAATACATCTGGGTGACGAGCCGCGACAAAAACGAGTGGCCGAACACCGAGAAGTGGATGTGGTTCGGCCGCCAGGCATTGTGGTGATTGCCCCACGGGTAGGCACCGGGCTTCACGGTGATGAATTTATAGTATCCGTTCTTGTCGCTGATGGTGCGGCCGGCGCCGGTGAAGTTCGGGTCGAGCGGCGCGGGGTGCTGGTCGACGAGATGCACGTAGCGGCCGCAGGCATTGGCCTGCCAGATTTCCACGAGCACGTCCGGCACCGGGCGCTTGTCCTCGTCGAGCACGCGGCCGTGCACGATGATGCGCTCGCCGAGCGGCTCGCCGGCGCACTGCTTGGTCAGGTCGTTGTCGCCTACCTGCACGGCGTCGTGGCCGTAGACCGGGCCGGTGAGCTCGGACAGCGTGTGCGGCACCACGATCAGCGGCTTCGACGGCGAGCGCTTGACCGTGCTCTTGTAGCCGGGCGTCAGGTGCTTGGGGAACGCCTCCAAGCTCTTGGTCGGAAAGACAAGCGACATTCAGTCCCCCTCAGGTTCTTTCTCGTTCACACGCGCTCGATGGCGAGCGACACGCCCTGGCCGACGCCGACGCACATCGTGGCAAGTCCTAGCTTGCCGCCGCGCGTCTCGAGCCCGTGCGCCGCGGTCAGCGCCAGCCGCGCGCCCGACATGCCGAGCGGATGGCCGAGCGCGATCGCCCCGCCGTGCGGATTGACGTGCTCGGCGTCGTCGGGAAGCCCGAGCTGGCGCAGGCAGGCTAGCGACTGCGAGGCGAAGGCCTCATTGATCTCGATCACATCGTAGTCGCCGATCTTGTGGCCGAGCCGCGCCATCAGCTTCTGCGTCGACGGGACGGGGCCGATGCCCATGATGCGCGGCGGCACCGCCGCGGCGGCCATGCCGAGGATGCGCGCGCGCGGCGTCAGGCCGTGCGCCTTCACCGCCGCTTCGGACGCGATGAGCATCGCCGCGGCGCCGTCATTGACACCGGACGCGTTGCCGGCCGTCACCGTGCCGGGATTGCGGAACGGCGTCTTGAGCTTGGCGAGTTGCTCAAGCGTGGTGTCGGGACGCGGATGCTCGTCGGCATCGACGGTCACGACCTCGCCCTTGCGGCCCGTCACCTGAACCGGAACGATCTCGCCCTTGAAGAAGCCGGAGGCGATCGCCTTGCCCGCCTTCTGCTGCGAGCGCAGCGCGAACGCGTCCTGGTCGGCGCGCGTCACCTGGAATTCCTCGGCGACGTTCTCGCCGGTCTCCGGCATCGAATCGACGCCGTACTGCTTCTTCATCAGCGGATTGACGAAACGCCAGCCGATGGTGGTGTCGAAGATTTCCGCGGTGCGCGAGAAGGCTTCCGTGGCCTTGCCCTGCACGAACGGCGCGCGCGTCATCGATTCGACGCCGCCGGCAATGGCGAACTCGATCTCGCCGGCGCGGATGGCGCGCGCGGCGGTGCCGACCGCTTCGAGCCCCGAAGCGCAGAGACGGTTGAGCGTTACGCCGGGCACGGTTCCAGGCAGCCCGGCGAGCAACAGCGCCATGCGCGCGACGTTGCGGTTGTCCTCGCCGGCCTGGTTGGCGCAGCCGTAATAGACCTCGTCGAGCTTCGACCAGTCGGCCTTCGCATTGCGCGCCAGCAGCGCCTTGATCGGGATGGCAGCGAGGTCGTCGGTGCGCACCTTGGCGAGCGCGCCGGCGTAGCGGCCGATCGGCGTGCGGACCGCGTCGCAGATGAAGACGTCACGCATGGGACTGGACCTTTCCTACGCCGCCGCATGGGCGCGCGCCGTGCGCGCCTGGATCTCGCGCAGCACCTCGAGCTCGTCTTTGCTCGGCGGCGCCGTCTCCGCGACCTTGGCCGCGAACCGCACCTGCCAGCCGGTGTTCTCCTGTATCTGCTCACGCGTCACGCCCGGGTGCATGGCCGTGACGATCATCTCCTTCGTCTCCGGATCGGGCTCGAACAGCGCCAGATCGGTGATCAGCCGCGTCGGACCTTTCGTCTTGACGCCCAGCTTCTGGCGGCTGTCGCCGCCGCTGACGTGGCCAATGGACGTGATGAAATCGAGCTTCTCGACGAAGCCGCGCTTGCCCTGCGCCATGATGATGAAGATCTCGCCGCACGAGGTGGCGATCTCCGGCGCACCGCCGCCGCCGGGCAGACGCACCTTCGGCTTGTCGTAAGGACCGACAACGGTGGTGTTGAGGTTGGCGTATTTGTCGATCTGCGCGCCGCCGAGGAAGCCGACCTTGATGCGGCCGCCTTGCAGCCAGTAGCGGAACATCTCCGGCACCGAGACGGTCGTCAGCGCCGTCTCGCACAATTCGCCGTCGCCGATCGACAGCGGCAGCACGTTCGGCTTGGTGGCGAGCGTGCCCGACTCGTAGATCAGCGTGATGTCCGGCGCGTGCGTCAGCCGCGCCAGATTGCAGGCGGCCGAAGGCTGGCCGATGCCGACGAAGCAGACGTCGTCGTTCTTCAGCGCCCGCGCCGCGGCGATGGTCATCATCTCGTTGGGCTTGTAGTCGGCCATGATCACCTCGCACCCTTGCGCGCATATTGCGCGAAGGCCTCGGGGCCCTTGTCGAGCACGTTCTCTTTCATCCACGCTATGAACGTATCGCGTTCGCGCGCTATGTCGTCCCACTGCTTGTAGAAGCCGTTGTTGCGCGGGTAGTAGCCCTGCGCATAGGACGGGAAGGCGCCGCCCGGTACCTCGACGACGTGGCTGACCGTCCAGTGCGGCAGCACCACGGCGTTGAGGCTGCGCTCCGGCAATTCATCGACGATCTCCTCGACCGTCACCACCTGCCGCTTCGAGGCGAGTACCGCTTCCTTCTGCACGCCGAGCACGCCCTCGATCATGACGTTGCCCTTGCGGTCGGCGCGCTGCGCGTGGATCACTGCGACGTCCGGCCGATGCGACGGAATCGCGGCGAGCGTCTCGCCGGTGAACGGACACTCGATCGATTTGATCTTCGGGTTGACCTTCGGCAGATCGGTGCCGATGTAGCCGCGGAACACGGCGAGCGGCAGGCCCGCAGCACCCGCCTCGTAGGCGTTCGCCATTGCGGCGTGCGAATGCTCTTCGATCTCGATCTTGTTCGGCCATCCCTGCTCGATCGCCTCGCGGAAGCGATGCAGTGAACCGACGCCGGGATTGCCGCCCCAGGAGAAGACCAGCTTGTCGACGCAGCCCATGCCGATCATCTGATCGTAGATCAGGTCCGGCGTCATGCGGATCAGCGTCAGATGCTTGCGGCCCTGGCGGATGATCTCGTGCCCGGCGGCGTGCGGGATGAGGTGCGTGAAACCTTCCAGCGCCACGGTGTCGCCGTCGTGGACGGCGGCCTTGATGGCGGCGGAAAGCGACGTGATTTGCGCCATTGCGGAGGGATCCTGACTTTTCGGGTCCGTATTTACGGCCCGCCACGGAACGGGTCAAATGGCGGTTGGACCTCCAACCATCCGGCCTGCCCATGCTCAGCGCACAACCGATCTTCACCATCGAGGCCGAACTCGAACCGCTCATGAGCCTTGGCCGCACGCCGGTGGGCGAGCGCCGGATCATCGGCATCGGCGGCGGAACCGTGCGTGGGCCGAAGTTCACCGGCCGCGTTCTGCCGGGCGGCGCTGACTGGCAGGTGATCCGTAGCGATGGTGCTGCCGATATCCAGGCCCGCTACACGATCGAGAGCGACGCTGGCGCCCGCGTGCTGGTCGACAGCGTGGGCTTGCGGCATGGTCCGCCCGAGGTGATCGAGAAACTGGCGCGGGGCGACAATGTCGATCCGGCCCTCTATTATTTCCGTACCGTGATGCGGTTCGAGACCGGCGACCCGTCGGCCGACTGGATGAACCGCATTATCGCGGTGTCGCACGGGCAGAGGCTCGCGCGCGCCGTGCGACTTCATGTCTACGAGGTTCTATGATGGCGTCCGACCGCCTTGCAGTGTCCCTGCCGAACTCCCTTGCCGCCGAGCAGCAGGGGCCGGTCGCCATCCTGCGGCTCAATCGCGCGCAGAAGCGCAACGCACTCGACGACGACATGGTCGCCGGTATCGACGCCTTCTTCTCGAATCTGCCGGACACGACGGCCGCCGTCGTGATCTGCGGCGACGGCGAGCATTTCTCCGCCGGGCTCGACCTGTCAGAGCTGAAGGAGCGCGACATCCGCGAAGGCATCGCGCATTCGTCGCGCTGGCATCGCGCCTTCGAGAAGATCCAGTACGGCAAGGTGCCGGTCGTCGCCGTGCTGCACGGCGCTGTGGTCGGCGGCGGCCTTGAGCTCGCCGCGGCGGCGCATGTACGCGTCGCCGAGCGCTCGGCCTATTACGCGCTGCCGGAGGGCAGCCGCGGCATCTATGTCGGCGGCGGCGGCTCGGTCCGCCTGCCGCGGCTGATCGGCGTCGCCCGCATGATGGACATGATGCTGACCGGCCGCACCTATTCGGCCGAGGAAGGCCTTGCCATCGGCCTGACCACCTATCTGGTCGAGCCCGGCAAGGGCTTCGCCAAGGGAATCGAGCTGGCGCAGCGCATCGCCGAGAACACCGCGCTGACCAATTTCGCCATCATGCACGCTCTGCCGCGCATCGCCGAAATGGCGCCGGGCTCGGGTTTCGCCATGGAATCGCTGATCTCCTCGATCGCCCAGGCGGACCCCGAGGCGAAAAGCCGACTCAAGGATTTCCTGGAGAAACGCGCCCCCAAGGTGACGCGCTCTTGAGGCGCGCGACCCGCGCGGGGTATTGTTGTCCAGGACAACAATAAACGCTGCCAGGGACGAAATGCCGAAGCTCCTCCGGACGCCCGAGACGGCGCCCTTGCGCCCGGTGCGGCTCAACGTGCCGACGCCGGTCGTCGAGCGGCGCGGCGACGGCAGTCTCGTCGTGCGCACACGCGAGCCGCTGCCGGACTATCACGCCAACCTGATCGAGCCGCTGACGAAATGGGCAAAGGCGGCGCCGGACCGCGTGTTCCTGGCGCAGCGCGGCGCCGACGGCGCATGGCGCAAGCTGACTTATGCCGAGGTGTTCGACAAGGCCAAGCGCATCGGCGCGGCGTTGCTCAGGCGTGGCCTCTCGACGGAGCGGCCGATCGCCATCCTGTCCGGCAACGATATCGAGCAGGCACTGCTCGGCCTCGGCGCGACTTTGGTCGGCATCCCGTTTGCGCCGATCTCGCCGGCCTATTCGCTGATGTCGAGCGATTTCGGTAAATTGAAAGCGATCCTCAGTCTGCTGACGCCCGGCCTCGTCTTCGCCAATGACGGAATGGCGTTTACGCGCGCGGTCGAGGCCGCCGTGCCGGACGACGTCGAGCTCGTCGTCACGCGCAATCCGCTCGGCGACCGCAAGACGACATTGTTCGCCGACCTGATCGACGACGAGGACGGCGCCGGCGTGGCGGCGGCGCACGCGAAGGTCACGCCGGATACGATCGTCAAATTCCTGTTCACGTCCGGCTCGACCGGGCATCCGAAGGGCGTCATCAACACGCACCGCATGCTCTGCTCGAACCAGGCGATGATCGCCACCGGCTTCGCATTCCTCGGCGACGAGCCGCCGGCGGTGCTCGACTGGCTGCCGTGGAGCCACACCTTCGGCGGCAATCACAACTTCAACATGATGCTGGTGAACGGCGGCAGCTACTACATCGACGACGGCAATCCGACGCCCGCCGGCGTGGCGAAGACCGTGCGCAACCTGCACGACGTCGCGCCGACCATCTATTTCAACGTGCCGAAAGGCTACGAGGCGCTGGCGCCGCACCTGCGCGGCGACGAGGCGCTGTGCAAGACCTTCTTCAGCCGCCTGTCGATGCTGTTCTATGCCGGCGCGGGCCTGAGCCAGGCGACGTGGGACGAGATCAACGAGATCGCTGTCGGCGCGACCGGCGAGCGCGTCATCTTCGTCACCTCGCTCGGCTCGACCGAGACGGCGCCGGCGGCGCTGTCGTGCACCTGGGATTTCGACAGGCCCGGCAACATCGGCCTGCCCTACCCCGGCGTCGAATTGAAGCTGGTGCCGAGCGACGGCAAGCTCGAGGCGCGGCTGCGCGGGCTGCACATCACGCCCGGCTACTGGCGCGAGGAAACATTGACGCGCGAGGCCTTCGACGAGGAAGGCTTTTACAGGATCGGGGACGCGCTGAAATTCGTCGATCCGAACGATGTCGAGAAGGGTCTGCTGTTCGACGGCCGCATTGCCGAGGATTTCAAGTTGTCGACCGGCACCTGGGTCAGCCTCGGGCCGGTGCGCGCGCGCTTCATCGATCATTTCGCGCCTTATGTGCGCGATGTCGTTCTCGCCGGTCCGGACCGCGACGACATCTCGGCGCTGGTATTTCCCGATCTCGCCGCCTGCCGCAGGCTCGCGAACGCCGCTGCCGACGCGAGCGACCAGGTTGTGCTTGAAGACGCGAAGGTGCGCGCGCTGTTCGCCGAGCGGCTGGCGAGCCTCGCCAAAATGAGCACCGGCTCCTCGACGCGCGTCGTGCGGCTGGTGTTGATGGCGGAGCCGCCGTCGATGGACAAAGGCGAGGCGACCGACAAGGGCTCGATCAACCAGCGGGCCGTGCTGAAAAACCGCGCCGCTCTGGTCGAGTCGCTCTATGCCGCTCCGCTGCCGGCGGCCGCCATCGCGCTGGCGCCGTGAGCGAGACCGTGCACAGGCTCGGCGACGCGCGCACCCGGCCGGTGCGTCTGGGTCCGCAGGACGTCACGGTCGAGATGCGCGCCGACGGCGCGCTGATCCTGCGCTCGCGCGAGCCGCTGGGTCCTTATCCGGACAAGATGACCGAGCGGCTGGATCACTGGGCGAAGGTGGCGCCGGACCGCGTGTTCATGGCCGAGCGCGACGCGAGCGGCGGCTGGCGCTCGGTCACCTATGCGCAGGCCCGCGCCGAGGCGCGCGCCATCGGCGCCGCATTGCTCACACGCAATCTCTCGGCGGAACGACCGGTCGCGATCCTGTCGGGGCACAGCATCGACCACGCGCTGCTGGCGCTCGGCGCGCTTTATGTCGGGGTCCCACACGCGCCGATTTCGCCGGCCTATTCGTTGGTCTCCGGCGATTTCGCCCGCCTGCGCGCCATCGTCGACCTCATCACGCCCGGCCTCGTCTTTATCGCTGACGGTGCGGCCTTCGCGCGCGCCATCGACGCCACCGTGCCGAAGGGCGTCGAGATCGTCGCCGGCCGCAACCCGCCGGCCGGGCGCACTGCCACGCCCTTCGCGGACTTGCGGGCGCACGCCGGTGCCCCGGTCGACGCCGCGCACGCCGCGGTCGGCCCCGGCACCATCGCCAAGTTCCTGTTCACCTCCGGCTCCACCGGGACACCGAAATGCGTGATCAACACGCAGCGCATGTGGTGCGCGAACCAGGCGATGTTGCGGCAGGCGCTCGCCTACTTCGCCGACGAGCCGCCGGTGATCGTCGACTGGGCGCCGTGGCATCACACCGCCGGCGGCAATCACGACGTCGGCCTCGTCCTCTTCAACGGCGGCACGTTCTTCATCGACGACGGCCGGCCGATGCCCGGCGCCATCGAGGAGACCGTGCGCAATCTGCGCGAGATCGCGCCGACCTGGTACTTCACCGTGCCGAAGGGATACGAGGCGCTGCTGCCGCATCTCAAAGCTGACGCCGAATTGCGCCGCACCTTCTTCAGCCGCCTGAAGGTGCTGTGGTTCGCCGGCGCCGGCATCGCGCAGCACGTCTTCGACGAGATTCAACAGCTCGCGGTCGAGACCAGCGGCGAGCGTATTCTCTTTCTCACCGGCTTCGGCTCGACCGAGACCGCGCCCTGCGCGCTGGCGCGCACCTGGGCGACGGACAACGCCGCCAATATGGGCCTGCCCGCGCCGGGCATGGAGCTCAAGCTGGTGCCGTTCGAGGGCAAGCTCGAGGCGCGCGTGCGCGGACCGAACATCACTCCGGGCTATTGGCGGCAGCCGGAATTCACCGCCGCGGCCTTCGACGAGGAAGGCTTCTACAGACTCGGCGATACGTTCAAATTTGCCGATCCGAACGACCCGAAGCAAGGTCTGCTGTTCGACGGCCGCATCGCCGAAGACTTTAAACTCTCGACTGGCACCTGGGTGAGCGTCGGGCCGTTGCGCGCGCAATTCATCGACGCTTGCGCGCCCTACGTCCGTGACGTCGTGTTCGCCGGGCGCGACCGCGACGACATCGCCGCGCTGGTCTTCCCCGATGTCGAGGCCTGCCGCAGTCTCGGGCCGCACAAGCCGGCCGACGCGCCTGCTGCAGAGATCCTCGAACGCTACGAGGTGCGCACGCAGTTCGCGTCCATGCTGGCGACGCTCGCGCGCGCCAGCACCGGCTCGTCGAACCGCGTAGCGCGCATCATCCTGTGCACCGAGCCGCCGTCGATGGACAGCGGCGAGATGACCGACAAGGGCTCGATCAACCAGCGCGCCGTCTTGAAGAACCGCGCCGCGCTGGTCGAAGAACTTTACGCCGACATGGAATCGCCGCGCGTGATCAGGAGCGAGGGCTGACGTGAGCGCAAAAACCGGACTTGGCGCGACGTATTCCGACGCCTGGCTGATCGACGGCGTGCGCACTCCGTTCGTCGATTACAACGGCGCGCTGGCGTCCGTGTCGCCGATCGACCTCGGCATCAAGGCCGCGCGGGAGGCCCTGAAGAAGGCCGGCGCCAAAGCGTCCGACGTCGGCACAACCATCGCCGGCAGCATGGCGCAGGCCTCGTTCGACGCCTACATGCTGCCGCGCCACATCGGCCTCTATGCGGGCGTGCCGGAGGAGACGCCGGCGCACATGGTGCAACGCGTCTGCGGCACCGGCATCGAGGTGCTGGCGCAGGCCGCCGACGCGACGTCGCTTCAGCGCGCCGAGCTTGCGCTGTGCGTCGGGGCCGAGAGCATGAGCCGCAATCCGGTCGCGGCCTACACGCATCGCGGCGGATTCCGCTTGGGCCAGGTCGAGTTCAAGGATTTCCTGTGGGAGGCGCTGCTCGATCCGGCCTGCGGCCGCACCATGGGCGACACCGCGGAAAACCTCGCCAAGCAGTATCAGATCACGCGCAATGAGGTGGACGCGTTTGCCGCGCGCTCTTTCGACCGCGCGGTGAAGGCGCAGCAAAGCGGCTTCCTTGCCGGCGAGATCGCGCCGGTCGCTGCCGAGCAGTTCGAGATCGGCGGCCTGAAACCGCGCGGCATCCGCATCAAGGATACCGTGACCGCCGACACGCATGTGCGGGCCTCGACTGTCGAACAACTGGCAAAGATCAGGCCAGCCTTCGGCGGCGTGCAGACCGGCGGCAATTCCTCGGCCATCGTCGACGGCGCCGCGGCGGTCCTGGTTGGCGGCAAAGTCTACGCAAAGAAACTCGGCAAGCCGCCGCTGGCGCGTATCGTCGCGAGCGCCGTGGTCGGCGTGCCGCCGGAGATCATGGGCATCGGCCCGGTGCCGGCAATCAAGGCGGTGATCGGCCGCGCCGGGCTTTCGCTCGAGAAAATCGATCGCATCGAGATCAACGAGGCCTTCGGCGCGCAGGTGATGGCTTGCGCCCGCGCGCTCGATCTCGACGAGGACAGGCTCAACGTCAATGGCGGCGCTATCGCCATCGGCCACCCGCTCGGCGCCACCGGCATCCGCCTCACGCTGACCTTGGCGCGCGAATTGCGGCGCGCCAATCTGCGCTATGGTATCGCGTCCGCCTGCATCGGCGGCGGCCAGGGCATCGCCATGCTGATCGAGAAAGTCGAGGCCAACGGCGGCAGGTGACCGAATCGGAGTGATAATGGTCCGTTCGTCCCCGCGAAAGCGGGGACCCAGTTGTGAATCAGAACTGGATTCCCGCTTTCGCGGGAATGATCGGAGTGTGGGGCAAAGGAGCGCATGATGGAGATCAGGGGCCAGGCGGCGGTCGTCACCGGCGGCGGCTCGGGGCTCGGCGCCGCCACCGCGCGCGCGCTTGCCGCGGCCGGCGCGCGGGTCGCCGTTCTCGACATCAACGAGAAGGCCGCGACCGAGATGGCCGCAGACATCAAGGGCATCGCCGTTACCTGCGACGTCGCGGACGCCGCGTCCGGCGAGGCCGCCGTGAAGAAGGCTGCGGAAGCGCACGGCCCCGCGCGCGTCCTCGTCAATTGCGCCGGCGTCGGGCCCGCCAAGCGCATCGTCGGCAAGGACGGGCCGATGCCGCTTGCCGACTACGAGCGCGTTATCCGCATCAACCTGATCGGCACGTTCAACATGATGCGCCTCGTCGCCGCCAGCGCGCAGGATCTCGAACCGCTGCCGGGTGGCGACCGCGGCGTCATCGTCTCTACCGCGTCGGTTGCGGCCTTCGAGGGGCAGGTCGGCCAGGCCGCGTACTCGTCGTCGAAAGGCGGCGTGGCGGCGCTGACGCTGCCGGCGGCGCGCGAGTTCGCCCAGTTCGGCATCCGCGTGCTGGCGATCGCGCCCGGCATCTTCGCGACACCGATGCTCAAGGCGCTGCCGCAGGAGGCGCAGGATTCGCTCGGCACCTCCGTGCCCTTCCCGAAGCGCCTCGGCGAACCGCGCGAATTCGCCGCGCTCGTCCTGCACTGCATTCACAACGGCTATCTCAACGGCGAAGTCATCCGCCTCGATGGCGCGCTGCGCATGGCGCCGCGCTGAGGCAGGCACCGTGACCGGCTTCACCAACACCCGGACCGTGCGCATCGCCTGGGGCGACTGCGACCCAGCCGGAATCATTTTCTATCCGCGTTATTTCGAAATCTTCGACGCCTCGACGGCGATGCTGTTCGAAGCGAAGCTCGGCTTCACCAAATTCGAGATGTTCAAGCGGCTCCAATTCGCTGGCTGGCCGCTGGTGCGGACGCAGGCGCGATTCCTCAAACCCACGCGTTTCGGCGACGACGTCACCGTCGAGAGCACCGTGACGTTCGGTCGCTCGAGCTTCGAGATAACGCACAAGCTCGCCCTCAAGGACGAACTGTGCTGCGAGTGCAACGAGAAGCGCGTCTGGACCGTGCGCGACGCGGACGGCCGGCTGAAGTCGCACCTTGTGCCGCCCGAAGTGCTGGCCAAGTTCGGGTGACGGCGGCGGCGCCGCTCTCGTAGGGTGGGCTGAGCGCAGCGAAGCCCACCGCGGTCCATCGTTTTGTAAATACGCTGCGGTGGGCACGGCCTCTTCGCGGCCTTTGCCCACCCTACAGGCGTGGCTATTCGATCCCCGCCGCGATGCGCTTCAAGACATCGATGAACCGCTTGCGGTCGCGCGCGCCGATGAGACCGTCGAGCACGCGCTCGTGGCCGCGGGCGCAGCGGACCATCGAGGCAAGCGTCCTCTCGCCCGCCGGCGTGAGGTTGAGGCGATAGGCGCGGCGGTCCTCGTCCATGCGCTTGCGCTCGACCAAGCCGCGGCGCACCAGGTCCTCGACCACCGGCGTCAGGCTCGACTTGTCGCGGCCGTTGGCGAGTGACAATTCGGTCTGGCTGATGCCCGGGTTGCGGCCGATCAGCATCAACGTGGCGAAACGGCCGGGACTCTCGCCGATCTCCTGCGACCGCCGGGAGAACGCCTGGAACGCAGCCTCCTGCGCCATCCGCAGGTTGAAGCCGACCCATCCGGCCAGCGGGCCGAGATCGATATTCGCCGGCGCCGCGCCGCCGTTCCTGTTGCGGCGCACGAGCCTCCGCTTGCCTGCCACCGTGATCGCCCTCGTCCCTCGCGTCCGGATCTTCGGGTCCGGCCGCGAAATAGTTTGATCTCAAACGATCCTCTTTACAACAGCCCTGGCATTCGGCTGAATATCGCAAAACAATTCGTTGCCGCTGACAACATCCGACGAGGGAGGAATGCCGTCATGAAGGCCCGCTTCACAGGCATCGTTTGCGCGGCGGCCGTTGCCGCCATGATCGGCTCCGGCGCCGCAAGCGCGCAGGAGAAGACCTTCGATCTCAAGATCTCGCACTGGGTGCCGCCGTCGCATCCGTTGCAGAAGGCGCTCGAGCAATGGGGCGCCGACGTCGAGAAGGAGTCGGGCGGCACGATCCACTACAAGGTGTTCCCGGCGCAGCAGCTCGGCAAGGCCTTCGACCATTACGACATGGCGCGCGACGGCATCGCCGACCTCACTTACATCAATCCCGGCTATCAGCCCGGCCGCTTCCCGGTCATCGCCGCCGGCGAGCTGCCGTTCCTGATCGCGAACGCCAAAGGCGGCTCGCAGGCGCTCGACGCGTGGTACCGCAAATACGCCGACAAGGAGATGAAGGACGTCAAGTTCTGCCTCGCCTTCGTGCACGATCCGGGATCGTTCCACTCGAAGTCGAAGAAGATCGTGCTGCCCGCCGACATCAAGGGCATGAAGATCCGACCGGCGCACGCAACGATGGCGGAATGGGTCAAGCTCCTCGGCGGCACCAACGTGCAGTCGAGCGCGCCGGAAGTCCGCGACATCCTCGACCGCGGTGTCGCCGACGCCGTGACATTCCCGTGGGGCTCGGTGCCGCTGTTCGGCATCGACAAGGTCACGAAATACCACATGGACGTGCCGCTCTACACAACCACCTTCGCATTCGTGTTCAACAAGAGCACCTATAACCAGATGTCGGCGCGCCAGAAGAAGGCAATCGACGATCACTGCACCAACGACTGGGCGCTCAAGATCGCCTCGCCGTGGGCCGACTTCGAGCACGCCGGCATCGCCAAGATCAAGGCGGAGTCGGGCCACGAGGTCTACGAGCTCACCCCGGCGCAGCTCGCGGAATGGAAAAAGGCCGCCACCCCGCTCGAGAAGGCGTGGGCCGACAACGTCAAGAAAGTCGGCGTCGATCCGGACGCGGCCATGAAGGAGCTCAAGGCCGACCTCGTCAAATACAAAGCCGCGTACTGAGCGCGCTTCACTAAAGAGGCCGGGCGCACGTTATCGCGCGCCCGGCGGGACTTCGCGGACAACAGCATGCCCGACCATGTGATGAGCGACGAGGACGTCGCGCGGCGCCTTGCCGGCGGGAGCGGCCGGCCGCGCCGGCACAACCTGATGGACCGTTTCATCAACGGCATCGAGTTGATCGCCGCGTTCTTCGTCGGCATCGTCGCCGCCGACATCTTCATCTCCGTGCTGCTGCGCTATTTCTTCAGCGTGCAGATCCCCGACGCCTACGATTTCGGCCGGTTGCTGCTCGGCATCCTGATTTTCTGGGGCATCGCCGCGACCTCCTATCGCGGCACGCACATCACCGTCGATCTCGTCTGGGCGAATTCCAGCCCGCGCTGGCAGCGCGTCATCGACGTTTTCGCAACGTTCGTGCTGCTGCTCGTCGTGGCGGTCCACACCTACACTTTGTTCGACAAGGTGACCGGCACCTATCACGACCACGTGCTGACCTTCGACCTCAGGCTGCCGACCTGGCCGTTCTTCGCCGTCGCCTGGATCGGCGACGTATCGGCCGTGCTGCTGATCGCCATCCGCACCTGGCGGCTGATCTTCCACCCGGAGACGATGGAAGGCGGCTACCAGATCAAGGCCGTGGAGTGAACGGAAGCCCATGAGCAGCGATCTCGTCGCGGTCCTCGGATTTGTCGCGCTGTTCGCGATGATGTTGCTGCGCGTGCCGATCGGCATGGCTATGGGCCTCGTCGGCGTCACCGGCTTTGGCTACATCGTCGGTGCCGTTCCGGCCCTGAAGATGGTCGGGCAAACGTCGATGCGGACGGTGACCGACTACACGTTCGGCGTTATCCCGATGTTCCTGCTGATGGGCGCCTTCGTCGCCAATTCCGGCATGAGCCGCGAATTGTTCCGCGCCGCCAACTCGTTCCTCGGCCATCTGCGCGGCGGGCTCGGCATCGCCACCATCGCTGCCTGTGGCGGCTTCGCCGCGATCTCCGGCTCCTCGGTCGCCACGGCCGCGACGTTCTCGACCGTCGCCTATCCGGAAATGCGCCGCTACGGCTATCCGCAGAGCTTCGCGACCGGCGTCATCGCCGCCGGCGGCACGCTCGGGGCGATGCTGCCGCCATCCACTGTGCTCGTGGTCTACGGCATCATCACTGAGCAGGACATCGGCAAATTGTTTATCGCCGGCATCCTGCCCGGCATCCTGGCGGCGTCGATGTACATCGCCACGGTCGCCATCATCGGCTTCGTGCGGCCCGACTTCCTGCCGCGCGCGCCGCGCCATAGCTGGAAGGAGCGTATCGAGGGCCTGCGCAATATCTGGGCGACGCTGCTACTGTTCGTGTTCGTCATCGGCGGGCTCTACGGCGGCCTCTTCACGCCGACCGAGGCCGGC
The DNA here is from genome assembly GCA_035571935.1 of Pseudolabrys sp. Lineage (GTDB taxonomy): Bacteria > Pseudomonadota > Alphaproteobacteria > Rhizobiales > Xanthobacteraceae > Pseudolabrys. Next base: position 74,904 of record DATNBL010000068.1, read on the forward strand.
GGCATGGGCGCCGGCGGCGCGTTCCTCATCGGCGTCGCGCGCGGCCGCCTCGACCGCGCCGAGATTCGCCGCTCGCTGCTGCAGGCGACGCGCACGGCCGCCGCGGTGTTCACCGTCCTGATCGGCGCGCTGCTGTTCGGCTATTTCCTCACGGTCACGCAGACGCCGCAGAAGGTCACCGAATTCCTGACCGGCCTCGGCGTCGGCCGCTACGGCGTGCTGGCGCTGATCATGCTGATGTACCTCGTGCTCGGCTGCCTGATGGATTCGCTCGCGATGGTGATCCTCACCGTGCCGATTATCTTCCCGGTCATCATCCATCTCGGATTCAACCCGATCTGGTTCGGCGTCATCATCGTCATGACGGTCGAGCTGGGCTTGATCCATCCGCCGGTCGGGATGATCGTCTTCGTCATCAAGAGCGTCGTCGATGACGTCAAATTCACCACCATTTTCAAGGGCGTGCTGCCCTTCATCGTCACCGATTTGATCCGCCTCGTCATCCTGATCGCCTTCCCGATCATCGCTTTGTGGCTGCCCTCGCGCATGTGAGCGCGCGGGCCTATAATGGTTGGGACCCCAACGGTTCCCGAGACAGGCATGGAACGCTCGTTCAAGAAGGAAGTCGAGGCGCTGCGGCTCGGCGACGGCGAGACCTTCCGCGGCGAAGGCATCCTCGCGGTCACCAAGGCGCTGCTGCAATCCGGCGTGTCCTATGTCGGCGGCTATCAGGGCGCTCCGGTGTCGCATCTGCTCGACGTGCTGGTCGACGCCGAGGACATGATGTCCGAGCTCGGCGTGCATCTGGAGACCTGCTCGAACGAGGCCTCCGCCGCCGCCATGCTCGGGGCCTCGATCAATTATCCACTGCGCGGCGCCGTCACATGGAAATCGATCGTCGGCACGAATGTCGCCGCCGACGCCCTCTCTTACCTTTCCTCACCGGGTGTCACCGGCGGCGCCTTGATCATCATCGGCGAGGATTACGGCGAGGGCGCCAGCGTCGCGCAGGAGCGCTCCTACGCCTACGCGCTCAAGTCCTCGATGTGGCTGCTCGATCCGCGGCCGGATCTGCCGAGCATCGTGCGCTCGGTCGAGAAAGGATTCGAACTGTCGGAAGCGAGCCACGCGCCCGTGATGCTCGAACTGCGTATCCGCGCCTGCCACGCAACCGGCGAGTTCGCGGCCAAGGACAATCGCAAGGGCGAGAAGTCCGGCCTCGACAAACTGGCCGGGCCGCCGCGCTTCGAATACGGCCGGCTGGCCCATCCGCCGGCGACTTTCAATCAGGAGCGCCTCAAGATCGAGGAGCGGCTGCCGGCCGCGCGCGCTTTCATCCGTGACGAGAAACTCAACGAAGTCATCGAAGGCGATCTCGCCGACATCGGCATCGTCGTCATGGGCGGTCTGACCAACAGCGTGCTGCGCGCGCTGGAGCGCGTAGGCCTCGCCGACGTGTTCGGTTCCTCGCGCGTGCCGATCCTAGTGCTCAACGTCGTCTATCCGCTGGTGCCGGAGGAGATCACGGCGTTCTGCGCCACAAAGCGCGCCGTGCTCATAGTCGAGGAAGGCTTCCCCGACTTCATCGAGCAGGCGGTCAACGTCGAACTGCGCCGCGCCGACATCCAGACAAGAGTCTACGGCAAGGGGCCGCTGCCGAAGGCCGGCGAATATGCCTCCGACGTGCTGCTCGACGGCCTCGCCGCCTTCCTGCAGGCGGCGCGTCCGGCCGGCCTCGACGCCGACACCGTTGCCGAAAAGGCGCGCGGCCTGATCGCGCACAAGCCCAAAGCCGCTGCGGCGCTCGGCCCGCTGCCGCCGCGGCCGCCCGCCTTCTGTACCGGCTGCCCCGAACGGCCGGTGTTCTCCGCGCTCAAGCTGATGCAGCGCGAGCTCGGGCCGACGCACATCTCCGCCGACATCGGCTGCCATTCATTCGCGACCTTCGCGCCGTTCTCGATGGGCAACTCTATCCTCGGCTACGGCATGTCGCTCGCCAGCGCCGCCGCGGTCGGCCCGAACATGCAGAAGCGGCCGATCGCGGTGATGGGCGACGGCGGCTTCTGGCATAACGGGCTGATCACCGGCGTCGCCTCGAACCTGTTCAACAAGGGCGACGGCGTGTTGATCGTCATGCAGAACGGCTACACGTCGGCGACCGGCCAGCAATACATGCCGTCGTCGAAGGCGAGCCGCATGGGCGCGGCGCCCGGCATGGACATCGAGCAGACCCTGCGCGCGATGGGTGTGAAATGGATGCGCACCGTGCGCACCTACAGCGTGTCGAAAATGGTCGCGACGCTGAAGGAGGCGATGAAAACAGCCGAGCGTGGGCTGAAGGTCATCATCGCCGACGGCGAATGCATGCTGGCCCGTCAGCGCCGCATCCGCGCCGAAGACGCCGAAAAGCTGAAACGCGGCGAACGCGTCACGCGCGCGCGCTACGGCGTCGACGACGAGATCTGCACCGGCGACCATTCCTGCATCCGCCTGTCCGGCTGTCCGTCGCTGACGCTGAAGCCGTCGCCCGATCCGCTGCGCACCGACCCGGTCGCGACCGTGGTCGAGAGTTGCGTCGGTTGCGGGCTGTGCGGCGAGGTCGCGCATGCCGCCGTGCTGTGCCCGTCATTCTACCGCGCCGAGATCGTGCGCAACGCGACATGGCGCGACCGCGTGCTGTTCCGCCTGCGCCAGCGCGTCATCGGCTGGCTCGGCGGCTACAACGGCGCAAAGGCCGCCGCATGAGCACGACGCGCCCCATCACGGTGCTGATCGCCGCACTCGGTGGCGAAGGCGGCGGCGTGCTGACCGAGTGGATCGTCGCCGCGGCGGCAAAAGCCGGCTTTCCGGTGCAATCGACCTCGATTCCCGGCGTCGCGCAGCGCACCGGCGCCACCACCTATTACGTCGAGATCCTGCCGGTGCCGGCGAGCGAACTCGGCGGCCGGCGCCCGGTGCTGGCGCTGACGCCTGGCGTCGGCGATATCGACATCGCGGTGGCGAGCGAGCTGCTGGAAGCGGGGCGCACAGTCGCGGCCGGCTTCGTTACGCGCGAGCGCACGCATGTTATCGCCTCGACGAGCCGCTTCTATGCCATGGACGAGAAGATCGCCATGGGCGACGGCCGCTTCGACCAGGAGAAGCTCACGCGCGTCATCGCCGAGCACGCGCGCGATGCGCTGCTCGTCGACATGGACGCAATGGCGAAGCAAAGCGGCTCGATCATCAACGCCGTGATGCTCGGCGCCATCGCCGGCTCGGGACGGCTGCCGCTCGCGGCCGAACAGTTCGAGGTGGCAATCCGTGACGACGGCAAGGCTGTCGACGCCAATCTGCGCGGCTTCCGCGTTGGCTACGAGGCCGCGCGCGCCAAGGCGGCGCCTGCTCCCGCGCCGGCTTCAAAGAAGCACGCGCCCGACACGCTGGAGGCGTTGGAGCAGGACGTGGCGCACACCACTCCGGCTGCGGCGCAGGACATCGTGCGCGAGGGCGTGCGCCGGCTCGTGCCCTACCAGAGCGTCGCCTATGCACGGCTCTATCTCGACCGCCTCGCGCCAATCGCCGAGGCCGACGAGCAGGCGGACCTGAACGGCAAATTGCTGCGCGAGGTGGCGCGGCACCTGGCCGTCCGCATGTCCTACGAGGACATCGTGCGCGTGGCGCAGGCGAAGATCGCGCCGGAGCGCATGAAGCGCATCGCGCGCGAGGAGTTGCGCGCGAAGGACGAGCCCTACTCGGTGCACGACTTCCTCAAGCCCGGCTTCGAGGAATTGACACAACTGCTGCCGCCGGCGCTGGCGCGGCCGATCCTGCGTTACGCCGAGCGCAAAGGGTGGCTCGGCCGCGTTTATTTCGGCATGAAGATCGATACGACATCGATCACCGGCTACCTGCGCTTCCTGCTGCTTGCAAAAATGCGCCGCATTCGCCCCTACGGCATCCGTTACGCGCAGGAGCAGGAGCAGATCGAAGGCTGGCTCAAGCTCATTGTCGAGGCCGCGCACAGGGAGCCTGGGCTCGCCCTCGAAATCGCCGAGTGCGCCCGCCTGATCAAGGGTTACGGCGACACGCATGCGCGGGGCCTGTCCAATTACCGGGCCATCGAGACGCACGTCATCCGCCCGGCGCTCGCTGGAGCCTTCGAGCTGCGGCGTGCAGCCGACGCGGTCGCCAGCGCCCGCACGGCGGCCCTGGTCGATCCTGAGGGCGAGAGCCTCGCCCGCTGCCTCGCCGAAATCGAGGCACAAAGCCCCCTGCCCATCGCCGCGGAGTAAATTCGGGCCGGTCTGCCCTGCAACCGGCGTCCGTTGTCAGCCCCGGGGGCATGGCGTAAGAGTCCGCCGCAAAACAAGCCGTGGCGCCTCTCCGCGCGCGAATTTGAAGGGACGAAACGCATGGCCGTCTCGCCGACGACGACGCGCCCGACCATCGCCGCCGAGGCCTTCCTGCGCGCGCTGGCGGACCACGGCACCGATTATTTCTTCGCCAATCCCGGCACCGACTTCCCGCCGATCGTCGAGGCCTTCAGCCGCGCCAAGAAGACAAACGCCAAGGTCCCGAGGCCCGTCCTGGTGCCTCACGAAAATCTCGCGGTCGCCATGGCGCACGGCGCCTACCTGATGAACGGCCGGCCGCAGGCGGTCATGGTGCACGTGAACGTGGGCACCGCTAATACCATCAACAACCTGACCAACCTGTCCCGCGACCGCGTGCCGCTGATCCTCGCCGCCGGCCGTACGCCGATCAGCGAGAAAGGCCAGTTCGGCTCGCGCACGCGGCCGATCCACTGGGCGCAGGAGATGTTCGACCAGGCGGGCATGCTGCGCGAGCTGGTCAAGTGGGATTACGAATTGCGCAGTCCTGGTCAGGTTGGTGACGTTGTCGCCCGCGCCAACGAGGTGGCGATGGCGCATCCGCGCGGCCCGGTCTATCTGGTGCTGCCGCGCGAGCCGCTGTCGGCGCCGATGCCGGAGCCGGTCGGCCCGGCCAAACCGCGGCCCCGTGCCGCCGCCGCCTTCCCCGATCCGAAGACCATCGCCACGCTTGCGGAATGGCTCGCCACCGCCGAGCGGCCGCTGATCGTCACCGCAACATTGCCCGCCGACGCGGTGCCGGTGCTGTCGCACCTCGCCGAGCGCTGCGCGATTCCGGTGATTGCGCACAATCCGCGGACGGTGTGCCTGCCGTCGTCCCATCACATGGCCTTCGGTCATGAACCGGGCACGCTGCTGGCCGACGCCGACCTGGTCGTCGTCGTCGAATCCGACGTGCCCTGGATCCCGCATTTACAAGGCCCGGCCGCCGGCGTGCGCGTCGCGCATGTGGGCGAGGACCCGTTCTACGTCCGCTATCCAATGCGCTCGTTCCCGAGCGACCTCACGGTGCAGGCCGGCGTCACCAACGCGTTGACCGCCCTGTCGGCGGCGGTCGAGCAACGGCTGCAAATGGCGGAATCGCGCATCGCGGCGCGGCGCGGGCGGCTCGCCGAGCGCATGCGCAACCGCCGCGCCCAGCTCGCCAAGGATTCGGCCGCCGGCGAGCGTATTTCGCCGGAATATCTCTCGCGCTGCATCGGCGAATGCGTCGGCGAGGACGCGGTCATCTTCAACGAATATCCGCTGCGCCCCGACCATTGCGCGCGCGAGAAGCCCGGCACGTTTTTCGCGCTCGGACCGGCGGGAGGCCTCGGCTGGGGCTTCGGCGCCGCGCTCGGCGCCAAGCTCGCCGCGCCGGACAAGTTCGTCGTCGCCACGCTCGGCGACGGCGCCTACATGTTCGGCAATCCCGCGGTCAGCCACTGGGTGGCGCAAACGCACGGCCTGCCCATCCTTGCCGTCATCTTCAACAACAGCCGCTACGGCGCGGTGCGCCGCGCCACGCTGTCGATGTTCAAGGACGGCGTCGCCGGCGAAACGGACGGCAACGTGCTCGCCGACCTGTCGCCGCCGCCGCCCTATGACGAGATGGCGCGCGCGCAGGGCGCGCATGCCGAGCGCGTCGAGAAGCCGGCCGACCTGCCCGCGGCGCTGGGGCGCGCGCGCGACGCCGTCGTCAAGGATAAGCGCCAAGCGCTGCTCAACGTCATCACCCCTTACTGACAACCAAGAACAACACGGAGTGCTCCCTTGCGTATCGACGCCTACACCCATTTCATGCCGAGCCGCATGTTCAAGAAGCTGGTCGACAGCGGCTATCCCGACATCGGCAAGCGCATGCGCGGCGTGCCGTGCATCCACGACCTCGATGCGCGCCGCAAGGTCGTCGACATGTTCCCTGACTACGCGCAAATCCTCTCCTACCCGATGCCGCCGCTGGAGGTGCTGACCAAGGGCGACGGCAAGCAGATCGAGGAGAACGCCAAGCTCATCAACGACGAACTCGCCGAAATCTGCGGCAAGTACGGCTCGCAGTTCCCCGGCTGGGTGGCGCAGGGCGCACTCGGCGCGCCGGACGCCGGCGTGGCGGAAGCACAGCGCGCGGTGAAGAACGGCGCGCTCGGCGTGCAGATCTACACCAACGTCGCCGGCAAGCCTCTCGACGATCCGGCCTTCGAACCTTTCTTCGCGGCGATGGAGAAGCTCGACAAGCCGATCTGGCTGCATCCGGCGCGCGGCGCCAACTTCGCGGACTACGCCAGCGAGACGAAATCGAAATTCGAGATCTGGTGGGCGTTCGGCTGGTCCTACGAGACCGCGGCGGCGATGGCGCGGCTGGTGTTCTCCAAGATCATGGACAAGTACCCGAAGCTGAAGGTCATCACCCACCACTTCGGCGGCATCGTGCCGATGCTCGAAGGCCGTATCGGCCCCGGCTGGGACCAGCTCGGCGCGCGCACCTCGGACGAGGACCTGACCGTGCTGCTCAAGAGCCTGAAGAAGCGGCCGCTCGATTACTTCAAGCATTCGTTCTACGCCGACACCGCGACCTTCTCGGCCGAGCCGGCGATGCACGCCGGCCTCGCCTTCTTCGACCTCGACAAGATCGTGTTCGCGTCCGACTGCCCGTTCGATCCGGAGAAGGGCACGATGTACACGCGCGACACCTTGCGCATCCTCGAAGGCATCGACATGCCGAAGGCCGACAAGGACAAGATCTGGCACGGCAATCTGGAGCGCATCACCGGCACGAAGCTGGTGAAGTAGGGTCATTCTCGGCGTCATGGCCGGGCTTGTCCCGGCCATCCACGCCTTCGGCCACAGCAGCGAAAAAAGACGTGGATGCCCGGCATAAAGCCGGGCATGACGGATGCAGAATTGCGCTCTCCGATGAAAATCCGAGACGCTTCTGCTAGTCTCACACCCATGGCGCTGACCCACCCAATCGGCCTCGACGAGCCTGAAGACACGCCCGCCGCGCAGCCCGCGGCCGACGCCGGCCATGTCACGCCGGTGATGGCCCAGTACGTCGAGATCAAGGCCGCCAATCCGGACTGCCTGCTGTTCTACCGGATGGGCGACTTCTACGAATTGTTCTTCGAGGACGCCGAAGTGGCCTCGCGCGCGCTCGGCATCGTGCTGACCAAGCGCGGCAAGCATCACGGCCAGGACATTCCGATGTGCGGTGTGCCGATCGCCCGCTCGGACGAATACCTGCACCGGCTGATCGCGCTCGGCCATCGCGTCGCCGTCTGCGAGCAGCTCGAGGACCCGGCCGAGGCGAAGAAGCGCGGCGCAAAGAGCGTCGTGAAACGCGACGTGGTGCGGCTGATCACGCCGGGCACCTTGACCGAGGACTCGCTGCTCGAGGCCCGGCGCAACAACTACCTGCTCGCGGTCGCCCGCGCCCGGCTGTCGTCAGTCGGCGAAGAGGCGCGCTTCGCGCTGGCCTGGATCGACATTTCCACCGGCGAGTTCCGCATCTGCGAATGCGAGCAGATATCGCTTGCCGCCGAGATCGCGCGGCTTGAGCCGGGCGAGGTGCTGGTTTCGGATGCGCTGTACAGCGACGCCGAACTGACGCCGCTGTGGCGTTCGCTCGGCGCGGTGACGCCGATAACGCGCGACGTGTTCGATTCCGCCACCGCCGAGCGGCGGCTGACGTCGTATTTCGCGGTGGCGGCCAGCGATGCCTTCGGCGCGCTGACGCGGCTCGAACTCACGGCCGCCGCCGCGGTCGTCACATACGTTGAGCGCACGCAGCTTGGGTCACGTCCGCCGCTGTCGCCGCCGGCGCGCGAAAGCGCGGGCGCGACCATGGCGATCGACCAGGCGACGCGCGCCAATCTGGAGCTGACGCGGACGCTCGCCGGCGAGCGCCGAGGCTCTCTCCTCGACACCATCGACCGCACCGTAACCTCCGCCGGGTCGCGCCTGCTGGCGCAGCGGCTGGCCGCACCTCTGACCAGCCCGCCCGCCATCGATCGGCGGCTCGACGCGGTCGCCGCCTTCGTCAGTGACGCGGCCACGCGCGCCGATACGCGATCGCAATTGCAGGCCGCGCCCGATCTGGCCCGCGCGCTGACCCGGCTCGCGCTCGGCCGCGGCGGACCGCGCGATCTCGCCGCCATCCGTGACGGCATCGCCGCTGCGGCAAAGCTCGCGCAGTCGCTCACGAGCCTGAAGGACGCGCCGGTCGAGATTTCCGGCGCGCTCGCCGCCTGCCGCGCGCCCGACGCCGCGCTGGCCCGCGAGCTGGCCGACGCGCTCGGCGATGAACTGCCACTGATGAAGCGCGACGGCGGCTTCGTGCGCGAAGGCTACGACACCGCGCTCGACGAGACGCGGGCGCTACGCGACGAATCGCGCCGCGTCATTGCCGCGCTGCAAACGCGTTACGCCGACGAGGCCGGCGTCAAGGCGCTCAAGATCCGCCACAACAACGTGCTCGGCTATTTCGTCGAGGTGACCGCGCAGCACGGCGAGAGACTGATGGCGCCGCCGCTCAACGCCTCGTTTATCCATCGCCAGACGCTGGCCGGGCAGGTGCGTTTCACGACCACCGAGCTTGGCGAGCTGGAGGCCAAGATCGCCAGCGCCGCCGACCGCGCGCTCGGCCGCGAGCTCGACATTTTCGAGAAACTAGCGAGCGCGGTGATCGCCGCCGGCGACACGATCAAGCGCTGCGCCGATGCGCTCGCCGCGCTTGACGCAGCCAGCGCACTGGCCGCGCTCGCCGCCGAGCGCGATTATGCGCGGCCGGAGATCGACGACGGCCTTTCCTTCGTCATCGAGGGCGGCCGTCATCCCGTGGTCGAGCAGGCACTGGCGCGCGACGGCACGCCGTTCGTCGCCAATGACTGCGATCTCTCTCCTCCGGCCCCACCCTCCCCTCTCCCGCAAGCGGGGGAGGGATTGGGAGGAGGTGGCCGCATCTGGCTGCTCACCGGCCCGAACATGGCCGGCAAGTCGACCTTCCTGCGGCAGAACGCGCTGATCGCGATTCTCGCGCAGATGGGCTCGTTCGTGCCGGCGCGGCATGCGCAGATCGGCGTCGTCGACCGCCTGTTCTCGCGCGTCGGCGCCGCCGACGATCTGGCGCGCGGCCGCTCGACCTTCATGGTCGAGATGGTCGAGACCGCCGCCATCCTCAATCAGGCCGGCCCGCGCGCGCTCGTCATCCTCGACGAGATCGGCCGCGGCACCGCGACGTTCGACGGCCTGTCGATCGCCTGGGCGACCGTCGAGCACCTGCACGACGTCAACCGCTGCCGCGCGCTGTTCGCGACGCACTACCACGAGCTGACCGCGCTCTCGGCGCGACTCAATCGCCTCCATAATGCGACGGTGAAGGTGAAGGAGTGGAAGGGCGAGGTCGTGTTCCTGCACGAGGTCACCGCCGGCGCCGCCGACCGTTCCTACGGCATCCAGGTGGCGAAGCTTGCCGGATTGCCGTCGGCGGTGATCGAGCGGGCAAAAGTCGTGCTCGCCAAGCTCGAGCAGGAGGACCGCGCCGCGCCGAAGGGCTTCGAGGACCTGCCGCTGTTCGCGGCGAACTACAAGCCCGCGGAGGCGCTCGTGGTTGACGAGGGGCTCGCGGCGGCAATTGCCGCGCTGCATCCCGACGACATGTCGCCGCGCGAGGCGATGGACGCGCTCTACCGCCTCAAGGAACTGCTGGGCAAATCGGGGACGGACTGACGATGAACGTCGCCGAGCGCACGCGCAGCAACGCTCCCGCCGAGGCCACGGCCTGGCTCGAGCGTTTCGCGGCGGCGTTGCACGCCGGCGATGCGGACGCCGCGGCGGCGCTGTTCATCTCTGACGGCCTGTGGCGCGATATCCTCGCGTTCACCTGGACCATCGAGACAATGTCGGGCCGGGCGGCAATCGCCGCACGGCTGAAGGACACGGCCGCGCGCTCTGCCGCCACGGACTTCCACATCCCGGCGCAGCGCACGCCGCCGCGCTGGGTCACGCGCGCCGGCACATCGTGCATCGAGACCTTGTTCGCCTTCGAGACCGCGCTCGGCCGCTGTAACGGCGTGCTGCGGCTGGTGCCCGATCCGCAGGCGCCAGGTGCACTGCGCGCCTGGACGCTCATCACCACGATGGAGGAACTGAAGGGCCACGAGGAGGCGTTCCGCCGCCGCGCGCCCGACGACGGCGCGGGACTGCGCGATTACGGCGGGCCGAACTGGCTCGATCGCCGCCGCGCCGCCGCAGCCTATGACGACCGCGAGCCGGCAGTGGTGGTGGTCGGCGCCGGTCAGGGCGGCCTCTCGCTCGGCGCGCGGCTGACGCAGCTCGGCGTCGACACCTTGATCGTCGACCGCCACGCGCGCGTCGGCGACAACTGGCGCAAGCGCTATCACTCGCTGACCCTGCACAACGAGCGGCACGTCAATCACCTGCCCTACATGCCGTTTCCGCCGACCTGGCCGACTTACATCCCGAAGGACATGCTGGCGAACTGGTTCGAGGCCTATGCCGACGCGCTGGAGCTCAACATCTGGACCGGCACGGAGCTGATCGGCGGTAGCTACGACGAGACGCAGCGCCGCTGGAACTTGACCTTGCGCCGCGGCGGCGGCGAGAGCGTCGTCCATCCGCGCCATCTCGTCTTCGCCACCGGCGTCAGCAGCATCCCCTACACGCCAGACCTGCCGGGGCTGAAAGAATTCGCCGGCGCTATCTCGCATTCCGGCACGTTCGATCATCCCGCGCGCTGGAAGGGCAAGAAAGCGCTAGTGCTCGGCACCGGCACCAGCGGTCACGACGTCGCGCAGGAACTCAACACCTGCGGCGCCGACGTGACGATCATCCAGCGCAGCAAGACCTACGTCGTCAGCCTGCCCGAGGCGCAGAGCGTCTACGCCATCTACAAGGAGGGCATTCCGTTCGAGGACTGCGACCTGCTCGCGACCTCGTTCCCCTACCCTGTCCTGCAACGCTCCTATCAGCTCTCGACCGAGAAGAGCCGCGCGGTCGACAAGCCCCTGCTCGACGCGCTGGCGAAGACCGGCTTCCGCCTGCACTTCGGCGAAGACGACACCGGCTTCCAGATGATGTATCTGCGCCGCGGCGGCGGCTATTACTTCGACGTCGGCTGCTCGGAGCTGATCATCTCAGGCGCGGTCAAGCTTCTGCAATTTTCCGACATCGACCGCTTCGTCGCGCAGGGCGCGCGGCTGAAAGACGGCCGCATCGTGCCGGCCGACCTGCTCGTGCTCGCGACCGGCTACCTGAGTCAGCAGGACGCGGTGCGGCACTTCCTCGGCGACAGAATCGCCGACAACGTCGGCCCGGTCTGGGGCTTCGACGCGGGCGGCGAACTGCGCAACATGTGGCGGCGGACGGCGCAAGCCGGCCTCTGGTTCACCGCCGGTTCGCTCGCGCAATGCCGCATCTTCTCGCGCTATCTGGCGATCCAGATCAAGGCGATCGAGGAAGGCGTCGTCGCTTAAATCGCGAGACGCCGGTTGCGCAGCAGCCACAGTGCGCCGTTCCAGGCGACACCGAGGCTCAGGCCCACGAGATACGACCACCACACACCGAACGGCACGGCCATATAGTGCACGGCGAGCAGGCCTAGCGTCAGCCCGATCAGCGGCGCCTGGATGTGCGCGGCGGTGCTCGCGGCGGCCGGGCCGCCGACCCGCGTGTGCAGGATGACGAAGAACGAGCTCATGGCGATCGGGAAGAAGGCGAACAGGCCGGAGGCGAACGAGCCGATCGAATAGCTCGCGGTGGTGACGACGATGACGACGAAGGTGACGATACCGGCGCGCCAGGCGAGGTCGGCGCCGGTCAGGTGCACGCGGCCCTTGGCGCCGCCGTTACCGCGGAAGCGGGAACCTGCGGCGATGGCGAGCGGAAAGACGATGACGTTCGACAGCAGCGCGGTCTCGACGGTCCATGGAACGAAGCGCGACGATAGCGCCAGAAGCAGCCATACGGTCAGCGCGCCGCCGAGGCTGACCGGGAGCGAGCGCTTCTGCGCCAAGGTCGCATAGGTCAGCGCGAACAGCGCACCGATCGCGTTCGAGACGATGCTGCCGACGGCGCCGGCGGCGATGAACTGCGGCGGATGCTCGAGCGCGAGGATGATCATGGCCGCGCCGCCCGCGGTCGGCAGCGCGGCGATCAGCGCGCCGATGAACGGCCCGGAGCGCTCGACGACGACTGACGCGGCGACGACGATGCCCGCGGTCATGGCGATCTTCAGCAAAAGGCCGAGCAAGAAGGCGAGCATCGTCTACACCCTTATCCCGAAACGCCGCGCCTGCCAGATGCCGACGCTGTAGCCGACCGACACGGCGAGCGCGATCGCCAACCCCGCCCATTTGCCGAGCGGCTCGGCGGTGAAATGCAGCACGGTGCAGGCGACGCCGAAGCCGGCAAGCCCGAGCACGGCGTTGGCCATCACCGCCGCGGTCGGCCTGCCGCCGGCGCGGTTGTGCAGAATGAGGATGATGCTGGTCAGCACCACCGGGAACACCGCGAGCAGGCCGCTGGCGTATGGCCCGATGCGGAAGCTGAAGGTGACCAACACGCCGACCAGCACCGAGACGAGCCCGGCGCGCAGCGCGTAGTCGTACCAGCGGCGGCGCAGGCGGATCATCGGCACGTGCCGCAGCGGCCGCACCAGCCAGAGGCCGGCCACCAGGACCAACACGTTGAGCAAGGCCGCTGGCGCGATCGACCAGTGCAGTGCATTGATCGCCAGCGCCAGCACGATCCATACAGCATAGGTGACGCCGAGGCTGACCGCGAGCGTGCACTTCTGCGCCAGCAGCGTGTAGACGCAGGCGAAGGTGGCGTTAACGGCGTTGATGGCGAGGCTCGCCACCGCGCCCTGGGCGATGAAATGCGCGTCGTGATCGAGCGCGAGGAAGACGTAAGCCGGTCCCGCCCCGATCGGCAGCGTCGCGACCAGCCCGCCGACCAGCGGCCCGGCGCGCTCGGCCGTCACCGTCGCCGCCACGACGAAGGCGGCGGTGATGGCCATCTTGAGGATGAGGATGAGCGCGAAGGAAAGGTCGGGGGACATTGCGTGAATGTCTATACGCCGATTCTAAACTGTCGTCCCCGGCGAGCGTTCGCGAGGCCCGGGATCCACACTCCGCAGCAGACGCGAAACGCTGTGGCGGTCATCCGGCAAGCGCGGCCCAGGGAGACGTCATCGCCGCATCGTGGAACAGCAGCAGGCTGCCCAGCGCATCGGCCGCGCCGATGCACACGATAGCGCCGTTGTCGCACAGCGGGCGAACGCGCGCCGCGTCGAGCACGCCACGCACCAAATCGAGGTTCGTGCAGCGCAGCGCCTGCCCGGCCATGACCGGAACATTCGGCAACGTGAAACCTGAAATTCTGGAGGTGAAATCCGGCTGCGCAAGCAAAATGCGGCCGCGATCGAGCGGCACCACGCTGAGCCGCCCTTCCTCGCACGGCGCGCGTCCGGCGAAGCGCCCGAAACGCGCCGCCGCCTCGCGCCGGTCCTTGACGACCAGCAGGATATCGCCGAGCGCGCCGGCGCCATTGGCGAGCAGCGGCGCGTGCTCGTCCCAGGTCAAGTCCGGCGTATGGCAATAGGCAAACTGCACGCGCCCTTCCGGCATCACGCCGGGCTGCGGCCGCAGCACCGACCAGCGCACCTCGCGCATTCCGTCCGGCGTCTGCTTGTGGCGGCGCAGGTTGACGACCTCCTGCATCGCGAAGCCTTCCGCCATCAGCCGCTCGCGCTGCGCCGGGATGTCGGCATGCGACAGCGCGATGAGATGCAGTCCGGCGTAGCGCGCAAGCGCGGCCTTCAATTGATCGGCGAGCGGCGTGTCGTGTGTCGCCGCCAGCACTTCGAGGAAACCGCGGCGCAGGATGGCGAGCCGGTTCGACGTGCCGGACGGTTTCAGCCGGCCGTCGGCGTCGGCGTTCTGCTGCAAATTGACGGGCGAAACGGCAAAGCCGAGGCGCTCGAGCTGCACCCCGGCCGCGCCGATGTCGGCGGTGAAATAGCCGACGTGATCGAGGAAGACCTCGTCGCCGACCGGCAGCTGCGGGCCGGCCCATCCTTGCGCCACGTTCAGGCTGGCTCGGGTTGAAGGACAACCCGTCCGACGATCTTGCCGGCGCGCAGGTCGGCCATCGCCTCGTTGACCTGCGCCAGCGGCCGCGTCGCCACCGGCACGTCGGGAAGCCCGGTGCGCTTGATGAGGTCCATCAGCTCGGCCATTTCCGGCACGCTGCCGACGTAAGAGCCCTGCACGGTCAGCGCGCGCATCGGGATCGGCGGCAGCGACAATGTGATGTCGCCGCCATAGAGGCCGACGATGACGTATTTGCCGCCCTTGGCGAGGCTGTCATAGCCCATGCGCGCCGACTGCGACGAGCCGACGAGATCGACTACGCCCCAGGCGCCGCCATTGGTCAGCGCCTTGATCTGGTCGAGGGCGTCGGCGGCTCTCGCATCGACAACAGCCTTCGCGCCGGCCTTCTTGGCTGCATCGCGCTTGGCCGGATCGATGTCGACGACGATGGCTGAATGGCCGCCCATCTTGCCGTGCAGCGACAGGCACATCAGGCCGAGGCCGCCGGCGCCAATGATGACGGTCGGCTCGCTCTTGAGCGTCGTGATCTTCTTCAGCGCGCCGTAGGTCGTCACGCCCGAGCAGGCGAGCGGTGCCGCGCGCTCCGGCGACATGTCGCCGATATCGAACAGGTAACGCGGGTGCGGCACCATCATGTGCGTGGCGTAACCGCCATTGGAGAAGACGCCGAGGCTGCGCATCGCGGTGCAGAGATTGTCCTCGTTGCGCAGGCAGGGGCCGCATTTGCCGCAGCCGATCCACGGATCGGCGAGCATCTTCTGCCCGACCTTGACGCCCTTCGCCTCCGGGCCGACCGCGACCACCGCGCCGACGTTCTCGTGGCCGAGGGTCAGAGGCAGCTTCATGCCGCGCTCCTGCAGGCTCAGCTTCTTGCCGCCGCCGAGATCGAAGAAGCCTTCGGACAGATGCAGGTCGCTGTGACAGACGCCGGCCGCCAGCACCTTCAGCAGGACTTCCGTTCCCTTCGGCTCAGGCGTCGGCGCCTCGTTGCACTGGAGGGGCTGGCCACAGACGCAGACCTGAAACATGCGCATCGCGTTTTCTCTCCCGCTCGAATGTCCGGCCGCAGGGAACCACAGTCCGCGCCGCGCGTCACCCCGCGCCGGAATGACCGTATTTTAGGCAGTTTCCCGCGGCGATGGATATCTTCGCCGCGGGGCGGTGACACCCTCGCCGCACTCCGCTATTCCGGTTGCGTCATGGCCTCGCTTGCTTTCGACCGGACCCGTCCCGCCGCCGACGCGGGCGCGAAGGCCCGGGACCTCATCGACGCGGCGGCGATCGCGGCCGAGCTCGACGCTTTGGCCGCCGCCCGCACCGGCAGCGACGCCGACCTGCGCACGGCGGTCGCGCAGCGGCTGAAGACCGCGTTGCAGGAGGGCCGCGCCAGGGCCGAGCAGATCCTGCTCGACGACCGGCACGGCCGCGGCTGCGCGCAGCGCCTGTGCCGGATGGAAGACGAGATCATCCGCCTGCTCTACGAGTTCACCCGCAAACATCTCTATCCCTCGCAGAACCTGTCCGAAGCCGAGCGCATGGCGGTCGTCGCGACCGGCGGCTACGGCCGCGGCTTGCAGGCGCCGGGCTCCGACATCGACCTGTTGTTCGTTCTGCCCTACAAGCAGACCGCCTGGGGGGAGTCGGTCGCCGAGGCGATCCTCTATTGCCTGTGGGACCTTGGCCTGAAGGTCGGCCACGCCACGCGTTCGATCGACGAGTGCATCCGCCAGAGCAAGGCGGACATGACAATCCGCACGGCGATCCTCGAGGCGCGCTTCCTGCTCGGCGAC
Source organism: Pseudolabrys sp. (assembly GCA_035571935.1). Lineage (GTDB taxonomy): Bacteria > Pseudomonadota > Alphaproteobacteria > Rhizobiales > Xanthobacteraceae > Pseudolabrys. The sequence goes on from DATNBL010000068.1 coordinate 91,176, forward strand.
CGTCCGCTGTTCGACGAGATGGTCAAGCGCTTCGACGAGGAGGTGGTGCGCGGCACCGCCGCCGACTTCGTCGCCGCCAAGCTCGCCGAGCGCGAGGAGCGGCATCGACGCAGCGGCCAGTCGCGCTATCTGGTCGAGCCGAACGTCAAGGACGGCAAAGGCGGCTTACGCGACCTGCACACCCTGTTCTGGATCGCCAAATACGTCTACCGCGTCCGCGAGCCGTCCGAGCTGATCGCACGCGGCGTGTTCGACCGCGGCGAGTATCAATTGTTTCGGCAGTGCGAGGACTTTCTGTGGTCCGTTCGCTGCCACATGCATTTCCTGATGGGCCGCGCCGAGGAACGGCTGTCATTCGACATCCAGCGGGAGATCGCGGTGCGGCTCGGCTACACCGAGCATCCCGGCCTTCAGGACGTCGAGCGCTTCATGAAGCACTACTTCCTGGTGGCCAAGGACGTCGGCGACCTGACCGCCATCCTCTGCGCCGAGCTCGAGGACAGCCACGCCAAGAGCGTGCCGGTGCTGAGCCGCGTGATGGCGCGGCTGCGGCCGGTCAAACGCCGCTCATTGAGCGAGAGCGACGATTTCATCGTCGAGCACAACCGCATCCTGTGCGCGCGGCCGAGCGTGTTCGAGCGCGACCCGGCCAACCTGATCCGCGTCTTCCGGCTGGCGCAGAAGCACAATCTCGCCTTCCATCCCGACACGATGCGCCTCGTGCGCCGCTCGCTCAAGCTGATCGACGCGAAGCTGCGCGAGGACGAGGATGCAAACCGCCTGTTCGTCGAGATTCTCACCTCGGAGAACGACCCCGAAACGGTGCTGCGGCGGATGAACGAGGCCGGCGTGCTCGGCCGCTTCGTGCCGGCCTTCGGCAAGATCGTCGCCATGATGCAGTTCAACATGTACCACCACTACACGGTGGACGAGCACCTGTTGCGCTGCATCGGCGTGCTGACCGAGGTCGAGCGCGGCGGCGTCAACGACGCGCCGCTCGCCAATGAACTGATGCACAAGCTCCAGCCGGGCAGCCGCGCCGTGCTCTATGTCACGCTGTTCTTGCACGACATCGCCAAGGGCCGGCCGGAGGACCATTCGATCGCGGGCGCCCGCGTCGCGCGGCGCTTCTGCCCGCGCCTCGGCTTCTCGGCCGCCGATACCGAATTGATCGCCTGGCTGATCGAGAACCACCTTGTGATGTCGAGCGTGGCGCAGTCGCGCGATCTCTCCGACCGCAAGACCATCGAGAATTTCGCCGCGGTGGTGCAGTCGGCCGAGCGGCTCAAGCTGCTCACCATCCTCACCACCGCCGACATCAAGGCGGTCGGGCCCGGCGTGTGGAACGGCTGGAAGGCGCAGCTCATCCGCACGCTCTATTACGAGACCGAACCGGTGCTGACCGGCGGCTTCTCGGAGGTCAACCGCGCTCAGCGCGTCATCGTCGCGCAGCAGGAATTCCGCGACGCCATGAAGGACGTGCCGGCCGACTGGCTCGAGACCTATATCGGCAAGCACTATCCGGCCTACTGGCTGAAGGTCGGCCTCGAGCACAAGATCGCGCACGCGCATTTCGTGCGCGCGGCCGAAGACGGCCAGAAGACGCTGTCCACCATGACACGGTTCGACGAGGAGCGCGCTGTCACCGAGCTGACCCTGCTCGCTCCCGACCATCCATGGCTGCTGTCGATCATCGCCGGCGCCTGCGCCATGGGCGGTGCCAACATCGTCGACGCGCAGATCTACACGACCACCGACGGCCGCGCGCTGGACACGATCTCGATATCGCGTGAGTTCGACCGCGACGAGGACGAGGAGCGCCGGGCCGCCCGCATCGCCGAGACGATCGAGAAGGCGCTGCGCGGCCAGCTACGACTGCCTGAGATGGTCGGCAAGCGCGCGGCACCGAAGGGCCGCATCCGCGCCTTCGCGGTCGAGCCGCTGGTCACGATCAACAATCAGTGGTCGCACCGCTACACGATGGTCGAGGTCACAGGGCTGGACCGCACCGGTCTGCTCTACGAGATGACGGCGACGATCTCGAAGCTCAATCTCAACATCGCCTCGGCGCACGTCGCGACCTTCGGCGAGCGCGCGGTCGACGTGTTCTACGTCACCGACCTGCTCGGCGCGCAGATCACGTCGCCGACGCGGCAGGCGGCGATCAAGCGTGCACTCGTCGCGCTGTTCGCGGCCGACGACGGCAAGAAGGCCGCGCATTAGGCCCGCCGCCCCGCGCGGAAGCGCCTATGTCAGGCTCACGACGCCATCACCTTCATTTCAAGCGGTAATTTTTGACGCACCCGCAGGGAACCGAGCCGATTTGGCGGCGTTTTCGGTCCTGAACTGACTTCGGGCGCCGGCGCTTCCAGCCGGACGGCCTTCCACCTTTGGACAAGAATTTGAACGGGACGTCACATGGACGCCACGACAGTCTTCTTGCCGCGCGCGAGTACCGGGGTCGCCGGTCTCGATGAGGTTCTCGGCGGCGGCTGGGCGCGCACCCGGATGCATCTGCTCGAGGGCAGCCCCGGCACCGGCAAGACCACCATCGCCCTGCAATTCCTGCTCGCCGGCGCCAAGGCGGGCGAGAGCGGCATCTACATCTCGCTGGCGGAGACCGAGCACGAGCTGCGCGACGGCGCCCGGTCGCACGGCTGGGTGATCGACCCATCCATCGAGGTGTTCGAGCTGGTGCCGCCCGATAGCGTGCTCGACCCGGAGCAGCACCAGAGCCTGCTCTATTCGTCCGATCTCGAGCTCGGCGAAGCCATCACCCGCGTGTTCGAATCGATCGAGCGGCTGAAGCCGCAGCGCGTCGTCATCGACAGCCTGTCCGAGATCAGGCTGCTGGCGCAAAGCTCGCTGCGCTACCGGCGGCAGATTCTCGCGCTCAAGCATTACTTCGCCAAGCACAATTCCACCGTGGTGATGCTCGACGACCTGACCGGCGAAACCAACGACCGCGCCGTACACAGTATCGCGCACAGCGTCACGCAGCTCGAGCAGCTCGCGCCGGTCTACGGCGCCGAGCGGCGGCGCATGCGGGTCGCAAAATGCCGCGGTCAATCGTTCCGCGGCGGCTTCCACGATTTCGTCATCGGCGCCGGCGGCGTGCAGGTGTTCCCGCGGCTGGTCGCGGCCGACCAGCGCAAGGGGTTTTCCGGCTCCTCGCTCGCCAGCGGTATCGCCGAGCTCGACACCCTGGTCGGCGGCGGCCTGCCCTCCGGCTCGAGCACGCTCTTCATCGGGCCGGCCGGCACCGGCAAGACACTGCTGGTCATGCAATATGTCCAGGAGACCGTCAAACGCGGCGATCGCGCGGCGATGTTCGTGTTCGACGAGGAACTCGGGCTGTTGTTCTCCCGCGCCAAGGGCATGGGCATCGACCTTGCCGGCATGCGCGAGGCGGGCAAGCTCGTCATCCAGCAGATGGATGCGGCCGAATTGTCCCCCGGCGAGTTCTCGCATCGCGTGCGCACGGCGGTCGACCGCGACAACATCCGCATGGTCGCCATCGATAGTCTCAACGGCTATCAGGCGTCGATGCCGGAGGAGCAGTTCCTGACGCTGCATATCCACGAGCTGCTGCAATACCTCAACCGCCGCGGCGCCTCGACATTCCTGACTTTGGCGCAATCCGGCATGGTCGGCGAGATGAAGACGCCGGTCGACCTCACCTATCTTGCCGACAGCGTCATCATGCTGCGCTATTTCGAGGCGCTGGGCCGCGTCCGCCGCGCCATGTCGACCATCAAGAAGCGCGGCGGCGCGCACGAGGATACCATCCGCGAGTTCCGCATCACCGCAGAGGGCGTTCAGGTCGGCGAGCCGCTGCACGAGTTCCAGGGCGTCCTGCGCGGCGTGCCGAGTTTCGTCGGCCGCTCCGACGCGCTCATGGAGCGCGCTTGAGCCCGCCCGCGCCCGTGCCGCTCGAGCGCGCGTTGATCCTGGCGCCGCGCGGCCGCGACGCGCTGGTCGCGCGCGACATCCTGCTCGACGCACAAACCTCGACGATCGTCTGCCGCGACCTCGAGGACATGTTGCAGCACCTGCGGCGCGGCGCCGATCTCGCCATCGTCACCGAGGAGGCGCTGCGCGGCGACACGCGGGCGCTGGCAGGGTGGGTCGGCGCGCAGCCGCCGTGGTCGGACTTTCCCTTCGTCGTGCTGACGCAGCATGGCGGCGGCGTCGAGCGCAACCCGGAGGCCGCGAAACTGACTGCGACGCTCGGCAATGTCAGCTTTCTCGAGCGGCCGTTTCATCCGACGACCCTGGTCAGCGTCGTGCAGACCGCGCTACGCGGCCGCCGCCGGCAATACGAATGCCGCCGCCTCAACGAGGAGCTCGAGGTGCGCGTGCAGGAGCGCACCGGCCAGCTCGCCGCCGCCAACCGGCAACTCGTCGCGCAGATCGAGGAGCGCGAGCGCGTCGAATCGACCTTGCGGCAGATGCAGCGGCTGGAAGCCGTCGGCCAGCTCACCTCGGGCGTAGCCCACGACTTCAACAACCTGCTGACCGTCGTGCTCGGCAATATCGGCTTCATCGAACGCGCGCTCGAACGGGCCGGCATCGACGGCCGCACCATGCAGCGCGTCGGCTACATGCGCGCGGCGGCCGAGCGCGGCGCGCGGCTGACCGACCAACTTCTCTCGTTCTCGCGCCGCCAGCGTCTCGAGCCCAAGGTGCTCAATCTCAACGACACCATCGCCGGCATGCGCGACCTGCTGCAGAGCACGATCGGCGGCAGCGTCTCGATCGAGACCGAGCTCGCCGGCGAATTGTGGCCGGCGCTGGTCGACCCGACGCAGCTCGATATCGCGGTGCTCAACCTCGGCATCAACGCGCGGGATGCGATGGAGATCGGCGGCACGCTCAAGGTCTCGACCGCCAACGTCACCCTCGGCCCGCCGCGTGCGGCGGAGGAGCCGGCCGCGGGCGACTATGTGGCGATCTGCGTCAGCGACACCGGCTCCGGCATGCCGCCGGACGTGCGGGCGAAGGTATTCGAGCCGTTCTTCACCACGAAAGAGGTCGGCAAGGGCTCGGGCCTCGGCCTGAGCCAGGTGCTCGGCTTCGCCAAGCAATCGGGTGGCGGCGTCAGCATCGAATCGGCGCCAGGCCGCGGCACCATGGTTCGTATCTATCTGCCGCGCGCCGACCGGCCGCCGAAGCGCGAGGAGGCGCCCGCGGGTGCGGGCGCGCCCGAACCACGGCCGGATGCGGCGATCCTCCTGGTCGATGACGACGCCGCGGTGCGCGATGTCACCGCCGCCATGCTGCGCGATCTCGGCTACTCGGTCCGCGAGGCGCCGAGCGGCGAAGGCGCGCTGGCGCTGCTGGGCGGCGGCGCGCGCATCGACCTCGCCGTGATCGACTTCGCCATGCCGGCCATGAGCGGCGCCGAACTCGCGCGCCACTTGCGCGCGGAGCGCCCGTCACTGCCGGTGCTGTTCGTGACCGGCTTTGCAGAGCGTGAGGCGCTGGCCGGGATCAGCGACCGCTACATCGTCAGCAAGCCGTTTCTCAACGGGGAGCTTGCCGAGAAGGTTCGGCTAGCTCTGACGTCGGCCGGCTGAGCCGCGACGTCAGACGATAAAGGTGTGAATGCCGAGCCGGCGGCGGACGACAATGAAGAGCGCCACCGACTCGAACACCATGGCCGCCGAAGTCGCCGCCGCCGCACCGAGGATGCCGTGCGCTGGGATGAGTAGCGCGCAGCCGGCGAGGTTGACGGTGAAGGCGGCGGCGTAGACGAGTGCGCAGGCGCGCTGCGAGTTGGCCATCGTCAATAGCCGTTCCGCCGGCCCGACGGCGGCCCGCGCGAGCGGACCGATCGCCAGAACGAACATCGCCGGATAGGCGCCGGTGAAGCTCGGGCCGAACAGCCGCAGCAGCGGCCAGCCCATCGCCAGAATCGCGACGGTCGCGAACAGCGACGGCCAGAAGGTCCAGCACACGGTCTTCGATACGAAATCGGCAAGCCCGGCATGGTCGCCGGCGAGATGGTAGCGGCTGAAGTGATGGCCGGCCGCGGCGCTCACCGAGAAGGCGACGAAGGACACCATCATCAGCGTGCGCGCCGCGCCGTAATAGTGCGCAACGTCCTGCGGCGGCCGGAACTGCTGCAGCATGATGACGTCGGTATAAGTCAGCAGCGTGTAGAAGCCCCACACCAGGATCATCGGCGTCGAGGTCGAAAGCCAGGAGCGGATCTCATAGCGCCGAGCGCCTGCCGGCACGACGCGGGCGAGCCGCCGCATCAGGATGACGACGTGCACAATCGAGGTCGCCGCCGCGGCGACGACGATGACCGTCATCACCGTGACCGCATCGGCCTGGAGACCCGCGGCAAGAGCGGCGCCGACCAAGGCGACGATCAGGAACGGACGCCAGAAGAAATGCGGCGTCAGCGCCAGGCCGATCCAGTTGTAGCTGCGGGCAATGCCGTCGAGCTGGATGCAGATGCTGACGAAGGGCAGCGCCAGGCAGGCGAGATAGAGCGGCGTGATCTCGCCCGGCGGCAGATGCGGCTTCAGCATCGTCACAAGCGCTGCTGCCAGCACCGCGCCGGCCAGCGCCAGCGCGAACACGAGGCGCCAGGAGCCGAACAGGAAGGCGCGCAGCCGCTCGTCGTCGTTCGAGGCCTTGTAGGTGGGGATCAGCCGTTGCGCCGCGAGCGGCAGGCCGAGATGGATCACATCGGCGGCGAGCAGCACCCAGGTCCAGACATAAACGTAGATTCCGAACTCGGTATTGCCCATCCAGCGCGCGAGCACGATCTGCGAGAAATAGACGGCGCCGGCGCTTGCCACGCGAATGACATAGGCCGCGCCGGCGGTGCGCGTCGTCACCGCGTGGTCGCCCTCCCCGCGCAGCATGCCGCGCAGGCGCGCGACGGCGGCGTGCGCGAAGGAAGCGCGCATCGGCGCATGCTCGATGTCGGCCTGAGCCATCCCTTCGTCCCAAAAGGCGAATGCGCATCCTGTGTACGGGCAGCCGGTTAAAATTGGCCTTGATCGCGCGCAGAAAGTCGCACCTGTCGTTCCGCCTTAACCGCGCCTTAACCACGCGGGCGCGGCTCCCGCCGCTTAAGGCCAACTTAAACCGGCCCCCGTAGCGTGCCGTTCGGGACCGGCGGCGCGCCTTGCGCCGCCTTCGGGTGACGAGTGGCGTATGGCACGGGGACAATCAGGCCCGCGGCGTGAGCCGACCTTCGAGTCCCCGGCGCCGCGCGTCGAGGCCGGTGAGCGCTCCTCCGGCGGTGACAAGCCGCGACGGCGCAAGCGCGGCAAGGGCAAGAAGAGGAAGGCCAGGCAACGCCCCCTCCTCGTCCGCCTCGCCTACTGGAGCGCAGTCGCCGGCCTGTGGCTGTTCGTTGCTGCCGCCGGCGCCGTCGGGTGGGTGGGTGCACACCTGCCGCCGATCCAGTCGCTGGAAATCCCCAAGCGCCCGCCGACCATCGAGATCGTCGACAGCGACGGCCACCCGCTCGCCCGCCGCGGCGACCTCGCCGGCCCGCCGGTGGCGCTGAAAGAGATGCCGCCTTACGTGCCGAAGGCCTTCGTCGCGATCGAGGACCGCCGTTTCTATGAGCACTTCGGCGTCGATCCGTTCGGCATCGCCCGCGCCTTCGTCGCCAACGTCCTGCATCGCGGCGTAGCGCAAGGCGGCTCGACCATCACGCAGCAGCTCGCCAAAAACCTGTTCCTGACGCAGGAGCGCACCATCACGCGCAAGCTCCAGGAGGTGCTGCTCGCGCTGTGGCTGGAGCACAAATTCAGCAAGCCGGAAATCCTCGCGCTCTATCTCAACCGCGTCTATTTCGGCTCCGGCGCCTACGGCATCGAGCAGGCGGCGCAGCGTTATTTCGGCAAGCCGGCGAAGCAGCTCACCATCGCCGAAGCGGCAATGCTCGCCGCCCTCGTCAAGTCGCCGTCGCGCCTGGCGCCGACCCGCAACTACAAGGAAGCCGAGAAGCGCGCCAGGATCGTGCTCGCCGCCATGGCCGATTTGCATTTCATCTCGAAAGGCAGCGAGCGCGTCGCGCTGGCGCAACCACCGCGCCTGGCGGCGCAATCGAGCGGCGGATCGGTCAACTACGTCGCCGACTGGGTGATGGACGCCCTCAATGACATTCTTGGCCATGTCGAGGAGGACATCGTCGTTCGCACGACCATCGACGCCGGTTTGCAGGCCGTCGCCGAGAAGGCGCTTGACGAGGAGCTTGCCGCCAAGGGACCGAAGGCGAACGTGACGCAGGGCGCGCTGGTCGCCATGACGCCGAACGGTGCGGTGCGCGCGCTGATCGGCGGCCGCAATTACGGCGACAGCCAGTTCAACCGCGCGGTGTCGGCGCGGCGGCAGCCGGGATCGGCGTTCAAGCCCTTCGTCTATCTCACCGCGCTCGAGCACGGCCTGACGCCGGACACGATCCGCGAAGACAAGCCGATCAACGTGCACGGCTGGGCGCCGGAGAACTACGAGCACCACTATATGGGCGCGGTGCCGCTGTCGAAGGCGCTGGCGCTGTCGCTCAACACGGTGTCGGTGCGGCTGACGCTCGAAATGACGCCGCAGGCGGTCGTGCGCACCGCGCACCGCCTCGGCATCGCCTCCAAGCTTGAGCCGAACGCGTCGATCGCGCTCGGTACCTCGGAAGTCTCTCCGCTCGAGCTGGTCGGCGCCTACGCGCCCTTCGCCAATGGCGGGTTCGCGGTGATGCCGCACGTCATCACCCGTATCACCGACAAGGCCGGCAAGGTACTCTACGCCTTCCCGCAAGAGCAGCTCGGCCGCGTCATCGACCCGCGCTACGTCGCGATGATGAACGCGATGATGGAGCAGACGTTGACCATCGGCACCGCGCGGCGCGCGGCGCTGCCGGGCTGGAACGCGGCCGGCAAGACCGGCACCAGCCAGGATTTCCGCGACGCCTGGTTCGTCGGCTACACGCCCGACCTCGTCACCGGCGTGTGGCTCGGCAACGACGACGGCACGCCGACCAAGCACGTGACCGGCGGCACGCTCCCGGCCGACATCTGGAGCCGCGTCATGCGCGCGGCCCATCAAGGCGTACCGGTTGCCAGCCTGCCGACGTCGTGGGACGCCGGCATGTTCTCCGGCCTGTTCGGCAGCGGGCCGTCGCAGGCTCAGCAGCAGGCCGAGACCGATGGCATGGCGCCACGCCCGCCGGGCTCGATCCAGACCTCCAGCAATGCGCCCGTCCCGCGCCGCGGCGGCGGCATGGACGGCTGGCTGCTCGATAACCTGTTCGGGCGGCGCTAGGCCGATTTTCGCGCGCGGCGAACCTCGCGCGTCGCGAACCACAGCGCCAGGGTCACGCATCCCATCAGCGCGATCGCGCCGGCCATCGGCCAGGCGGTCTTGCCAAGCAACGCGACGACCACGGCGCCGCAAATGGCCGCCGCCGTCTGCTGCACGAACCCGAACAGCGAGAAGGCTGCGCCCGCGCGCTCCGGAAACGGCGTGATGGCGCCAGCGATCGACTGCGGCAGCACCATGCCGAAGCCGGCGAGGAAGATCGCGACCGGGATCACCACAGAGAGCGCCGAAGTCAGGCCGAGCGCGATCGACACGCAGCCGAGCAGGCCGCCCACCGCGAGCACGACGCTGCCGATGCCGAGCACGCCGTTGAGTCCCACGCGCGTCACGGTCCGCGCCGCGGCGGTCGTGCCGGTAAGATAGCCGAACGAGGCGATGGCGAAGACGAGTCCGAACATGAAAGGCGTCAGGCCGTAGAGATTCTGCAAGACGAACGAGGCGCCGGAGATCCAGGCGAACAGGCCGGCGTAACCGAACGTGCCGAGGGCGAGATAAGCGCGCCAGACGCGGTTCGACGCGACCACGCGGTAGGACGCGAGCATCGAGGTGGCCGCTTGCGTCTCGCGCCGCTGCAATGTTTCCGGCAGCAGCATCCACACCGCAGCAATGCCGGCGGCGCCGGCGACCACCAGCAGCACAAAGATTGACCGCCAGCCGAAGGCCGTCTGCAAGGCGCCGCCGGCGATCGGCGCGACCACCGGCGCCAGCGCCATCACCGAACCGATGACCGACAATTCGCGGCCTGCCCGCGCCCCGGAATAGAGGTCGCGCACGATGGCGCGCGTCAGCACCACCGCGCCGGAGCCGCCGAGCGCCTGCGCGGTGCGCGCCGCGATCAGCATCTCGATCGATGTCGACAGCGCGCAGGCGAGCGTCGCCGCCGTGAACAACGCGACCGCGGCGATGAGCACCGGCTTGCGTCCGCGCCGGTCGGAAATCGGCCCGTAGACGATCTGCCCGCAGGCGAAGCCGATGAGATAGGACGAGATGGTGAGCTGCACTTCGGAGGTCGAGGCGTGTAGTTGACGCGCGATGTCCGGCAGCGACGGCAGGTACATGTCGGTCGACAATGGGCCGACCGCGGTCAATGCCGCGAGCAAAGCTGTGAGCGCGAAGGTGCCCGGACGGAGCATGGTCAGGCCGCGTCGGCGCCGTAGCGGTGCAGGTCGCTGCCGTGCGCGTCGAGCCAGGCCTTGGCGCGGGCAACGTCCGGATAGATGCCCTCGACCAGCCGCCAGAAGCGGCGCGAGTGGTTCATCTCGACGAGATGCGCGGCCTCGTGCGCGGCGAGATAGTCGAGCACGAAGGGCGGCGCCAGGATCAGCCGCCACGAATACGACAGCACGCCGGTGGTCGAGCACGAGCCCCAGCGGCTGACCTGGTCGCGGATCGAGATGCGCTTGAAACCGGCGCCGAGCGCGGCGGCGGCGGCGCGGCTGGCGCGCTCGAGGTCCTTTTTGGCTTCTCGCTTGAGATAATCGCGCACGCGGCGCGCGACGTGCGGCGCCTCGCCGGCGACGCAGAGCAGTTGGGCGCCGTCATCGCCGCATTCGGCCCAGACCGTGCCGCGCGCGCCGCGGCGGTGCTCGATGCGATGCGGCACGCCGCGCAACGGCACCACGGCGCCATCTCCAAACGGCGCGGCATGCGGCAGGCGCCCGAGACGGGCCGCAATCCAGGCGCCCTGCTTCTGCGCGAAAATATTGGCCTCGCGCAGGCTGCCGCGCGCCGGCATCGACAGCACGACCTCGCGGCTCGCGGCCTTTATGCGCAGGGTGTAGCGGCGAGCCTGCGCGTGCCGGCGCACGCGCACTTCGTAGACCTCGCCCTCGAAGGCGACGGTGAGGAAGGACGGCTCCGGCGGCCGGCGAGGCAGGAAACGGCGCAGCATGAGTCAGGCCCGATTCGGCCCGCTCATTGTCATGCGCAGGTGCGGATGGTCAATGGCCCGAAATCAATGCCCGTTGACGCGGCGGCCGCCCTTGCCGGCGCCGTTGTTCGACAGCACGAAGTCGGCAATGCGCGGGGCGATCTCGGCGCGGAAGCGCGAGCCATTGAACACGCCGTAATGGCCGACGCTCTGCTGCATGTAATGCACGCGCTTGTCGGCCGGGATGTTGAAGCAGAGCTTGTGCGCCGCCTCGGTCTGGCCGACGGCGGAGATGTCGTCGTGCTCGCCCTCCACCGTCATCAGCGCGGTACGCGTGATCGCGGACGGCTCGATGCGGCGGCCGCGATGCGTCATCTCGCCTTTCGGCAGCGCATGACGGACGAACACGGTGTCGACGGTCTGGAGATAGAACTCGGCGGAGAGATCCATGACCGCGAGATACTCGTCGTAGAACTCGCGGTGTTTCTGCGCGGAATCGCCGTCGCCCTGGACGAGGTGCAGGAAGAGGTTGTGATGCGCCTCGATGTGGCGATCGAGGTTCATGCTCATGAAGCCGTGCAGTTGCAGGAAGCCCGGATAGACGTCGCGCATGAAGCCCTGGTGCGGGAACGGCACCTTGGTGATGACGTGGTTGCGGAACCAGTCGACGCCGCGATCGACCGCCAGCGCGTTCACCGCGGTCGGATTGATGCGCGTGTCGATCGGCCCGCCCATCAGCACCATCGAGGCCGGCGCGTAAGGATCGTTGTCGGCCTCCATCAGCGCCACGGCGGCCATGACCGGCACCGACGGCTGGCACACGGCGATGACGTGCGTGTCGGCGCCGAGCGTGTGCAGGATGGAGACGATGTAGTCGATGTAGTCGTCGAGATCGAACCGCCCGTCCGACATCGGCACAGCGCGGGCGTTAAGCCAGTCGGTGACGTAGACGTCGTGGTTGGGCAGGAAGGCCTCGACCGTGCCGCGCAGCAGCGTGGCGTAATGGCCGGACATCGGCGCGACGATGAGCAGCTTCGGCTGCGGCCGCCGCGGCGCCTGCGTGAAGGCGCGCTCGAAGCGCAAGAGGCGGCAGAACGGCCGCTCCCACACGGTGTTGATATGAACCGGCACGCGTTCGCCGCCGACCGTCGTCTCGTCGATCATCCAGTCGGGACGGCCGTAGCGGCGCGTCGAGCGTTCGAACAATTCCATCGCCGCGGCGACCGACTTGCCGTAGGTCGTGTGCGTGAGCGGATTCGCGGGGTTCTTGTAGTAGAGGCGCGTGGCGTCGGCGAAGGCGCGCGCGGGGCTCAATGCGGCGTGGCCTATTTCGTAGAGCCAGTACATGGGCGTCGACAGCAGCAGGCCGCCTTCACCGGTCAGGCGCGCCGCGCCGTCGAATTCCCCAATCGCCATCGTGTCCGGCCCCGACCCCTGCTGCGGTGCAGCAGACTGTCGTTTTTTGGTCATACGGTCAACAATACAAATAAGTTGTTCGCGTTCGGTTTACGGGCTTACCGGCCGCACACAATCACGTGAAAACGATGGAAATTCAGAGGTTTCGTGCGGCCTACTCGCCCATCTGGAGCAGCGTGCCCTGCTCACGGGCGCTCCTGAGCAGGAGCGAAAAGGCGATTGATGCAGCCGCGAAGAGGACGGCGTTGAAGGCGAAGGCCTCCAGCATCAGGTCGGCGCGGAAGACGTGCTCGATCAACAGCGCCCGCATGCCCTCGAATACGTAGGTCGGCGGCAGCGCCCAGGCGACGTATTGCAGCCAGTGCGGCAGCACCGCCACCGGGTAGTAGACGCAGGTCAGCGGCAAGAAGAGGAACATGATCGTCCAGGCGAGGCTCTCCGCTCCCATGCCGTTGCGTAGCAGCAGGCCGGACACGAAGATGCCGATCGACCAGCTCGTCAATATCAAATTGACGAAAAAGGCGGCGAGCGCGAAGCCGAGCGCCCACAGATTGAAGCCGAAGAAACCGATGGCGAGAAACGTCACCGGCACCATGCCGATCGACAGGCGCACGATGCTCATGATCATCAGCGAGGCAACGAACTCGACCGGACGCAGCGGCGAGATCATGATGTTGCCGAGGTTGCGCGCGTACATCTCCTCGAGGAACGAGATCGAGAAGCCGAGCTGGCCGCGGAACAGGATGTCCCACAGCAGCACCGAGCCGATGAAGACGCCGCCGGCGCGGGCAAAGAAGCCCGCGTTCGAAGCGACGTAAGTCTGCAGGAAGCCCCACATCAGCATCTGCACCGTCGGCCAATAGATGAGGTCGAGGATGCGCGGCCACGACGAGCGCAGGAGATACCAGTAGCGGCGGACCATCGCGCCGATGCGGTGCAGGGAGGCGGTCATGACCGGCCCGCTTGTCGTTGTGCCCTCTCCCCTCGCGGGAGAGGGCATTGAGAGACTATCCCCGCATGATGATGGGAGAGGGGGACAGCCCCCTCTCCCATTCTTGCAAATTGCAACGCTGCGACTACCCTCTCCCACAAGGGGAGAGGGCACAGTAACGAGCGCTGTGCGTTCTGCGAGAAGCGTATTCGGCGCCGCTGACTCATCTCCCCGCCCCCGCAGCGACGCCGCGGCCGCGGGCGACGTCGAGGAACACCTCCTCCAAAGTGTCGCGGCCGTAGCGCGCGAGCAGCCGCTCCGGCGTGTCGTCGTCCTCAATACGGCCGCGCTTCATGATGATGACGCGCTCGCACAGGCGCTCGACCTCGTTCATGTTGTGCGAGGCGAGCAGCACGGTCGCCCCGTGACGGTTGCGGAAGTCCTCGAGTCGCCCGCGCACCCAATCGGCGGTGTCGGGGTCGAGCGAGGCCGTCGGTTCGTCGAGCAGCAGCACGTCGGGGCGGTTGAGCAGCGCCTTGGCCAGCGACACGCGCGTCTTCTGCCCGGCCGAGAGCTTGCCGGTCGGGCGGTCGAGAAATTCGGTGAGGTCGAGATCGGCGGCGATCTCGGCGATGCGGCCGGCGATGTCCTTGACTGCATAGAGCTGCGCGAACACCGACAAATTTTGCCGCACCGTCAGCCGCATCGGCAGGTCGACATAGGGACTTTCGAAATTCAGCCGTTGCAGCACCTTGTAGCGCTCGCCGGGCATCGCCGCGCCGAGCACGCTGACCGTGCCGGACGTCGGCGTCACCAGGCCCATGATCATGGCGATGGTGGTGGTCTTGCCGGCGCCGTTGCCGCCGAGCAAGCCGATGATCGAGCCGCGCGGCAGTTCAAAAGAGATGCCGTCGACCGCGGTGGCAGTCTTGTAACGCTTGACCAGGCGGTCGGCGGCGATAGCGGCTGAGGTCGGCGCGAACATGGCCCGGCAGATGTGACGTTACGGCGCGGGGAACGCAAGCCCCGCGCCGCATTCGTCAAGCCCGCCGCCGATTGGTGCCTGCCCCGCGACCCGATAGACTGCGCGCCATGCCCGGCCTCGCCCTCGCCCACAATCATCCGCGCCGCAACGTCCGCCTCGACACGCTCGTGCGGCTGCGGTGGCTCGCGGTCATCGGCCAGACCACCGCCGTGCTGGTCGTCTATATGGGCCTCGAATTCGAGCTGCCGCTGTGGGCCTGCCTCGCCGTGATCGCGCTGTCGGCGTGGCTCAACGTCGCGCTGCGCCTTCGCTTCCACATGACGCAGCGGCTCGAGCCGGACCGCGCCGCCTGGCTGCTCGCCTTCGATATCGCCGAGCTCGCCGTGCTGCTGTTCCTGACCGGCGGCTTGCAGAACCCGTTCGCCTTCCTGTTCCTCGGCCCGGTGTTGTTGTCGGCGACGGCGCTGCCGCCGCGCTTTACGGTCATCCTCGGCGGCTTCGCCATCGCCTGCGCCACGGTGCTGGTGTTCACGCACTACCCGCTGCCGTGGGACCCCGACGATCCCTTGACGCTACCGCCGATCTACATGTTCGGCGTCTGGCTCTCGATCCTGCTCGCGATCGGCTTCATCGGCGTCTATGCGTGGCAGATCACGGAAGAGTCGCGCCAGCTTTCCGACGCGCTGGCGGCGACCGAGCTGGTGTTGGCGCGCGAGCAGCATCTCTCGCAGCTCGACGGATTGGCGGCGGCCGCCGCGCACGAGCTCGGCACACCGTTGTCGACCATTTCCGTCATCGCCAAGGAACTGGAGAACGCGATTTCCGCCGACGCGCCGCACGGCGACGACGTCCGGCTCTTGCGCGAGCAGGCCAAGCGCTGCCGCGATATTCTGTCCAAGATCACGCAGCTGTCGGCCAGCGGCGAGCCGTTCGACCGCATGCCGCTGTCGTCGCTGATGGAGGAGATCGCGGCGCCCTATCGCAATTTCGGCGTGATCATCGACGTGCGGATGGCCGGCGACGCCAGCCCCGAGCCGGTCGTCGCGCGCAATCCCGCCGTGCTCTACGGCCTCGGCAATCTGATGGAGAACGCGGTGGACTTCGCCGCCGAGCGCGTCACCGTCACCGCCGGCTGGACCGAAGACGCGATCGAGGTCTCGATCGCCGACGACGGGCCGGGCTTCGCGCCCGAGATCATCGGCCGCATCGGCGAGCCTTACGTCACCAGCCGCCCCGATCTCGACAAGGACGACGAGCCGAGCGGGCTTGGCCTCGGCTTCTTCATCGCCAAGACGTTGCTTGAGCGCGCGGGCGCGACCCTGTCGTTCGAGAACCGCAAGCTGCCGGAGCGCGGCGCGTCCATTTTCGTGCGCTGGAACCGAGGCGATTTCGAGCGCCCGCTCGGCCAGTTCGCTGCTTGATGTGGAACCGGCGGCGCATTATTTGATATTGAAGACTGTTCGACATTGCGTGAATGTAAGTTACGCGGCACGGCTTCAGGCGCTAGATTGAAGCCACGGCGGCACCGCCGGAATACCACAAGCGAGCGAGGCGTATGGTGGAAATGGCCAGCGAAATGACGGTACAAGCGGCGCGCAGCGAGCCTATCCCGGGCGAACGCTCCGTTCTGGTGGTCGAGGACGACCGCTCGTTCCTGCAGCGGCTCGGCAAGGCATTGGAACAGCGCGGTTTCGAGGTGACCACCGCGGAGACCGTCGCGGACGGATTGTCGCAGGTCGAGCAGGCCGCGCCCGCCTTCGCCGTGGTCGATATGCGTCTCGGCGACGGTACCGGCCTCGACGTGATCTCGGCGCTCAAGCGCCGGCGCCCGGAAGCGCGCGGCATCATCCTGACCGGCTACGGCAACATCGCCACCGCGGTGACCGCCGTGAAGCTCGGCGCCGTCGACTATCTCGCCAAGCCGTGCGACGCCGACGACGTGGTCGCGGCGCTGCTGGCGCAGGAGAACCGGAAGATCGAGCCGCCGGAAAACCCGATGTCGGCCGACCGCGTGCGCTGGGAGCACATCCAGCGGATCTACGAATTGTGCGGCCGCAACGTCTCGGAGACCGCGCGCCGGCTCAACATGCACCGCCGTACCTTGCAGCGGATCCTGGCGAAACGCGCGCCGAAGTAACCCGCAATCACCTTAACCGTTCGTCCCCGCGAAAGCGGGGGCCCAGTTGTGAGTCAGAACTGGATTCCCGCCTCCGCGGGAATGAACGGAGTTTGTGATAACGCCGTCAATCGATATCACCATATGGGCCGGTCGGATCGATCAGCGACTGCAGCCTGAGCGCCGCGGCGCGGGCGAACAGCAGCATCATCACCTTGCGCGTCGCCGCCGGCAGTTTGTGCTCGGGCGCCGAGCACTTGAACTCTGCGCCGAAGGCGTCGGCGACGATGAGGCCGCAATCCGACGGGAAGATTTCGCACGGCACCTCGAGCGACGTGGCGAAGAACAGCCGGTCGCAATGCGCGCGGTAGTCCGGCCATTTCTGGTCGGCGCGGACATCCGCGATCGACGATTTGACCTCGACGATCCATACAGTGCCGGCGGCGTCGATCGCGACCAGGTCGGCACGGCGGCCGGACGGCAGCGGCAGCTCGCTCACCACCGAGAAGCCATGCGCGTGCAGGAGCCGTGCAGTGCCGCGCGCCACCGCCAGCGCCGTCTCCGACTGGCGGCCGTCGACGGGCGGCTGCAAGGCCGGCGCGCTCATGACGTGCGCTCCGGGAACGCTTTCGCCAGCGCCTCACGGCTTGCGGCCAGCACGCCGCGCTCGGTGATGAGACCCGTGACCAGCCGTGCCGGCGTCACGTCGAAACCATAGTTGGCGACGGGCGAGCCGTCCGGCGTCAGCTGCACCGTCTCGATGCGGCCATCCGCGGTCTTGCCGGATATGTGCGTCACTTCCTCCGCGCCACGCTCTTCGATCGGGATTTCGGCGACGCCGTCGCGCACCGTGAAATCGATGGTCGGCGACGGCAGCGCCACGTAGAACGGCACGTTGTTGTCGCGCGCGGCGAGCGCCTTCAGATACGTGCCGATCTTGTTGCAGACGTCGCCGTTCGCCGTCGTGCGGTCTGTGCCGACGATGACGAGATCGACCATACCGTGCTGCATCAGGTGGCCGCCGGTGTTGTCCGGGATTACCGTATGCGGCACGCCGTGATGGTTGAGCTCCCAGGCGGTGAGCGCGGCGCCCTGGTTGCGCGGCCGCGTCTCGTCGGCGAAGACGTGAATGGGCACGCCCTTGTCGTGCGCCATGTAGATCGGCGCCGTCGCCGTGCCCCAGTCGACCGTGGCCAGCCAACCGGCGTTGCAATGCGTCAGCACGTTGACGCGCGCGCCGTTCTTCTTTTTTGCGGCGATATCCTCGATCAGCTTCAGCCCGTGCCGGCCGATCGCCTGGTTGATGGCGACGTCCTCGTCGGCAATCTCGTTCGCGCGCGCGAGCGCCGCCGTGGCGCGCTCGGCACGCGGACGATTACGTAAGACCGCGACCATCTCGTCCAGCGCCCATTTCAAGTTGATCGCCGTCGGCCGGGTGGCGATGAGCAGTTTGTAGGCGCGCTCCAGCGCCTCGTCGGAGGCGTCGGCGCGCATGGCGAGCCACATGGCGTAGGCGGCGGTGGCGCCGATCAGCGGCGCGCCGCGCACCTGCATGGTGCGGATGGCGCGCGCGGCCTGCTCGACCGTGTCGAGCCGCAGCATCTCGAAGCGATGCGGCAGCCGGGTCTGATCGATGATGCCGCAGGCGGCGCCATCGCCCTCGACCCAGATGGTCCGCATCGGCCTGCCGTCGACTTTCATGCCGTTGATCTAGCGGTTTTTCGCGCGCCTGTCGCCTTGCCTCGCCCGGAGCTTTGCCGCACTGTGCCGCAGAATTGCGGAGAGGACCGATGAGCGTCGATTACGAAGTCGAATATAACAACCGCGCCCGCGTGCCGGAGCATCCCGAGATTTTCGCGCGCTGGCTCAGCGAGGCGGACGCCTACAGGAAGGCGTCTCCGAAGGTCGAGTTGGGGCTGAAATACGGGCCGTTGCCGCGGCAGACGCTCGACATCTTCCCGGCCGCGAATGACGGGCCGGACACGCCGCTGGCGCTGTTCATTCACGGCGGTTGGTGGCGCTCGCTCGGGCCCGAAAGCTTCAGCCAGATGGCCAAGGGCCCGAACGCCAACGGCGTCACCGTCGCCGTCGCGGGCTACGACCTGTGCCCGCAGGTTTCGATCGCCGACATCGTCGGCCAGATGCGCGCAGCCGGCCTGTTCCTCTGGCACAAGTACCGCAAGCGCTTCGTGGTCTACGGCCATTCCGCCGGCGGTCATCTGACCGCCTGCCTCGCCGCGACCGACTGGACGACCGTCGCGCCCGCCCCTCCGGCTGATCTGGTGCCCGCCGGATACGCTATTTCCGGCGTGTTCGACCTCGACCCGCTCACCAAGATCACGGTCAATGCGGACCTGAAACTGACGGAGAAGACGGCGCACGACCTGTCACCGCTCTACTGGGACGTGCCGCCCGGCCGCCTGCTCGACGCCGTGGTCGGCGCCGACGAGTCGGCCGAGTTCCTGCGGCAGAGCAAGACCATCGCCGAGGCGTGGCGGCAGGGCCTGGCGACGACGCGCTACGAGGCCGCGCCGGGCAACCACTTCACGGTGATCGATCCGTTGACCGACGCCAACAGCGCGATGACGCGGCGCGTGGTCGCGCTGGCGTGCAAGGTGCAGGCCGAGGCCCTGTAGCAGGCGCATCAATCGAACCAGTACAGCTTGGCGAAGACGATGGTCAGCGCCGCGCCGACAAGCACGATCATGCCGCGCGCGACTTTCGCCGGGATGATGCGCGCGACGTAGGCGCCCGCCAGGCCGCCGGCGATCATGCCGGCCATCAGCGAAAGTGTCTGCGGCCAGGCGACAGCGCCCTCGGCGATGAAGATGCCGGAGGCCACCATCGCGTTGAGGCTGGAGACGAAGTTCTTCGCCACGTTGGCGGAACGATAGTCGCCGCCGGTCGCGATCGAGAACACCGCGAGGATCAGGACGCCGACGCCGGCGCCGAAATAGCCGCCGTAGAACGAAACCGGTAGCAGCACCTTCAGGCTCGACACGTCGAACTCGACCTCGCGGCCCTTATGCGCGGCGCGCTTGCGAATGTGCGCGCCGATGCGGTCGGCGAGCGCGAAGATCACGGTGGCGAAGCCGAGCAGCACCGGCACGATGATCTCGAACACGCGGCCGGGCGTCAGCATCAGCAGGATCGCGCCGGCGCCGGCGCCGGTGACGGAAGCGAACACCAGTTCGACGAAGGCGCGGTTGAACGGCGGCAGCTGCGAGCGGTCGGACAGCGCGGCGAGCATCGTCGCCGGCATCAGTGCGACGAGGTTCGAGGCGGCGGCGAATTGCGGCGACAGGCCCGAGGCGATCAGCGCGGGATAAACGACCACCGCCGCGCCGCCGACGATCGAGGCGATCATTCCGGCCAGGACGCCGACGCCGGCCAGCATCGCGACGAGGTGGAGGTCCATCATTGCTTCCGTTCGTCCCCGCGAATGCGAGGAGCCAGGCTTTCTATTTTGGCCCTTATTCGTGGCTCTGGGCCCCCGCTTTCGCGGGGGCGAACGGATATCTGATTCACATGAACGCCTGGATGCCGGTCTGCGCGCGGCCGAGGATCAGCGCATGGATGTCGTGCGCGCCCTCGTAAGTATTGACCGTCTCGAGGTTCATCAGCACCCGCATCACGTGGTACTCCTCCGAAATGCCGTTGCCGCCGTGCATGTCGCGCGCGACGCGTGCGATGTCGAGCGCCTTGCCGCAATTGTTGCGCTTCATCAGCGAGATCGACGGCGGCGCCGCTTTGCCCTGCTCCAGCATGCGGCCGAGCCGCAACGCGCCGGCGAGGCCAAGCGCGATCTCGGTCTGCATGTCGGCGAGCTTCTTCTGCACGAGCTGGTTCGCGGCGAGCGGTCTTCCAAATTGCTTGCGGTCGAGCACGTATTGCCGCGCGCGGTGCCAGCAGAACTCCGCCGCGCCCATCGAGCCCCAGGCGATGCCGTAGCGCGCATTGTTGAGGCAGCCGAACGGACCGGCGAGCCCCTTCACATTCGGGAGCAGGCTGTCCTCCGGCACGACGCAGTCGGCGAGCACCACTTCGCCGGTAATCGAGGCGCGCAGCGACAGCTTGCCCTCGATCTTCGGCGTCGAGAAACCCTGCATGCCGCGCTCGACGATGAAGCCGCGGATGGCGCCGTCGAGCTTCGCCCAGACGACGCAAATGTCGGCGACCGGCGCGTTCGATATCCAGGTCTTGGCGCCGTTGAGCTTGTAGCCGCCCGAAACCTTCTCGGCGCGCGTGACCATGCCTCCCGGGT
The DNA here is from genome assembly GCA_035571935.1 of Pseudolabrys sp. GTDB lineage: Bacteria > Pseudomonadota > Alphaproteobacteria > Rhizobiales > Xanthobacteraceae > Pseudolabrys. Next base: position 112,103 of record DATNBL010000068.1, read on the forward strand.
CGGAGCCGTGGTCTGGCTCGGTCAGGCCGAAGCAGCCGATGATCTCGCCGGTGGCGAGCTTCGGCAGGTACTTCATGCGCTGCGCCTCGGTGCCGTATGCGTAGATCGGGTACATCACCAGCGAGGACTGCACCGACATCGCCGAGCGGTAGCCACTGTCGACGCGCTCGATCTCGCGCGCGATCAGGCCGTAGGCGACGTAGCCGAGGCCGGCGCCGCCATAGGCTTCCGGAATGGTCGGGCCGAGCAGGCCGAGCTTGCCCATCTCCGGCAGCATCTGCGGATCGTATTTCTCGTCGCGGAAGGCCGCCATCACGCGCGGCGCCAGATAGTCCTGCGCGAAGCCGCGCGCGGTGTCGCGCACCATGCGCTCCTCTTCCGTCAGCTCGAGCTCGATGCCGAGCGGATCCTCCCACTGGAAGTCCTTGTCCTTCAGCATCGGCGGCTTGGCGTCGCGCTTTTCGGCGGCCTGCGACATAGCGGAACTCCTGCGATTGGCGTCGAGGGTCATTATAGGCCACGGCGCGGCGGAGCAAGAGAGCAAGGCGAAGGGGGCCCTGATCCGCGCCACTTCTATCCCTCCCTGAAAGGGGAGGGTCGCCTCGCGAAGCGAGGCGGGGTCAGCCCTCCGCATTCACGGCCCCCACCCGGCGCGCTACGCGTGCCACCCTCCCCGGCAAGCGGGGGAGGGACAAGAAGCGCTCACATATGAATGGCGCGCTTGTCGACCGCGAGAGCCGCTTCCTTGACCGCCTCGGGCAAGGTCGGATGCGCGTGGCAGGTGCGGGCGATGTCCTCGGCCGAGGCGCCGAACTCCATGGCGATGCAGGCTTCGGCGATCATGTTGCCGGCGTCGGAGCCGACGATGTGTACGCCGAGCACGCGGTCGGTCCCGGCGTCGGCGAGGATTTTCACGAAGCCGTCGGTCTGCTGGTTGGCCTTGGCGCGGCCGTTCGCCGTGAACGGGAACTTGCCGGCGTTGTAGGCGACGTTCGCGGCCTTCAATTCCTCCTCGGTCTTACCGACCGAGGCGATCTCCGGCATCGTGTAGACGACCGCCGGAATGACGTCGTAATTCACGTGACCGGCCTGACCGACGAGAATCTCTGCGACCGCGACGCCTTCGTCCTCGGCCTTGTGCGCCAGCATCGGCCCGGCGATCACGTCGCCGATCGCCCACACGCCGGGCACGCTGGTCGCGAAATAATGATCCACGACGACGCGGCCGCGCTCGTCCATCTTCACGCCGAGTTCCTTCAAGCCCAGCCCCTCGGTGTAGGGCACGCGGCCGGTCGAGACGAGCACGACGTCGGCCTCGATCGTCTCCGATGCGCCGCCTTTCGCCGGCTCGACGGCGGCCTTCAACGTCTTGCCCAACGTGTCGACGGCCGTCACCTTCGACGACAATTTGAACGTCATGCCCTGCTTCTCGAACAGGCGCTGCGATTGCTTGCGGACTTCGCCGTCCATGCCGGGCAGCACGCCGTCGAGGAATTCGACCACCGTGACTTTTGCGCCGAGGCGGCGCCACACCGAGCCCAATTCAAGCCCGATGACGCCGGCGCCGATGACCAGCAGATGCTTCGGCACCTCCGGCAGCGTCAGCGCGCCGGTCGAGGAGACGATGCGCTTCTCGTCGATGTCGACGCCGCGCAGCTTCGCCACGTCGGAGCCGGTGGCGATGACGATCGACTTGGTCTCCAGCGTCTGCGTCTTGCCGTCGCTGCCCGTCACCTCGACCTTGCCCGGCGCCGCGATGCGGCCGGTGCCGATGATGGAATCGATCTTGTTCTTCTTGAACAGGAATTCGACGCCCTTGACGTTGCCGTCGACCGCCTCCTGCTTGAAGGCCAGCATCTGCTTCAGATCGAGTTTCGGCGCGGGAACGCTGATGCCCATTTTCGCGAAAGCATGTCCCGCCTCGTCGAACAGTTCGGAGGCATGCAGCAGCGCCTTCGACGGGATGCAGCCGATGTTGAGGCAGGTGCCGCCGAAGGTCGCGCGCTTCTCGACCACCGCGGTCTTGAGACCAAGCTGCGCCGCGCGAATGGCGCAGACATAGCCGCCGGGGCCGGTGCCGATGACGATGAGATCGTATTGAGCCATAACAACAATGCTCCGCTTTCTTATCCCTCCCCCTGCAAGGGGGAGGGCGGCGAGCCGCGCAAGCGGCGAGCGGGTGGGGGCCGTCAATGTGGAGAGATGACCCCACCCCGCCTCGCTTCGCGAGGCGACCCTCCCCTTTCAGGGGAGGGATGAAAAACTACAAATCCAGCACCAGCCGCGCCGGGTCCTCGAGGCACTCCTTGACGCGCACCAAGAACGTAACCGCCTCGCGGCCATCGACGATGCGGTGGTCGTAGGACAGCGCGAGATACATCATCGGCCGCACCTCGATCTTGCCGGCGACGACCATCGGCCGCTCCTGGATCTTGTGCATGCCGAGGATGCCGGACTGCGGCGCATTGAGGATCGGCGTCGACATCAGCGAGCCGTAGACGCCGCCGTTGGTGATCGTAAACGTGCCGCCCTGCATCTCGTCGATCTTGAGCTGGCCGTCGCGGGCGCGGCGGCCGAGATCGCCGATCGTCTTCTCGATCTCGGCAAGCGACTTGGCGTCGGCGTCGCGCACCACCGGCACGACGAGGCCCTTCTCGGTGCCGACGGCGATGCCGATGTGGTAATAGTTCTTGTAGACGAGGTCGGTGCCGTCGATCTCGGCGTTGACCGCCGGAATCTCCTTCAGCGCCTGGATGCAGGCACGCGTGAAGAAGCCCATGAAGCCGAGCTTCTGGCCGTGCTTCTTCTCGAACAGGTCCTTGTACTGGTTCCGCATCGCCATGACCGCGGTCATATCGACCTCGTTGAAAGTCGTCAGCATGGCGGCGGTATTCTGCGCGTCCTTCAGCCGCCGCGCGATGGTCTGGCGCAGCCGCGTCATATGCACGCGCTCTTCGCGCGCGGCGTCGTCGGCGGGCGACGGCGCACGCATCTGAACGGGCGCGGCAACCTGCGTCGGCGCGGCGGCGGCACGCTCGATCGCCTGCAGCATGTCGCCCTTGGTAACCTGGCCGCGCACGCCGGTGCCCGCGACGGCGCCGGCGTCCATCCCGGATTCGGCGGAAAGCTTCTTGACCGACGGCGGCAGCGGCATCGCAGCAGCCGGGGCGGCCGGCTTCGGCGCCTCGGCCGGCTTGGCGGCGGGAGCGGCGGGTTTCGACGGCGCGGCAGCGGCAGCGCCGCCTTCACTGATCGAGCCGAGCAGCGCGCCGACCGCAACCGTGGCGCCGTTCTGGACCGCGATATCGCCGAGCACGCCGGCGGCGGGCGCCGGCACTTCTAACGTCACCTTGTCGGTCTCGAGTTCGACCAAAGGCTCGTCGACGGCGACCGGGTCGCCCGGCTTCTTGAACCATTTGCCGACGGTCGCTTCGGTGACCGATTCGCCGAGGGTGGGGACGCGGATGTCAGTCATGATGTGTCTCGATGTTCTAATGTCTTTCAATTGTCATGGCCGGGTTTGTCCCGGCCGTCCCGCTTAGGAAGACACAGTGCCCTCTTAAGCGGGGTGGCCGGACATAGGCGTTTCGAAGAAACGCCGTTCTTCGAACGGCTATGCCCGGCCACGACAGCTCAAATTACCCCAGCGCCTCGTCGAGGAACTGCTTCAGCTGCGCCAGGTGTTTCGACATCTGCCCGACCGCGGTCGAGGCGGCGGCCGGGCGTCCGGCGTAGCGCGCATGTCTGTGCTTGGCGTTGATGTTGTTCAGGACCCAGGCGAGGAACACGTCGACGAAAAACCACGCGCCCATATTGCGCGGCTCCTCCTGGCACCAGACGATCTCGGCCTGCTTGAAGCGTGACAGTTCGTGCGCCAGCGCCTTGGTCGGGAACGGATAGAGCTGCTCGACACGCAGGATATAGATGTCGTCGATGCCGCGCTTCTCGCGCTCCTCGTAGAGATCATAATAGACCTTGCCGGTGCACAGCACGACGCGGCGGATCTTGTCGTCCGGCACGAGCTTGATCTTCTCGCCCTTGAGATACTGCGCGTCGTCCCACAGTAGGCGATGGAACGAGGTGCCGGTCGTCATCTCGTCGAGCCGCGACACCGCGCGCTTGTGGCGCAGCAGCGACTTCGGCGTCATGAGGATCAGCGGCTTGCGGATCTCGCGCTTGAGCTGCCGGCGCAGGATGTGGAAGTAGTTCGCCGGCGTCGTGCAGTTGGCGACCTGCATGTTGTCTTCCGCGCACATCTGCAGGAAGCGCTCGAGACGGGCGGAGGAGTGCTCCGGCCCCTGCCCTTCGTAGCCGTGCGGCAGCAGGCAGACGAGGCCGGACATGCGCAGCCATTTGCGCTCGCCGGCGGAGATGAACTGGTCGAACACGACCTGCGCGCCGTTGGCGAAATCGCCGAACTGCGCCTCCCACAAGGTCAACGTCTTCGGCTCGGCCGTCGAGTAGCCGTATTCGAAGCCAAGGACGGCCTCCTCCGACAGGCTTGAGTTGAGAACCTCGAAACGCGCCTGACCTTCGCCCAGATGATTGAACGAGGTGTGGCGCTCTTCGGTTTCCTGATCGAACAGAACCGAGTGCCGCTGCGAGAAGGTGCCGCGCTCACTGTCCTGTCCGGACAGGCGCACCGGCGTGCCTTCCTTGAGCAGCGAGCAGAAGGCGAGCGCCTCGCCCGTCGCCCAGTCGATGCCCTCGCCGGTTTCGATCGCTTTGGCGCGATGGTCGAGGAAACGCTGCACTGTCTTGTGCACGTGGAATCCATCTGGCACCGCCGTGATCTTCTTGCCGATATCGCGCAGCACGTCGGCCTCGACGCCGGTATTGCCGCGGCGCGGATCGTCGGCGTCCGCTGCCGCCTTGAGCCCGGCCCAGCGGCCGTCGAGCCAGTCGGCCTTGTTCGGCTTGTAGCCCTGCCCCGCCTCGTGCTCGGCGTCGAGCCGCGTGCGCCAGTCGGCGCGCATTTTCTCGACCTCGCCCTCGGTGACGACGCCCTCGGCGATCAACTTCTTGGAATAGATCTCCAAGGTCGACGGATGCGAGCGGATCGTCTTGTACATCAGCGGCTGGGTGAACGAGGGCTCGTCGCCCTCGTTGTGGCCGAAGCGCCGGTAGCACCACATGTCGATGACGACCGGCTGCTGGAATTTCATGCGGTATTCGACCGCGACCTTGGCCGCGAAGGTCACCGCTTCCGGATCGTCGCCGTTCACGTGGAAGATCAACGCGTCGATCATCTTGGCGACGTCGGACGGATAAGGCGACGAGCGCGAGTAGCGCGGGTAGGTCGTGAAGCCGATCTGGTTATTGACGATGAAATGGATCGAGCCGCCGGTGCGGTAACCCTTCAGGCCCGACAGGCCGAAGCATTCCGCCACCACGCCCTGGCCGGCAAAGGCAGCGTCGCCGTGCATCAACAACGGCAGCACGGCCGTGCGATCCTCGGGCGGGCAGTGATGCTGGTCCTGCTTGGCGCGCACCTTGCCGAGCGTCACCGGATCGACGATTTCCAGATGCGACGGGTTCGGCGTCAGCGACAGATGCACCTTGTTGCCGTCAAACTCGCGGTCGGACGAGGCGCCGAGGTGATATTTCACGTCACCGGAGCCCTCGACCTCTTCCGGCGTCGCCGACCCGCCCTTGAATTCGTGGAACAGCACGCGGTGCGGCTTGCCCATCACCTGGGTGAGGACGTTGAGGCGGCCGCGATGCGGCATGCCGATGCAGATCTCCTTCACGCCGAGATTGCCGCCGCGCTTGATGATCTGCTCGAGCGCCGGGATCAGCGCCTCGGCGCCGTCGAGGCCGAAGCGCTTGGTGCCGGTGTATTTGACATCGAGGAATTTCTCGAAACCTTCGGCTTCGACCAGCTTGTTGAGGATCGCGCGCTTGCCTTCACGCGTGAACTGGATTTCCTTGTCGCGGCCCTCGATGCGCTCCTGGATCCACGCCTTCTGCGCCGCGTTGGAGATGTGCAGGAATTCGATGCCGAGCGTCTGGCAATAGGTGCGGCGCAGGATCGAGACGATCTCGCGCATCGACGCGAATTCCAGACCGAGCACCTTGTCGAGGAAAATCTTGCGGTCCATGTCGGCTTCGCCGAAGCCGTAGGACTTGGGGTCGAGCTCTTCCTCGTTCGGCTCCGCCTGGATGCCGAGCGGATCGAGCCTGGCATGGAAGTGACCGCGGATACGGTAGGCGCGGATGAGCATCAACGCGTGGATCGAATCGCGCGTCGCCTGCATCACGTCGGCGTTCGACAGTTCGACGCCCTTGGCCTGCGCCTTTGCCGCGATCTTGTCGCCGATCTTCTTCTCGGTGTCGGCCCAGTTCCCGTCGAGCGCGGCGACGAGATCGCCGTTCGGCCGCATCGGCCAGTTCGGCTTGGTCCATGAGGCGCCCTGCGCGCTCTTCTCCACCGCCGAGCGGTCGTCCTTCAGACTCTGGAAGAAATCGCGCCACTCGGCGTCGACGGCGGAGGGGTTCTTCTCGTAACGGGCGTAGAGGTCTTCGATGTAGGCGGCGTTGCTGCCGTAGAGGAACGAGGTGCGGGCAAATGCGGCGTTGGCGTCCTGGCGGGACATGCGGTCGGTCCTTGGCGCGGGGGGTGGAAATGCGCGCAGCGCTGCCTCGGTCCGGTAGGGTCCTGACTCGGGCGACGCAGAGGTCTTGTATCCCTATTTATGACCTCTGTAAGTCAACGAAAGACCAAGGAGTGAACCCGGGTTCACACCCGCGTGACCAATGCTGCCGGCCGGAATCGGCGACCAAGGGGCATGGGTCCGGACGGCGATAGCCCGCCGGCCGCTTCGCTCCGTACGGTCATGCCGCGCCTGTCCCGGCCATCGACGCCCTTCTCGACCCAACGCCCACAGGACGCCGATGCCCGGCACAAGGCCGGGCATGACGGGCCAACAAGGGCCGCGTGTTTCGGTGCTTGAGGATGTCCACCGGCATGTCGCCGGCGTTCGGAGGACTTGCGACCGAAGCCCTGCCTACCTGATGTACTCGATCACCGGCTTACGGCCCTCGGTGACCGGCTGCTTCGTCCGCTCCGGCAGCGTCGGCCGCGTATTGCCGACGGGATCGCGCGCCGGCGTCGGACAGCCCGCGGTCGGCAGGATGAGCGTGCCGCACTTTTCCTTCTTGAGCTTGTCTTCCGCCGCGCGGCGCCGCGCGGCGTCGCGGTCGCCCGGGCACGGCGCGGTGATGCACACGATCACGCGCTTCTTGTGCTTCCTGCGATGGTGCGACTGCTTGTGCGCCTCGCGGCCGCCCTCGCGATCCTTGTGCATCTTGCGATCCTTGTGATCCGCATGCTCGCTGCGCGCGGCGGCGACACCGGACGTCGCGATGAGCGCCGTCGTACCCACCAAAAGGATCGTGAATGCCGCGAAGGCGGCGCGTGTCTGTTTGATCATGTTCGCCTGCTATTGCTGGGTAGTGGTCGAGGTCTTGGGTTCGCCGGCGCCCGGCGTGCCCGGCTTCGGTGAGCCGATCGACAGGACGTCCTCGGCGCCGCGGCCGACGGCCTTGCCGGCATCGACGATCGACCCGCCGATCGCGCCCAGGAACCCGCCTTCGGGACCGCCGGTCACATGGCTCGGCGGGGGAGGCGCGGCCGGCGCGGGAGACGCCGGTGGTTTCGCGTAGACGGCGCCCGGGCGGATCGCCACCGTCACCTCGCCGTTCGGGTGATCGGCGCGATCGATGGACACGCCGGGCGACACGATCTTCGCGCCGGAGACGTTGACCGACCCGCCGGACAAGGTCACCGACTGGCCGTTGTCGGCGCGCACGAGGATCTTGCCGGGCTCGAGCGTCTGCACGACGACCCCGGCCGAGGCGCCGTGCAGGATGGTCGCGGTGACGCCGTTCGACACCACGACGTCGCCCTTGGCCGGGCGCAGGCCGCCGACGGGAGCCGGGACGGGCTTGTCCTTGTTGGCATCGGCTGGCGGCTTGGTCCTGTCCTTGCCATTGGCCGGACATGGCGCCTTGATGCACATCACCGCTTTCTTCTCGTGCTTCTTGCGGTGGTGCGACTGAGATTTCGTCGCGCGTTTGCCGTCGCGATCCTTTTCGACCTTGTGATCCTTGTGGTCCTGGCTGGCATTGCGCGCAGCGGCCGCGCCGCACGTGGCGGCAAACGCCGTGCCTGCCAGCAGCATCGTGAGCGCCATGACAGGCGCCCGCAGCTTCTCGATCATCGTTCACCCCGTTTGCGTGCGTGTTCGCGGCACTGACTAGTGCCGGTCACCGGCCGGGGGAATGATCGCTCTGCCGGATTTCTTGATCGCGCGTCCAACAAACGCGCACGACCGTCCTCAAACGAAATGGCCGGGACGATGCCCGGCCATGACGTCGGTTGAGACTTCGAGCGTAGCCGCTTCAGCGCTTGAGCACGTCGACCAAAGTCGAGCCGATGCGCGCCGGCGACGGCGACACCTTGATGCCGGCCGATTCCATCGCGGCGATCTTCGATTCCGCGTCGCCCTTGCCGCCGGAGATGATCGCGCCGGCGTGGCCCATGCGGCGGCCCGGAGGCGCCGTGCGTCCGGCGATGAAGCCGGCCATCGGCTTCTTGCGGCCGCGCTTGGCCTCGTCCTTGAGGAACTGCGCCGCGTCCTCCTCGGCCGAGCCGCCGATCTCGCCGATCATGATGATCGACGTAGTCTTCGGATCGGCAAGGAACATCTCCAGCACGTCGATAAACTCGGTGCCTTTGACCGGATCGCCGCCGATGCCGACGGCCGTGGTCTGGCCGAGGCCCTCGCGCGAGGTCTGGAACACCGCTTCGTAGGTCAGCGTGCCGGAGCGCGACACGATCCCGACCGAGCCGGGCTTGAAGATGTTGCCCGGCATGATGCCGATCTTGCACTCGCCCGCGGTCATCACGCCAGGGCAGTTCGGGCCGATGAGGCGCGACTTCGAGCCGGACAGCGAGCGCTTGACGCGCACCATGTCCATCACCGGGATGCCCTCGGTGATGGCGACGATCAGCGGGATCTCCGCCTGGATCGCTTCGCAGATCGCGTCGGCCGCGCCGGCCGGCGGCACGTAGATCACCGACGCCTCGCAGCCGGTTTTCTCGCGCGCTTCCGCGACGGTGTCGAAGATCGGCAGATCGAGATGCTTGCCGCCGCCTTTGCCGGGCGAGGTGCCGCCGACCATCTTGGTGCCGTACTTGATGGCCTGCTCGGAGTGAAAGGTGCCGTTCTTGCCGGTGAAGCCCTGGCAGATGACCTTCGTGTTCTTGTCGATGAGGACGGACATCAGGCGGCTTCCTTCACGGCTTTCACGATCTTCTGCGCGGCGTCGTCGAGATCGTCGCCCGACGTCACGTTGAGGCCGGACTCGGCAATGATCTTCTTGCCGAGCTCGACATTGGTGCCTTCCAGCCGCACGACCAGCGGCACTTTCAGGCCGACTTCCTTGACCGCGGCGACGACGCCCTCGGCGATGACGTCGCACTTCATGATGCCGCCGAAGATGTTGACGAGGATACCCTTCACGTTCGGATCGGAGGTGATGATCTTGAACGCGGCGGCGACCTTGTCCTTCGTCGCCGAGCCGCCGACGTCGAGGAAGTTCGCCGGCGCAAGCCCGTAGAGCTTGATGATGTCCATCGACGCCATCGCGAGGCCGGCGCCGTTGACCATGCAGCCGATCGAGCCGTCGAGCGCGATGTAGTTGAGGTCGAACTTCGACGCCTCGACTTCCTTCTCGTCCTCTTCCGTCAGGTCGCGCAGCGCGACGATGTCGGCGTGACGATAAAGCGCGTTGCCGTCAAAGCCGACCTTGGCGTCGAGGCAGATGATCTTCGCGTCCTTGGTGACGACCAGCGGGTTGATCTCGAGAAGGCTCATGTCCTTGTCGGTGAACGCCTTGTAGAGCTTCGGCAGCAGGCCCTCGATCTGCTTGGCGAGATCGCCGGAAAGCTTGAGCGCCTGCGCCACGCGGCGGCCGTGATGCGGCATGATGCCGGTCGCCGGATCGACGGAGAAGGTGAGGATCTTCTCGGGCGTCTTGTGCGCGACTTCCTCGATGTCCATGCCGCCTTCGGTCGAGACGACGAAGGCGACGCGCGAGGTCTCGCGGTCGATCAGCGCGGAGAGATAGAACTCCTTGTCGATGGCCGAGCCTTCCTCGATGTAGAGGCGGCCGACCTTCTTGCCCTGCGGGCCGGTCTGGTGCGTGACGAGCGTCGAGCCGAGGATGCGGGCCGATTCCTTCTTCACGTCGTCGACCGACTTGACGACCTTGACGCCGCCGGCCTTGCCGCGGCCGCCGGCGTGGATCTGCGCCTTCACGACCCAGACCGGGCCGCCGAGATCGTTGGCGGCCTTCACCGCCTCGTCGACCGTGAACGCGGGAATGCCGCGCGGCACCGGCACGCCGAATTCGCGCAGCACCGCCTTGGCCTGGTATTCGTGGATGTTCATGCGGCTCTCCCTAACTCCTCGCTCTGTCATGCCCCGCGCAAGCGGGGCATCCAGTATTCTTGCGTCGCGCGTCGTTTGCTCCGACGCCGGTGATCACTGGATCGCCCGATTGCGCGAGCGATGACAGCAATCGGATTACGCCAGACTAGGCGCGATCTTCTTGCAGGCCTCGATCAGGCCCTGAACCGTCGCCGCCGACTTCTCGAACGCCGACTTCTCGGCGCCGTTGAGATCGACCTCGACGATGCGCTCGACGCCCTTGGCGCCGATCACCACCGGCACGCCGACATAGAGATCCTTCATGCCGTACTCGCCGGAGAGATAGGCGGCGCAAGGCAGCACGCGCTTCTTGTCGAGCAGATAGCTCTCGGCCATCGCAATGGCGGACGCCGCCGGCGCGTAGAAGGCCGAGCCGGTCTTCAAGAGGTTGACGATCTCGGCGCCGCCATTGGCGGTGCGCTTCACGATCTCATCGACGCGCGCCTGCGTGGTCCAGCCCATCTTGACGAGGTCCGGCACCGGGATGCCGGCGACGGCGGAATAGCGCGTCAGCGGCACCATCGAGTCGCCGTGGCCGCCGAGCACGAAGGCGGTGACGTCCTCGACCGAGACGTTGAATTCGTCGGCGAGGAAATAACGGAAGCGCGCCGAGTCGAGCACGCCGGCCATGCCGACGACCTTCTGGTGCGGCAGGCCGCACGACTTTTGCAGCGCCCACACCATCGCGTCGAGCGGGTTAGTGATGCAGATGATGAAGGCGTTCGGCGCGTATTTTTTGATGCCGGCGCCAACCTGGTCCATCACTTTCAAATTGATGTCGAGCAGATCGTCGCGGCTCATGCCCGGCTTGCGCGGCACGCCGGCGGTGACGATGCAGACGTCGGCGCCTTCGATTGCGTCATACGAATTGGTGCCGGTGTACCTGGCGTCGAAATCGTTGACCGGCGAGGACTCGGCAATGTCGAGCGCCTTGCCCTGCGGCACGCCTTCCGCGACGTCGAACATGACGACGTCGCCGAGCTGCTTCAGGCCGATGAGATGGGCCAGGGTGCCGCCGATCTGACCGGAGCCGATCAAGGCAATCTTGTTACGGGCCATGGTGGGAGAACTCTCAAAGCTGGGTGCTGCCGCGGAGCGCGGCCGGGTGGTGGTTAAACCCTCAAGCGCGTAGCGACAAGGCACCCCGTCGGCGGCGTCCCATCAACTGGTATACATAATACCAGCGCAATGCGCGGTCGGAGTCCAGCGCTTTTCTGCGTTTTACGGTCCGCGGCGGCAAAATTCGTTTGTGCGGCGCGGTAGTGATGCGGCGGGGGCGAAAGGCCAGCGTAGCGGCAGCGTCCGTCGCTGTGCCCTCTCCCCTCTGTGGGAGAGGGCATTGAGAGACACTCCGCGTATTTTGCTGGGTGAGGGGGCCCCCCCTCACAGATTCTTTTTTGTTCTGGCGCTTCGGCGGCCCTCTCCCACAGAGGGGAGAGGGCACGTGCGGGATCGCTTTCGCGGGGACGAACGGAAGCGTGCCGGCGCAGCAGGCCAACTCACCGCTTCCGCGGCGCCGGCTCCTGCATGATCTCGAGCTGGATCTGCTGGATCTCGGCCAGCCGCTCCCACTGCCGCGTCAGGATGTGGTCGATCTTTTCGTGCAAATGGCGGATTTCCAATTCCGCCTTCAGGTTGACCCTGTAGTCGTTCTCGCCGCGCAGCCGGTCCTTCGCTTCCTGGCGCTTCTGGCTCATCATGATGATCGGCGCCTGGATGGCGGCGAGGCACGACAGCACCAGGTTGAGCAGGATGAACGGATAGGGATCGAACTGGTCCTTGCCGACCATGACGGCGTTGAACGCCATCCATGCGACGAGCACGACGAAGAACATGATCAGGAACGACCAGCTGCCGCCGAAGCTGGCGAGGTGGTCGGACAGCCGCTCGCCGAAGGTGCGGTGGCCGGTGAATTCAGCCTCGATGTTTTCCGCCAAAGTCTCGTGATCGGCGAGGCTCTGCACCACGTCCTGCTCGAGCCGGGTCAGTTCGCCGCGCTCACTGCGCAGCAATTCCGAGACGTAGCCGGAGCGGAAGCGGTCGAGATCGTCGATGCAGATGAAGCCCTCGGCCGGCAGCTCGGGATGCGTCTCCTTGATGCGGTCGAGCAGGCTCGGCCGCACCACGTCGAGGCGGGCGATATCGCGCGCCGGCTTCTCTCTGCCGCAGATGACGCAGCGGAAGCGGACCGGCCGCGTGCGGCGCCGCGCCGGCGTGCCGTTCTCGCCAGCCGGCTCGATGCCGTTTTCCACCGGCGCGCCTTCGGAAGGAATGTCCTGGTTGGCCATGCGCTGGCCCTCACCGTTTTTAAATACGCCCCGCGCCCTTTTGCGCGCGGGGCACGTCGCTGGCAATCGAAAAAGGCGTAAACGACGGGCCAGAGTAAACGGCGGTCAGGTCTCGACGATGCCGCCGGTGCCGCTGGCGTCGGCATGAGCGCGGGCGCCGTGCGGCAGGCCGATATAGCCCTGCGAGCGCATCTCGATCAGGCGCGAGACGGTGCGGCGGAATTCGAGCGCCTCGTAGCCCTCGTCGGCGGTGTAGAGGCCGGCGGGTTCCGCTTCGGCGGAGGCGATCAGCTTCACCGCGTGGTCGTAAAGCGTGTCGATCAGGATGATGAACCGCTTGGCGGCGTTGCGGTCGGCATAGTCCATGACCGGCACGCGGTCGACGATCAAAGTATGGAATTCGCGCACCAGCCGCAGGTAGTCATTGGCGCCGAGCGGCTGCTCGCACAATTGCGCGAAGGCGAAGCGCGCGACGCCCATCGCCGCCTCCGGCACGCGCAGCACCCGGCCGGCAAGGTGGATGTCGACCGGCTCGCCCGCGAGCACGCCGGTCAGCCGCTGCCAGGCGATGTCGAGCGCGACCTCGGCGTCCTCGTCGGCGGGCACGTACCAGGTCGTCACGCCGGATAGCTTCTCCATGCGGTAGTCGGTGCGCGCCGACAGTCGCACGACGTCGACGTACCGGCTCAGCAGATCGAGGAAGGGCAGGAACAGCGCGCGGTTGAGTCCATCCTTGTAGAGGTCGTCAGGCGCGACGTTCGAGGTCGCCACCAACACCACGCCCTGCTCGAACAGCCGCGTGAACAACCGGCCGAGGATCATGGCGTCGGCGATGTCGGTGACGTGGAATTCGTCGAAGCACAGGAGCCACGTCTCCTCGGCGATCTCGTCGGCGACGTGGCGGATCGGGTCGCCGTTGACGATCTCGCCGAGTTTGAGGCGATGGCGGAACTCGCGCACGCGCTCGTGCACGTCGGCCATGAACTCGTGGAAGTGCGCGCGCCGTTTGCGCCGGACCTCGCTGGCGGCGAAGAACAGGTCCATCAGCATGGTCTTGCCGCGGCCGACATCGCCGTGGACGTAGAGGCCCTTGATCGGGCCGGGCGCCTGCTGGCGCGAGAACAGCCAGCCGAGCGAGGATGACTTGCGCGACAGCCGCTGCTGCGCCAGCGCCTTCTCCAGCGCGACCAGACGGCGGACGAGATCGGCCTGGGCCGGATCGGGTTCGATCTTGCCGGTCGAAACGAGCGCGGCGTAGCGGCTGGCGAAAGTGTCGGACATGAACCGGGCGGGCTGGTCGCGGGCGTTCGGTCCGCGGGCGGGAGCGGGGACTGCTACGTGGTGCGCGCGGCCAAGTAAATCAAACCACAGGCGATTCGGCTGCAATGCGGGGGGTGCTGCACCCGCCCCGGCGCGGCATGTTGCAGCGCAACCGCAGCATTTGCTGCACCGGATGCCGCAGCAAAAGGTGCAGCATGCCGGCTTTCCGGTACCCGGTAACGTCCGTTAACATCTTGATGAGCCATGCGTTTTACGCGGGCGAGGGTCCCACCCCTCCCGCCGCATGGTCATATTTTGTTGCAACGCACCATATAAGGTGCACGCAAACGAGTCGGCGAGCCAACTCCCGCGACCGATGGGAGAAGCGCCGCGGCGAGGGTCTGCCTTTGAGGAGACCCGCATGATGCATGAGCTGCTTCCGCCCGGCGGCACCGTCCGCAAGCTGTGGCCCGGCGAGGCCGACGCCTACCGCGACCATCTCTTACGTCTCGATCCGGACAGCCGCCACCGCCGCTTCACCGGAACGGTCGGCGATGACTTTGTTGCGCAGCATGCGCGCAGCATCGAGGCCTTCGGCGTGGTCCTCTACGGCTTCTTCGTCGATGGCACGCTGCGCGGCGCCGCGGAACTGCGGCCGCTCGCGCCCTTCGCGCGCGAGGCCGAAGCCGCCTTCAGCGTCGAGCAGCCGTGGCAGAGCCACGGCGTCGGCACTATTTTGCTCGAGCGCATCCTGCTCGCCGCGCGCAATCGCGGCATCACCGCGCTCGCGATGCAGTGCCTCGCCGACAACCGGCGCATGCAGGACCTGGCGCGCAAGTTCGCCGCCGAGTTCAGGTTCGATTTCGGCAGCGTCGTCGGCGAGGTCGATCCGCCGCGTTTCACGCCCTTATCGCTCGCGCGCGAATGGACCGAGGACGCGTTCGGGCTGGTCAACGCGATGCTGGACGCGCAGGCCAAATTGGTAAGGGCGTCGTAGCTGTCGTCCCGGGCGAGCAAAGCGAGGCCCGGGACCCATACTCCGCAGCTTATCGAGATGGCACGGCGTATGGGTCCCCGCCTTCGCGGGGACGACAGGCTCTCAGGACGACATCAGCGGATACCCCGCCTCCACCACATAGGGCCCGCCGCCGGTGGAGTTGCGCGAGGAGAACAGCACGAAGCGTTCGACCTTGAACTCCGGCGTGCGGAACAGCCCGCGCGCGGCGAGATAATCGGCGACGTCGCGGCTCGATGAATCGCGCAGCCGCGCCAATGTCACGTGTGGAATGTATTTGCGGCCTTCCGGCTCCAGCCCGATGCGCCGCAGCAGCCGCTCCTGCTCGGCCTGCAATTCCATCAGCGCCTGCGGCGTCGTGGCTTCGGCAATCACGGCACGCGGCTTGCGGCCGCCGAACGAGGTCAGCCCCTGGAAACGCAGATCGAACGCCGGGCGGCGAATGCGGCCGAGCGCGGACGCAGCTTCGTGCGCCAGCGCATCGTCGATGTCGCCGATGAAGCGCAGCGTCACGTGATAATTCTCCGGATCGATCCAGCGCGCGCCGGGCAGGCCGCCGCGCAGCATCGATAGCTGCTGGCCGATCGCGTCGGGAATCTCGAGGCCGGTGAAGAGGCGGGGCATAATGTCTACTTTCGCGTCGCGCGCGCTTTCACGATGAGCTCCTCGACCTTCGGCAGCATGCGCGCGACGATCACGTCGACGCCGGCGGCGTTCGGATGCATGCCGTCGCCCTGGTTGAGCGCGCGGCCGGCGGCGACGCCGTCGAGGAAGAATGGATAGAAGATCACCGCGTGTTTCGCGGCAAGCGCCGGGTAGATGGCGTCGAAGGCTTTGGTGTAGTCGGCGCCCATGTTCGGCGGCGCCTTCATGCCGGCGAGCAGCACCGGCAAATGGCGCGCTTCGAGCTTCGTCAGGATGGCGTCGAGCGCCTTCTCGGTGAGCTTCGGGTCGATGCCGCGCAGAGCGTCGTTGGCGCCGAGTTCGACGATGACCGCGCTTGCGTCGACCGGCACCGACCAGTCGATCCGCTCCAGCCCGCCGGAGGCGGTGTCGCCGGAGACCCCGGCATTGGCGATCGTGGCCGCGATCCCTTTCGCCGTCAGCGCCGCCCGCAGCTTCGCCGGGAAGGCGTCGGCGACCGGCAGGCCGTAGCCGGCGGTGAGCGAATCGCCGAGCGCCACGATCTTGACCGGGTCGGCCGCGGGGGCGCGGCCGGGAGCCAGCAGACACGCCATCGTGACCAGGACGGCCGCGGCGTGCTTTACCAGGCCTCCCCGGTTCCCATATGAGCGGGGCTGTGGACGGTGACCCTGCATGAATGACCCTTCGACGGCGGGACCCGCAATCGCGCTCGCCGGCGTCAATCTCTCGCTCGGGCAAGGCGCCGCCCGCGTGCATATCCTCAAGGACATCGACCTGCATATAGGCACGGGCGAGGCGGTCGGCCTCGTCGGGCCGTCCGGGTCGGGCAAATCGACGCTGCTGATGGTCATGGCCGGCCTGGAGCGTACCGATACCGGCACCGTGACAGTCGCGGGCGCGACGCTCAACACGCTCGACGAGGACGCGCTGGCGCGCTTCCGCGGCCGCAGGGTCGGCATCGTCTTCCAGTCCTTCCACCTGATCCCGACCATGACGGCGCTGGAGAACGTCGCCGTGCCGCTCGAACTGGCCGGGATCGACGATGCGCGGGAGCGGGCACGTGCCGAACTGTCCGCGGTCGGCCTCGGCGCGCGGCTCGACCATTACCCGGCGCAGCTCTCCGGCGGAGAGCAGCAGCGCGTCGCGGTCGCCCGCGCGCTGGCGCCCAATCCGGCGATTCTCGTCGCCGACGAGCCGACGGGCAATCTCGACGAGGACACCGGCAAACAGATCATCGATCTGCTGTTTGCCGGGCACGCGCAGCGCAAGATGACTCTCGTGCTGGTGACGCATGACGCCGGTCTCGCCGCGCGCTGCGGCCGCGTCGTGCGCCTGCGCTCGGGGCACGTGGAGGCGGGGCAGTGAGTGGTTCGCTCCCCCTCCGCTTCGCGCTGCGCGAGATGCGCGGCGGCTTGCGCGGCTTCTACGTCTTCATCGCCTGCATCGCGCTTGGCGCCATGGCGATCGCCGGCGTCGGCTCGCTGGCGGCGAGCCTTGCGGACGGCCTCGCGCGCGAGGGCCGCGTCATCCTCGGCGGCGATCTCGCGTTCAACCTGATCACGCGACAGGCGAGCACGCAGGAATTGGACTTCCTCACGAGCCACGGCAAGGTTTCGGCGGCGGCCACGCTACGTGCTATGGCCCGCACCGCCGACGGCCGCGCCACGCTTGTCGAGGTCAAGGCGGTCGATAATGCCTATCCGCTGTTCGGCGCGGCCGAGGTCGATCCGAAGCAGACGCTCGCGACTGCGCTTTCCGAAGGCGGCGGTGTTTTCGGCGCGGCGATCGATACGACACTCGCCGAGCGCTTCAGCCTCAAGCCCGGCGACACGGTCACCCTCGGCACCGCGCATCTGATTGTGCGCGCGGTGCTGACGAGCGAGCCGGACAAGCTCGCGGGCGGCATCGGCTTCGGCCCGCGCCTGATGATGAGCCGCGCCGCACTCGATGCGAGCGGGCTGGTGCAGCCCGGCAGCCTCGTGCGCTGGCACTACCGGCTGCGCCTGCCGGCAAACGCATCGGCCGACGCGGACGTCAAAAACGTGGCAAATGACGCGCGCGTGGAATTGCCGCAGGCCGGCTGGGAGATCCGCACGCGCGCCAACGCCTCGCCGCAGCTTCAGCGCAACGTCGAGCGCTTCACGCAATTTCTCACCATCGTCGGCCTGACCGCGCTGCTGGTCGGCGGCGTCGGTGTCGGCAACGCCGTCAAGAGCCATCTCGATCGCCGCCGCGAGAGCATCGCCACGCTGAAGGCGCTCGGCGCCTCTGGGCGTACGGTGTTCACGGTCTACCTGACGCAGGTGATGATCCTGGCGCTGATCGGCGGCGTCATCGGCATGGCGCTCGGCGCCGTGCTGCCGTTCGGCGTCGCCGCCGCCTTCCGCGCCATATTGCCGCTGCCGCTCGAGCCGGCGCTGCACGTCTCCGAACTGCTGCTGGCTCTGGTCTACGGCCTGCTGACGGCGCTCGCGTTTGCGCTGTGGCCGCTCGGCCGCGCGCACGACGTTGCGGTCGGCGCCCTGTTCCGCGACATGGTGACGCCGCAGGCGGCGCGGCCGCGCCCGGTCTACATGGCGATGACGGCGATCGCCGCCGCAGTGCTTGCGGCGATGGCGGTGCTGCTGGCCTACGACCGGCGCGTAGCCGTGATCTATGTCGGCGCAGCCGCCGGCGTGTTCATGCTGCTGCGGCTGGTCGCGCTGGCGGTGATGGCGATCGCACGGCGCGCGCCGCATGCGCGCTCGACCGCCCTGCGCATGGCGGTCGCCAACATTCACCGCCCGAGCGCGCTGACGCCGACCGTGGTGTTGTCGCTCGGCCTCGGCATTGCGCTACTCGTCACCGTGGTCGAGATCGACGCCAATCTGCGCGAACAGTTCGCGCACGAACTGCCGCAGCGCGCGCCGTCGTTCTATTTCCTCGACATTCCCTCGGCCGAGGCGCGGCAGTTCGTGGACTACGTGCAGGGCCGCGCGCCCGGCGCCGCGGTCGACGATGTGCCGATGCTGCGCGGCCGCATCATCGCCGCCGGCGGCACCGCGGCCGAGCGCATCAAGCCTAAGGACGACGCCGCCTGGGTGCTGCAGAGCGACCGCGGCATCACCTATGCCGACACCGTGCCGGAGGGCTCGCGCATCGTCGCCGGCTCCTGGTGGAAGCCGGGCTACGACGGGCCGCCTTTGGTGTCGTTCGAGCAGGGCATCGCCGACGGCCTGGGGCTGAATCTCGGCGACAAGATCACGGTCAACGTGCTCGGCCGCAACATCACCGCGACCATTGCCAACCTGCGCCGGCTCGACTGGCAGAGCCTGAGCATCAATTTCGTCATGGTGTTCTCGCCCAACACCTTCCGCGGCGCGCCGCACACGCATCTGGCGACGCTGCGCTTCGCCGACGGCGGCAGCCCGCGTGAGGAAGGTGCCGTACTGCGCGCCGTCGCCGAGCGTTATCCGACCGTGACCACCGTGCGGGTAAAGGACGCGCTCGACGCCATCGGCGCGCTGGTCGCGCAATTGCTGGTGGCGATCCGCGGCGCCAGCGCCATCACGCTGATCGCCGCCGCGCTCGTGCTCGGTGGCGCGCTCGCCGCCGGGCACCGCCACCGCGTCTACGACGCCGTCATCCTGAAGACGCTCGGCGCCACGCGCGCGCGGCTGATCGCCGCCTATGCCATAGAGTACGGCCTGCTGGGCTTGGCCACCGCGCTGTTCGGCGTACTGTCCGGCTCGCTCGCCGGCTGGCTCATCGTCGTGGAGTTGATGCATGTCGGCTTCCGCTGGCTGCCGGGGCCGGCGCTCGTCGCCGCCGCCGGTGCGGTGGCGGTGACCATCGTCCTGGGGCTCGCCGGCACCTGGTCGGCGCTCGGGCAGAAACCCGCCCCGGTTCTGCGAAGCCTTTGAGCTATCGCGACATTCAGCCGCGTCCCCTCCCCCGCTGCCGCAACGCCCGGAACTGGGCTATGCTCCCCGCATCGAAGGTTAAGAATCGGCAAGAATGGCCGCCTTCATCGGGCCATATCTGGCACCAAGACTCCGCCACCACTACATGTGGAACACAAGATGCGCCTTGACCGGCGCACCTGACGTGTGACCGGCACAAAGGCCGGAAACAGAGAGGGATACTTCAATGTCGGACTACGACCGCAACTTAGCTGCCCGCGGCTTCGGCGCGCAGGCGGCCGCGATCGATGCAGGCCTCCGCGCCTACATGCTTCGCGTCTACAACTACATGGCCGCCGGCGTTGCTCTCACCGGCGTCGTGGCGTGGTTCACCTACAGCGCCGCCGTCGTCACCAACGCTTCGGGCCAGATCGTCGGCCTGACGTCGTTCGGCCAGGCGATCTTCGGCGGGCCGCTGACCATCGTGCTGTTCCTCGGCACGCTCGGCATCGTGTTCTTCCTGAGCTTCCGCATCAGCCGTCTGCAGGCGTCGACGGCGCTCGCGCTGTTCATGCTCTACGCCGGTCTGCTCGGCCTGATGCTGTCGTCGGTGTTCCTCGCCTATACGGGCGCGTCGATCACCCGCACCTTCTTCATCTCGGCGGCGTCGTTCGGCGCGTTGAGCCTCTACGGCTACACCACGCAGCGCGACCTCTCGCCGGTTGGCTCGTTCCTCGTGATGGGCCTGTTCGGGCTGATCCTGGCGATGGTCGTCAACATCTTCCTCAAGAGCACGGGGCTCGACTTCGCGATCTCGGCGATCGGCGTGCTGATCTTCGCCGGCCTGACCGCCTGGGACACGCAGCGGATCAAGGAGATGTATTCGGTCAACGACGACGGCACCGTCGCCGGCCGCAAGGCGGTGATGGGCGCGCTGACGCTCTATCTCGACTTCATCAACCTGTTCCTGTTCCTGCTGCGCTTCATGGGCGACCGGCGCTAAGCAGCGATACGGCAAGACCTACGAACGCCCGGGCCTCAGCGCCCGGGCGTTTTGCATTTGTGGCATGCGGCGGCGGACTTGCCTGCCGCCGGTGCCGGCCTAAACTCGTGCCCGCCGGACCAACGTGACCGCCCGCGGCAGACGCGGGGGTATCGGTGACATCGCAATGAGCATCACGATCCGGCCCGCCACGCCCGCCGACATTCCGCACATCGTCCGCATCTACGCCCCGGCCGTCCTGACCGGCTCGTCCTCGTTCGAGCTCGAGCCGCCGGATCACATGGAGATCGGGCGGCGCATGAAATACGTGCTCGAGGGCGGCTATCCCTACTTCGCCGCCGAAATCGACGGCCGCTTCGCCGGTTACGCCTATGCCTCGGTCTACCGCACGCGGCCGGCCTACCGGCACAGCGTCGAGGATTCCGTCTACATCGATCCGGACATGCAGCGCCGCGGCGTCGGCCACGCGCTGATGGACGCGCTGATCGCGGAATGCACGACGCGCGGCTTCCGGCAGATGCTGGCGGTGATCGGCGATTCGCCGAACCAGCCCGGCTCGGTCCGCCTGCACGAGGCCTGCGGATTTCGCGTCGTCGGACAATTGCCCGGCATCGGCTACAAGTTCGGCCGCTGGGTCGACACGCTGCTGATGCAGCGCGACCTGGGCGAGGGAATGAGGACGGCGCCCTGATCTACCCCGCCACCAGCGACAGCGACTTGTCGATGGCGCGCAGCACGCGGTCGAGTTCGTGGCCGCGGCGGAGAATGTGTCCGGTCGCCGAGATGACGCTGTAGGCGCCCTGACGCTGCGCCAGCTTCGGGTCTTTCTCGATGCGGTACAATGGCACTTCAGAGGTGCGGCGGAAGACCGAGAACACCGCGCGGTCTTTCAAAAAATCGATAGCGTAGTCGCGCCATTCGCCGGCAGCGACCTTGCGGCCATACAGATCGAGGATGCGGTTGAGTTCGCGGCGATTGAAGGTGACCTGGCCGGGGACGGGCGCGCCGCGCGCTTGGCTGCCGCCCCCGTGGGACTGGCTGGGATCGATTTCGCCGGGACCGAGCATCGGCGCCTCCTTCCGCGTCAGGTGTGCTGACATGATCGCGCCGTCGCTCGGCGGCGGCAAGCATTTCGTACCGTAGCGGATAGCGCGATACCGCGTGCGAACGCGGCGGAATCGATCACGAAGTCGTTAAAGCCGCACACGAAAACGCCCTATTTCGGACAATCGCGGGTCACGCTGGGACGGGATAACGCAACCGTTGCCTCATGGCCCGGTCCGGTACGGGACCCGGATTCCTCAGCCCCCCAGCCCCCCGGGGCTCGGCCGGCCGGGCCAGTTGAGTTCCGCGTACGGTTCAATCCCCAAACGCCTTAGGGCCGGCAAATGCCGGCCCGATTTTTTTTTGCTTATCCCTCCACTGCAAGCGGAGGGTGGCGAGCGAACCGAGCCGGGTGGAGTTTTCTCAAATTTGATAAGCGACCCCACTCCCGGCCAAAAGCGCGTCAAAGACGCGCGTAAACGCGCTTATGCCGCGCCGGACCTCCCCTTTCAGGGGAGGGATAAGAAGGCTCGGCAAAATTTGAATTTCTACCGCAAACTCATCGCCGCGGCGCCGAGCATCAGCCCGGGCTTGCCGTTCGGCTCGCGCTGAAGGAGCACCGCGACGTGGTCGACGTCACTCTCGCCCTTTGTCACGTCCGTTACGGGCACGGTGAAGGTCTGCGCCTTGCCTTTCCAGTCGCCGAGCTTCACCCAGCGGCGCACGACGTCGTAATAGGTCAGCGTGTGGCCGCGGTTCTCGCCGCGCTCCACCGTCACCGGGATCTTGCTGGCATAGGGGCAGAGCCAAATCTCGGCGTTGCCCACGCCGCCATTCGCCGCATCGGCGACGTTCACCGTCACCTTGCCGCCGGCGACATTTAGCGTCACCGGCACGCTGAGCGGGGCATCCTTGGCGCGGGTTTCGGTAATCGCCTTCTCGATCGCCGCCTTGTCGCTGCCGAGCGCGTGCACGACGCCGTTGACGACGACCTGCGGCGTGTAGACCTCGCGGTCGCCGCGCGCCTGCGCATAGGCCTGCTGGCGCACGGTGTGGCCGTGCAGTGCCAATGTGTCCTTCCAGCCGAGATAATCCCAGTAGTCGACCGGCAGGCTCAGCACCAGGACTGACGGATCCTCGCGCAACTGGCCGGCCAGCTTATCGGCGGCGGGGCAGCTCGAGCAGCCCTGGCTGGTGAAAAGCTCGATGACGGCGCGCGGCTCGCCCGCGGCGGCGGGGAGCGACACGGCGGCGAAGGTTAACGCAAGAGCGAAGGCGCGACGGTTCATGGCAATCCCGCGATCCCCCTGCCGGACGAGGCACTTATATGGCGCCTCGCCCATCACCGGCCACTCACTTCGCAGTGAGCGCCGCCGATCCGTTCGTCCCCGCGAAGGCGGGGACCCAGCTGGGCTACTCAGCGCTGGATTCCCGCTTTCGCGGGAATGAGCGGAATAAATGGCGGCTTCGGGCCTTCCCTGCCGCCTAGGCGGCGAGATGGCGCAGGACGTACTGCAGGATGCCGCCGTTTTTGAAGTATTCGAGCTCGTCGAGGGTGTCGATGCGGCAGATCAAGGGCACCCGCTTGAGTGTCCCGTCGCCCATCACGATTTCGGCGATCAGCCGCTGCCGCGGCTTCAATTCACCGCCCATGCCGCGGATGGTGACCTGCTCGTCGCCCTTCAGCCCCAAAGTCTGCCAGGAAGTTCCCTCCTCGAAGACCAGCGGCAGCACGCCCATGCCGATCAGGTTCGACCGGTGGATGCGCTCGAAGGACTGGCACACCACGGCGCGGATGCCGAGCAGCACAGAGCCCTTGGCGGCCCAGTCGCGCGAGGAGCCGGTGCCGTATTCCTTGCCGGCGAACACCACCAACGGCACCTTGTCGGCCTTGTACTTCATCGCCGCGTCGTAGATCGCCATGCGCTGCTTCGACGGATAATGCACCGTCACGCCGCCTTCGACGCCGGGCACCATCTGGTTCTTGATGCGGATGTTGGCGAAGGTGCCGCGCATCATCACTTCATGATTGCCGCGGCGCGTGCCGTACTGGTTGAAATCGGCGGGCTTGACCTTGTGCTCGACGAGATACTTGCCGGCGGGCGAGTCGATCTTGATCGAGCCGGCTGGCGAGATGTGGTCGGTGGTGATCGAGTCGAGCAGCAGCGCCAGCACGCGCGCCTCGACGATGTCCTCGACCGGCTTGGCCTGCTTGGTCATGCCGATGAAGTAAGGCGGGTTCTGCACGTAGGTCGATTTCTTGTCCCACGCGAAGGTCATCGCGCCCTTGACGCTGATCTTGCGCCAGTTCGGATCGCCCTTGAACACGTCGGCGTAGCGCTTGGCGAACACCTTCTTGGTGATGTTCTTGGCGACGAAGGCGCCGATCTCCTTGTTCGAGGGCCAGATGTCCTTGAGATAGACTTTCTTGCCCTTGGCGTCCTCGCCAAGCGCATCCTTGGTCAGATCGCTGTACATCGAGCCGGCAATCGCATAGGCGACAACCAGCGGCGGCGACGCGAGATAGTTGGCGCGCACGTCGGCGTTGACGCGGCCCTCGAAGTTGCGGTTGCCCGAGAGCACCGCGGCGGCGACGAGATCGTTGTCGTTGATCGCCTTCGAGTTCTCCGGTGGCAGCGGGCCGGAATTGCCGATGCAGGTCGTGCAGCCAAAGCCGACGAGATTGAAGCCGAGCTTGTCGAGGTCCTTCTGCAAGCCGGAATTGTCGAGATACTCGGCAACCACCTGCGAGCCCGGCACCAGCGACGTCTTCACCCAGGGCTTGGCGGTCAGGCCCTTGGCCGCCGCCTTGCGGGCGAGCAGGCCGGCGCCGATCATCACGTTCGGGTTCGACGTATTGGTGCAGGAGGTGATGGCGGCGATCACCGCGTCGCCGTGGCCGAGATCGTAGTTCTTGCCTTCGACCTTGGCGCGCTTGGTGAGTTCGTTGCCCTTGTTGAATTCCTTCTCCATCGACGTCGTGAACCCGGCCTTCACGTCTTTCAACGCGATGCGGTCCTGCGGCCGCTTCGGGCCGGCGAGCGACGGCGTCACGGTGCTGAGGTCGAGCTTGAGCACGTCGGTGAACACCGGATCGGGCGTCGTCTTGACGCGGTACATGCCCTGCGCCTTGGCGTAGGCGGCGACCAGCGACACGACCTCGGCCGGGCGCGCGGTGTCCTTCAAATATTTGATGGTGTCGTCATCGACCGGCGAGAAGCCGCAGGTGGCGCCGTATTCCGGCGCCATATTGCCGAGCGTGGCGCGGTCCGCGATGGTCAGATGCTGCAGGCCGGGGCCGAAGAACTCGACGAACTTGCCGACGACGCCGCGCTTGCGCAGCGCCTCGGTGACGGTGAGCACGAGGTCTGTGGCGGTGACGCCTTCCTTCAATTTGCCGGTCAGCTTGAAGCCGATCACCTCCGGCAGCACCATCGACAGCGGCTGGCCGAGCATGGCCGCTTCCGCCTCGATGCCGCCGACGCCCCAGCCGAGCACCGAGAGGCCGTTGACCATCGTCGTGTGCGAGTCGGCGCCGACGAGCGTGTCGGGATAGGCGACTTCCATCGCCACCTGCTTACCGTCGATCTTGACCTTGTCCTTCTTGGTCCAGACCGTGCGCGAGAGATATTCGAGGTTGACCTGATGGCAGATGCCGGTGCCCGGCGGCACGACGCGGAAATTGTCGAACGAGCGCTGCGCCCACTTCAGGAACTCGTAGCGCTCCTCGTTCTGGCGGTACTCCTCGTCGACGTTCTTCTTGAACGCGTCCTTGTTGCCGTAGAACGTGACCGCGACCGAGTGGTCGATGACGAGATCGACCGGGATCAGCGGGTTGATCTTCTTCGGGTCGCCGCCGAGGTTCTTCATGGCGTCGCGCATCGCCGCGAGGTCGACGACGCAGGGCACGCCGGTGAAATCCTGCAGCAGCACGCGCGCCGGGCGGAAGGCGATCTCGTGCTGCGACGTCTTGGTCTTCATCCACTCGGCGACCGCCTTGATGTCGTCCTTGGTAACCGTGCGCCCGTCCTCGTTGCGCAACAGGTTCTCCAGCAGCACCTTCATCGAGAACGGCAGGCGGGAAATGCCCTTGAGTCCGTTCTTCTCGGCGATGGGGAGGCTGAAATAGGCGTAGGACTTGCTGCCGACCTTGAGGGCCTTGCAGCATTTGAAGCTGTCGAGCGACGTCATATGAATGGTTCCATTCCCGGTGCGGGACATGCGTGCTGGATCGATCTAAGCTCTACCCGAGCCGGCCCGTTGCAGGCCGGAGAGCGCGCGGCGCGGAATCCAGTTCGGACCGCCGCCGGTGCGGGCTTATAGGGTTTTTTCGCGTCCGGCGCTACAGAGGTTGCGGCCATTCCAAACTGTTGCGAAAAAAATTCATGGCTGGCCGCCGGGTGGCCGGGGCGACACCGCCGATATGCAGCTTGAAGCCGACAATCTGACCTGCGAGCGGGGCGGCCGGATCGTGTTCGCGGGCCTGTCCTTCGCGGTCAGGCGCGGCGAGGCGCTGGCCGTGACCGGCCGCAACGGCGCCGGCAAGTCCTCGCTGCTGCGCCTGATCACCGGGCTGGTCCGGGTCGCCGGGGGGCGGCTGACGCTGTCCGGCGGCGAGCCGGAGGCCACGATCGCCGAGCAGGCGCACTACCTCGGTCATCAGGACGCGTTGAAACCCTCCCTTTCGGTTGGTGAAAACCTGACCTTCTGGATCGACTATCTCGGCGGCGCGCGGCAGGCGGTGCCGGCGGCGCTCGATGCGGTCGGGCTCACGCCGCTTGCGGGCCTGCCGGCGGCCTACCTCTCGGCCGGGCAGCGGCGGCGGCTGTCGATCGCCCGGCTGGCCGCGGTCGAGCGGCCTTTGTGGCTGCTCGACGAGCCGACCTCGGCGCTCGACGCGCCGAGCCAGGAGCGGCTCACCGGCCTCATGCAGGCGCACCTTGGGCGTGGCGGCCTGATCGTCGCCGCGACGCACGGGCCGATCGGGATTGCGGCGCGGGAATTGAGAATGGGGGCGGCGGGATGAGCCTTTCTCCCGTTCATTCCCGCGAAAGCGGGAATCAAGCTGGACCATACTGTGCGGCACGTCGGCGCCGGGTCCCCGCTTTCGCGGGGACGAGCGGAGATGGAGGTCTCAGCCAATGACCTCCTTTACCGCCCTCCTCCTGCGCGACATGCGCATCGCGGTGCGCGCCGGCGGCGGGGCGCTGATGGGCGCGCTGTTCTTCCTGACCGTCGTAACCATGATGCCCTTCGCGCTCGGGCCAGACCTCAATCTGCTCGCCCGCATCGGCCCGGCGATCCTGTGGCTCGGCGCCCTGCTCGCCAGCCTGCTGGCGCTCGACCGGCTGTTCGCGACCGACCATGAGGACGGGTCGCTCGACCTCCTGATGATGGGCCGGATGCCGCTCGAACTGGCCATCGCCGGCAAGGGATTGGCTCATTGGCTGACCACCGGCCTGCCGCTGGTGATCGTCTCGCCGGTGCTCGGGCTGATGCTCAACGTCGAGTTCAAGGCGCTCGGCGTCGTGGCGCTGACGCTCGCCGCCGGCACCCCGGCGCTGACCTTCATCGGCCTGATCGGCGCGGCCCTCTCGGTCGCCCTGCGCCGCGGCGGCCTTCTCCTGGCCGTGCTGGTGCTGCCGCTGACCGTCCCGGTCCTCATTTTCGGCGTCGCCGCGGCCAATGCCGCCATCCTCGGCGGCGCCGATTTCGGCCCCCCTTTCACCATCCTTTGCGCGCTCAGTCTGGCGAGCCTGGTGATAGGGCCTTTCGCGGCGGCCGCAGCCTTGCGTTACGGCCTGGAATGACGACCTCAGGATTTGACCTGATTGCCCGCCTTTTGCCGGGAGACTAAAACGCCCGCCATGGCCATCATCGACCTCGCCAATCCGACGCGGTTCCTGCGCCTTGTGGACCGCGTCCTGCCCTGGCTCGCGGCGGCGACCGTGCTCGCCTTCGCCTTTGGCATCGTGCAGGCGATGAACGCGCCGGACGACTACCAGCAGGGCGCGACCGTCAAAATCATGTTCTTGCACGTGCCCTCGGCCTGGCTCGGCATGATGGGCTGGACGCTGATGAGCGCCGCCGCGCTCGGCACTTTGGTGTGGCGGCACCCGCTCGCCGATGTCGCAGGCAAGGCGGCCGCGCCGTTAGGGGCCTGCTTCACCTTCATCTGCCTCGTCACCGGCTCGCTGTGGGGCCGCCCGACCTGGGGCACCTACTGGGTGTGGGACGCGCGGCTGACCTCGATGCTGGTGCTGCTGCTGCTCTATCTCGGCGTCATCGCGCTGTACTGGACCGCGGAGGACCCGAACCGCGGCTCGCGCGCGGCGGCGGTGCTGACGCTGGTCGGCGCGCTCAATCTGCCGATCATCAAATTCTCGGTCGACTGGTGGAACACGCTGCACCAGCCGGCCTCGATCCTGCGCATGGGCGGCTCGGCGATCGACAAGTCGATCCTCATTCCGCTCCTGGTAATGACGCTCGCCTTCACGCTGTTGTTCTTCACGCTGCATCTCGCCGCCATGCGCAACGAGATCCTGCGCCGGCGCGTGCGCACGATGCAGATGATGCAGGCGCAGACGCTCGCGGAGGCCACATGAGCCTGGGCCCGCACGCTGACTTCATCATCGCCTCCTATGCCGTGACGGCCTTCGTCATCGCGGCGATGATCGCCTGGGTCGTGCTCGATCACGTCTCGCTCAAGCGCGTGCTCGGCGATCTGGAAGAGCAGGGCGTCACGCGCCGCTCGCGCAAAGGTGGCGCATGAGCGCCTCCGCCGAAACCCCGAACAAGTCCAAGCGCCGCATTCTGGTGCTGCTGCCGCTCGTCGTATTCCTCGGCCTTGCGGCGCTGTTTCTCATTCGCCTCGGCGCCGGAGACGCCTCGCGCATTCCCTCCGCGCTGATCGGCAAGCCTGCGCCGGCGACCAGCCTGCCCGCAATCCCCGGCCTCGAATCCGCTGGCAAGCCTGTCCCCGGCATCACCAACACGACCTTCGACGGCAAGGTGACACTGGTGAACGTATGGGCGTCGTGGTGCGTGCCGTGCCATGACGAGGTGCCATTCCTCGAGACACTGTCGAAGGACAAGCGCATCCAGCTCGTCGGCATCAACTACAAGGACGAGGCCGGCAACGCCCGCCGCTTCCTCGGCCGCTACGGCAACCCTTACGCCGCGACCGGGCAGGACGCGAACGGCCGCGCCGGCATCGAGTGGGGCGTCTACGGCGTGCCGGAGACCTTCATCGTCGGCCGCGACGGCCACATCGCCTACAAGCTGATCGGCCCGATCGGCGCCGACAATCTCAAGCACGTGCTCGAGCTGGAAATCGCCAAGGCATTGGCGCAGAAGTGACACCGGCCGCGTAACCAATCCTTCAGCACGGCCTGTTAAGTCTTCGCGCGCGGGACAAAACCCATGCGCTCGACCGAAGGCCTTTATTTCTCGCGGCTCGACCACGTGCGGGCGCTCGCCGCCTATCTGGTGTTCTGCTGGCACTTCCTGCACCTGACGCCGGCGTTCCCGGTGCCTTACGCCAGCGCGCCGATGTTCCCGTTCGCGCTCGTCGACGAAGGCCACACCGGCGTCGCGCTGTTCATGACGTTGAGCGGCTACCTGTTCGCCAAACTGGTCGGCGACCGCGGCATCGACTTCCCCGCCTTCTTGTGGAGTCGCACGGTGCGACTCGGGCCGCTGCTCGCCGTTGTCATCGCCGCGTGGGTCGTCATCGGCTGGCTCACCGGCGCGCCGATTCCCTTCAGCGACATCACGCAAGGCTTCATCCTGCCGACCTGGCCAAAGGGCACATGGTCGGTGTCGATCGAATTGCATTTCTATCTGCTGTTCCCGATCCTGCTTCTTCTCTTCCGCAAGCAGGGGCCGTTCGCGCTCCTGACCGTCGTCGCAATCGCAATTCTGATTCGCTTCGACTGGTGGCGCAGCTATGGCGAGGCGCAGCACATCGCCTACTGGACCATCATCGGCCGCATCGACCAGTTCACGTTCGGCATGATCTTCGCACTGGTGCCGCTATCGCCGCGCGTCCGGACCCTCGTCGCCGCCATCTCAGGCGCTGCGTTCCTGGCGCTGTGGCAAACCTTCGACCGCGGCGGCGGCTACTACAATTGGACCGGCGCGCCGTCGCCGAGCCCGTTGTGGATCGTCATCCCGACGGTCGAGGCGATCACCTACGCGTCGATCATCGCCTGGTACGACAACGCGCAATTCAGGATGCCGGCGCGGATCGACCGCGCGCTCGCCAAGATCGGCGAGTGGTCGTTCTCGATCTATCTCCTGCACTTCTTCCCGGCGGTGGCGCTGCGCAATTATTTCTGGACCGGCGACGGGACGGCCAACAATTTCTATCTGGCGCTGATCGGCGCCAATGTCGCTTTCTTCTGCTTCCTGCCGGTTGCGGCGCTCTCGTACAATTATTTCGAGAAGCGCTTCCTCGTCTGGCGCCGGCCCTATTTGCGCGCGCCGGCGGCGGGGGCGGTCGCCACGCCTTAAGCCTACTGCCCTTCGCCCGAGCGCGCGTATTTTGTCAGCAGCGGCAACTGCGCCGCGCCGAACAGGAAGGTGAGCGGCACCGCGCCGAACAATTTGAAGCTCACCCAGGTATCGGTCGAGAAATTGCGCCACACGATCTCGTTGAGGATCGCCATGACGAAGAAGAACAGCGCCCAGCGCCAGGTGAGCTTGCGCCAGCCTTCTTCCGTCAGATCGAACACCGAATCGAACACGATGCCGAGCAGCGGCTTGCCCATGGCAAGGCCGGCGACCAGCGCGCCACCGAACAGCACATAGATGATGGTCGGCTTGAGCTTGATGAACATCTCGTCGTGCAGGACGATCGTCAGCCCGCCGAAAATGAGCACCACGACCGCCGTCACCAGCGGCATGATCTCGACGCGCCGCGTCAGCACGTAAGCCGCGATCAGCGCCGCCAGCACGGCGACCATGAACACGCCGGTCGCGGCATAGATGCCGACCCTGGCGTTCATGACGAAGAACAGCACCAGCGGCCCGATGTCGAGCGTGAGCTTGAGGATGGGGTTGAGTTTTTGCTTCTCGGGCATTGTCTGATTCGTTCCAGCGATTTTCAGCCTCGTGTCCCGGATGCGATGCAGCGCGTAGCACTTGCGGAGCGGTGCATCGCTAATCCGAGACCCAGCTTGATCCTACTTAACCGGGGTCCCGGGTCTGCAGCGCATCACTGCGTGCTGCGCTGCGCCCGGGACAAGCACTCACTCCAACCCCACCACCGCCCGCGCGAAATCGCGCGCGGTGAAATCACTGAGATCGTCGACGCCCTCGCCGACGCCGATGAAGTGCACCGGCAATTTGAAACGGTCGGCGATGGCGACGAGGATGCCGCCGCGCGCGGTGCCGTCGAGCTTGGTCATGACGAGGCCGGTGACGCCCGCCGTCTTGCCGAAAATGTCGACCTGGCTGAGCGCGTTCTGACCGACAGTGGCGTCGAGCACCAGCAGCACCGCGTTCGGCGCCGTCGGCTCGACCTTGCGCATCACGCGCACGATCTTTTCCAGCTCGCCCATCAGCTCGGCGCGGTTCTGAAGACGCCCCGCCGTATCGACCAGCACGACGTCGACGCCCTCCGCCTTCGCCGCACTGATCGCGTCGAAGGCGAGGCTCGCCGGATCGGCGCCGGGCGTGCTCTTCCTGATGCTCGCGCCGGTGCGCTCCGCCCAGATGCCGAGCTGCTCTATCGCCGCCGCGCGGAAGGTGTCGCCGGCGACCAGCATCACGCTCTTGCCCTGGCTGCGGAAGCGCGCAGCAAGCTTGCCGATGGTCGTGGTCTTGCCCGAGCCGTTGACGCCGGTGACGAGGATGACGAAGGGCCGCGACGTGACTTCGAGCGGCCTGGCCACCGGCGCCATCGTCTTCTCGATCTCGGCGGCGAGCAGCGCCTGCAACTCGGGCGCAGTGATGGTCTTCTCGAAGCGGTCGCGGCGCAGCGCGGCAATGGTGCGGCCGGCGACATCGATACCGAAATCGGCGCGGATCAGCTCGTTCTCCAGCTCCTCCAAAGTCGAGGCGTCGAGCTTGCGCTTGGTCAAGAGGCCGGTGATCGCCGTGCCGAGCTGCGACGAGGTGCGTTTCAGCCCGCCCGAAAGGCGCTTCCACCAGCTTATTTGCTGCGTGCTGTCGTCCATGGCGCGTCCGTGATAGCCGTTTCACGCTATCTAGGTAAGCCGTGATGACCCCGGAAGAGATGCAGGCCCGATTGCTCTACCGCGACGGGCTGATGCTGGTGATCGACAAGCCGCCCGGACTACCGGTGCACCGCGGCCCGAAAGGCGTCGAGGCGTTCGAGGACTATTTCGACGCGCTGCGTTTCGGCCTGCCGCGGCCGCCGTCGCTGGCGCACCGGCTCGACCGCGACACAACGGGGTGCCTCGTGCTCGGCCGGCACCGCAAGGCGCTGGCGCTTCTGGGCAAGCTCTTTAAGCAGGGCAAGGTCGGCAAGACCTACTGGGCCGTGGTCGAGGGCGGGCCGGAGGCCGAGACCGGCACGATCGATATCGCGCTGTCGAAGCGCGACGAGACCCGCGGCTGGTGGATGAAGGCGGACCCGCAGGGTTTGCCATCGGTGACGACGTGGCGGGTGATGGGGCGCTATTCTTATCCCTCCCCCGAAGGGGGAGGGTCGCCGCGAAGCGGCGGGGTGGGGGCAGCTTCACCGGGTACGACGAGCGAAACCCCACCCGGCGCGCTGTCGCGCGCCACCCTCCCCTTGCAGGGGAGGGATAAGAAGTTCACCTGGCTCGCGCTCACGCCGGTCACCGGCCGCACGCATCAGCTGCGCGTCCATTGCGCCGAGATGGGGTTTCCAATTGTCGGCGATAACATCTACGGCACCGCGCCGCGAACGGGCGGGCCGACATTGCATCTGCATTCGCGCGAAGTGGTCGTGCCTATTTCAAAGAACAAGCCGCCGGTGGCGGTCACCGCGCCGGTGCCGGCGCATATGCGCGAATTGCTGGCGAAGTGCGGGTGGAAGGGTGAGACCTCGTAGGGTGGGCTGAGCGCAGCGAAGCCCACCGGCCGGCTATCAATTTGCGACGACGCGCGGTGGGCACGGCGCAAGGCGCGCCTTTGCCCACCCTACAAGTCAGAAATCAATACAACATCTTCTGAATGCGTTCCGGCGCGGCGCGGTCGTAGTCGGCGCCGCCGAGCTTGCCACCGCTGACCTCGGCAATGATCGTGCCGGTCGACGGCAGCTGCGTGCGCGCGATCCTGGTCGCCTCGTCCCACAACTTCGAGCGCACGATCGCCTTCGAGCAATGGAAGAACACGCGCTCGATTTTCACGATCATCACGCTGCGCGGCAATTTGCCGTTGACGGTGAAGCCCGCCATCAGCTCCGGATCGACCGAGATCGACGCGCGGCCGATGACGCGCAGCGTCTCGCCGACGCCGGGAATGAGGAACAGCACCGAGATGCGCGGGTCGCGCAGCACGTTGCGCATGCCGTCGAGGCGGTTGTTGCCGGGGCGGTCGGGGATGGCGAGCGTCGTGTCGTCGATGACGCGGATGAAGCCGGCCGGGTCGCCCTTGGGCGAGCAGTCGAGCCCTTCCGGCCCGACGGTGGCGATGACGGCGAAAGGCGCGGCCTCGATCATCGCGCGATAGCCGTTGGTGAGGCGCTCGACTTCCTTGGCGACAGCGGGCCCGCTCGGCGTGCCGTAGAGCGCTTCGAGCTCGGCGATCGTGGTGATCAAGTGCCCGTTGGCGCTCATCGGTCTCTCCCCTTCAGGCGGCCAGCAGCCGGCGCCCGTCATGCCCGGCCATATGCAAATCGAGGATCGCGCCAGGCGCAAGGGGCGCGGCGAGCTTCACCGTCAGGAACTGCTCGGTGTGGCCGATGCCGCCGCGCTCGGTGAGCACGCGGTGGCGGGCGCCGACATGGCGCTCGAGATGCGCGGCCAGCGCCGCCCCGCCCTTGGCGCGCAAACGGGCGGCGCGCTCCTTGATGAGCGGCGGCGCAAGCTGCGGCATGCGCGCGGCCGGCGTGCCGGGCCGGGGCGAGAACGGGAAGACGTGCAGCTGCGTCAGGCCGCAAGCGTCGACGAGGTCGAGCGAGCGCGCGAAGGCGCCGTCGCTCTCGGTCGGGAACCCGGCGATGATGTCGGCGCCGAAGGCGACGTCAGGCCGCAGGCGGCGCACCTCATCGCAAAAAGCGATGGCGTCGGCGCGCGTGTGGCGGCGCTTCATGCGCTTGAGGATCAGGTCGTCGCCGTGCTGCAGCGACAGATGCAGATGCGGCATCAGGCGCGGCTCGTTCGCCAGCGCGTCGAGGAGATCGCGGTCGGCTTCGACGGAGTCGATCGACGACAGCCGCAGCCGCTCGAGTTCGGGCACCTCGCGCAGCAGGCGCTTCACCAGCGCGCCCAGCCGCATGTCGCCATCGGCATAATCGGTGATGTCGACGCCGGTCAGCACGATCTCGCGATAGCCGTTGGCGACGAGGCGCCGCGCCTGCGCGACCACGTCAGCCACCGCCAGCGAACGCGAATTGCCGCGGCCGAACGGGATGATGCAGAAGGTGCAGCGATGGTCGCAGCCGTTCTGCACCTGCACGAAGCCGCGCGTGTGGCCGGCGAGCACATCAGCGTGGCTCGCGCGCATGGTGCGCGCCGCCATGATGTCGGACACCGCGACGCGCGCGTCGGACGCCCACGCAATGCGGTCGAACTTGTCTTCGTTGCCGAGCACGCGGGTCACTTCCGGCATCGCCGCGAACTGCGCGGTGTCGGCCTGCGCGGCGCAGCCGGTGACGACGATCGCCGTGTCCGGTCGCTCGCGCCTGAGGCGGCGGATCGTCTGCCGCGCCTGCCGCACGGCTTCGCCGGTGACGGCGCAGGTGTTGACGATCACGGCCTCGGTCACGCCGGCGGCCTCGGCCTCGCGCCGCACCGCTTCCGATTCGACGATGTTCAGCCGGCAGCCGAAGGTGACGACGTCGAGGGGCATCACCGCCTCCGTGTCCCGGGCGCAGCGCAGCACAAAGTGATGCGCTGCAGAACCGGGACCGTAGAAATGTGTTGCGGTCCCGGATCAGCAGCGCACCGCTGCGCGCTACGCGCTTGCGCTGCGCCGCATCCGGGACAAGTACCCATCACGGCGCCGGCGCCTTCTCGAATAAAGCCGCATCGAACGTGCCGTTGAACTCGAACGCGACCGGGCCGGTCATCAGCACGTGGTCGTCGCGCTCGCGCCATTCGATGGTGAGGTCGCCGCCAGGGAGCGTGACGTGGACCTTGCGCTCGGTGCGCCTGAACCGCGCCGCCGCCACCGCCGCCGCGCAGGCGGCCGAGCCGCAGGCGCGCGTCAGGCCCGCGCCACGTTCCCAGGTGCGGATCGTGATGTGCTCGCGGTCGACGATGTGCGCCAGCGTGATGTTGGCGCGCTCGGGGAAGATCGGGTGGTTTTCCAGGAGCGGGCCGAAGCGCTCGAGGTCGTAGGCGTTGACGTCGTCGACCCAGAAGATCGCGTGCGGATTGCCCATGTTCACGACCGAGGGCGAATGCAGCACCGGCTTGTCGATCGGCCCGATCTGCAATTCGATGGCGCGCGTGTCGCGGAATTCCTCGGCCAGCGGAATCTCGTTCCACTTGAAGCGCGGCGGCCCCATGTCGACGGTGAACAGGCCGTCGCCGCCCTTCCAGCAATTCAACAGACCCGCCTTGGTCTCGAATGTCAGCGCATCCTTGCCGCTCTCGCCTGCGACG
This sequence comes from Pseudolabrys sp., assembly GCA_035571935.1. Taxonomy (GTDB): domain Bacteria; phylum Pseudomonadota; class Alphaproteobacteria; order Rhizobiales; family Xanthobacteraceae; genus Pseudolabrys. The sequence continues at coordinate 147,498 of DATNBL010000068.1, forward strand.
ATCGAGGCGACGCAGCGCATGCCATTGCCGCAGGCGCCGGATTCGGAGCCGTCATTGTTGAAGATGCGGATGAAGGCGTCGGTGCCGGGCGTCCGCGGCGGATAGAGCGCCATCAACTGGTCATAGGGGGCGCCCTGCGGCGAGGCGGCCGCGCGCGCTTCTTCAGCCGAGATAGCCGAGGCTCTCTGACGTAAATCAACGACGACGATCTCGTTGCCGATACCGTTCATCTTGACGAAAGGCTGGTTGGCGAGCGCGCCCATTCGGAAATCGTCCCGGGCCGGGCGTCTGCCCGGCTTTCGCCCGGTTTATATGGCGAATCAGCCGCCGATAGCCAGTGCTCGTGCTATAGGTCCGGCGAGCAGGCCTTGAGTCGCCGGGCCGCCTGCAACGACGGAGAATTCGCCCGATGTCAGTCATCCGCCGCGCGGCCTCGCTTCTCGCCGGCCTTCTGCTGGCGCTGACCGCGGGCCTTGCCGCCGCGCAGCAGCCGGCGCCGCCCGCCGACAAGCCGGCCGAGCAGATGCCCGCGCCGGGCGCCGAGCCGTCGCCGACACAGCTCAAGCCGGGTGACGCCTTCGGCCTCGAGGTGCAACTGCCGGAGCGGACGATGCTCTATCTGAAAGGGCACACGAACTGGGACACCGCCTTCGACACGTTGGTCGAATCCTTCCGGACGCTGAAATCCTACATGGACAAGGAAGGCATCAAGGCCGCCGGGCCAGCGATGGCCGTCTACACCCAGACCGACGAGACCGGCTTCAATTTCCAGGCCGCCTACCCGCTCGCGCAGGTCCCCGCCAATCCGCCGAAGGGCGACATCGCCGTCGGCCAGGCGCCGTCCGGCAAGGCACTCAAATTCGTGCATCGCGGCTCTTACGATGCGATGGATACGACTTACGAAGCGATTACCAATTATCTCGACGACAAGCAGCTCGGCGCCAAAGATCTCTTTGTTGAGGAATATACTACCGATCCGCTGACCTCGAATCAGGACAAACTGGTGATCGACGTCTTCGTGCCGGTCAAATAGGTGGCCCCATGCGGCGCATTCTGATTTGCACATTTCTTCTGGCGGCCGCGCTTTCGCCGGCACAGGCCATGGACAAGCTCGTCACCGTCAGCGGCGAGGCGACCGTCGCGGTCGCGCCCGACACGGCGATGATCCGCATCGGCGTCACCAGCCAGGGCAAGAGCGCGCGCGAGGCGAGCGACGCCAATGCGCAGAAGATGTCGGCCGTGCTGGCCGCGATCAAGGCGAGCGGCGTCGCCGGCAAGGACGTGCAGACCTCGCGCCTGTCGTTGCAGCCGCAATACGACACCGGCAAAGGCGGGCCGGCGCGGCTACTCGGCTTCCAGGTGACCAACCAGCTCACCGTCCGCATCCACGACATTGCGAGCATGCCGAATGTGCTCGACAAGGCGATCGCCGCCGGCGCCAACGAGATGTCGGGCATCGAGTTCATCGTCTCCGAGCAGTCGAAATTGCTCGATCAGGCGCGCGACGAGGCCATCGCCGACGCCCACCGCAAGGCCGAACTCTACGCCAAGGCGGCGGGGGTCAAGCTCGGGCCGGTGGTCTCGATCGCCGAGGAAGGCGCGCCGCTGCCGCCGCGCCCGGTCGCCGCCATGCGCGCGGCCGCGGTTCCGATCGCCCCCGGCGAGCAGACGCTCCGGGCCGTCGTGGCAGTGAGTTACGAGATCGGGCAGTAGTTAGCCCCTGTCGTCCCCGGGCTTGTCCCGGGGACCCCGATCAGGGAGGCGCTGTGCCCTCCTAAGCGGGATGGCCGGGACAAGCCCGGCCATAACGGTTGAGGGTGCGGGGGAGCGATAAGGGTTCCGGGCTCGCCTTGACTCCGCCCAGGTCGGCCCATAGGTTCCGGCCACTTCGTTCATGACTTGACCTTCCTGGACTTCGCCGCCCGGTCCCCATGAGGCCGGAGGCAACCGCCCGACAGCGCGATGCGCCCTCGGGCGCAAAGGTGTTTTTGGGCCTATGTTCGACTCACTGTCGGAAAAACTCGGCGGCATTCTCGACCGTCTCACCCGCCGCGGGGCGCTGACCGAAGCCGACGTCGACGCGGCGCTGCGCGAGGTTCGCCGCGCGCTGCTCGAGGCCGACGTGGCGCTCGACGTCGCGCGCGACTTCGTCGAACGGGTCAAGAAGGACGCGATCGGCGTCACCGTGATGAAATCGGTGACGCCCGGCCAGCTGGTCGTGAAGATCGTGCACGACGAGCTCGTCAAAACGCTCGGCGCCGATAGCCAGGGCATCGATCTCAACGCCGCGCCGCCGGTCGCCGTGATGATGGTCGGCCTCCAGGGCTCCGGCAAGACGACGACCACGGCAAAAGTCGCGCGCCGCCTCACCGACCGTCAGAACAAGAAAGTTTTGATGGCCTCGCTCGACGTCCGCCGTCCGGCGGCGATGGAGCAGCTCGCCGTGCTCGGCCGCGACGCGCAGGTCGACACGCTGCCGATCGTCGAGGGACAATCGCCGCCGCAGATCGCGCAGCGCGCGCTGCAGGCCGCCAGGCTCGGCGGCTACGACGTCGTCATGCTCGACACCGCCGGCCGCACCACGCTCGACGACGCCATGATGGCGGAAGCCGCGGAGGTGAAGAACGCCGTCAACCCGCACGAAGTGCTGCTGGTGGCCGACGCGCTCACCGGCCAGGACGCCGTCAACCTCGCGCGCGCGTTCGACGAGCGCGTCGGCCTGACCGGCATCGTGCTCACCCGCGTCGACGGCGACGGCCGCGGCGGCGCGGCCTTGTCGATGCGCGCGGTGACGCAGAAGCCGATCAAATTGATCGGCGTCGGCGAGAAACTCGATGCGCTGGAAGACTTCGACCCGTCGCGCATTGCCGGCCGCATCCTCGGCATGGGCGACATCGTCGCGCTGGTCGAAAAGGCTGCGGCCAACATCGACGCCGAAAAGGCGATGCGCGCCGCCGAGAAGATGCGCAAGGGTCAGTTCGATCTTCTCGACCTGCGCGAACAGCTCACGCAGATGCAGAAGATGGGCGGCATGGGCGGCCTCTTGGGCCTGATGCCCGGCGTCGCCAAGATGAAGAACCAGATCCAGAACGCCGGCCTCGACGACAGTCTGCTCAAGCGTCAGATCGCGATCATCGACTCCATGACGCCGCAGGAGCGGCGCAATCCCGACCTGCTCAAGCACAGCCGCAAGAAGCGCATCGCCGCCGGCTCCGGCACCAACGCCGAGCAGATCAACAAGCTCCTGAAGATGCATCGCGGCATGGCCGACATGATGAAGATGATGGGCGGCGGCGCGGGCAAACGCGGACCGCTCGCCGGTCTCGCACAGGCCATGGGCTTCGGCGGCGGGCCGACGCCGGAGCAGATGGCCGAGCTTGCCAAGAAAATGCCGGGCGGCCAGTTGCCGCCGGGAATGCCAGGCGCGGGCGCCTTGCCGCCGGGCATGCCGAAACTGCCGCCGAACATGCCGGGGCTGCCCGGTCTCGGCGGAGGAAAATTCCAGGGACTGCCGGGCCTTCCCGGAAAAAAGAAATAACCGCTTCAACCGTATCGATCGATCAGAAAGGAACTGTCAAATGTCTCTAGTCATCCGCATGGCGCGCGCCGGCACCAAGAAGCGCCCGTTCTATCATATCGTGCTTGCCGACTCGCGCTCGCCGCGCGACGGCCGCTTCATCGAGCGGCTCGGCTTCTTCAATCCGCTGCTGCCGAAGGACAAGCCGGAGCGCCTCAAGCTCGACCTCGAGAAGGTGCAAGCCTGGATGAAGAAGGGCGCGCAGCCGTCCGACCGCGTGATGCGCTTCCTCGATGCCGCCGGCATCGCCAAGCGTGAGAAGCGCAACAATCCGGAGAAGGCCGTACCGCGCAAGGAGCGCAAGGCCAAGGCCGAGGAAGCCGCCAAGGCGCCGGCCGCCGCGCCGGCCGCACCCGCGGCGTAAGCTTCGTAGCCTCGTCCTGAGGAGCGGTCCGCAGGACCGCGTCTCGAAGGACGGGGCGGGCGGCCCCATGATTCGAGACGCGTCGCTTACGCGACGCTCCTCACCATGAGGCCGAACGAGCGCATCGGACCTGCCATGCAGAGCGCCGACGAAAGCAGCGTCCTCGTCGCGCGGTTCGGCGCGGCGCATGGCGTACGCGGCGAAATCAGATTGTGGTCGTTCACCGCCGACCCGCTCGCTGTCGCCGATTACGGGCCGCTCGAGACCAAGGACGGCAAACGCCAGTTCGTCATTGCCGCTTTGCGCCCGAACAAGGACTTCCTCGTCGCGCGGATCGAAGGCGTTGGCGACCGCAACGCCGCCGAGGCGCTGCGCAATGTCGAACTCTACCTGCCGCGCGCGCGGCTGCCGGCGATCGACGAGGACGACACCTGGTACTATGCCGACCTCGTCGGCCTCGCCGCTGTGGCGCCGGACGGCGCCGCCATCGGCACGGTGGCGGCGGTGCATAATTTTGGCGCCGGCGACATGATCGAGATCGCGACTGCGAGCGGCGGCAAGACGATGCTGCTGCCGTTCAGCGAGGCCGTGGTACCCGAGGTGGACGTGAAGGCGGGGCGGATCGTCGTGGTGATGCCGAAGGAAATAGAGGTCCGCGAGGCGGACGAACCGAACTCCGTTCGTTCCCGCGAAAGCGGGAACCCAGAGTCGTAATCGATGCGTCGCTTGCAAACTTGGCCCTGGGTCGCCGCTTTCGCGGGGACGAACGGGTCCCGGAGTTGACCATGTGGCGCGCGTCAGTCCTGACCATCTTCCCTGAGATGTTCCCCGGGCCGCTCGGTGCGAGCCTGGCCGGCAAGGCGCTGGCCGCCGGCATCTGGTCGCTGGAGACGCTCGACATACGCGCCGCCGCGACCGACCGCCACCGGACCGTCGACGACACACCGGCCGGCGGCGGCCCCGGCATGGTCATGAAGGCCGACGTGCTGGCCAAGGTGCTCGACGTGGTGCCGCGCGACACGCGCCCTCGCCTGCTGATGAGCCCGCGCGGCCGGCCGCTGACGCAGCGGCGCGTCTCGGAGCTGGCACATGGCAATGGCGTCGTCGTCCTCTGCGCCCGCTTCGAGGGCGTCGACGAGCGCCTGATCGCGGCGCGCGGCCTCGAAGAGGTCTCGATCGGCGATTTTGTGCTCTCGGGCGGCGAAGTTCCGGCCCTGGCCTTGCTCGACGCCTGCGTCCGGCTGCTCGCCGGGGTCATGGGCAAGGAGGCCTCGGCGGTCGAGGAAAGCTTCGCCGACGGCCTGCTCGAATATCCGCAGTACACCCGCCCCCCGGTGTTCGAGGGCGAACCCATTCCGGAGGTCCTGACCTCGGGCGACCACGCCAAGGTCGCCGCCTGGCGCCGGGCGGAGGCGGAGCGGCTGACCCGCGAGCGGCGGCCCGACCTCTGGGCCGCTTACCTTGCCCGGAAACAGGCAAAAAACGGCCCTTCCGGGAGTTGATGGGAGGGTGACAAGCCGGTGAAATTGGTCTAGAAGCCCGGCCGACCCATTCAGAATTTTGACGCTTAGGACCGCGCGCCGGTTGCTGGCGCTGCCGACGGAGATAGAGCCATGAACATCATCCAGACGCTGGAGAAAGAGCAGATCGAGAAGCTCTCGACCGGCAAGGACATCCCGGACTTCGGGCCGGGCGATACCCTGCTCGTCAACGTCAAGGTGATCGAAGGTGACAAGAGCCGCGTGCAGGCCTACGAGGGCGTGTGCATCGGCCGCGCCGGCGGCGGGCTGCATCAGAACTTCACGGTACGGAAGATTTCGTACGGCGAAGGCGTCGAGCGCGTGTTCCCGCTGTACTCGCCGATGATCGACTCGATCAAGGTCGTGCGCCGCGGCAAGGTCCGCCGCGCCAAGCTGTATTACCTGCGCGGCCTGCGCGGCAAGAAGGCCCGCATCGTCGAGGCCACCGGCGCGACCGAGGCGGCTGCCGCCAACGAGTAAGCGGCTCTTCCTTATCCGAGCTTTTTCGAGCCCGGCGCCCTCGCGGATGCCGGGCCCGCTGCTTTTTGCGGTCCGCGCCCGCGACTACCGGCTATTCGTTGTCGCGTCCGCGGCAACGGGCTATATAGGCCGCATGATCTCCAAGGCGCACCGCATCGTGCTCGCCGACCACGCCAGGCTGCCCTGGCGCTTTTTCGGCCGCCTGACTGCGGCCGTGCTCGCCGGCCTTTGAGGCGCTCCCCGGCCTGACGCCGGGTCGAGCCCGTTCGCGATCTTTCCAATTCTCAAAGTTCAAGGTTCCGCCATGACCGCCCGCACCCTCTACGACAAGATCTGGTCCGACCATCTGGTCGACGAGCAGCCCGACGGCACGTGCCTGCTCTACATCGACCGCCATCTCGTGCACGAAGTGACGAGCCCGCAGGCCTTCGAGGGCCTGCGCAATGCCGGCCGCAAGGTGCACGCACCCGAGAAGACGCTCGCCGTCGTCGACCACAACGTGCCGACCACTGACCGCTCCAAGCCCAATCCAGATCCGGAAAGCGCCGAGCAGATCCGCGTGCTCGCCGAGAACGCCAAGGACTTCGGCATCACCTACTTCAACGAGTTCGACAGGCGGCAGGGCATCGTCCACATCATCGGCCCCGAGCAGGGCTTCACCCTACCCGGCACGACCATCGTCTGCGGCGACAGCCACACCGCGACGCACGGCGCCTTCGGCGCGCTCGCCTACGGCATCGGCACGTCGGAAGTCGAGCACGTGCTGGCGACGCAAACCTTGATCCAGAAGAAGTCGAAGAACATGCGCGCGGTCGTCGACGGCAAATTGCCGGCCGGCGTCACCGCGAAAGACATCATCCTCGCCATCATCGGTGAGATCGGCACCGCCGGCGGCACCGGCTACGCGCTCGAATACGCCGGCGAGGCGATCCGCGGCCTGTCGATGGAAGGCCGCATGACCGTCTGCAACATGTCGGTCGAGGGCGGCGCCAAGGCCGGCTTCATCGCACCGGACGAGAAAACTTACGCGTATCTCAAGGACCGGCCGATGGCGCCGAAGGGCGCGCTGTGGGATCAGGCCATGCGCTACTGGGAGACTTTGCGCTCCGACGACGGCGCGCATTTCGACCGCGAGATCAGGCTCGACGCCGCGAAACTGCCGCCGATCGTGACTTGGGGCACGAGCCCGGAACAGGTCGTCTCGATCACCGGCCACGTGCCGGTGCTCGCCGAGATCGCCGACGAAAGCAAGCGCAAGGCGGCCGAGCGCTCGCTCGGCTACATGGGGCTCAAGGGCGGCGAGAAGATCACCGACATCAAGCTCGACCGCGTCTTCATCGGCTCATGCACCAATGCGCGCATCGAGGACCTGCGGGAGGTGGCGCGCGTCGTCGAAGGCAAGACCGTCAACGGCAATGTCAACGCGATGATCGTGCCGGGCTCGGGGCTGGTGAAGGAGCAGGCGGAAGCCGAAGGCCTGCACAAGATCTTCACCGCCGCCGGCTTCGAGTGGCGCGAGCCGGGCTGCTCGATGTGCCTCGCGATGAACCCTGACAAGCTGGCGCCGGGCGAGCGCTGCGCCTCGACCTCGAACCGCAATTTCGAGGGCCGGCAGGGCTACAAGGGCCGCACGCACCTCGTCTCGCCGGCGATGGCGGCGGCGGCGGCGATCGCCGGCCATTTCGTCGACGTGCGCGAGTGGCGGTGAGCTGAATGCTGTCATGCCCCGCGAAAGCGGGGCATCCAGGTCTTCGATTTTTTCGCAAGTGCTGGATCGCCCGCTTTCGCGGGCGATGACAATTGATAGTTACCAGCAGCGCCAGACGCGGCGCACGTGCCAATAGCCGCGGCGCCAGTAGCGCTCGCGCACCCAGCCGCAGTCGCCGCCGTAATACGGGCCGCCATAATAGGGCCCGCCGTAATACGGCGCGCCATAACCGAGGCCGAAGCCCAGCGCGAAGCCGGAACCGTAGCCCCAGCCGCCGCCGCGCCAATGACCGCCACCGTGCCAATGGCCGCCGCCATGATGATGCTGCGCCAGCGCCGCCTGCGGCGCCGCGGCCATCACGCCGCCGGCGACGGCGATCGCCGCTACGAACTTCAAGAACCTGGACATGGTCACACCTCCACTGCGCGCGCCCCGGATGCCCCTGAAACCTCGAAACGATGAGTACGTTTCCGCAAATTTAACGGAGCCGCGCCGGCAAACCCTGCGCTACTGCCACCAGCACTCTTTTTGCGGCGTGATGACCTGACCGCTCGGGCGGTTCTCGACCGCCAGCCAGGCGCGGCAGTACCGCCTGGCGTTGGGGCCCGGCCGCAGGCTGCGCGGGTGGATGACGATGCGGGGGCGGCGCTGCTGCGCCACGGTGTCGCCGTCACGCTCGGGCTGCGCCGAGACCGGCGCCGTGGCGGCTATCAACAGCGCAAGGGCGGCCATGCCGCAGAGTGCCTTGCCGGTCATCGCGCGGTCTCCGGTCAGCGATAGTGGCTGCCGTAATAACGCGAAGCGCTGGAGTAAGTCACGCGCGCATGGGCCGTCCGATGCGGCTGCGCCGAATAATCGTGGGAATAGCGGGTGTAGCGGCTACCGCCGGAGTGCCAGCCTGAATCGTAGAGCACCTTGCCGGGGCGATCGTTGCAGCCGAAGAACTCGGCGCGGGCCGGACCGGCCGCCGCCATTCCCAGGATAAGGACCGCGCCCCCCAGGGCCGCCATCGAACGGACGCGCGACATCGAGGCCTCCACTCTTGCCACAATGGTTAACGGTCGCCTATTTCGGGAGTTCCGTCAACCGCTTGGTTCCCGGCCTGGCAGGGCCTAGAAAAGGGCCATGACCGGCTTTTCCGACCGCTGGCGCGGCGTGGCCCCGCCGAGCCTCGCCGACATCGAGGCCATGGCGCGCGAGGCCTATGGCCGGCTACCGGGTGAGTTCCGGGCCATGTGCGAGGACCTGGTGATCCGGGTCGAGGACTTCCCGACCGACGAGGTCGTGGAGAGCATGCAGCTCGAGAGCGAGTTCGACCTGCTCGGGCTGTTTCAGGGCGTCGGCCTGCCGTTCCAGTCGGGCACGATGCCGCAGCCGATGCCGAACATGATCTGGCTCTACCGCCGCCCGATCCTCGATTACTGGGCCGAGCACGAGGACACGCTCACCGAGATCATTACCCATGTCCTCGTGCACGAGATCGGCCATCACTTCGGCTTCTCGGACGACGACATCGAGGCGATCGAGCAGGCCGCCGACGAAGACGGCGCGCGGCCGTGACGGCGCGGCCGAAGGTCGTCATCTGCGGCGCTGGAATTGCCGGTGTCGCCGCCGCCTGGTCGCTGGTGACGGCGTTCGGCGCCGATGACGTCACCTTGATTGACCGCGATTGTCCGCTGTCGCTGTCGTCCGACAAATCGACCGAGGCTTATCGCAACTGGTGGCCCGGCCCCGACTGGGAAATGACGGCCTTCATGGACCGCAGCCTCGACCTGATCGAGGCGATCGCCAGCTCGACTGAAAACCGCATCAACCTCAATCGCCGCGGCTACGTGTTCGCCAGCGCCGATTCTTCGAAAATCGAATTTCTGCAAACGATGGCGAAGTCCGCCGAAGCGCGCGGCGCGGGCACGGCGCGCTTTCACGACACAGCCAGCAGCATCTACACGCCTTCTCCTGAACACGGTTTCGATCTCTCGCTCGCCGGCGCGGACATCATCACCGACCGCGGCATGATCCGGCGCCATTTCCCATATCTGTCGCCCGACACCGCCGTGATCGCGCATGTGCGCCGGGCCGGCTGGCTGAGCGCGCAGCAACTCGGCGCCGTAATGCTGGAGAGTGCCCGCGCGCGCGGGGTCAGGGTGGTGGGCGGCGAGGTCGTAGGTATTCGTGCGCGTGGCGACCGGGTCGACGCCGTCGAGGTCAGGAACGCCGACGGCACAAGCGTTTTCGAGGCCAGCCACGTCGTGCTTGCCGGCGGCCCGCACCAGAACGAGCTCGCCGCGCTCATCGGCATGAACCTGCCGATCACCGCGGAGCGGCACCGCAAGGTCAGCTTCCAGGACCCGCTCGGCGCCATGCCGCGATCGGCGCCGATGATGATCTGGCTCGACGAGCAGCATCTGCCGTTCAGCGACGACGAGCGCGCCGCCCTTGCCGGCGATCCTGATGCGGCCTGGATCCTCGGCAAGTTTCCCGCCGGCGTGCACGGGCGTCCGGACGGCGCCTACGCGGCGCTGGTGCTGTTCAACCATCACGGCGAGGCGGTCGAGCCGGTCTTCCCGCTGCCGGACGAACCGCATTACCCGGAGATCGCGCTGCGCGGCATGGCCACCATGGTGCCCGCGCTGCGGGCCTATCACGGCAAGCCGTCGCGGCCTTATGTCGACGGCGGCTATTACGTCAGGACGCGGGAAAACCGCCCGCTGATCGGGCCGGCCGGACCCGAGGGCGTCCTGGTGTCATGCGCCTATTCGGGCTTCGGCATCATGGCCTCGGCGGCCGGCGGCGAGCTTGTCGCGCGCCACATCATGGAGGCGCCGCTGCCGCGCTACGCGTCCGCCTTCCTGCCGACCCGCTACGACGACCCGCGCTACCGCGCCGCGCTGGAAACCTGGGGCGACGGCGGCCAGCTTTGACGCGAGCGCCGCCCATCAGCGGCGCCGATGGCGCCCATCGAAATGTTGCATTTGCGGCGCGGGCGCGGCCGCGCCAGCATGGCCGCCAGCACGGGGAGATTCCACCACCATGATCGTCACGGTTTTCCGATCGCGCCTGCGGCCCGACGTCCGCGAGGACTACGTCACGCTGGCCAACCGCATGAACGAGATCGCCCGCTCGATGCCTGGCTACATCTCGCACAAGGGCTTCTTCGCCGAGGACGGCGAGCGCGTGACCATCGTCGAGTTCGAGAGCGAGGAGGCGATGCGCGCCTGGCGCATGCACCCGGAACATCGCGAGGCGCAGAAGCTCGGCCGCGAGCGATATTACGAGTCCTACAGTATCCAGGTCTGCGAGGTGAAACGGGACGGCCGTTTCCCGCAAGGATAAGGCCTATTCCGCGCCGGGGGCGCATGGCAGGCCCGAGCCCGGCGGTATTGACCGCCCCCGCCTTCCCTTGGGAAAAGACCCCCGGCCAGACCGGCCGACCGGAGCGCGAAAAGCCATGGAAAAGTTCACCGTCCTCGAGGGCGTCGCGGCGCCGATGCGCCAGATCAATGTCGACACCGACATGGTCATCCCGAAGCAGTACCTCAAGACGATCAAGCGCACCGGTCTCGGCAAGGGCCTGTTCTCCGAGCAGCGCTACAAGGACGACGGCTCGGAAAATCCGGACTTCGTGCTCAATAAGCCGGCCTATCGCAAGTCGAGGATCATCGTCGCCGGCGACAATTTCGGCTGCGGCTCCTCGCGCGAGCATGCGCCGTGGGCGCTCGCCGACTTCGGCATCCGCTGCGTGATCTCGACCTCGTTCGGCGACATCTTCTACAACAACTGCTTCAAGAACGGCCTGCTGCCGATCCGCGTGTCGCCAGAGGATCTGGAAAAGCTGTTCGACGACGCCGACCGCGGCGCCAACTCGACGCTGACCGTCGACCTCGAGAAGCAGGAAATCCGCGGCCCCGACGGCGGCGTGGTCAAGTTCGAGATCGACGCCTTCCGCAAGCACTGCCTGCTCAACGGCCTCGACGACATCGGCCTGACGAAGCAGAAGCAGACGAAGATCGCCGGCTACGAGCACAAGGCGCACGAGTCGCGGCCCTGGGCGTAATTTTTTTGCTTCACCTCTCCCATAGGGAGAGGTCGGATCGCGGAACGCGATCCGGGTGAGGGGTTACAAATTCTCGAGTCCGGAGCCCCCTCACCCCAGCCCTCTCCCCGCAGGGGAGAGGGAGCCCGCCGTGCCCGTGGGAAATGACCCTGCTCACGACAGCGGAATGCTGCCGACGTGATCGTGGAAGGCCTTGCGCGCCGCGAGTGCGCCATACCAGCGGTCGAGGTTCGGCGTTGACGGCCGGTCCGGCACGAGCTGACGATAGCGGTAGCACATGACGCCGGCCGGGATGTCACCGTAGGAGAACGCATCGCCGGCGAGGAACTGCGTCTTGCCGAGCTGCGCGTCGAGAATCTGCATCGCCGCGATCGTCTTCTCCGAACCCGCCTTGATCGCGGCCATGTCGCGCTTCTCCGGCGGCGTGCGGATCAGGCCCCAGAACACCGGCGTGATCGCAGGCCCGAGCACCGAGAGCTGCCAGTCCATCCACTGGCTTGCCTTGGCGCGCGCCTTCGCGTCCTTCGGCTCGAGCTTGCCGTCCTTGTCGTGCTTGCCGGCGAGGTAGCGCACGATCGAATTCGACTCCCACAGCGTGAAGCCGTCTTCTTCCTCGAGCGTCGGTACCAGCCCGTTCGGGTTCATTGCCAGATAAGGCGCTTCCTTGTTCTTGCCGAACGCGCCGCCGACGTCGATGCGCGTGTGCGCGAGGCCGAGCTCGCCGACCGCCCACATCGCCTTCTGTACGTTCGACGAGGTGTTGCGGCCCCAGATCTTGATCATTGTGGTTTCTCTCCCTTTCACACTGTCATGCCCGCGAAAGCGGGCATCCAGTACTTCCTGTTCAGATGAATTGCATGACCGACATGGCTGGATCACCCGCTTTCGCGGGTGATGACGCAGTTTTTACTACTCCAGTCTGCGCGCCTCTTCCGGCAGCATGATCGGAATGCCGTCGCGGATCGGGAAGGCGAGCTTGGCGCGGCGCGAGATCAACTCCTGCCGGTCGGCGTCGTATTCGAGCGGCCCCTTGGTCAGCGGGCAGACCAGGATTTCCAGCAGCTTCGGATCGATCGCGCCGGCGGCCGGCCGGTCTGGCGTGGGGGTGGTCATCGAGAGAACTCCGTTCACGCACTTATACCACGAGCGCGCCGCGAGCACGCTTCCCCCTACTGCAACGGCGGGTCGCCGTCGGTGTTCTTCTTGGCGAGGTCGATCTCGGTGATGGCGACGAGGATCTCGGCGCGGGTTTTCAGGTCGGGCGCTTCCAGCAGCGCCTGCTTCTCGGCCGCGCCGTAGGGCGACATCATCGACAGCGCGTTGACCAGAGCCTCGTTCGGCGCCTTCTCGATGCCTTCCCAGTCGGCCTTGAGGTTGTTGGCCTTGAGGAAATCGCTGAGCGCGGCGAGCAGCGCGGCGCGATCCACCGCCTCCTCGCCCTTGCGCGGCACGAAGTCGTCGGCGAACGGCGCGAAGGTGACGCGGCACTGGCGATAGAGCGTGTTGGCGTCTAGCTCGCTTACGACCTGGAAGCGCGCAACGCCCGTGAGCTCGATGAGGTAACGGCCGTCGCCGCTCTCGGCCAGTTGCGTAATGCGGCCGGCGCAGCCGACCCTGAACAGTTTCGGCTTCTCGGCGTCCCCTGTCTGCGTCGGATCGGGCTGGATCATGCCGATCAGGCGATGACCGTCGCGCAGCGCGTCGTCGATCATCGCCAGATAGCGCGGCTCGAAAATATTGAGCGGCATCTGCCCGCGCGGCAAGAGCAGCGCGCCCGGCAGGGGAAACACCGAGATCGTCTCGGGCAGGTCGATCGGCCCGCGGTAGTGGGCGTTCATCGGCATGCTGCTTACACCCGCATCACCGCCGTCGTCCTGAGGTGCGAGCGAAGCGAGCCTCGAAGGACGATTGGGCGGCTCATTGGCCGTGCATCCTTCGAGGGCCGCTGCGCGGCCACCTCAGGATGACGGATCACGCGAACAGGAGCGACGACAGTTTCTTTCGGCCCTCGACCGCGGCCGGATCGGCGAAGCCCCACGCCTCGAAGAACTGCACGAGCTGCTTGCGCGCGGCGTCGTCGTTCCATTTGCGGTCGCGCTTGACGATTTCGAGCAAATGCTGCGCCGCCTCCTCGCGCTTGCCTTTGGCGTTGAGCGCGATGGCGAGATCGTAGCGCGCCTGATGGTCGAGGGGATTGGCGAGCACCTTCTCTTCCAGCTCGGCGAGCGGACCAAGCGACTTCGCCTGCTCGGCAACCTCGAGGGCCGCGCGCGCGGCGGCGACCGGCGCCTCGTTGCGTTTTGCTTCCGGCACCATCGCCAGCGTCTGCTTCGCCTGCTCCAGCGCGCCGGTTTCAACGTAGCAGCGCGCGAGACCTGCAAGCGCGTGCACGTTGCCGGCCTCCTCCTGCAAAAGCTGCGCGTAGATCGCCGCCGCGGTGGCGGCGTCGCCGTCGACCAAAGCGGCGTCGGCGGCTTTCAGCAAATCCTGCTCCTCGCCGCCGACCTTGCCTTTGGTCAGGCGCTCGAGGAATTGGACAACCTGGCTCTCCGGCAGCGCGCCCATGAATCCGTCGGCCGGCTGGCCGTTGACGAAGGCGACCACCGCCGGGATCGACTGGATGCCCATCTGGCCGGGAATGGCCGGATGCTCGTCGATGTTCATCTTGGCGAGCTTGACCTTGCCCTTGGCCGCCTTGACCGCCTTCTCCAGCACGGGCGTGAGCTGCTTGCACGGTCCGCACCAGGGCGCCCAGAAGTCGACCAGCACCGGCTGGCGCTTCGACTCCTCGATCACGTCCTTCATGAAGGTCTGCGTGGTCGTGTCCCTGACCACATCGGCCTGCGCCGCAACCGCCCCGCCGTTATCGAACATCGGTCCTCGCCTTCGAAACGCTCATTGCTTTGGGCTGCAATATCCCGGTTCCGTGCGGCTTAAATGGGTCATTCGGCCGGGGAATGCAATCGGGGGTCAGTCCCCCTCCGGCGCCACGCCCGAGACCGTCTCGATGCGCGGCGGATGGCCGGTCGATTCCAGGAACCGGATGAGATCGTCGCGGGAAATCGCCGTGGTCATGGTGTTGACCAGCGGGTGGTAGTTGAGGAGCGCGTGCTCCATCATCGGCGTATCGAGGACGACGGTGACGCGCCCTTCGGCATCGTTGATCGCGCCGAACGGGGTGACTGAGCCGGGCGCCACGCCCCAGACCTCGCGCAGCAGATCGGCCGAGCCAAACGAGAACCGCCCCGAGGCGCCGAGCAGCCGGTGCAGGCCCTTCAGGTCAATCGCCACGTCCTCCAGCGCCACGACGAGGAACAGCGCACCCTTCTTGTCGCGCAGGAACAGGTTCTTGGTGTGGCCGCCCGGCGTCTTGCCGCGCAGCTCGCGCGCCTGCTCGACGGTGAAGACCGGCGGGTGCTTGATGGTCGAATGCTTGATGCCGAGCGCGTCGAGCGCGGCGAAGAGGTCGTCGGGGGTCTTGCTCATGAACGGGTTTCGGGCGGTAACATTCCGGCGGGATCGGCATTACCTAGCAGGTCTGACGAGCGGCGGCGGAGGAGATCGCATGCGTTTTCGAGGCCTGGCCGTGCTGGCGCTGGCAGCGGCCCTTGCGCCCGCGCCGGCCGGCGCGCAGTTCTGGGGGCCAGCCCGGCCGCAGGGCCCCTGGTGCGCGGTCTACCCCGGCGCCTTCAACGATACCCGGTGGGACTGCTTCTATCCGACGCTGGAATCCTGCGTCCCGAATATCCTCGCCGGCACCCGCGGCTTCTGTAACCCGAACCCCCGCTACGACGGCCCGCCGCCCCGCCGGCACCGCAGAAAGCATTGACCTTGTGGGGCAAAGGGTTGTTGCCAAGCCGGGCCGGTTATGGCTATACGGACGGCCTTGGCGGCCGGCTCTGCCGGCCAGAACTACCGGATGCGGGTGTAGCTCAGGGGTAGAGCACGACCTTGCCAAGGTCGGGGTCGAGGGTTCGAATCCCTTCGCCCGCTCCAACCTTCGCTCCTTCGGAGCTTCGGTTGGCCAGCCGGTCAAAACCGCGAAGGTTGCCCGCCGAAGCGTTCCGCGCAGGCGGGCTTTATCTTTTCAGGCCCCCTCTTTCACATCCGCCACCTCGCCGCCGGTCATGCGCGCGAGTTCCGCGGCGCTGGTGCGGAACACATGCCGCGGCGAGCCGGCCGCGGCCCAGACCGGATCGAGCGCCATCAGGTCGGCGTCGATGAAGATGCGCGGCGGCTGCGCGTGGCCGACCGGCGCCACGCCGCCGATGGCAAAGCCGGTGACGTCGCGCACCCAGCGGCCGTCGGCCGGCTTGACCGGCTGGCCGAGCCGCGCGGCGATCTTCGCGGTGTCGACGCGGTTTGCGCCGGAGGCGATCACCAGCACCACCTGATCTCCCGTGCGCAGCACGATCGACTTGGCGATCTGCGCCACCGCGCAGCCGACCGCGTTGGCCGCGTCCTGCGCCGTGCGCGTGCCGTCCGGGAAAACGTCGATGGTGTCGGGATGGCCGGCGGCGATGAGCGCCGCGCGCACGCGTTCGACCGACTCGCTCATGGCCTTCAGTACCCCGCGGCCAGCGCGCCGCGGCTGCGGCTGTCGGCGGCGCCGACATAGCCCTGCGGCGTCACCTCGATGGAATTGGCCGAAGTGCGCGCCATGCTCGGCACGACGTTGTGGCCGCGCGCCTTCAGCGCCGCAATCTCGTCCGCCGGAAAGCCGGGTTCGACCGTGACCTCGTCCGGCTGCCACTGATTGTGCAGCCGCGGCGTCTCGACCGCCTTGTCGATCGGCATGTGGAAGTCGATGGCGTTGACGATCACCTGCAGCACGGTGGTGATGATGCGGCTGCCGCCCGGCGTGCCGGTGACGATGAACGGCCTGCCGTCCTTGAACACGATGGTCGGCGTCATCGACGACAGCGGCTTCTTGCCCGGGCCCGGCAGGTTGGCGGCGAAGCCGACGAGGCCGAAGGCATTGGACGCGCCGGGCTTGGCGGTGAAATCGTCGAGCTCGTTGTTGAGCATGACGCCGGTGCCTTCGGCGACGAGGCCGAGGCCATAGTTGAAATTGAGCGTGTAGGTGTTCGACACCGCGTTGCCGTCGCGATCGATGACGGAGAAATGCGTGGTGTTCTTGCCCTCGACGTCCGGCGGCTTGCCGGCATGGATGTCGGCAGCCGGCGTCGCGCGCGCGGTGATGCCGGCGCGCAGGGATGCGGCGTAAGATTTGGAAATGAGGCCGGCGACGGGGACCTTCACCGTCTCCGGATCGCCCATGTAGACGGCGCGGTCGGCGTAGGCACGCTTCATCGCCTCGACCTCGTAATGCAGCGCCTCCTCGCGCGGCATCTTGCCGAGGTCGTAACCCTCCAGGATGTTGAGCATCTCGATCAGGTGCACGCCGCCCGAGGACGGCGGCGGCATCGACACGATGCCGTAGCCGCGATAGGTGCCGCGCACCACCGGGCGCTCGACCGCGTGGTAATTCGCAAGATCGGCCTCGGTCATGATGCCGCCAGCGTCCTTGACGGCGCGCACGATGCCGGCGGCGACGCTGCCTTTGTAGAAAGCGTCCGGGCCTTTGTCGGCAATGCCGCGCAAGGTTTCGGCGAGATCGAACTGGATCAGCCGCTCGCCTTCGTGCAGCGGCCGGTCGCCGTTGAAGAAGATGCTGGTCGTCGACGGCCAGTGCATCAGCCGGTCGCGCGCCTGCGGCAGCGAATCGGCGAGATCGTCCTCGACCGGGAAGCCGTTTTGCGCCAGCCGGATCGACGGCGCGATCAGGTCGGCGAGCGTGAATTTGCCGGAGCCGTATTTCGCCTCCGCCATCGCGAGGCCCGCGACCGTGCCCGGCACGCCGACGGCGAGGCCACTATCGCGCGACTTCTTCGGGTCGGGGTTGCCTTGCGCATCGAGAAACATCGTCGGCGTCGCGGCGGCCGGAGCAACCTCGCGATAGTCGATTGACGTGTCCTTGTTGCCGTTGGCGAGGTGGATGACCATGAAGCCGCCGCCGCCGATATTGCCGGCGCGCGGATAGGTCACCGCCATGGCAAATCCGACCGCGACCGCCGCGTCGACGGCGTTGCCGCCGCGGTCGAGGATTTCGACGCCGATACGCGCGGCGCGGCTCTCCTGCGCCACCACCATGCCGTTGTGCGCGAGGACGCCATTGACCGGCGGGATCGAAGTGAATTGCCGCGCCGTGTAATCCTGCGCCAGCGCGACGGTGGCGACGAGGAGGGCAACGGTGACGGAGAGAATGCGGCCGGCGTGGGTCATGTGAAACTTCAAATGGTGTCGTCCCGGGCGAGCGAAACGAGGCCCGGGACCCATACTCCGCAGTCTATCGCGATGCTGCGGCGCATGGGTCCCCGCCTTCGCGGGGACGACAGCGGTTATCTGGACATGCCGTGATAGACGGCATTCGGACGCATGTCGGTGGCCGACGCAACGCGGTTCGACATGTTGAAGAAGCCGACTACCGCCGCGATGTCCCAGATGTCGCGATCGGAGAAGCCGGCCTTGCGTAGAGCCGCGCGGTCCTCTTCCTCGACCGCCCACGGCTCATTGGTCAGCTTCACCGCGAAGTCGAGCATCGCACGCTGGCGTTTCGACAGCCGCGCGGCGCGATAGTTCATCACCATGTGCTCGCCGAGCAGCGGATCGTTCGAATACTGCCGCACCGCCTGGCCGTGCGCGGTGAGGCAGTAGTAGCAGCGGTTC
The DNA here is from genome assembly GCA_035571935.1 of Pseudolabrys sp. Taxonomy (GTDB): domain Bacteria; phylum Pseudomonadota; class Alphaproteobacteria; order Rhizobiales; family Xanthobacteraceae; genus Pseudolabrys. The sequence continues at coordinate 165,930 of DATNBL010000068.1, forward strand.
TGCGACGACACCGCGACCGCGATCATCTCGCGCTCGAGCTTCGAGAGCCCGCTCGGCGCCAGCATCAGGTCGTTGTACATGGCGACGAAGGCCTCGAGCTTGGCGGCGTCGAAGGCGTAGGCGATGAGCACGTTCGGCACGAAGCCGAGCTTCTCCTGGCATTTCTGGAAATAGGCCTGCATCGCCGGCGACAGCTGCGCCGGCCCAAGGTCGAGCGCGATGATCGGACGATCGTCGGCCGGCTGCGGCGGCGCGGCCTTGGCCGCATCCCGCCTTGTGTCGGACTTCTTCTTCAACGCCACGGAGCCTTTGGCCATGTCTGGTGCCTGCCGTTCTGCTGCGGCAGCGAAGGTGGCATCTTTCCGCGCTGCCGTAAATCGCGACCGCCGCGGCGATTAGACCCGTCCTATCAACAGTTTGCGAGGGCGGCGCGAGCGCGCGGCGGCGCCGTCACGAGAGGGTCAAGGTCGCGTGCCTTGCTCTCGACGGCTGCCCGCAGATTGTGAACACTCCGGTCTTGCCTCGACCGATTCTCTCTCCCCAAGCGCGAGGTCTTCCATGGCTGCCGACATCACCGCGCGCGACGGCGACATCGCCGCCCGGACCCTGCTCGAACAGGCCGGCGCGACGCTCAAAAACATCGACCCGCAAGTCCCGGCCTCGTTCGCGGCGCAGCTCTACGGCCGCACGGTGCCGGAGGACCTGCTGCGCTACGGCGCCGGCGATCTCGCCATGCTGGCGGCGCGGGCCTACGCGCTGCTCGCCGGGCGCGAGCCGGGTGCGCCGAAGATCCGCTGCGCCGCCGTCGACCTGACGGAATCCGGTGACCGCCGCGCCATCGGCGTGGTCGAGCTCGTCAACGACGACATGCCGTTTTTGCTCGACTCGGTGATGGGCGAACTCTCGGAACGGCGCCTCGCGGTGCGGCTCGTCGCCCATCCCGTGCTCGACGTCGACCGCAAGGGAGGCCGCCTTGCCGCCATCGGTGGCGCCGGCGCGGGCGCGCGCGAGAGCTTCATCCACCTCCATGTCGACGGACTCGCCGGCGAGGAGGCCTGCGCCGAGCTCACGAAAGCGCTCGCCGGCATTCTCGCCGAGGTGCGGCTTGCCGTCGCCGACTGGCGGCCGATGCTCGAGCGCGTCAACGGCATCGTCGCCGAGCTCAAGAACAACCCGCCGCCGCTGCCGGTCGACGAGCTCGCCGAGGCGGTGCAGTTCCTGCAATGGCTGCTGGCCGACAATTTCACCTTCCTCGGCGTGCGCAACTACACGCTCGAGAATGACGAGCTCAAGCCGGACTTCGAGACCGCGCTCGGCATCATGCGCCAGCGCGAATTGCGCGTCCTGCGCCGCGGCACCGAGCTTCTGGAAATGACGCCGGAGATCATGGCCTTTCTGAAGGAGCCGCGGCCGCTGATCGTCGCCAAGGCCAACATCCACGCGCGCGTGCACCGGCGCGTCTATCTCGATTATATCGGCATCAAGCATTTCGACGGCGCCGGCAACCTCATCGGCGAGCAGCGCATCGTCGGCCTGTTCACCTCGACCGCCTATACGCGCGCAGCGCACGGCATCCCGTATCTCAGGCGCAAGCTGGCCGCCGTCGAGGCGCGCGCCGGCTTCGATCCCGGCAGCCATTCGGGCAAGGCGCTCGCGAACGTGCTCGAGCACTATCCGCGCGACGAGCTGTTCCAGGTCGACGAGGAAACGCTTTACCAGAACGCGTTGGCGATCATGCAGCTCGACGAGCGGCCGCGCGTGCGCGTGCTGCCGCGCCGCGACCGCTTCGACCGCTTCGTCTCGGTGCTCGTCTACGTGCCGCGCGAACGCTACGACAGCGTCATCCGCGGCCGCATCGGCGACTACCTCGCCTCGACTTTCGTCGGGCGCGTCTCGGCCTACTATCCATTCTTCCCGGAAGGGCCGCTGGTGCGCGTGCACTTCATCATCGGCCGTTCCGGCGGCGCGCCGGTCGAGATCGCCCGCGCCAAGCTCGAGAGCGACGTCGGCGACATCGTCCGCACCTGGACCGACGGGCTGGCCGGCGCGCTGTCGCTGGTCAATCCACCGGACAAGGCGCATGCGTTGTTCAACCGTTATCGCGGCGCCTTCACCGCCGGTTTCCGCGACGTGTATGCGCCGGCGGTGGCCGCCGGCGACATTCGCGTGATCGAGGGCCTGAGCGAAGACCGGCCGCTCGGCGTCGATTTCCACCACCGGCTCGAGGAGGAGCAGCGCGCCGTTGGGCTGAAGGTATGGAGCCTCGCCCACCCGCTGCCGCTGTCCGACCGGGTGCCGGTGCTGGAGAACATGGGCTTTCGCGTCGTCGACGAGCGCACGTATCACATCGCGCCCGAGGGCCACGCCGGCGCATGGTTCCACGACATGCTGCTCGAGCGCCGTGACGGCGCCGCGATCGACCTCGACGACGGCAAGGCGCCGCTGGAAGCCGCCTTCATGATGGTGATGCGCGGCCAGGCCGAGAACGACGGCTACAACGCGCTGACATTGATCGGCGGGCTCGGCTGGCGCGACGTGGCGCTGCTGCGCACCGTCTCGCGCTTCCTGCGGCAGGCGCGCGTGCCCTACTCGCAGGACTACATGTGGGCGACTTTGGTCAAGCATTCGGCGATCGCCGCCGACATCGTCGCGCTGTTCCATGCGCGCTTTGACCCGCGCGGCGGCGACGGGCGCGACGCGAAACAGGACGAGATCGCCAAGCGCATCGAGGCGGAACTGGAAAAGGTCGACAGCCTCGACGAGGACCGCATCCTGCGCCTGTTCGTCAACGCGGTGCAGTCGGGCATCCGCACCAACTTCTACCAGACCGGCACGGACGGCCAGCCGAAGGCGCAGATCGCCATCAAGTTCGAAAGCCGCAAGCTGACCGAACTGCCGCTGCCGCGGCCGCTCTACGAGATCTTCGTCTATTCGCCGCGCGTCGAGGGCGTGCATCTGCGCTTCGGCAAGGTCGCGCGCGGCGGCATCCGCTGGTCCGACCGGCCGCAGGACTTCCGCACCGAGATACTCGGCCTCGTGAAGGCGCAGCAGGTCAAGAACGCGGTGATCGTGCCGGTCGGCGCCAAGGGCGGCTTCGTGCCCAAATTGATGCCGAAGAACCCGACGCGCGAGCAGTTTCAGGCCGAAGGCGTCGCCACCTACAAATTGTTCATATCGACGCTGCTCGACATCACCGACAACTTCGCGGCGGACGGCAAGCTGATCCCGCCCGAGAACGTCGTGCGGCACGAGGGCGACGACCCCTATCTCGTGGTCGCGGCCGACAAGGGCACCGCCACCTTTTCCGACATCGCCAACGGGCTCGCCATCGAGCACGGCTACTGGCTGGGCGATGCCTTCGCCTCCGGCGGCTCGGCCGGCTACGACCACAAGGTGATGGGCATCACCGCGCGCGGCGCCTGGGAGTCGGTCAAGCGTCACTTCCGCGAGATGGACGTCAACATCCACGCGACGCCGTTCACCGCGGTCGGTGTCGGCGACATGTCGGGCGACGTGTTCGGCAACGGCATGCTGCGCGAGGAGACGACGCGGCTGCTCGCCGCCTTCGACCATCGCGACATCTTCATCGATCCCGACCCGGAGCCGAAGAAGGCTTTCGCCGAGCGGCAATGGCTGTTCAACCTGCCGCGCTCAAGCTGGCAGGACTACGACAAAAGCCTGATCTCGAAGGGCGGCGGCGTCTACCCGCGCGCGTCGAAGGAGATCAAGTTGTCGCCGGAGGCGGCGAAGCTGTTCGGCGTCGCGGAGACGGTCACGCCGCAGGCGCTGATGAAGGCGATCCTGAAGGCCAAAGTCGACCTTCTGTTCTTCGGCGGCATCGGCACCTATGTGCGCGCCGCGACCGAGACCGACGACATGGTCGGCGACCGCGCCAACGACGCGATCCGCGTCACCGGCGCCGATCTCAACGTCAAGGTGGTCGGCGAAGGCGCCAATCTCGGCATGACGCAGCGCGGCCGCATCGAGACGGCGCTGCGCGGCATCAGGCTCAACACCGACGCCATCGACAATTCGGCCGGCGTCAACACCTCCGACGTCGAGGTCAACATCAAGATCGCGCTGTCGACGCCGGTGCGCGCCGGCGCGCTCACGATCGAGAACCGCAACGCGCTGCTCGCCGAGATGACCGATGAGGTGGCGCGCCTGGTGCTGCGCAACAACTACCAGCAGACGCTGGCGCTGTCGCTGGCGCAGCGGCGCGGCATGGAGGACTTCGGCTTCCAGCAAAGATTGATGCACATCCTCGAGCAGCGCGGCGAACTCGACCGCGCGGTCGAATACCTGCCGGACGAGATGGCGCTCGGCGAACGGCGCAAGCGCAACGCGCCGCTGACGCGGCCGGAGCTCGCGGTGCTGCTCGCCTACGCCAAGCTGTCGCTCTATTCCGAGCTCCTCGACTCCGACGTGCCGGACGATCCCTATCTCGGCCGCGAATTGAACCGCTATTTCCCGAAGGAAATGACGGAGCGCTACCCAGACGCGCTGCAATCGCACCGGCTGCGCCGCGAGATCATCGCCACGCAGCTCACCAATTCGATGATCAACCGCGGCGGCGCGACGCTCATCGTGCGTATCGCCGACCAGACCGGCGCCTCGTCGGCGGCGGTCGCGGCCGCCTTCGCCGCCGTGCGGCAGAGCTACGAGATGGTGGCGCTGAATTCCGAGATCGACGCGCTCGACACCAAGGTCAAGGGCGACGTGCAGCTCTCGCTCTACGCCGCCGTGCAGAACCTGCTGCTCGACCGCATCGTCTGGTTCCTGCGCAACGTCGATCTGCGGCAGGGGCTGGACACCATCGTCGCGCACTATCGCGACGGCATCGCGCAGGTCGAGGCGGCGCTGTCGACCGCATTGTCGAAGCCGGCGCAGGCGGCGCGCGACGCGCGCGCGGCGGAGTTCGTGCGCAACGGCGTGCCGGAAGCGCTGGCGCACCGCATCGCCGACTTCGTCGAGCTCAAGGCCGCGCCGGACATCGTGCTGGTCGCCGACCGCGCCAAGAAGCCGGTTGCCGAGGTCACCGCCACCTATTTCGCGACCGAGGCCTTCTTCCAGCTCGACCGCGTGGCAGGCGCGGTGCCGACCATCGCCGTCGCCGATTATTTCGACCGGCTCGCGCTCGACCGCGCGCTCGATTCGATCGGCGACGCCGAGCGGCGGCTGACCGCGGCCATGGTCGGCAACGGCCACGCCGGAGCCGGGGCGGTCGAGGAATGGGTCAAGCCGCGGCAGGCGGAGGTCGAGCGCATCCGCGCCGCGATCCACGAGATCGCGGGCTCGGGGCTGACACTCTCGAAGCTCTCGGTGGCGGCAAGTTTGCTGGGGGATTTGGCAAGGGAGTGACGCCTGCGTGTCCCGGGCGCAGCGCAGCACGCAGTGATGCGCTGCAGAACCGGGACCCAGCTGTCTTCCTGACCAATCGGGGTCCCGGATCAGCGGCGCATCACTTCGCTTCGCTACGTGCTGCACCGCGTCCGGGACACAAGCCACTAATGCCTGAAATGCCTGACGCCGGTGAACACCATGGCAATCCCGTGCTTGTCAGCGGCGTCGATGACCTCCTGATCGCGCATCGAGCCGCCGGGCTGGATCACGGCTGTCGCGCCGGCCTCGATCGCCACCAATAAACCGTCGGCGAACGGGAAGAACGCGTCCGACGCCACCACCGAGCCTTTGGTCAGCGGCGCCGCGAGCTTCAATTCGCGCGCGGCGTCCTCGGCCTTGCGCGCCGCAATGCGCGCGGAATCGACGCGGCTCATTTGTCCTGCGCCGATGCCGACGGTGGCGAGGTCCCTGGCATAGACGATGGTGTTCGACTTGACGTGCTTGGCGACACGGAACGCAAAGCGCAGGTCGTTCAATTCGGCGGCGCTCGGCGCGCGCTTGGTCACCGTCTTGAGCGTCATGTCGTCGACCACCGCGTTGTCGCGAGACTGCACCAGCAAGCCGCCGGCGACCGTCTTCGCCGTCAGGCCGCGCGCGCGCGGATCGGGCAGGCCGCCGGCGAGCAGCAGCCGCAGGTTCTTCTTCGCCGCGACGATGGCGATTGCTTCCTCGCTGGCATCCGGCGCGACGATCACCTCGGTGAAGATCTCGACGATCGCCTTCGCCGCCTCCGCATCCAGCGTGCGGTTGAGCGCGACGATGCCGCCGAAGGCCGACGTCGAATCGCAGGCCAGCGCCTTGCGGTAGGCATCGATGAGGGTCGCGCCCTCGGCGACACCGCACGGATTGGCGTGCTTGACGATGACGCAGGCCGCGGTACGGCGCGGGTCGAACTCGGCGACGCATTCAAAGGCCGCGTCGGTGTCGTTGATGTTGTTGTAGGAGAGCGCCTTGCCCTGCATCTGCCGCGCCGTCGACACGCCGGCGCGCGCGTCGGGCGTGCGATAGAACGACGCGCTCTGGTGCGGGTTCTCGCCGTAACGCAGCTTTTGGATCAGCTTGCCGCCGACGGCGCGATAGTCCGGCGCCTCGGTCTTGAGCGTATCGGCAAACCAGTTCGAGATCGCCGCGTCGTAGGCGGCGGTGCGCGCATAGGCCTTGGCTGCGAGCGCCTTGCGCAGCTCGAGCGAGGTCATGCCGGCGTGCTGCGTCAACTCGGCGAGCACCTTCTCGTAGTCCTCCGGCTCGACCACCACGGTGACGTCGTGATGGTTCTTGGCCGCGGCGCGGATCATCGCCGGCCCGCCGATGTCGATGTTCTCGATGCAGTCGTCGTAAGCCGCACCTTTCGCGACCGTCGCCTCGAACGGATAGAGGTTCACGACCAAGAGATCGATCGGCCTGATGCCGTGCGCGGCCATCGCCGCGGCGTGCTCCTTGTTGTCGCGGATGGCGAGCAGGCCGCCATGCACTTTCGGATGCAGCGTCTTGACCCGGCCGTCCATCATCTCGGGAAAGCCGGTCACGTCCGAGACGTCGGCGGCCTTGAGCCCAGCCTCCTTCAGCGCTTTTGCCGTGCCGCCGGTCGAGACCAGCTCGACGCCGAGGCCCGCGAGCGAGGTGGCAAACCCGATGAGGCCCCGCTTGTCCGAGACCGAGAGCAGCGCGCGAGTGATGCGGCGGGGATGGGTGGTCATGCGGCAGCGCCCTGTTCAGATCGCGCCGGTAGCACAAAACGCCGCGGCTTCAAATGCGGCAGGTCTATTTGCCCAACGGCAATTCCGGCTCCTCGAACCGGTCGGGGCGGATGCCCGGCTGCGCCGGCGGGCTGTGGCGGAAGGCCCAGCGCACCACGGGCGCCGTCCGGGCATTGCCGTAAATGACGATCTGCACCGTCCGGCGCGGGCCCTCGCTGGCCGAGAGGTAGACGCTCTCCTCGATGTGCACGGCGTCGGCGAGCGTGCCGAAGGTCCACACCTCCTTGTCCGGCAGGAGCAGGATCACGCCGCGGCCATCCGACAGGCGGCTCGCCTTGATCGCCGGGTGGAGGTGGAAGCGCACGGCGTATTCGTCCGGCGCGCCGCCGCCCGGCTCGCTGCCGTCGGCGGCGGAAAAGCTGTCCTCGCCGTCGAGCGCGCGGCCGTCGTCGGACAGGCGCATGGCGCGCGTGTGGACGAGATCGTATTCGGCGGCGTAGCCGTCGTGCGAGGCGCGCAATGTCACGGCGCCGTTCTCTTCGTCGCGTGCGATCCGCACGTCGCGCGGCCCGGCGATGATCGGGACGCCGGCGAGCAGCTTGCGGAACGGCGCGCTCTCGAGGAAACGGCAGGACGGCCGCTCGTTAACGGTTACGGTCGAATGCGCCGGGGTCGCGCGCGCCACCTGCCGCCAGGTCTCGCGGTTGACCGCCGGCAGGCCGCAATTGACGACCAGCCGGTGCTGCTTCCACGACAGTTCGAACGACAGGCAGCCGGCATGCGCTTCCTGGCTCAACGCCACCGGCGGCGGCCGCCCGGTATCGACGATCAGCGCCGTCTGCGCCGCCTCCATGCGCTGGTAGCCGGAATGCGGCGCGTTCGATAGCGGCGCGCCGCGCGCGTCGTCATAGGCGAGCACGGTGGCGAGCAGGTCGACCGGCGTCGGCCCCATGCCGTTGAACTGCGCGAAATTGCCGTCGGCATGGCGGAAGAAGCGCAGCATCGGCATCATGCGATCGATGGCGTTGTTGATCGCCTGCGGCGGCTGCAAATTGCGCGCCGAGAACAATTGCCTGAGCGGCAAGAGATCGGCGAGAATCTCGATCAAGATGCCGGGATTGCGGCTGACGTGGCCGCCGTCGGGCAGGATCTGCGCCCGCAATTCCTCGATCAGCTTGCGCGCATTGGGGCGGAGCACGCCGGCCTGCCCTTGCATGCAAAGGCTCGCATAGTTCAGCGCCATCAGCGCCTGCAATCGCGGCAGGCCCTCGCGCGACTGGCGCAAAGTGCGGCGCAGATAGCGCACCTGCCGCGACAGGCTGCGGATGAAGCGGCGGTAGAAGCGCGCGTCGGCGTCCTGCAGCACGAACGGCGCCTGGCTGAGCCAGCAGAGAATGCGCCGCGACAGGATGTCGTTGCGCCAGCCGAGCGGATGCCATTTGCCCTGCACCGTGATCCAGTCGTCGATCAGCGCGCGCGCATTGGCGCGGGTGATCGCGGAGTCGGCGGCGCGCAGATGACGCAGCCACGAGAAGCTCAAGAGGATCACCGCCCATTCGTCGGAGGGCGGCGTCATCTCGAACGGCGAGCGGCGGTCACAGATCACCACCTTGCCGGCGAAGGCGAAGCGGCCGCTGTAGATCTCGCTGGCGCGCGTGGCGTCGGCGGTGCGCAAATCCTGCGGCGCGATCAGCAGCCGGTCGGTCTTGCCCGAGCCGTGGCGCCAGCGCAGCAGCGGATGGGTGGCGACGCGTGCGAGCAGGTTGCGGAAGGCGCGGCGCCCGATCAGCGCGGAGAGCCCCAACCGCTCCGCCACCGTGACCCGCATCATGAGATTGTCCGTTCCCCGCGCGGCGGCCTGATTCGCGTGCAGGTTCACGATAGCGAAGGCAGGTTGAAGGTCCAAATCACGCGATCGTGCCGAGACTTAGCCGGTCCGCATCAACCGCGCACCGAAGAAGCCGTCCATGCCCCCCTGGTGCGGGTCGGGGTCGGGCAGCATCTGCGGCAAGGTGCGCAGGTCACCGTCCGCGTTGAGGAACTCGGGCCGGCCGAAGACATCCGCCGCGGCAAGCGGGGCGCGCGCGACGTGCGGGTTGCGTGCGAGCAGCGCCGCGACCTGCGCCTCGCCCTCCTCCGGCTCCAGCGAACAGACGCAGTAGACGATGCAGCCGCCGGGCTTCACCAGGCTCACGGCGCGGTCGAGCAGACGCTGCTGCAGCGACATGAGCGGGACGAGGTCGGCCTCGCCCTTGAGCCAGGGCACGTCGGGATGACGGCGGATCGTGCCGGTCGCCGAGCACGGTGCGTCGACGAGCACGGCGTCGAACGGGCCGCCCTGCCACTCCAGCACATCGGCCGCATGCGTTTCGGCGGTGAGGCCGAGCCGGGCCAAATTCTCCTGCAATCTTGCGATGCGCACCGGCGAGCGGTCGATGGCGGTCACCTCGGCCCCGGCGGCGCAGAGTTGCGCGGTCTTGCCGCCCGGCGCGGCGCAGAGATCCGCGACCTTGAGGCCGCGCACGTCGCCGAGGAGATGCGCGGGAATCGAGGCGGCGGCGTCCTGCACCCACCAGGCGCCTTCCGTGAAGCCCGGCAGCATGGACACGGCGCCGTGCGCGATCGTGCGCACCGTGCCGGTCGGCAACACCCGGCCCCGCAGCCGCTCGGCCCAGTGCGGCGCATCAGCCTTGACGCTGAGGTCGAGCGACGGCTCGTGGCCGTTGGCCTCGGCGATGGCGCGCGCGGTCTCCTTGCCGTAGGCGCTGGTCCAGCGCGCCATCAGCCAGTCCGGCGTGTCGCGTGTCGCCTTCGCGGCCAGGATCATGTCTCGGTTCTGCGCCACCCGGCGCAGCACGGCGTTGACGAGGCCGGCATAGCGCGCGCCGCGGCGGTCGGCCTGCGCCAGCCGCACCGACAGATCGACCGCGGCATGATCGGGCACGTCGAGCCACAAAACTTGCGCCGCGCCGACCATGAGGATGGTCTCGACGCGCGGCGCGTCGGCCGGAAAGCCCTTGTCGAGAAAGCCCGTCAGCGCGTGCCGCAAGGTGCCGAGCCGGCGCAGCACGGTGGCGGTCAAGCGCCGCATCAGCGCGCGGTCGCGGTCGGCCAATGTCGCGAGCCCGATATGCGCGGCGCGCCCGGAGAGCTGCTCGTCGAGCGGCACCCTGCGCCGCAAAACGCCGTCGACGATGTCGGCGGCGATCTTTCGGACGGCAAGGCCGGGAACTTCCGGCTGGGGAGAGGTGCGCGGACGCGCCATGGACCTCGTCTGAACACGAATTGTGTCGAGGTCGCGAAGTCTATCCCGGAATCGTCACGATTTCACAGAAATCGGCCGCGTCAGCGCAACACGAGCACCTCGGTGCCGACGCCGACGCGCGCATAGAGGTCGAGGACGTCCTCGTTGTGCATGCGGATGCAGCCATGCGACACGAAGCCGCCGACCGAGGATGGGTTGTTGGTGCCGTGGATGGCGTAGTTGCCGCGGTCGAGCCCGAGCACGGCGGCGCCCATCGGATTGCGCGGTGAGCCGCCCGGGATGACCGGGCCGTAGCCACCGCCGGACAGCTCCGGCGGCGCCTGCCAGGCCGGGCGCAGGCGCTTGACCGCTACGTAAGCGCGGCCGTGCCAAGCCATGCCGGCCTTGCCGACACCGACCGGATAGCGGATGGCGCGGCCGGAATCGAGTACGAAGAACAACTGGCGGGCGCTCGTCATGATGACGATGTCGCCGGCCCGGTAATGCGACGGGAACGGCACGAGGTCGCGCGCCTGCGCGGCGCCCGCCGCGATCAGCGCGGCGGCGAAGGCGAGTGCGAGGGAGAGCCGGTGGACAAAACTCATCGCTCGACGATCACCGGCGTACCGACGCCGACCATGCTGTAGAGCTCGCGAATGTCGGCGTTGAGCATGCGGATGCAGCCGTGCGAGACGAAGCGGCCGACCGTCTGCGGCCGGTTCGTGCCGTGGATGGCGTAGGTGCCGTCGCCGAGCGTCATCGCGAACTGGCCCATCGGATTGTTCGGCGCGCCGCCGGGGATCACGGCGGGCAGGCGCGGGTTCTCGCGGCGGATGTCATCGGGCGGCGACCAGGAGGGCCGCACGTATTTGCCGGAGATGCGCGAGACGCCGCTCCACTCCTGGCCGGCCTTGCCGACGCCGACCGGGAAGCGCAGCGCCTTGCGGCCGTCCAGCACGAAATAGAGTTTACGCTCGGACGTCTTCACCACGATCGTCCCGGGCGCGAAGCCAGACAGCGGCACGACGTCGCGCGTCGACGCGCGCGCCGCGGCGGCGACGAAAGCCCACATCACGACAATGAAGACGAACAACGCCGTTCGCCGCAGTACCAGAGACATTTTCCGCGCGCCCCGGATGGCCCGACGCGCGGAAGAATAGTCAACGAAACGCCCGGGTCAGGCGAAAGCTGCCGGTAACGTAAACGGCGAAAGACCTTATGCCGCGCGGTATTCGGGGCGGGCATCGGTGTCCCCGGCCTCGCCTATGCGAAGCCGGGGACGAGCGGAATGCCTCACGCCCCCGCCTTCGCGGCGGCCTTCTTGTTCTGGCGATTGTGGACGAGGTCGTCGACCACGGCCGGATCGGCGAGCGTGGTGGTGTCGCCGAGATTGCCGAAATCGTCCTCGGCGATCTTGCGCAGGATGCGGCGCATGATCTTGCCCGAGCGCGTCTTCGGCAGGCCGGGCGAGAACTGGATCAGGTCGGGCGACGCGATCGGGCCAATCTCCTTGCGCACCCAGTTGACCAATTCCTTGCGCAAGTCCTCGCTCGGCTTCTCGCCCGCCATCAAGGTGACGTAGGCGTAGATGCCCTGGCCCTTGATGTCGTGCGGATAGCCGACGACCGCGGCCTCCGACACCTTCGGATGCGCGACCAGCGCGCTCTCGACTTCCGCCGTGCCCATGCGATGGCCGGCGACGTTGATGACGTCGTCGACGCGACCGGTGATCCAGTAGAAGCCGTCCTCGTCGCGGCGGCAGCCGTCGCCGGTGAAATATTTGCCGGGATAGGTCTTGAAGTAGGTGTCGATGAAGCGCTGGTGGTCGCCGTAGACCGTGCGCATCTGGCCGGGCCAGGAATCGGCGATGCAGAGATTGCCGCTGGTGGCGCCGGGAAGCGTCTTGCCCTCGGCGTCGACAATCTCCGGCACGATGCCGAAGAACGGCCGCGTCGCCGAGCCGGGTTTCAGCCGCGTCGCGCCCGGCAGCGGCGTGATGAGGATGCCGCCGGTCTCGGTCTGCCACCAGGTGTCGACGATCGGGCAGCGGCCCTCGCCGACCACGTGGTAGTACCACTCCCAGGCTTCCGGATTGATCGGCTCGCCGACCGAGCCCAAAAGCCGCAGCGACTTGCGCGAGGTCTTCTTCACCGGGCCGTCGCCGCCTTGCATCAGCGCGCGGATCGCCGTCGGCGCGGTGTAGAGAATGTTGACCTTGTGCTTGTCGCAGACTTCCCAGAAGCGCGACGTGCTCGGATAGTTCGGCACGCCCTCGAACATCAGCGACACGGCGCCGTTCGAAAGTGGCCCGTAGACGATGTAGCTGTGGCCGGTGACCCAGCCGACGTCCGCCGTGCACCAGTAGATGTCGCCGTCGTGATAGTCGAACACGTACTGGTGCGTCATCGACGTGTAGACGAGATAGCCGCCGGTGGTGTGCAGCACGCCCTTCGGCTTGCCGGTCGAACCTGAGGTGTAGAGGATGAACAGCGGGTCCTCCGCGCTCATCTCCTCGCACGGGCAGTCGGCCGGAACGGTCTTGGCGATGTCGTCGTAATAGACGTCGCGGCCGGCCTTCATCTTCACCGGCGCATTTGTGCGCTTGACGACGATGACGGAAGTGACGCCGCCGACCTTGTCGCAGGCCGCGTCGACGTTCTCCTTGAGCGGAATCTTGCGGCCGCCGCGAATGCCTTCGTCCGCGGTGATGACGATCGGCGACTTGCAGTCCTCGATGCGGCCGGCGATGGAGTCGGGCGAGAAGCCGCCGAAGATCACCGAATGGACCGCGCCAATGCGGGCGCAGGCGAGGATGGCGACCGCCGCCTCGACGATCATCGGCATGTAGATGGTGACGCGGTCGCCTTTCTTGACGCCGCGCGCCTTGAGCACATTGGCGAAGCGGCTGACCTCGGCGTGCAACTGCCTGTAGGTGAGCTTCTTGTCGTCCTTGGGATCGTCGCCTTCCCAGATGATCGCGGTCTGGTCGCCGCGCTTGGCGAGATGCCGGTCGACGCAATTGGAGCAGGCGTTGAGCGTGCCGTCCTCGAACCATTTGATCGAGACGTTGTGCGGATCGTAGGTGGTGTTCTTCACCTTGGTGAAGGGCTTGATCCAGTCGATCCGCCTGGCGTGCTCAGCCCAGAAGCCGTTCGGGTCCTTGATCGAGCGCGCGTACATCTCCTGGTACTTCGCGTCGTCGACGAAGGCGCGCTTCTGCCAGTCGGCGGGGACGGCGTAGGTTTTGTCGGACATGGCTTCTTCCTCCTGCCGCCGGGGTTGGGCCCCCGGGCGCGCAATTGCACAACTTTGCGCCATTATGCGACGGCGGTCCGCGGCCCGACAAGGCACGCCGCGTCGCACTTTGGCAGGGGTCGCGGGGTTGACGCAGGTCATGGCGGGGCATGATCCCTGCCCCGCTTGCGGGGGAGGGTGGCGCGCGAATGCGCGCCGGGTGGGGGCCGGTGGTGATCGAGACGCGACCCCACCCCCGGCGCTAGCGCGCCGGACGCTCCCCTTTCAGGGGAGGGACAAGAGAGTCACACCCCGCCCATCCTGCAGACGAGCTTCCACTCGCTTTCGCTGATCGCCGGCAGCGACAGCCGCGACTGCCGCAGCAGCTGGATCTCGGCAAGCTTGGGCTCCGCCTTGACCGCCGCAAGCGTCACTGGCGCCTTCAGCCGCTCCACGGCCTTGATGTCGACGCAGACCCACGGCTCTCCTGCTTTGGCGGTCGGATCGGGATAGGCCTCGCGCACGACCTCGCAGATGCCGACGATCTCCTTGCCGATATTCGAGTGATAGAAGAAGCCGCGCTCGCCCTTCTTCATCTTCAGCATGTTGAGTTTGGCGGTGTGGTTGCGGATGCCGGTCCATGGCTCGCCCTTCGCGCCGCGCTTGGCGAGGTCGTCCCACGAAAACACGTCCGGCTCGGATTTGAACAGCCAGTGGGGCATGGATCACTCTTCCGATTTGAGCGGCCGCGTCAGCAGCGCCTCGATCGCTTCGTCGACCGTGACCGCGCCGGCGAGCACCGCGGCCACCGCCTCCGAGATCGGCATGTCGACGCCCGTCGCGCGCGCCATCTCCAGCAGCACCGGCGCGGTGAAGGCACCTTCGGCAAGCTTGCCGCTCGGCGCTTCGCCTTTCCCAAGCGCGACGCCATAGGAGAAATTGCGCGACTGCGGCGTGCCGCAGGTGAGGATGAGATCGCCGAGGCCGGACAGGCCCATCATCGTCTCGGTGCGGGCGCCGCAGGCACGGCCGAACCGCACCAATTCGGCGAAGCCGCGCGTCGTCATCGCGGCGAGCGCGCTGGCGCCCAGCCCGCGGCCGCTGACGATGCCGGCAGCGATCGCCAGCACGTTCTTGGTGGCGCCGCCGAGTTCGACGCCGCGCACGTCGGTCGAGTGATAGGGACGGAACGCGCCGGTGTTCATCGCATGCGCCAGCGCTTCCGCGACGGCAGCGTCCGCCGCGGCGATGGTGACCGCGGTCGGCATGCCGCGCGCGACGTCAGCGGCGAAGCTCGGCCCCGACAGGATCGCCGGCAGCGCATTGGGCGCGCACTCGGCGACGATCTCGGTCATGAACTTGTGCGTGCCGCGCTCGATGCCCTTGGCGCAGGCGATCAGCGGCGTGCCGGCGGCGATGACCGGCGATAGCGCGGTGAGAGTCGCGCGCATCGCCTGCGCCGGCACGACCAGCAGGATCGCGTCGTTGCGCGCGACGTCCGCGAGATCGACCGTCACCGCAATCGTGCCGTTGAGCTTCACGCCGGGCAGGAACTTGCTCTCGCGCTTGCCCGCAAGATGCGCGGCGTTGCCGGCGTCGTATTCCCACAACGTCACGCGACGCCCGGCGCGGGCCGCGGTCTGCGCCAGCGCCGTGCCCCACGCGCCGCCACCGATGACGCCGATACGGTCGATGCTCATTTGTATGCCGCCGTGTTGAGCTTGCGGCCGCGCGCGGCGGCGACTTCGTCGAGCGGCCAGCGCGCCTTCGGCGCCACGTCGAGCGTGTCGACGAGGCCAAGCGCGAGGCGTTCCGCGCCGGCCCAAGCGATCATGGCGCCGTTGTCGGTGCACAGGTCCAGCGGCGGCGCGACCAGCGGCATCTTCTCTTCCGTGGCCAGCGTCTGCAGCACCGCGCGGATCGCCTGGTTGGCGGCGACGCCGCCGGCAACGACCAGCGCATGCGGCGTGCCGTACTGCGCGCGGAAGAGGCGCAGCCCCGCACGCAGCCGGTCATAGACGACCTCGACCACCGCCTGCTGGAACGAGGCGCACAGGTCCGAGACGTCCTCGTCCGACAATGGCGCGACGGCTTCGGCTTCGAGGCGCAGCGCGGTCTTCAGGCCCGAGAACGAGAAGTCGGCCTCCTTGCGGTGCTGCATCGGCCGCGGCAGCGCGAAACGGTTCGGATTGCCGCGCGCCGCTTCCTGCTCGACCTGCGGCCCGCCGGGATAGCCGAGCCCGAGGAGCTTGGCGGTCTTGTCGAAGGCCTCGCCGATGGCGTCGTCCATAGTCGTGGCGAGGCGCACGTAATCGCCGACGCCGCGCACCGCGAGGATCTGGGTGTGGCCGCCGGAGGCGAGGAACAGGCAATACGGAAACGGCGTGCCATCGGTGAGCCGCGCGGTGAGCGCGTGCGCTTCCAGATGGTTGACCGCGATCAGCGGTTTGCGCGCGACCATCGCAACGGCCTTGGCCGTGGTCAGCCCGACGATGACGCCGCCGATCAGGCCCGGGCCGGCGGCGGCGGCGACGGCGTCGATGCGGCTGATGCCCGTGCCGGCCTGGTTGAGCGCCTCGGCGACAATTCCGTCAAGGACCTCGACATGGGCGCGCGCGGCGATCTCCGGAACCACGCCACCGAAGGCCGCGTGCTGATCAATCTGGCTGAGCACGACGTTGGACAGGATGCGGCCGCGGCCGTCGGATTGCCGCTCCACCACCGCCGCCGCGGTCTCGTCGCAGGTCGTCTCGATGCCGAGGACGATCATTTCGGGCTCCGGCCCTCCCCTTCGGGCGGATGGTGAACTACAAGGTGGCCTACCATCGAGAGGAACCATGGCGCAATCCACCGCTCTCCTGCGCATCGGCACCCGCGGCAGCCCGCTGGCGCTGGTGCAGGCGCGCGCGGTCAGAACGCGGCTCGCCGCGGTGCTCGGCGCGGGCGAGGAGGCGATCGAACTCGTCGTCATCAAGACCTCCGGCGACCGCATCCAGGACCGGCCGCTGGCCGACGTCGGCGGCAAGGGGCTGTTCACCAAGGAGATCGAGGAGGCGCTGCTCGACAAGCGCGTCGACCTCGCGGTGCATTCCTCCAAGGACATGCCGACGGTGTCGCAGCCCGGGCTGATGCTCGCCGCGTGCCTCGAGCGCGAAGATCCGCGCGACGTGTTCATCAGCCACAAGGCGAAGTCGCTCGCCGAACTGCCGCGCGGCGCGACGCTCGGCACCGCCTCGCTGCGGCGGCAGGCCATCGCCAGGCGCCTGCGGCCCGATCTCAACGTGGTGCCGCTGCGCGGCAACGTCGAAACGCGGCTCGCCAAGCTCGAAGCCGGCGAGGCCGACGCGACCTTGCTCGCGCTCGCGGGCCTGAAGCGGCTCGGCATCGAGCGGCACGCGACGCAAATCCTGGAACGACACGAATTCTGCCCGGCGGTCGGCCAGGGCGCCATCGGCATCGAAGCGCGCCAGAACGACGTGGGCACGCGCGAGATGCTCGCACGCATCAATCACACCGACACCTTCACGGCCCTTGCCTGCGAGCGCGCGTTCCTTGCCGAGCTTGATGGCTCGTGCAAGACGCCGATCGGTGGCTACGCGGAAATTTCCGGCGATCTTATTCATTTCTATGGTTGCCTGGCTCATCCTGACGGCAATCCCTGGATGGATTATCGCACGCGCGGCCCGCGCGAGGACGCGGTCAAGCTCGGCGCCGAAGCGGCGCGCGCGATCAAGCGGGACGGCGATCCCCGTCTGTTCGGGTGAGCGATGCGCGTCGCCCTCACCCGGCCGCAGGCGGACGGCGAGCGCAGCGCCGCCGCGCTGCGCGCGCGCGGACATGACGTGCTGCTGGCGCCGCTGATGCGCGTTGAGCCGATCAAGGCCGATCTCGCGGGCAACTGGAGTGCCGTCGCCATCACCAGCGCCAACGCGCCCGGAGCGATTGCCGCGAACGCCCCGCTTTTGCAATTGCCACTGTACGCGGTCGGCGCGCGTAGTGCTGACGCCGCGCGCGCAGCGGGATTCACGCACGTCACATCGGCCGACGGCGACGTGCGCGCGCTGGCGCGGCTCATCGCCGAACGTCACAAGAGAACCGCGCCGCTGCTCTATCTCGCCGGCGAGGATCGCGCCGCCGATCTCGTCGGCGAACTGGCGCAAGGCGGCATCAAGGCGGAGATGCGGGTCATCTACCGCGCCGTCACCGCGCCATTCCCGCCCGCGCTGGCGCAAGCGCTGCGCGGCGGCGCGCTCGACGCGGTGCTGCATTACTCGGCACGCAGCGCCGAGACCTTCGTCGCCCGTGCACGCGCGGCCGGCGTTACGCGCGAGGCGCTCGCCGTGCGGCATCTGTGCCTGTCGGCCCAGGTTGCCGCACCCTTGCAGGCCGCAGGCGCGCAGGACGTCGCGGTGGCGCAGCACCCCGACGAGGCCGCGCTCATTGAACTTCTCGGCCTCGCCGCCCGTTGACGTGGCGCAATCGCGCCGTTTGCGTTATCTGCTAGCCGCAGGGCGGGGATTCGGGAGAAAGGCCGCATGGCAGAGAAGCGCAAGGCGCCGGACGCGCCCGATGCCGCCCGGAAGCGCAAGGCGCCGACCATCGACCTGACCGCTACCGACGTCACGCCGCCCGAGGCGGCCCCCGAGCCGCCGACCGCGCCGGCCACCGCCCCGCCCGAGACGCCTCCGCCTCCCCCGCCGCAGGAGCCGCCCCAGGCACGGCCCGAGCCGGAGGCGGCAAAACCCTCCTCGGCCCCGAAAGCCGAACCGCGCCACCGCACGCCGGTCGCCGCCATGCTGATGTCCGGCGTGGCTAGCGGCGTCATCGTCGCCGCGGTATTCGCCGCCGCCTGGTACGCTGGGCTGGTGCCAGTCAATGCACCGGTGCGCAGCGACATGGTTCCGAAACAGCAGATCGTTGCCCTGCAACAGGATGTCGACGCGCTGAAGAATTCGCCGAAGGCTGGCGCCACCGACCCGCAGCTCGCCCAGAAACTTGCCGAGACGAAGGCGGCGCTGACGCCATTAACGCAGCGGCTATCCTCGGCCGAGAGCGCGATCAAGTCAGGCGACACCGCCGTCGCCGCGCTCGGCAAGCGCATCGACGATATTTCCGGCAACGCGTCGCAGGCGCGGCAGGAAGCCGATGCCGCCGGCAAGGCGGTCGCGCAGCTGGACTCGCGGCTAAAAGACCTCGCGCGCAGTGAGGCGAGCACGGTGACGCGCGCCGACATCGACGCCTTGCAGCAGAAACTGGCGGCGCTCGAAGCCGCCGAGACATCGGCGCGTGCCAGCGTCGCGCAGAGCACGGCCGCGGCATCGGCGACGCGGCTCGCGCTTGCCGCGCAGGCCTTGCGCAACGCGGCGATCGGCGGGGCGCCCTATGTGGCAGAGCTGGCGCAGGCCAAGGCGCTCGGCGCCGACGCCGGCAAGCTTGCATCGCTTGATGCTTTTGCCGCGACCGGCATCCCGAGCCTTGCTGCACTTGCGCGGCAACTGCACGACCTGCTGCCGCAGATGCAGAAGATCGCCGCGCCGCGCGCGCAGGTCTCCGGCTCGTTCCTCGAACGCCTCCAGGCCAATGCCGGCAATCTCGTACGCATCAGCCCGGCCAACGCGCCGTCCGGCGACGCGCCCGCCGACGTGATGGCGCGGCTCAAAGTCGAGGCGGCGCACCACGATATCGCTGCCGCTGCCGCCGACGTCGGCAAGCTGCCGCAGGCCGCGCAGGCGCCGGCGAAGGACTGGCTCGCGCGCGTGCACGCGCGTCAGGCAGCGCTCGCCGCCGCCAGCGATCTCGCCGCCTCCACCGCCCGCGCGCTCACGCCGGGGGCGCAATGATCCGCGTCGTCGCCTTCCTCGTCGCGCTGGCGCTGATCGCGGGCGGCTTTGCCTGGTTCGCCGACCGTCCCGGCGACATCGTCCTGACCTGGATGGGTTACCGCATCGAGACCTCGCTGATGGTGGCGCTCACCGCGCTGCTCGTGCTGGTGATCGCCACGATCATCATCTGGTCAATCCTGCGCGGCATTTGGCGCGCGCCGGAACAGGTGTCGCTGTTCTTCCGCCATCGCCGCGCCATGAAAGGCTATCTCGCCATCACGCGCGGGCTGATCGCCATCGGCTCGGGCGATCTCAGACTGGCGCGCCGCTCCGCCGACGACGCGGGGCGATTGTCGCCGGGCGATCCGCTGGCGCTACTCCTGGAAGCGCAGGCGGCGCAGATGGCCGGCGACCGCGCCGGCGCCGAGCAGGCCTTCCGCGCCATGGCGCGCCGCGACGAGACCAAGCTGCTCGGCTTGCGCGGCCTCTACATCGAGGCGCAACGCCGCAGCGATCACGCCGCCGCCCGCCGCGTGGCCGAGGAAGCGGCGCAGGTCGCGCCCGCGCTCGGCTGGGCCGGACAGGCGGTGCTCGACGATCGCTGCGCGGCCTCCGACTGGGACGGCGCGCTCGTGTCGCTCGAGAACATGAAGAGCGGGGTGGAGAAGGCCGACTACCGCCGCAAGCGCGCCGTGCTGCTGACCGCGCGCGCGCTCTTGCGCGAGGAGAGCGACCGCGACGGCTCGCGCGCCGACGTCATGGAAGCGGTCAAGCTCGCGCCCGAACTCGTTCCGGCCGCGGCGCTCGCCGGCCGCCGCCTCGCCGAAGCGGGCGAGCAGCGCAAGGCACGCCGCATGCTGGAGCGCGCCTGGATCGCCAGCCCGCATCCCGATCTCGCCGAAGCCTATGCCGACCTGCGCCTCGGCGATTCCGCGCGCGAAAAGCTGGCGCGCGTGCAGAAGCTCGCCGCCATGGCGCCGGGCCACATCGAGGGCGCGCTGGCGGTGGCCCGCGCCGCGCTCGACGCGCGCCAGTTCGGCACCGCGCGCGCGGCGCTCGAGCGCTATCTCGCCGCCCCGACGCAGCGCGTCGCGGCGCTGATGGCCTCGATCGAGGAGGCCGAGCACGGCGATACCGGACGCGTGCGCGAGTGGATGGCGCGCGCGGTGCGCGCCTCCGGCGATCCGGTGTGGACTGCCGACGGCGTCGTCTCCGACAAATGGCTGCCGGTGACCCCGTCCGGCCGCCTCGACGGCTTCGAATGGCGTGTGCCGCTGGCCGAGATCGGCGTGACCCGGCCGGTGATCGAGATGCTGCCGCCCGACGTCGAGCCGGTCACCGAGGCGCCACGCGAGCCGGAGCCACGGCCGGCGGCGGAACCGGCGGCGGCGGACGCAAACCCGGTGCGGCCGCCCAGGCCCCGCCCGGCCGAGCCGGTGATCCCGCTGGTGCGCGTGCCCGACGATCCTGGCCCCGGTGCAGGCCTCGAGGCCGAACCCGGCCCGGAAGCCGTCGTCCCCGCCGACGGCCAGCGCTGGCAGAAGATCAAGGACCTGTTCAAGTAGGTTGCCATCGGCGGCCCGCGCCGATATCAGAGGCGCGGCTTTGGCCGGCGTAGCTCAGTGGTAGAGCATCCGCTTCGTAAGCGGGGGGTCGGGGGTTCAAATCCCTCCGCCGGCACCAGTGGCTCCTCCCAGCAATCGCGTTCAGCCTCAAGCTGAGGAGCGCCGCCAAGCAGCGCGTCTCGAAGCATGGGGCCGCCTCATCCTTCGAGACGCGGCCTGCGGCCGCATCTCAGGATGAGGCTGAACTGGCGCTCACCGCCACTCCGCCATTGCGCGCACCGACGCCACCAGATTGACGCGCGTCAGATTTCGCCAAACTGGCTCATTTCACGCACAAATCCGCGGCGAGCTTCCCGTTCTTGTAAATGTGACAACAAAGCTTCGTCGGACAATCTGTGCTTGGGAGAACGGTGCCGCCTAGCTTCACGCACCTGTTCTGCCTCAACGGCGCCTTCGGAGCGGAAAAATTTTTCGCATTGGCGGCGGTGGCCAAGCCCAAACCCGCGACGAGCAGAAAAGCTGCAAACAAACGCATGGATCATTCCCTCTCAAATCCGCCCCATGCGAAATATATCAGACGTCATCGTTTCTTCGTAGGCAATATGCCGCCCGGCCCCGCGGGGAGCTGTAGTCATTCAATCGATTGGTACAACGGGATCGTGCAGTCGCTCGCGCGTCATCGCACGATGAAGAAGAGCACGCCGGGCGCGCCGAATGGGGTCTTGCCTGACTGATGCGACCCGCGCGGGCCGCGCCCGGCGAACCGTCCGTGTGCTGTGCCGCTCCGTTGCGCGCCGGACGAACTACGCAACGATCTCCGCGGCCCTTTGACCCGGTGGAAGCATGCAGACCTCCGCGCCAGAAAGGTACGCGGAAATTCTGAGCGCATGGCGACGAATGTCAAGCGGCGCCGAATTAAAATTCGCAGTGTGGAACATTGCGACGCGTTTCGCGCGCAGCTCCGCGCAATTCGTGCAACGCGTCCGAACAGAAATTACCGCGGCGGACCTGAGCGCGACACGTCGCCGCGAATACCGCCATGGTTTCCGCCATCGGCTGCCTTTTGGCGAAATTCGCGGCTCTTGAGCCAGCAATTGTCAAACAAAGACGGTGGATAACCGGGAAACCGCAGGAACCGGGCCGGCCACGAGGCGTTGCCTCGTCCGGTGTCCAAGGCAAACCGAGGAGGCGCTGATGTGGCTCTCCCTGTTCGGTATCGTCCTCGTGATGTCGCTCGGATTCGGGCTCGGATCGGTGCTCGCCGGCATGTTCGAGCGCGATTCGCCCTATTGATGGCCCCTTTCCTACTGTAGCGCCCGCGGGAACTTTGCATTAATCAAGCGGTATGGACGCGACCGGCACGCCGCTGCTGTTCTCGCGGCGGTTCGCGCCGCTGTTCTGGTGCCAGTTCTTCGCCGCCTTCAACGACAACTTCCTCAAGACCGCGCTGGTCTTCCTGATCCTGTTCCACGGCCATACCGACGCCGGGGCGTTGATCACATTGGCCAGCGCGATCTTTATCGCGCCCTATTTCGTGTTGTCCGGCCTCGGCGGCGAGTTCGCCGACAAATTCGACAAGGCGCGGGTCGCCCAGGTCATCAAGTTCGTCGAGATGTTCGTCGCCGGGCTGGCGGTGTGGGGCTATGCGCGCGAGTCACTGCCGATCCTGTTCGCGGCGCTGTTCGGCTTCGGCGTGCTGGCCTCCCTGTTCGGGCCGATGAAATACGGCATCCTGCCCGACCACCTGCCGCGCGAGAAACTGCCGGCCGCGAACGCGCTGATCGAAGGCGCGACCTTCGTGGCGATCCTTGCCGGCACCATCGCCGGCGGGCTGGCAGCGCATCGCGACGGCCCGTTCGGCTTCGCGCCGCTGGTGATCGGCGTTTCGCTCGCCTGCTGGCTGGCGTCCTTGCTCATCCCGCCGAGCGGCGAAGGCGCGCCGCATCTCACCGTACGGGCGAACATTGCCGCCTCGACGCTGACCACGCTGCGCCACCTGCGCACCGACCGACGGCTGTGGTGGGGCGCGCTGGTTACGAGCTGGTTCTGGCTCGTCGGCATCATCGTGCTGTCGCTGCTGCCGCCGCTGGTCAAGACACTGATCGGCGGCGGCGAGGCGGCGGTGACCTTCTATCTCGCGCTGTTCACGATCGCGGTCGGGCTCGGCTCGGCGCTGGCGGCGCGGCTGTCGCGCGGGCGCATCGTGCTCGGCATCACGGCCGCCGGCGCGGCGCTGATCGGCGTCTTCGCCGTCGATCTCGGCATCGCGACGTTCGGACTGGCGCCGGCGGCCGCCATGCAGGCACAGGCCGCGGTGTTCGCCGGCGGCATCGGCTTGCGCGTGGCGATCGATCTCTGCGGCCTTGCCATTGCCGGCGGGCTGTTCATCGTGCCGGCCTTCGCCGCGGTGCAGGCGTGGTCGGATATCGGCTACCGCGCGCGCACGATCGCCGGCGTCAACGTGCTCAACGCCGGTTTCATGACCGCCGCCACCGTCGCCGTCGCCCTGCTGCAGAAGCAGGGCGTGACGCTGGCGGTGCTGTTCATCGGCCTCGGCGTATTGACGCTCGCCGTGGCCGCGGCGGTGTGGAAGACGATGCCGAAGGCTGGCTAATTCTGAGGAGTATGGGTCCCGGGCCTCGCGCAATCGCCCTCGCCCGGGACGACAGTTATTTCCCCCGCATCGCCAGCACGCGGTCGACCATCTCGCCGGCAACGCCGAGGTAGTTCGCCGGGTCGGCCATCGTTTCCAGCGCCTTGCGGTCGGCGTGCTTTCTGATCTCGGCGTTCTCCGCCAGCAAATCGATCAGCGGACGGCCGGTCTTCACCACCTCGCGGCAGATGTCGTAGACGACATCGTGCGCGTAATTGCGGCCCATCTTGTCGCCGAGGCCCATCATCACCGCCTCCGACATGATCAGGCCCTTGGTGATGTCGAGGTTCTCGCGCATCTTCTTCTCGTTGACCTGCAACCCCTCGAGCACGAAGCGGGTCTGCGCCAGCGCGCCGGCCGAGAGCATGAAGATCTCCGGCAGCACTATCCACTCGATCTCCCACGGGCCGGTGGCGCGCTCGTGGTCCTCGACCATCGCCTCCATCAGCGCTGCGGCGTGCTGCTTCACGATCGCCGATTGCGCGGTGATGTAAACGGACGAGATCGGGTTGCGCTTCTGCGGCATGGTCGAGGACGAACCGCGACCCTGGTGGAACGGCTCGTAGACCTCTTCCACTTCCGTCTGCATCAAGAGCTTCACGTCGAAGGCGACCTTGCCGCAGGAGCCGGTGACGAGGCCGAGGAAACAGCCCACCTCGGCAATGCAGTCGCGAACCGTGTGCCAGGAGATCGCCGGCTGGCCGAGCTTCAGCTCCTTCATCAATTCGATCTGGCATTTCAGACCGTCCCTGCCGAGCGATGACAGGGTGCCGGCGGCGCCGCCGAACTCGCCGACCAGCACGCGCTTCTTCAATTGCGCGAGGCGCTCGCGATGCCGCTCGAAGCCGGCGAGGATCGTCGCCATCTTGTAGCCGAAGGTGATCGGGACGGCCTGCTGCAAGTTGGACCGGCCGGCCATCGGCGTGTCGCGGTATTTCTTCGCTAGCGTCGCGAGCGCGACACAGATGGCGTCGATCTCGTTGCCGACGATGTCGAGCGCCTCCCGGATCTGCATCACCGTCGCGGTGTCGGTGATGTCCTGCGTCGTGGCGCCCCAGTGCGACCACTCGCCGAGCTTGTCCTTGCACAATTTGACGAGCTGCTGCACGACCGGCAGCACGGGATAACCGATGCGCTCGGTCGCTTCCTTTAGTTTCGCGAAGTCGTATTCCTTGACGTCGCAGTGCCTGACGATCTCGTCGCAAGCTTCCTGCGGGATGATCTTCAGCCGCGCCTGCGCCACCGCCAGCGCCTTCTCGAAGTCTAGATATTTCTGAACCCGGTTCTCGTCCGACCACACCTGGCGCATGGCCGGAGTGGTGAAAATGTCGCGGAACACGGCGGAATCGAGATAGGTCGACGGCATCGAGGGCTCCTGTCCGAATTGGCGCGGACATTAGCGGTTTTTTGCGCCCTGTCATCATGCCGGGCGGGCGGGACAAGACCAGCGGCGGCGCGGTATTAGAGGCTCATGACGACCCTTTCACCCCGCCTTCAAACGATCCTCGACGCGCCGATTCCGCGTTTTTCCGACGCCGAAATGGCGCGGCGCGCGCAAGCCGTCGAGGGCCTGCTCGCGCGCGCCGAATGCGATCACCTCGTGTTCTGCGGCGCCAACCGCGCCGGCTCGGCGGTGCAATGGCTGACGCAGTGGCCGGTGACGGCGGAGGCGGTTGGCGTTCGCACGCCGGGCATGCGCGACGCGCTGTTCGTGCAATACGTCAACCACGCGCCGCAGGCCTCGCTCGTCGCCGACAAGGCGGACGTGGCCTGGGGCGGCGAGTCGTCAATCCGCGCCGCGATCGCGGTGCTGGACAAACGCGGCGCGCGCAAGGACCGTGTCGCGACCATCGGGCCGTTCGGCGCGGAGCAGCACGCCTTGCTGTCCGAGAGTTTCGGCCAGCTCAAGAACCTCAATCGCGATTACATTCGCCTGCGCCAGGTGAAATCAGCCGAGGAGATCGACTGGCTACGCATCGGCGCGCATTTCTCCGATCTCGGCATGGCGGCGCTACGCGACGCTATCCGGCCGGGCGTCAGCGAGCGCGAGCTCGGCAATGCGGTCGAGCGCGCTTATGTCGGCCACGGCGGCACCACCGGCATCCATTACATCGGCTCGACGTTGATGGCCGCGTCGGACCTGGCCGTGCCGCGGCAGTTCGCGACGCCGCGGCGGCTGCAAACGGGCGACATCGTCGTGGCGGAGATCACTGCGGCGTTCTGGGACCATCCGGGCCAGGTGCTGCGCTCGTTCGCGCTGGGTGAGCCGACGCCGCTCTATCGCGACTTGCACGCCACCGCGGACGCCGCCTTCGAGGCGATCGCCGCGGTACTGAAGGCGGGCACCTCGCCGGCGGAGGTGATCGCGGCGTCCGGTGTCATCGAGACGGCCGGCTTCACCATCATCGACGATCTGCTGCACGGCTATGGCGGCGGCTACCTGCCGCCGATCCTCGGCTGCAGGAGCCGTCCGTCCGGGCCCGTGCCCGAGGCGCCGTTCCGCGCCGGGCAGACTGTGGTGATCCAGCCCAACGTCGTGACGCCGGACCGCAAGGCGGGCGTGCAGACCGGCGAGCTGGTGCTGATCACGGAGACGGGGATCGAGCGGATGCACGCCTTCCCGCGCGGCTTCGCCGTGCGCTGAGAGCGCTCCGGCTCAGCCCAACTGCTCCTTCAGCCAATCCGCCGACTGCGAGCGCCAGCGGTAGGCGCGGTTGTTGGCGATGTGGTTGCCGTCCTCGATCATCATCAAGGTGACCGGGCCCTTGACCTCGCGCGCCAGCCGCTCGGCGTCGGCCGCGGGGATGACCCGGTCTTGCCGGCCGTTCACGATGAAGATCGGACAGGTGATGTTCCCGGCGATGCCCTCGAGCGAGAGCGTGTCGGCGTTGCGATGCGCCTCCTCGCGCGTCTTCGCATGGCTGCGGATGCGGAAGGTCTCGCGCGTCAGGTCCGGCAGGCTGTCGAAGGCCGCGCCCATGTTGAAAGGCCCGCCGAGCGCGATACAGGCCTTGATGCGCTTCTCGAAGGCGGCGGCGCGCGGGGCATAATAGCCGCCAAGGCTGACGCCCCACATGCCGATACGCTTGCTGTCGAGGTCGTGGCGCGTCTCGACGTAATCGAGCACGGCGCGGACCGGCACCTCGTAATCGCCGCGGATCGGGAAGTCGTATTGCGCCTCGCCCTGGCCCGGGCCTTCGAACACGAGCGTTGCGATGCCGCGGGCGAGGAACGGCATCTCGTAGGCG
The DNA here is from genome assembly GCA_035571935.1 of Pseudolabrys sp. Lineage (GTDB taxonomy): Bacteria > Pseudomonadota > Alphaproteobacteria > Rhizobiales > Xanthobacteraceae > Pseudolabrys. The sequence goes on from DATNBL010000068.1 coordinate 192,796, forward strand.
TCGGTCTCCTCCTTGGTGGAGTCGAGCCCGACCGCCATGACCACGACCGGCGGCTTCGCCACGCCCTGCGGCTTGCGCAGGATGCCGGCGAGCTTCTTGCCCTCGTAGGGAATCTCGACGCGCTCGCCCGGCGGCGAAAGATGCGGCAGCGCGAGCTGCCGGCACTCGATCTGTTTCTTGTGCGCGGCCTTCATCTGCGCCGGATCGTGCGCGAACAGAAACGAGCCGAAATGGTAGTAGACGCCGGCGCGCTGCAGGCATTCGCCGGCCGTGAGGTTATGCCCGCGCGCCAGCGCCTCGCGGCCGAGCTGCTCGTGCAGCGCGGCCCGCGACGACCAGGCGCGGCACCAGTCGTCGTAGCTGGTCAGCGACTTGGTCACGTCCTCGAAGTCGGTGAGTACGACGCCGTTGGCGACGAAGCGCGCGCCCCAATGCGCGATGGCGGCGGTGAGCTGCGGATCGGTTGGCATGGATCAATCCTGGAGGATGGACGGCGGTTACCTCTCGCCGCGCCGGTACCACGGCATGAAGCGGCGCGTGGCCCATTGCACGAGAACCTCGAACCCGACGCCGAAGCCGGCAAGCAGCAGCACGCCGACGAAGGCCTCGTTGTGGTGGTAGGCGCGGGAATTATAGAGAATGTAGAAGCCGAGCCCGCCGATCGACAGGAAGAATTCGGCGACCACCGCGCCGATCAGCGCGCGGCCGGCAGCGAGACGGAAGCCGGCCAGCAGATACGGCGTCGAGGCCGGCAGCACGATGTCGATCAGCGTGCGGAACTTGCCCGAGCGGAACGAGCGCGACACTTCGAGATATTCGCGCGGCACCGCGCGGGCGCCGTCGGCGACGTTCATCGTGATGGCGAAGATCGCGGCGAAGATGATGGTGGCGATGCGCGCGTGCGTCGAATAGCCGAACCACAGCGAGAACAGCGGCAGCACGATGATCATCGGCAGCGCGTTGAAGCCGTTGATGTAGACGCGGATGGTGCGGTCGATCGACGGGCTGCGCCCCATTGCCAGGCCGAGGACGGTGCCGAGTACCAGCGTGATGGCCAGCCCCTCGGCCACCGCGGCGAGCGTCTGCCCGAGCGCGGTCAGGAATTTCGGGTCGGTGATGACCTCCGGGACCGCCAGCAGGATGCCGGTGGGCTTCGCCACATATTGCGGCGCCAGCGCGCGGACGACGAACTCCCAGACAATGAGGATGACGCCGCCGGTGACGACCCGCGGCACCAAAGTCGCCTCCTTGCGGCGCGCGGGGCTTTGCGGCTTCTGCGCCGGGCTGACGGGCGCGGACAAGGCTTGCTCGGCCATCGTCACTGCCTCCAGCGCGCGAAGTGCTGCTCGATCATCAGCCCGACCCGCATCAGGCCGACGCCGATCACGCCGACGACGAAGATGGACGCGAACACGCCCGCGGTGTCGAACTCCTGCGTCGCCTCCATGATGAGACGGCCGAGGCCGGTTGCCGACAGGAAGAACTCGGCGGCGATCATGCCGACCAGCGCGCGGCCGATCGCCTGGCGCACGCCGGTCATCATGTAGGGCAACGTATAGGGCAGCATCACCTCGCGCCACAAAGCCCATTCGGTCGAGCGGTAGGACTTCGCCACTTCGATCAGCTCGGGCTTGATGCTGCGTGCGCCCTCGACCGTGTTGTAGAGGATCGGGAACACGGTGAAGAGGAACACGACGAGCACCTTCGGCGCGAAGCCGAAGCCCATCAGCGACAAAATGAACGGGATCAGCGCCACCATCGGCGTGGCGTAGAGGATCATGATGTAGGGCTCGACGCCGATGCGCAGGGCGCGCACGCGCGCAAACAGAAGCCCGACCGGCGCACCGACGATCAGCGCGAGAATGAAGCCGGTGATGAAGAGCTCCGCCGAATCGAGCAGCTCGGACAGGAACTCGCCGCGCACCGTCAGTTGCCACAGCCGCTCGATCGTTTCCGAGAACGGCACCAGGAAGGCGGCGCTGGTCGATCGGCCGGCGATCTCCCAGATGGCGAATCCGGCGAGAACGCTGAGCCAGACCGGCAGATGGCGGCGGATGGTGGTGGTCAGCAAAGCCTGATTCTTTCAACACACAATAGGGACGGCGGCAGTGCCGCGAACCGCAGTGGTCTCCCTCTCCCCTTTGGGGAGAGGGTCGGGGTGAGGGGGTTCAGGAGTCACTAACGCTGTAACCCCTCACCCGCCCGCCTTCGCTAACGCTTCGGCGGGCGACCTCTCCCTATGGGAGAGGTGAAGTAACGCGGGTTCGCCCGGCGCCTCACTTCACCATCGCGTTGGCGTCTTTCCACACCGAGGCGTCGACGAAGTTGTCGTAGCTGACCGGCTGCTTGTCCGGCTTGATCGAGCCGATCTTTTTCATCAGCGCTGCCACCGCCTCGATCTTGTTCTTGGCCAGGCCGTCGTCCTTGGCCGCCCAGAAGTCGATCTTGAGGAATTCGGCGAGCGCCAGCTTGGCGACGTCCTTGCTGTGGCCGGTCACCGTGGCGATCTCCGCCACCTTGTCTGCGTTCTTGGGGTCCTGCATGAAGTGCGCGGCCTCGATCATGCCGGCCAGCGCCCGCACATAGGCGTCGCGGTTGGCGGCGAGCTTGTCCTTGCGCGCGATGAGGATCAGATAGTGGCTGGTCGGGTTGGTGTTCTTCATCGCCAGCAGGATGTTGAGTTTCTTGCCCTGATGCTGGATCTCGGCGAGGTCGTCGAGATGCAGCACCGCGAAGTGCAGGCGGCCGGCGAGCATCGCCGGGCCGGGGCTCGAGCCGAGCGCGATCTGCTTGACGTCCTCGATCTTGATCTCCTTGCAGCCGCCCGAGATCATCGACCGCAGCGCGATCGAGCGCGCGCCGTTGATCGAGTCGACGCCGACTTCCTGCCCCGCCATGTCCTTGCAGGTCTTGCCCGCCTCGGTAGTGCCCACCACCCAGTCCGGGTTCGGCATGCCGTAGAGCGCGACCAGCGGCACGCCGGCGTTCGACACCTGGTTGATGACCGGCGGGGTCGGCGACCACGACATGTCGATGTCGCCGGCGACCACCGCGCGCGCGGCGGCCGTGCCGTTGTCCATCGCCCGGATGTCGACCTCGACGCCGTGCTTCTTGAAGAAGCCCTGCTTCTCGGCGACGTGGGCGATGGTGACGGAGAAGATCGGCGGAATGCCGGGCAGCCCGATGGTGAGCTTCTTGCCCTGCGCCAGCGCCGGCGAGGCCGCGCCGAGCGCCGCCGCGACGAGCACGGCCCCGGCCGTGAGCGTGAATGTCCTGCGAAGCATTTTGAAATCCTCCCGTAGTCTTGCGTTTCTTTGGTTGTCAGGTTTGCAGTTCGAACTCCGCGGCGCGCGCCTCGCGCATCAGGGTCGACCAGACGCGCTCGCGCAATTCGGCAAAGCGCGGCTCGCGCAAGGTCTCGCGCGTGCGCGGATGCGGCAGGTCGATGGTGATGGTCTCGTGGATGCTCGAGGGGCGGCCCTTAAGAACGATAACACGGTGACCAAGTAGAACAGCTTCCTCGATCGAATGGGTCACGAAGACCATAGCCGTCGGCCGTTCCTCCCAGATTCGCAGCAATTCGAACTGGAGAATCTCACGCGTCTGGGCGTCGACCGCGGCGAACGGCTCGTCCATCAGGAGCACGTTCGGCTCGATCGCCAGCGCGCGGGCGAGCCCGCAGCGCTGCTGCATGCCGCCGGACATCTGGTAGGGGAAGGCGTTCTCGAAGCCCGCCAGCCCGACCAGCTTGATGAATTCCGGCACCTTGCGCTCGATCTCGACCTTCGAGGCTCCGGCCATGCGCAGGCCGTAGGCGACGTTGTCGTGCACCGTCTTCCACGGGAACAGGCCGAAATGCTGGAACACCATGGCGACGCCGGCGATCGGCTCGGTGACGAGCTCGTTGCCGACACGGACCTCGCCGGCGTCGAACGGGATCAGGCCGTCGATGCAGCGCAGCAGCGTCGTCTTGCCGCAGCCGGACGGGCCGACGATGGCGACGATCTCACGCGCGCCGACGTCGAACTCGATGTTGCGGAAGACCTCGAGCGTGCCGTAGTGCTTGCCGAGACCCTTGACGCGGATGCGCGGCTCGCCGGCGCTGCCCGGGCGGGCGGCCGGCACGGCCGCCGTCGTGCCTTGTGTGCTCACTCGGCGGCCTGCGCGGTTGACGGTTTCGGAGCGACCTTGGCCCAGTAGTCGGCCGCCTGCTTCGATTTCTTCAGCGCATCCATCGTCTCGAAGCCGGGCGCCATCGAGCCGTCCTGGCCGGCCATGACCTGGTGGTGCTCGATATTAAGCGTGCGCAGCCAGCGCTGCTGGCCCATGGTGATGGCGACGAAGTAGCCGATCTCCACGAGTTCCGGCTCGCTGAAGTGCTTGTGCAGCCGCGCCCACAACTCGTCGGTCGCCGGCAGGTCCCAGGTGATGCACTCCGCATAAGCGAGCGCAGCCTTCTGCCGCTCGTCATAGCGCGACGAGGACTCGAAATTGATCAGGTCGGAGTAGTCGTCCTCCTGCAGGCCCGCTTTCGCCGCCTTGATCGAGCGCTGGTTGCCGCAGAATTCGCACAACACCGAGCGCGAGACGTAAATACGGCACAGCTCCTTGATGCTGTGCTCGGCGACGCCGTTGCGGAACACGTCGTTCCAGGTGTTGGCGAACGACCAGAAGGTTGCCGGCACGTGCGCGCGCACGGCTTGGCTCTCCGGGCGCGGCGTGCCCTCGCGCGCGCAGCGTTCGAATTCCGCGCGCATGGCGGAATCGACCGTATTGGGGTCGACGTAGCTGATGCGGGGTCCCGGCATCGGCGTTTCCTCCTATGTTTCTCCTGCCCACCTCGTTGATTGGGTGGGCAAAGGGCGCCGTCACACGGCGCGCGGCGCATGTTGCCGCAACGCGCGCGCGCGAGCAATGGCGGCAGGATTTCATTAGGCTAAACCGATCTTTACCATGGCTCCGGCTGCGGCCCCACGCGCCGGCGTTGCGCCGCGCAATTCCGCGCAATTCGCGGCATTCATGACACCACTCGTAAACGCTACGAGTTCAGGCGCTCTTCAGCATAGCGCGAATTGCGCGCTTCGATTTTAGCAATTGCACACTTCCTGGCCTCTATCGTCGGCGCGCGGAGAGGCCAACAAACTTCAAACGGAACAAAGCCGTGCGCGCCAGCACTTTCGTCATGATCGGGTTCGCCGTCGTTTTCGGCCTGCTCGCCGTGTTTATCGCCCAGGTTTGGCTGAACAATCAGGCGAACCAGCGGGCCAGGACGATCGAGTCGACAGCGAAGCCGGTGGCGACGAAGACCATCGTCGTCGCCAAGCAGCCGCTGCGCTTCGGCACGGAACTCAACGCGTCGATGCTCGAAGAGGTATCCTGGCCGTCCGAGGCCATGCCGAGCGGCGCGTTCTCCAAGATTTCCGACATCCTCTCGCCCGGCCGCCGCGTCGTGCTCGCCGCCATCGAGGCGAACGAGCCGGTGCTCGCGCTCAAGATCACCGGCGCCGGCCAGCGCGCCACTTTGTCGGCGCTGGTCAAGCCGGGCATGAAGGCCGTGACCATCCGCGTCAACGACGTCGAGGGCGTCGGCGGCTTCGTGCTGCCGGGCGACCACGTCGACGTCGTGCTGACGCGCCAGATCGACAAGGGCCAGGCGACTACCGAGGTCGTGCTTCAGAACACGCGCGTGCTCGCGGTCGACCAGAGCGCCGACGAGCGCGCCGCCAAGGCGGCGGTGGCGAAGTCGGTGACGCTCGAGGTGACGACCGTCGAGGCGCAGAAGGTGTGGCTCGCCGCTTCGGTCGGCAGCCTGTCGCTGCTGCTGCGCAAGGCCGGCGAAACCGCCGAAGCGCAGACGCGCAAGATCACGCTCAACGATCTGGGGACGAACGACGCGCCGGCCGACAAGGGCGGCACGACCACGATCGTCGTGACGCGCGCGACGGCAAAGCAGAATTACACCGTGCCGGTCGAGGACAAGAATGGGGACCTCGCCGGCGCGCAACGGGGGCGGGCGGGTTTTTGAACCCGCACGATGACGCCAGGACGGGTGGGGAGTGAGTGTCGTGAACAATAACAAGGACGAATGCGCCGCGGGCTTCCGCCTGCGCCGCAAGGACAGGACCACGGCCGGGGGCTGGCTGCGCGATCTCGCCGTCGCGCTCACGGTCGCGCTTGCGCTGGCGCTCGCCGGCATGATCGCCAGCGCCCATGCGCAGGAGCGCATCGTGCAGATCGCCGGCGCGCAGCGTACCGCGATGGTGACGGTGGCGATCGGCAAGTCGCAGGACGTGCGCACCGACCGCAGCTTCGTCGACGTCACGGTCGGCGATCCGGAGATCGCCGACGTCAATCCGCTGACGGACCACTCGCTGTCGATCCTCGCCAAGAAGATCGGCACGACGCGCGTCTCGGTCTATGCCGAGAGCAAGAAGCTGATCGGCATCTTCGACGTCGAGGTCACCTATGACCTGACCCGCTTGACCAATGAGCTTACCCGCAACTTCCCCGGCTCGGCGCTGCACGCCACCAGCGTCAACGGCCGCATCATGCTGTCCGGCCATGTGTCGGACGCCGCCACTCTCGACAAAGCCGTGACCATCGCGCGTCAGTTCGGCCCGGAAATCATCAACTCGGTGACGGTCGACTCGCCGCAGCAGGTGCTGCTTGAAGTGCGCTTCATCGAACTCTCGCGCACCGCCGGCCGCGAGCTCGGCGTGCAGTGGAACCGGGTCGGCGGCAACTCGCTCACCAATATCGGCAACAACCAGCCGGCCTCGAGCCTGCCGATCACCGCGTCGAACAATTCGCTCGCCTCCGGCACCGAGGTCGCCGCCGGCGTGCTCTCCGGCGGCACGCCGTTCGGCTTCATGATCGGCCGCCTGGTCGCCAGCGGCGTTTCCACCGACGTGATGATCAACGCCCTCGAGCAGAAGGGCGTCGCGCGCAGCCTCGCCGAGCCGAACCTGGTGGCGCTGTCGGGCGACACCGCGAGCTTCCTCGCCGGCGGCGAATATCCAATCCCGGTGTCCGGCTCGCTCGGCCAGGTCACCGTCGACTACAAGAAATACGGCGTCGGCCTCGCCTTCACGCCGACCGTGCTTAGCCGCGGCCTGATCAACCTCAAGATCGAGCCCGAGGTCAGCCAGATCGACACCACGCACACGGTGTCCGTCCCCGGCGGCATTTCGGTTCCCGCGCTGATCGTGCGCCGCGCCTCGACCACGGTCGAGCTGCGCGACGGCCAGAGCTTCATGATCGGCGGCCTGCTCCAGACCGACAACAAGAACCAGATCGACCAGCTGCCGTGGCTTGGCAGCGTGCCGGTACTCGGCACCCTATTCTCGTCGAAGAACTACCAGAAGAACCAGACCGACCTCGCCATCATCGTCACGCCGCACCTCGTGCGTCCGGCGCGCCCGGGCGACGCCATCCGCACGCCGGCCGACGACACGGTGCCGCCGAACGACGCCGACTTCTTCCTGCTCGGCAAGACCGAGGTGCCGCGGCACGGCCCCGGCGCGCCGACCGCCGCCGAGCAGCGCATCGCCGCGGCCGGCGACCAGCCGTTCACCGGCCACATGCTCGACATGCCGCGGGGAGGCCTCGATGCGATACACTGATCTCGTTCGCGCGGGCGCGCTGACGCTCGTCCTCGTCGCGCTCGCAAGCTGCTCGGAATATGTCGCGCGGCGTGACGCCATTTCGCCGTTCGGCGGCAATGCCGTCGAGAGCGACAAGGTCGTGCAGATGGTCGACCCGTGGCCGCCGGCGTCGGCCGACCGCGACATCGCCTACAACGGCACCGTGATGCAGAGCGCCGTCGAGCGCTACCGCACCGGCCGCGTCATCAAGCCGGTCGGCACCGGCACCTCGACGACCTACGGCGCCAGCAACTCGCCGAGCAACAACGCGCCGGCCGGCCCGTCGATCAACCAGCCGGCAGGCAAGCAATAGGCGGCAACGGGTCCGGCAATGGCCAACGCGGCGAACACGAAGGTCCTGGTGGTCACGGCGGACGCCGCGTTCGCGGCCGCCATGCGCGCCACGTTCGGCGCGTCGAACGCCATCGCGCTGACGCTCGTCTCGGGTACCTTGTCCGAGCAGGCCGACACGCTGGACCTCGACGGCATGACCGTCGTCGTGGTCGATTTCGACGCTGCCCGTCCGGAGGAGATGTCGGCTCTGGCGCGGCTGATGGCCCGCGTCGGCACGCGGCCGCCGGTCATCGCCATCGCGCAGTCGTTCGACGCCAACGCCGCGCGCACGCTCGTGCAGATGCGCGTCGCCGATTTCCTGGTGAAGCCGGTACAGCCGCTCGACGTCGTGCGCGCCTGCGCCCAGGCGGCGCACAACCCCGGCGCGGCGGGTGCGACCGAGGCGCAGATCTACACGTTCCTGCCCGCCGTCGGCGGCGCCGGCGTCACCACGCTCGCGGTGCAGGCGGCGATGCTGCTGCTCAACAGCGGCCAGCGGTCGAAGCCCTCGACCTGTCTCGTCGACCTCGACTTCCAGCACGGCTCGGTCAGCGACTATCTCGACCTCGAGCCGCGGCTCAATCTCGCCGAAATCGAGCCCCGCCCCGACCGCCTCGACCGCCAGCTCCTCGAGGTGATGCTCTCCTATCACTCCTCGGGCCTCGCCGTGATCGCGGCGCCGAACCGGCCGGCGGAGATGCGCTCGTTCGACCCCGATATGGTCACGCGGCTGCTCGATCTCGTCTCGACCAATTTCGACTACGTCGTGTTCGACATGCCGCGCACCTGGTTCTCGTGGACCGACAGCGTGCTGCTCGGCTCGAACAAGCTCTATATCGTCAGCGAGGCGACGGTGCCCGGCCTGCGCCACGGCAAGCAGCTCGTCGCCGCGATCCGCGAGCGGCTCGGCGAAGGCCCGAAGCCGCAGGTCGTCATCAACCGCTTCCACCAGCGCATGTTCTCGTCCGGCCTGTCGCTGAAGGACGTGCAGCAGTCGCTCGGCGACGCGTTCTGCAGCATCGTGCCGAACGACTACAATCTCGTGCGCGAGGCGATCGACCGCGGCGTGCCGCTGGACGAGGTCAAGCCCGGCAACAAGATCACCGCCCAGCTCAAGCGGCTGGTGCTCGCGCAGGACGCGGCGAAGGCGGAGAGCAAATCGCTGCCGCTCCTGAAGAAGCTCAAACTCGCGACGGCGCGGTAAGGGCGGACCATGGCCGGCCGTTTCACAGCCCGACGCGTCGTAACGCCGGACTTGGCGGCGATCGAGGACACGCCGCCGACGGCGATGGAAGGCATCGCCTGGACGGTGTTTCCGGAGGCGCCGAGCGAGCCCGCCCCGGCGCAGGCCGCGCCGGCCGCCGCCAATCCCCTGCTCTCGGACAAGTTGCTCGACGCCAAGGTGCGCCTGCACCGGCGGCTGATCGAAGAGATCAACCTCTCGGCGCTCGAGAAGCTGCCGGAGGAGCAGATCCGCGCCCACGTCACCCAGCTCGTCTCGCAATATGTGCTGGTCGAGCGGCTGGCGTTGAACGCGCAGGAGCTTCAGGAATTCGTCTCGGAAATCCTCGACGAGATGACCGGCCTCGGCCCGCTCGAGCCGCTGCTGAAGGACCCGAGCATCGCCGACATCCTGATCAACGGTCATGAATGCGTCTACGTCGAGCGCGGCGGCGTGCTCGAGCCGCTCGCCGTGCGCTTCAAGGACGAGCAGCACCTGCTGCGCATCATCAATAAAATCGTCTCGGCGGTCGGCCGCCGCGTCGATGAATCACATCCGTTGTGCGACGCGCGCTTGCAGGACGGCTCGCGCGTCAACGTCGCGGTGCGGCCGATCGGCGTCGACGGCCCGCTGGTCTCGATCCGCAAATTCTCCAAGAAGAAGCTCGACCTGTCCAAGCTGGTCGAGGTCGGCGCGCTGCGGCCGCAGATGGCCGAGGTGCTGGCAGCCGCCGTGCGCGCACGCATCTCCACCATCATCTCCGGCGGCACCGGCTCCGGCAAGACGACGATGCTCAACGCCCTCTCCGCCTTCATCTCGGAGAAGGAGCGCCTCCTGACCATCGAGGACGCCGCCGAATTACAATTGCAGCAGCCGCATGTCGGCCGCATGGAGACGCGGCCGCCGAACATCGAGGGCAAGGGCGAAATCCGCCAGCGCGACCTCGTCAAGAACGCGCTGCGCATGCGCCCCGACCGCATCATCCTCGGCGAGTGCCGCGGCGAAGAAGCCTTCGACATGCTCCAGGCCATGAACACCGGCCACGAGGGCTCGATGGCGACGGTCCACGCCAACACACCGCGCGACGCCATCACCCGCCTCGAGCAGATGATCGGCATGGCAGGCCTGCCGATGACCGTCGCCTCGATCCGCGGCCAGATCGCCAACGCCGTGCAGCTCGTCGTGCAGCTGTCGCGCCAGTCGGACGGCAAGCGCAAGGTCACCTCCATCGCCGAGGTCACCGGCATGGAAGGCGACATCATCCAGATGCAGGAGATTTTCAAATACGTGCGCACCGGCACCAAGCCGGACGGTACGGTCGAGGGCCACTTCGCGGCGACCGGCGTGCGGCCGCGCTTCCTCGCGCATCTCCACACGCAGGGCATCAAAATCCCTGGCGGCTATTTCGATCCGTCGAATCCGCTGTGATCTGCTCATGCCAGACTTCAACCCGATCTATCTCTTCTACCTGCTGATCGGCCTGTCGGCGGCGATGCTGGCCGAGGGCGCGTACCTGCTCGCCTACAGCAAGGCGAGCTACCGCAAGAACATCAACCGCCGTCTCAAGGTGATGGATGCGCGGCCGGACCGCGAGAGCGTGCTCGTGCAATTGCGCCGCGAGCGCGGCCTGACCGCGAGCGGCGATTACCGCCTGCCGCTCGTCAAGCTCAACCAGCTGATGCTGCAATCCGGCGTATCGCTCGGCTTCGGCAAGCTGATCATGCTCGGCTGCGCGCTCGCCATCGGCGGCTTCGTCGCCACCATGATCTTCGACGGCAAGATCGCCAACGCGCTGCTGGCGATGCCGCTCGCCGGCGTGGCGCTGCCGATCCTGGCGCTGAAATTCCTGCGCGCGCGGCGGCAGAAGCGGTTCGGCGCGCAGTTCCCCGACGCCATCGACATCATCGTGCGCTCGCTGCGCGCCGGCCATCCGGTGCCTGTGGCGATCAACATGGTGGCGCGCGAAATGGCCGATCCGATCGGCAGCGAGTTCGGCATCGTCACCGACGAGATCACCTACGGCGCCGACCTCGAGACGGCGATGCGCAGCCTCGCCTACCGCGTCGGCACCGACGACCTGCCGCTGTTCGTCACAGCGGTGGCGATCCAGGGCTCGACCGGCGGCAATCTCGGCGAAATCCTCGAGAACCTGTCGAAGGTCATCCGCGAGCGCTTCAAGATGCGGCGCAAGATCAAGTCGCTCGCCGCCGAAGGCCGCGCCTCGGCGCTGATCCTGTCGTCGCTGCCGATCGGCATGTTCCTCGTCGTGTTCTTCCTGGTGCCGGACTTCTACGGCAGCGTCTGGAGCGAGAGCATGACCAAGGTCGGCCTGATGATCGCCGGCGCATGGATGGGCGTCGGCAACATCATCATGTACCGCATGGTCAATTTCAGGATCTGACGCATGGGCCAGATCGTCAACCTCGCGGGCTCGATCGCCGACTCGGGCAGCACGCTGATCATGCTGCTGGTGTTCCTGGCCTCCGGTACGCTCGCGTTCGCGCTGATGGCGTTCGCGCGCGTGCGCGGCGCGGTCAAGCGGCGCACCTCGCGCATCCTCGACGACGAGGACCCGCGCAACCCGAAACGCTCGCTGCGCTACTCCAGCCTCAAGGCGGTGACGCAGCTCCTCGAATACACGACCAGGCACTATTCCGGCGGCAACGAGGCCGACATGCGGCTGTTGCGCCAGCGCCTGATCCAGGCCGGCATCTACGACTCGCGCGGCGTCGCCTTCTTTTTCATCGCGCGGACTGGACTTGCGGTGTTGCTGGCCATCGCCTTCTTCGTGGTCGCGCCGCTGGTCCGGCCGATGGGCGGCTCGGCACACTGGCTGATGGCCATTCTCGGCGGCATTGCCGGCTACATCGGCCCGAGCATGTACATCGACCGGCGCATCGCCAAGCGCAAGATCGAGCACCGCTCGGGCTTCCCCGATTTCATGGATTTGCTCGTCGTCTGCGCCGATTCCGGCCTGTCGATGGAAGCCGCGCTCGAGCGCGTCGGCCGCGAGCTCGGCGAGAGCTATCCATCGCTGACCGCCAACATCCACGTCACCAATCTCGAGATCCGCGCCGGCCGCAACCTGAAAGAGGCGCTCGACCGCTTCGGCGACCGTCTCGCGCTCGAGGAGGCGCGCGCCTTCGCGACCTTGATCAACCAGTCGATCGACCTCGGCTCCTCGATCACGGATGCCTTGCGCGTCTATTCCGACGACATGCGCCACAAGCGCCTGTCGCGGGCCGAGGAGAAGGCCTACGCCCTGCCCGCCAAGCTGTCGGTGCCGATGATGGTCTGCATCTTCCCGGTGCTGTTCGTGGTCATCCTGCTGCCGGTGTTCGTGCGGCTGCACGTCGGCCACTATTTCTAGGGCGCCAGCACCCCCGGTTGCGGCGCTTTTGGACTTCGCCTCGAAGCCCGATTTGCCCGTCCCGAGGCCTTGCACGGCCTCTTATTCAAACAATGAGCAAATTCTTAAGGGGTGTCGCCTAGCCTCGCCGGTGACCCTGCCAAGGCCTGCCCGAAGGCGTCGTGATGCGTATGAGGCTGCTTTCTTCGCTGTGCGTGCTGGCTTGCGGCCTGTGGCTGGCGGGCTGCCAGACCGACAGCAGCTTCTCCGACCTGCTTTCGGCGAAGGCCACCACGACCGCTGAGGCGCCGTCCGGCCTCGAGGCCAACGCCATGGCCTCGGAAGAGGCCGGCGCAACGCTGCCAGCCATGGGCAAGGCGACCGCCGAACGGGGCGGCGGCCTGCTCGGCGGACAGCCCTATGACGACCTCAGCATCGGCAAGCGTTATTTCCGGGTGGGAAATTACGGCATGGCCGAACGCTATTTCCGCCAGGCGGTCGAGCAGCATCCGCGCGACGCCGAATCCTGGCTCGGGCTCGCGGCTTCCTACGACCGGCTGCGCCGTTTCGATCTTGCCGACCGCGCCTACGGCGAAGCAACCAAGCTCGCCGGCGTCACCGTCGAGATCCTGAACAACCAGGGCTACTCCTACATGCTGCGCGGCGACTATCCCCGCGCCCGCGCCAAGCTCGACCAAGCGCGCCGCCTCGATCCGAGCAACCGCTTCGTGCAGAACAACCTGCAACTGCTGGCGGCAAGCACGCACAGCGCCAAGGCGATCGAATAACGCCGCGCTGGCACGACCCCGGTTGTCTCGAACCGGCATTCCTCGAATAATCCTGAAACCACGGGGTTGAACGGTAGGGCTTTGCAAGCCCTGCCCGTTCGCCGATTTCCCGATCAGCGGGAAACGCCATCGCAGGGAGGGGAAGGGATGTCGAACAAGAACACGTTTCAGGTTTCGCGCCGCACGCTGCTGAAAGCCGGCGCTGCAGTCGGCCTGTTTCCGGCGCCGGCCGTCTGGGCGCAAACAACCGAGTCTTTGAAGATCGGCTTCCTCACCGTGCTCACCGGCCCGCTCGCCGCGGGCGGCAAGCAGCAGGAAGAAGGCGCCGCGCTGTTCCTGAAGGAACGCAACGGCATGATCGCCGGCCGCAAGGTCGAATTGATCACGCAGGATACCGCTGGCCAGCCGGCGCTCGCCAAAACCAAATTGCAGGAACTGGTCGAGCGCTCCAAGGTGCAGGTGTCGATCGGCCCGCTTGCCACCAACGAAGCGCTGGCGATGGACGGCTACGTGCGCGAGTCGAAGGTACCGCTGATCACAACGACGTCGGCGGCGACCGTCGACCTGAAAGCGCGCCAGCCCCATCCATACGTGCTGCACGCCTTCGGCACCGCGCCGCAGGTCACCTACCCGCTCGGCGACTACGCGGCGAAGGAATTGAAATTCAAGAAAATATGCATCGTCGCGGAAGACTTCACCTACGGCCACGAGGGCGCCGGCGGCTTCCAACTCGCCTTCGAGGCGGCCGGCGGCAAGATCGTGCAGAAGCTGTGGCCGCCGCTCAACGCGCCGGAATACGGCGTCTATCTCGCGCAGATCAAGCAGGACGTCGACGCGATCTACACGGGCTTTGCCGGTTCCAATCCGCTGCGCTTCCTCAAGCAGTTCGCCGAATACGGCCTGAAAGGCAAGGTCGCCGTGCTCGGCAACACCACCATGACCGACGAGGGCATTCTCAAGGTGATGGGTGAGGAAGCGGTCGGCGTCTACACGGCGGGCTGGTACGCCGCCGGCCTCGATACGCCGGACAACAAGAAGTTCGTCGCCGGCATCAACGAGACATACAAGCACGACCCCGGCTTCTATACCGCCGGGCCCTACACCGCGCTGCTCATCATCGAGGAGGCGCTGAAAACCACCAAGGGCAAGACCGACGACGCGGCCGCGTTCCTCAAGGCCATGCACGACGTGCGGCTGACGCACGGGCCGATCGGCCCGGTCAAGCTCGACGAGTACGGCACGCCGATCCTCGACATCCACATCCGCAAGGTGGCGCGCGTCAACGGCAAGCTGACCAACACCATCATCAAGACCTACCCGCAGGTCAGCCAGTTCTGGACCACGCCGGCGGCGGAGGCGGTGAAGCAGCCGGTGTTCTCGCGCGACTTCCCGCCGAGCAAGAATCTCGAATAGAGCGAAACACGCAAAACGGCGGCCGCCCGGGGTTCCGGACGGGCGCCGTTATTGTTAGATGAACAGCGGGGCGCGCCATCTTCGAGGATGACGGCACGATGCTGGACGCACTACGCAAGCTGATCACCGATTTCGGCGACGAAGGGCATCATCCGTCGCGGTTCCGCAGCGACGACTACCGGCTCGCCGCCTGCGCGTTGCTGGTACACACCGCGACGATCGACGGCGCCTTCTCCGACGCCGAGCGGCGGCGGCTGCACGGCCTCGTCATGCAGCGCTTCGGGATCGACGACGCCGCGGCCGATGAACTCATCGGCGAGGCGGTCGAGGTTGAGCGCCGCTCCATCGACCTTTATCAATTCACCGCGCGGCTCAACCGCACGCTCGACGAGGTTGGGCGCGCGCGCATGGTCGAGATGATGTGGCAGATCGTCTACGCCGACGGCAACGTCAGCGAATTCGAAGACAATCTCGTCTGGCGCGCCGCCGACCTGCTCGGCGTGTCGCGCGAGGAACGCATCGCGCTGCGCGAGCGCGTCGCGGCGGGGACGATGAAGACATGAGCGAAATGCGGCCGGTCACCGTGATCACGGGCGCCTCCGCCGGCATCGGCGTGGAATTGGCCCGGGTGTTCGCGCGCAACGGCCACAAGCTGGCACTGGTGGCGCGGCGCGAGGACCGCCTGCGCGCCCTGGCGGACGAGATCGCCGCATCGTCGGATCGCCGCCCCATAGTCATCGTTGACGATCTCTTCAGGCCCGGCGCGGCGGCGCGCATCGGCGCGGTGCTGACCGAGCACGGCGCCGAGCCGCAATTTATCGTGAACAATGCCGGCTTCGGGCTTTCCGGCGACGCGCGCACGCGCGACCGCGCCGAGCAGCTTTCGATGATCGACCTCAATGTGCGCACGCTGACCGAGCTCGCGCTCGCCTTCGCCGGCAGCCTCGCCCGGCACAAAGGCGGCATCCTCAATGTCGGTTCGGTCGCCGGCTTCCTGCCGGGCCCCGGGATGGCCGTCTATTACGCCAGCAAGGCCTTCGTGCTCTCGTTCTCCGAGGCGCTGCACAGCGAGCTTGCGCCACGGGGCATCACAGTGAGCGTGCTGTGCCCCGGCCCGGTGCCCACCGAGTTCGGCGCGCGCGCCGGGATCAAGGGCGATCTGGCGCCCCGCCTCCTGACCCAGAGCGCCCGCAGCGTGGCCGAGGCCGGCTACCGCGGCCTCATGCGCGGCCGGCGCGTGATCGTGCCCGGGCTCGGCAACCGGCTCGTGATCCTGGCCATCCGCGCTGCACCACGGCGGTGGCTCGTGCGCACGCTCGACCGGCTGCAGAATCGGCGGCGGGCCGCGCGGCAGGCATAGCCGCCTCACGGATCGTTCAGTTGCAAAGACTCAAGCGCAATATTAGTCACGATAGCAGAGCGCCTTTCGCGCCCGGCCCGAAATGCTGAAGCCCGTCCTTCTCATCCTGCACCAGGAGCACTCCTCGCCGGGCCGCGTCGGCCAGGTCCTGGGCAAGCTCGGCTATCCGCTCGATGTCCGCCGCCCGCGTTTCGGCGACCCGCTGCCGCAGACGATGGAGGGCCATTCCGGCGCGGTGATCTTCGGCGGGCCGCAGAGCGCCAACGACGAGGAAGAGTTCGTCAAGCGCGAGACCGACTGGATCGGCGTGCCGCTGCGCGAGAACAAGCCCTATCTCGGCATTTGCCTCGGTGCGCAGATGATGGCGCGGCATCTCGGCGCCAGAGTGTCGCCGCATCCGCAGGGCCATGCCGAGGTCGGCTACTATCCGATCCGCCCGACCGCCGCCGGGCGACAGCTCTGCGCCGAGTGGCCCGACCGCGTCTACCAGTGGCACCGCGAGGGCTTCGATCTGCCGCACGGCGCGGAACTGCTGGCCGAGGGCGACGCATTCTCGGTGCAGGCTTTCCGCGCAGGGTCGGGTTACGCGCTGCAATTCCACCCTGAAGTGACGCACGCGATGATGTACCGCTGGCTAGTGCGCGGCGCGCACCGCATGGAACTTCCCGGCACCAAGCAGCGGCACGAGCACGTCTCCGACCGCTTCGTCTACGATCACGCCGCGCGCAACTGGCTCGCTGCGTTCATCGACCACTGGATCGGCCGGAAGGGCGACATCGCGGCCGCCGCCTCGTAAGGCGCGGGAACTCACAGCCCGGTTCCTCGTATTGACAAGGCCGGACGGCCTTGGTCCGCTCGCTCCGGGCAAGGGGGAGTGGCCACGCGGGGGAGGCGTGTCCGTTCATGCGCGACGCCACCGAGGCTCCGCGGCCCGCCGCGCGGCCCGTGCCTCTTTTGACCGGCGCCATGCTGCGCGCTTCGGGCGATATCCTCGATATGTTGCCGGTGGCGACGCTCGTCTGCGGCGCCGACGGCGCGATCCTTCAGTACAACCGCCGCGCCGTCGAAATCTGGGGCCGCGCGCCCGAGCCCGGACAATCGCACAAGGCCTTCACCAGCGGCGCGCGCTTTTACAATGCCGCCGGCACGGAAGCCGGCGCCTCGATGGTCGAGCACGTGCTCGCGAGCGGCGAGCCCGTGCGTGACGCCGAATTGCGCGTTGAGCGGCCCGACGGCTCGGAGGTGTTCGTGTCGGTCAACATCGACCCGTTGCGCAACGCGCGCGGCGAGCTTGTCGGCGTCATCAACTGCTTCCTTGATATCACCGAGCGGCGGCGCATGATGGCCGCGCTGGAAGAGTCGCGGCGGCGTGCCAGCGAGCAGGAGCAGCGCTTCGCCGCCACCTACGAGCACGCCGCCATCGGCATTTCCGAGGTCGCTCCGGACGGGCACTTCCTGCGGGTCAACGAAGCGATCTGCGGCATCACCGGCCGCTCGCGCGAGGACCTGCTGTCGTCGCGCCTGTTCCGTTACACGCACGCGGACGATGTCGATCCGGACCGCGCCAGCTTCCGCAAGCAGGTCGACGGCGAATTGGAGTTCTACTCGATCGAGAAGCGGCTGGTGCGCCCGGACGGCCGCGACATCTGGGTTTCGGTGCGCTCCTCGCCGGTGCGGGCGGCGAGCGGCGAGCTACTCTATGTGGTACGCGTGGTGCAGGACATCTCCGAGCGCAAGATCGCCGAGCGGCGCCAGAAGCTGCTGATCGACGAGCTCAATCATCGCGTCAAGAATACGCTCGCCACCGTGCAGTCACTGGCCGCGCAAACGGCCCGCGCCGCGCCCTCGCCGCCTCTCTTCCGCGAGCGTTTCGAAGGGCGGCTCGCGGCGCTGTCGAAGGCGCACGACCAGCTCACGATGAGGCATTGGGAGAACGCCGAACTGCGCGCGCTGCTCACGGCGAGCCTTGCGCCTTATGCCGGCGCGTCGTCGAACCGCATCGTGCTGCGCGGCGAGGACCTCGTGCTGCGGCCGCGCGCGGTGCTGACTCTGGCGATGGCGTTCCACGAATTAACGACCAACGCCGCCAAATACGGCGCGCTGTCGGTACCGAGCGGGCGCGTCGAGATCGTGTGGCGGCCTGAGGAGGAGAACGGCCGCATCGTGCTGCGCATCGGCTGGTACGAACAGGGCGGGCCGCCGGTGGCTTCGCCGGATCGGCACGGCTTCGGCTCGCGGCTGATCGAGGGCAGCATCGCCGCCGAGCTCGGCGGCAGCGCGCGGCTCGATTACGCGCCGGAGGGCGTCACCTGTGAGATGACGATCCCGATGGAGATAGCGACGGGCTTGCCGCGCGGCGGCGGTCAGACCTGATTGGAGGGTGCAGCGGGAGCCGGATGGTGGAGCCAGGCGGGATCGAACCGCCGACCTCCTCATTGCGAACGAGGCGCTCTCCCAGCTGAGCTATGGCCCCAACCGACTCCGGCGCACGCCAAACCACGGCGTACGTCCGACTTTTCCGCAAGTCGCCGCCATTTAGGGCCGCCTTCCGGGGCTGTCAAGGACAGGTTCCGGCCGGTCCGGGAACCCCTTTTCCGCCGGCCCGCGAGCGGCTATTCGTGACGCGGCCGCGCGCCTGAGGGAGTCGCCGATGAACCCGTTTCTGTGGCTGGTCGATACGATCATCACCATCTACATCTGGCTGCTGATCGCCTCGGCCGTGTTGTCGTGGCTCATCGCCTTCAACGTCGTCAACACGCGCAATCCGATCGTGCATTCGGTCGGCGACTTCCTCTATCGCGTCACCGAGCCGCTGCTGCGGCCGATCCGCAACATGCTGCCCAATCTCGGCGGCATCGATGTCTCGCCGGTCATCCTCATCATTGGCCTGCTGTTCCTGCGCCAGTTGATCTTCTGGCTCTATATTCGCCTGTTCATCTAGCCGGCGTGAGCGCGCCCTGGATCGCCGGCGCGGGCGCCGTCACGCTGACGGTGCGGCTGACGCCGAAAGGCGGGCGCGACGCGATCGACGGCGTCGAGACGCTGGCCGACGGCCGCAGCGTGCTCAAGGCGCGCGTGCGCGCGGCGCCGAGCGAGGGCGAGGCCAATGAGGCGCTCTGCCGCCTGATCGCCAGGTCGCTCGGAGTTCCACCGCGCGACGTGTCGCTGACGTCGGGTGCGACAGCGCGCATCAAGCGGCTCGCGGTGACCGGTTACGTCCCGAACTTGATCGCGGCGCTGGAGAAGATCGCGGCTTCGCGCTAATCAGGCGGCCGCAGACGGGCACGGCACATGACCGCACGGATCATAAACGGTACGACCATCGCGGCCGAACAGCGCGGCAAAGTCGCGCGCGAGACCGCGCGCCTCGCCGCCGCGCACAACATCGTTCCCGGCATCGCCGTCGTGCTGGTCGGCGAGGACCCGGCGAGCAGCGTCTACGTGCGCGCGAAAACGAAAGCGGTCGCGGAAGCCGGCATGCGCGCCACCGACCGCAAGCTGGCGGCCAGCGCCAGCGAGGCCGAGTTGCTGGCGCTGATTGCCGAGCTCAATGCCGACCCCCAGGTGAACGGCATCCTGGTGCAGTTGCCACTGCCGAAGCAGATCGACGCGCACCGCATCATCTCGGCCATCGATCCGGCCAAGGACGTCGACGGCTTCAATCCGCTCAATGTCGGCCGCCTCGCCCGCGGCCTGCCCGCAATGGCGCCGTGCACGCCGCTCGGCTGCGTCATGCTGGCGAAGACGGTGCATCCCTCGCTCGCCGGCCTGGAGGCGGTGGTGATCGGCCGCTCCAACATCGTCGGCAAGCCGGTGATGCAGCTTCTGCTGGCGGAGAACGCGACCGTGACGGTCGCGCATTCCAGGACGCGCGACCTGCCCGCCGTGTGCCGCCGCGCCGACCTCCTGGTCGCGGCGACCGGCCGGCCGGAGATGGTGCGCGGCGACTGGGTGAAGCCCGGCGCAACGGTGATCGACGTCGGCATCAATCGCGTCACGGGCGCGGACGGCAAGTCGAGGATCGTCGGCGACGTGGCCTTCAGCGAGGTGGAGAAGGTCGCCGGCGCGATCACGCCGGTGCCGGGCGGCGTCGGGCCGATGACCATCGCCTGCCTGCTGCTGAACACGCTGCGCGCCACCTGCGTGCAGAATAGGCTGCCGGAGCCTACTCTCTAGCGTCATCGCCCGCGAAAGCGGTCGATCCAGCCCTGCGCCGAGCAAGCAAATGCTGGATGCCCCGCTTTCGCGGGGCGTGACGGCGATCATGCTGCGAAAGAAGCTACGCCTGCCAGGCGTAGGCGACCTTGTCGAGCGTCTTGGCGCCGAAGCGCTCGGACGAGCGGGCGACGGCGCGGCCGCCGAGCGCGCGATAGAACTCCATCGCCGGATCGTTGTCGGACAGTGCCCAGACGACGAGGCTCTTCAGCCCGCTCTGCACCAGATCCTTGCGCGCGGCGTTGAACAGGCGGCGGCCGAAGCCGAGGCCCTGGAATTCCGGACGCAGATACAGCTCGTAGACCTCACCGTCGTAGAACAGGCTGCGCGCGCGGTTGCGGCCGTAGTTCGCGTAGCCGGCGATGCGCTCACCGAACTGCAGGATGGTGATGCGGCTGCCTTTGCGGATCGCCGAATCCCACCAGTCGGGTCCGCGGCGATTGATCAGCTTGTCGAGCTCGTTCCCCGGGATGATTCCCTGATAGGCCGCGCGCCATGCCTCGTCGTGCGTCTCCGCGACGTCACCGGCATCGGCCGTCTTGGCGCGGCGAATCTCTATGAGGGTCGTACTCATGCGACGATAGAAGCAACGAAGCCCCGCCCCTTCAAGCCCTATCGTTAATGATGGGTTAACGGTGTGGATTAGTGGCCACAGCAGGGCTCGTCGGACGACTCGACGCGCAAAAATCCCGAGTCGGAACAAGCGCTCAGCATTCGGACTGGGAAAATCCAGTCGCGGGAGGCGGAATTCGTTCGAGTCGATTCCGTCTCCCGCGTTCGCTCAGGATTTCGCCTTGCCGGCGCGCGCGCCGCGCGGGCGAATCACGTTCATCTGCGTGAGCGCTTTCGGGCTGTTCTGCAGCGTCTGGAAGACGACGCAGTAGCGGTCGGTCAGTTCGAGCAGGCGATCGACGTCCTTTTGCGGTGCATCGGTCTCGACGTCGAAGCTGAGCCGGATCTCGCGGAAGCCGACCGGCACGTCCTCCGCTACGCCGAGCGTGCCGCGCAGGTCGACATCGCCCTCCGCCGACACCGTCGCCGATTTGATCGGAATCTCCAGCACAGCCGCCGCCGCCCGCATCGACACGCCGGCGCAGGCGACCAGCGCCTCGAGCAGCATGTCGCCCGAGCAGAGTTCGCGTCCCGAGCCGCCGACCTTCTGGTGGATGCCGGCGACAGCGAGGCCGCGGCCGGTTTCCACCTTGCAGGTGACGGTCGACGCATCAGGCGTGCCGCGCGCCTTGAGCGTCAGCAGCGCCGCATCGGCGTCCGCCTTGTAGCGGTCCCTGATCGGCCCCTGGCCGTTGCGAAATGCCTCGATGTCCATCGTGCTTGTCCTGTCGGCTCACTCGGGGACCGCGATGCCGGAGCCGCCGAGCGCCGCCGGGAAGTCGCGCAGCTTCGGCAGGCCGTCCTTCATCGGCAGCACCGTCTCGGCGTAGTTGACGTGCACGCCGGGCTTGAACGGCAGGCCGGGGATCGTCGCCGCGTAGACGTCGACGAGGCCGAGCGGCGGGTGGTTGTTGAGGATGTGGCCACCGCACTTCTTGCAATACTGGCGGTCGCTGACCGGCGTCTTCGAATAGTGGCCGACGTGCTCGGCACCCTTGGTCACCTTGACGCTGTCCGGCTTCCATAACGTGAAGGCGTTCACCGGCGCCGCCGACCACGAGCGGCACGACGAGCAGTGGCAATAGCCCATCGCCTCGGGATTGCCGCTGACCTCGATTTCGACCGATCCGCAGAAACACGCGCCCTTGAATGTTGTCATCGCCGTTCCATTTTGTTGGAAGAAAAGCGCAAGCCTCGCTGGGCCTGCGGTCCGGCGTGTAATTAGGCGCCTGGCCCGCGGAATGAATGTCCCGCCGTCCGCGGCGCTTGACAGGGCGTCCGGAATTCGGGATTGGCGCGGCTGGCGGCCGTGTCGGGGGCGGCAATATGGGCGTCGACGCACTCTCGGATCTGTTGAAGACCGTGCGCCTGACCGGCGCTGCGTTCTTCGAGATCGTGGCCGACGGCCCCTGGGCGGTCGGCTCGCCCGCGCCGCAAATGATCCTGCCGAAGATATTGCCCGGCGCAGATCACCTCATCGCCTACCACGTGGTCACGTCCGGCGAAGCCTACGGCACCATCGCCGGCGGCGAGCCGGTGCACGTGCGCGCCGGCGAGGTGATCGTGTTCATCAACGCCGACCCACACGTGATGTCGAGCGCGCCGGGCGCGCGCGCCGAGCCGTTCACCGCCGACGCGATGGAGATCGCCGAGGCCGGGCAGATGCCATACTGCATCAATTATGCGGACAGCGGCCGCGCCTCGACGCGGCTGGTCTGTGGCTATCTCGCCTGCGACAGGAGTCCGTTCAATCCGCTGCTCGACAATCTCGCCCCGGTCATCAAGGCAGGTACTCCGGATGGCCGGCCGGCCGGCTGGCTCGGGCAGTTCATCCAGTTTGCGCTCGACGAGGCCGCCGACAAGCGCGCGGGCAGCGCCACGGTGCTGACCAAGCTCTCGGAGCTGATGTTCATCGACGTCCTGCGCCGCCACGTCGAGACGCTGCCGCCGGAGCGCGCCGGATGGCTCGCGGGCCTGCGCGATCCTTTCGTCGGCAAGGCGCTGTCGCTCCTGCACGACAAGCCGTCGCGCAATTGGACCATCGAGGAACTGGCGCGGGAAGCGGGCGCCTCGCGCTCGGTGCTGGCCGAGCGCTTCAGCGAATTCGTCGGCATTCCGCCGATGGCCTATCTGGCGAAATGGCGCATGCAGATCGCGGCCGAGCTGTTGTCGCGCGGCACCAGCAACATGGCGACCATCGCGGCGGAGATCGGCTACGACTCGGAAGCTTCCTTCAGCCGCGCCTTCAAGAAGCTGGTCGGCGTGCCGCCGTCGCAGTGGCGGCGGCGGGGCAACTGACCCCGGCCGCCGGCACAACCACGAATCATGTTGAAACGAGAATGCAACCGTCTAGACTTGGCCGTCCGACGCGACCTCGGGGGGCCGGGAGATGGTCAGGAAACTGCGGACGGCCGTGCTCGTCGTGCACGGAATGGGAAGTCAACGACCGCTGGACACCGTGCGCGGCGTCATCAACGCGGTCTGGTTCGACAACGACGATCACAGCCAGGACAAGGTCCACAAACTCTGGTCGCATCCGGAGCCGAGCGGCGTCGACCTAGACCTCACGGTGATGACGACCAACGAGATCGCCGCCACATCTGGCGAGCGCTCCGCGGATTTCCACGAGCTCTACTGGGCGCACCTGATGAGCGAGACCAAGGCAGTCGCCGTGCTGCTATGGCTGTTCGAGCTCGGGCGCCGGGGGCCAAAACTGAAAACGGGCATGAACGGGCTGTGGTGGGCCGGCGCCATATACCTGAACCTGCTGTTGCTATCGGTCGCCTTGCTGGTGATGCAGGCGGTCGTATGGCTCACCTGCATCGACCAGGATCCGCAAAAGATCGCCTACGTGGTCGGGCTGATGCTGGCCATCGCAGTTCTTGCCGGACTTTTCGCGGCGCTTCGTCACAAATATTGGAAATTGAGCATAGCACTGCTAATCATATTGGGCGCAATGCTGGTCGCAGGGTACTGGATTTTCACAAACGATCAGGTCGTCGTCGCGCGCTTGACGAGCGCCTTTATTGCTCCGGCCCTTGCGTTTCTCGCAGCAACCTTGCTGATGAAGTCATGGGGGCGCATTACCTTTGCGGCAACCTACGGGCTGTCGCTCGTCTTCTTCGCCATCGTGTTGTGTCGGCGGCATCCGGCCGAATTCTTCGTCAGCGTCGCCGATCACTTCAAGAACGCGGACCTGCCGTGGGGACTGCCGTCGCAACAAAGCACCATTGCGGCGTTTTGCATCATCGGCGTGTACCTTTTGATGAACGCCGCCTTCCTGCAGCCGTATCTGGGCGATGCCGCGCGCTACTTCCGCAATTCGCCGGCCAACGTCGCCGTCCGCCGCGAAATCAGGAAGGAAGCCGTTAAGACGCTGGACCAGCTGCATCGCAGCCGCGACTACGATCGCATCGTCGTCGTCGCACACAGCCTCGGCACTGTCGTCGCCTACGACATGTTGCGCGCCTATTACAGCCGTATCTGCGATCAGATTCCGGTCGACAGGAGAGAGCTCGATCCGGAATTCGATCATGTCGACAGAGGCTTGCCCACTATGGAGTCGGCCCGCAGCGAGGGCCGAGCACTCATCCGCAAATTCGCCGCCGCGAGCGCGATGCTCGCCCCTGCCGCGCGCGTGGACCCCTACAAGCCCGTCAAGAGCGAAGAGGTCGATGCGTGGCTGGTCACCGATTTCGTGACGCTGGGCAGCCCGCTGACGCATGCCCGCTACTTCATGACAAATGACGACAACGGCGACCGGCTCGATCAGGACTTCGAGGATCAGGTGCGGGAACGCGCGCTGCCCACCTGCCCACCGAAGCAATTGGACAACGACGGGTTGATCGCATTCACGAATGCAGAAAAGAAAACGCGCCTACACCATGGTGGCATGTTCGGCATGACGCGCTGGACCAATCTGTTCTTCCCGATCAACAGCATATTCTGGGGCGACGCGATCGGCGGGCTGGTGCATGAAATATTCGGGAAATACGTCAAGGACGTTCCGGTCTCGACCAGAACTGACAACGGCACGCGGTTCTTCGCCCACGTTGCCTACTGGCAGACCGATTGTCCGGAAGGGCGCCGCGCGCCGCATCTGGCCAGCCTCATCGCGGCGATCAATCTGGCCGACACCTGACAGCGGACGGCGAGCGCCGTCCGCGCCGCGTCGTCAGACCGCCTCGGCTTCCTTCTGCCGGTCCGCTTTCTTGCGGTCGTTCTCGTCGAGCAGCTTCTTGCGCAGACGGATCGACTTCGGCGTCACCTCGACCAGCTCGTCTTCCTCGATATAGGCGAGCGCCTTCTCCAGCGTCATCTTGATCGGTGGCGTCAGCCGCACCGCCTCATCCTTCGAGGTGGTGCGGATGTTGGTCAACTGCTTGCCCTTGAGCACGTTGACGATGAGATCGTTGTCGCGCGTGTGCTCGCCGACGATCATGCCGGTGTAGACCTTCCAGCCCGGCTCGATCATCATCGGGCCGCGGTCCTCGAGATTCCACAGCGCGTAGGCCACCGCCTCGCCCTTGTCGTTCGAGATCAGCACGCCGTTGCGGCGGCCCTGGATCGCGCCCTTATAGGGCGCATAGGCATGGAACAGGCGGTTCATGATCGCGGTGCCGCGCGAATCGGTGAGCAACTCGCCCTGATAGCCGATCAATCCGCGCGTCGGCGCCAGGAACACGAGACGCACGCGGCCGCCGCCCGAGGGCTTGAGCTCGGTCATCTCGGCTTTGCGCTCGGACATCTTCTGCACGACGATGCCGGAGTGCTCCTCGTCGACGTCGATGACGACCTCTTCGATCGGCTCTTCCAGCTCGCCCGCGTCGTTCTTGCGCAGCAGCACCTTCGGCCGCGACACCGACAGTTCGAAGCCCTCGCGGCGCATGGTCTCGATCAGGATGCCGAGCTGAAGTTCGCCGCGGCCGGCGACCTCCATCGAATCCTTCTCGTCGGATTCGCGCACGCGCAGGGCGACGTTGCCTTCCGCTTCCCGCAGCAGGCGGTCGCGGATCATGCGGCCGGTGACCTTCGAGCCTTCGGTGCCGGCGAGCGGTGAATCGTTGACGCGGAAGGTCATCGACAGAGTCGGCGGATCGATCGGCTGCGCCGGCAGCGGCGTCTCGACCGCCGGATCGCAGATGGTCATCGCCACGGTGGCATTCGGCAGGCCGGCGAGCGCGACGATGTCGCCGGCATCCGCTTCCTCGACCGGCTGACGCTCGAGGCCGCGGAATGCGAGCACCTTGGTGACGCGGCCGCTCTCGACGAGCTTGCCGTCGCGGTCGAGTACCTTCACCGGCTGGTTCGGCTTGATCGAGCCGGAGGTGATACGGCCGGTGATGATGCGGCCGAGATAGTTGTTGGCTTCGATGATGGTGCCGAGCAAGCGGAACGGCCCCTCTTCGACATGCGGCGGCTGCACGTGGCGCAGCACCAGATCGAACAGCGGCTTCATGCCGTCGTCGTGCGAGCCTTCGAGGCTCGTCGCCATCCAGCCCTGCTTGGCCGATCCGTAGAGGATCGGGAAATCGAGCTGCTCATCGCTGGCGTCGAGCGCGGCGAACAGGTCGAACACCTCGTTGACCACTTCGACCGGACGCGCGTCGGGCCGGTCGACCTTGTTGATGACGACGATGGGCTTGAGCCCCATCTTCAGCGCCTTCGACACCACGAACTTCGTCTGCGGCAGCGGCCCCTCGGCGGCGTCGACCAGCACAAGCGCGCCGTCGACCATGTTGAGGATGCGCTCGACCTCGCCGCCGAAGTCGGCGTGGCCGGGCGTGTCGACGATATTGATGCGGGTGCCCTGCCATTCGACCGAAGTCGCCTTGGCCAGGATGGTGATGCCGCGCTCGCGCTCGAGGTCGTTGGAATCCATCGCCCGCTCGACCTGGCGCTCGTTCTCGCGATAGACCCCCGACTGCTGCAGGAGCCGATCGACCAGGGTCGTCTTGCCGTGGTCGACGTGCGCGATGATGGCGACGTTGCGAAGGTCCATAAACGGGTTCCAGAAATCAAAGCGCGGGCCCCCTCGGGAGCCCGCGACGGATGCGCTATTTGCGGCGCAATATAGTCACGAAAGGCCGCTTGGCAACCGGACTTTCCCGGCTTTCTTCGCTCAGTTAATGACCATTTTGAGGGCTTTCACACCCCCGCCGGCCGGCTCCACGGGCCGATCTTCACGTCCCGCGGCAGCGACTCCTGGAGCATCATCATCTCGGCAATAGTCTCGCCCGTGACGAGGCCGATCAGCATGCCGCGCGCGTCGATGACGCCGACCGCCGGCGCCTGCTTCTGCTGCAGCAGCTTGAACGCCTGCTCGAGCGTCGCGCGGTGGCTCACCGTCGGCAACTCCACACCCATGGCGTCGGCGACGCTGGCGTCCGGACCGATGCTCTTGATGGCGCGGATGAGATCGGCGCGGCCGATGACGCCGATCGGCTTGCCGGCGTCATCGACGACCGGGAATTCGCCCTGCGACGTTTGCAACAATGTGTGGACGGCCTCATCGATATGCGCGCGCGGCACGAGCGTCGCGAATTGCGTCATCATCGCGCTCGTCACCGGCACGCCGCGCGACACCGCGCGCAGCGCCACCATGTGCGCCTCCGAGGCTGCGGCGAGATAGACGAAGATGGCGATGAAGATGAGGATCGGATTATACATCAAGCCGATGAAGCCGAGCGCGAAGGCGACCACCTGGCCGATTGACGCTGCAATCTCGGTCGCGCGCACATAGCCGAATCTGCTCGCCAGCAGCGCGCGCAGCACGCGGCCGCCGTCCATCGGGAACGCCGGAATCAAATTGAACAGCGCGAGAAAGATGTTGACCGCGGCGAGCCGGTTGACGAGCGGGATCGCCATGTTGTCGACGGCGCTCGCCGCGCTCGGCTGCAAAGCCGCGCCGAACACGAGCACAAGCACGAGCGCGATGACGACGTTGACCAGCGGCCCGGCGATGGCGATCAGGAATTCCTCCCAGGGCTCCTCCGGGATGCGCTCGAGCTGCGCGACGCCGCCGATCGGCAATAGCGTCACGTAGGGCGTCGCAACGCCGAAGGCGCGCGCGGTGAAGATGTGGCCGAACTCGTGCAGCAGCACGCACAGGAACAGCAGCACCATGAAGGCGAGGCTGTCGAAGGCTGCGGCGGGGCCGTTCGAGGCGTAGCTCGCGGCGAAGATCCAGGCGAGAAACAACAGGAATGTCAGGTGGATGCGGACCACCGTGCCCGCCACTCTGCCGATGTTCAGGGACCAGGACATGGATGCCTCGTGAGGTCGGGCGCCTTGCCCCGAAAAGGTAGTATTCCGCTCGCGCTAATGCGAGGCCCGGCGCTTGCGCCGCGGCGACCCGCCAACCACATGACAGGACATGGCTTTCGCACGCACCGAGTTCTGGCGGCAGGACAATTCAGCGAGCGGCGAGGAGACCTTGCGCCGCCGATTCTGGCGCAAGCTCGCCACCGTGGCGGCGCGCATCCCGTTCGCCGAGGACCTGCTCGCCGCCTATTACTGCGCCTTCGACCGCGCCACGCCACTTGGCGTGAAGGCGACCCTGGTCGGGGCCATCGCCTATTTCGTGCTGCCGGCCGACGTTATTCCGGACGTGATGCCGCTCATCGGTTTCACCGACGACGCCGCCGTGCTCACCGCGGCCTTGCGCATGGTCGCGAGCCACGTCACGCCCGAGCATCGCGCGCTGGCGCAGGAGAAGCTCGCGGCGATGGTCGATTCAGCGAGCGCCGCGGCTTGAGGCATCTTCCTGTCGTCCCCGCGAAAGCGGGAACCCATACTCCCCGGCGGAATTGATACTCTGCGGCGCATGGGTCCCGGGCCTCCCCCCGAAGCCGGGGGTCGCCCGGGACGACAGAGCTACATCTTCAAAATCACCTTGCCCATTACCTGACGCGCGGCGATCGCCTTGAGCGCCGCCGGCGCCTCGGCGAGAGGATAGACCGCGTGCACGTGCGTCGACAATTTTCCCTGCATCGCCCAGTCGAGAATCCGCGCCGTGTTGGCGCGGTGGCCTGGCAGGTCGCGATCGGTCCAACTGCCCCAGGCGACGCCGCGCACGTCGCAGCTGCGCAGCAGCACGAGGTTGAGCGGTATTTTCGGAATGTCGCCGGCTGCGAAGCCGACCACGAGAAATCGGCCCTCCCACGCCGTAGCGCGCAGCGCCGGCTCCGAGTAAGGTCCGCCGACCGGATCGTAGACGACGTCGGCGCCGCGGCCATCGGTCATCTTGCGCAAGGCTTCTTTCAAATCGTCGCGGCTGTAGTCGATGCCGAGATCGGCGCCGTGCTTCTTCGCGAAGGCGAGCTTTTCCGGCGATGAGGCGCAGGCGATGACGCGCGCGCCCATCAATTTGCCGATCTCCACCGCAGCGATACCGACGCCGCCGGAGGCGCCGAGCACGGCCAGCGTCTCGCCGGGCTTCAGGCCGGCGCGGTCCTTCAGCGCGTAATACGAGGTGCCGTAGGTGACGCAGAGCCCGGCGGCATGGTCGAGATCGAGGCCGTCGGGGATCGGAACCACCTGCGCCGCCGGCAGCGCGATCTTCTCGCGCGCCGCGCCGAAGCGCGAATAGGCCAGCACCCGCGCGCCCGTTTTCAGCGTGGTCACGCCCTTGCCGACGCTCTCGACCGTGCCGGCGCATTCGGCCGCCGGCGAGAACGGGAACGGCGGCTTGACCTGATACTTGCCGGCTATGATCAAAGTGTCGAAAAAATTGAGCGCCGCCGCGTGGATGCGGACGACGACTTCGCCGTCACCGGGGACCGGATCGGGCAGGTCGGAGAGGATGAGATCGTCGGGCGTACCATAGTGGGTGCAAAGCAAGGCTTTCATGGGTAAAATCGCCTGTGGATGGCGTGCGGCCGGGGCCGGGTTTCTAGCACGGGTCTGTAAGCTTGCGCGTCAGCCGATGTTAACTTTGCCGCGCCCGATCCTGCGGGCAGCGACCCTTCGTCGCCTTCACAATGCCGATATTCGCCCATAATCGGGCTTGTATCCACGCGATCCAGAAGCGCGGCGCTCAGCCGCCGCCACGTCCAGACCGGTAGGGCCCGATGAAGATGACCCGCTTGACTCGCAGCACCTTTGTCCTGCTGGCATCCGCCGTTTTCGCCACCGCTGCCGTCGCCCAGCCGAAGAAAAGTCCCGCCGACCAGGCGGTGCTGCTCGGCCAGTTCGGCGACTGGGGCGCCTACAAGGCTTCGCCCGGCGGCAAGAAGGTGTGCTTCGCGTTGTCGAAGCCGACCTCGGCCGTAACCGATCCGGCCAACAAGAAGCGCGACCCCTCCTACGCCTTCGTCTCGACCCGCCCGGCCGAGAAGGTGAAGAACGAGATCTCGGTCATCGTCGGCTATCCGCAGAAGGCGGGCCACGACGCCTCCGCAGCCATCGGTACGGCAAACTACGTGCTCTACACCCAGAACGACGGGGCCTGGGTCAAGAACGCCGCCGAGGAACCGAAGATGGTCGAGGCCATGCGCAAGGGCCACGACCTCGTCATCAAGAGCGAGTCGACCTCCGGCACCAAGACCACCGACACCTATTCGTTGAAGGGCATTTCCGAGGCCCTCGACAAGGTGGCGGAGGAGTGCAAGTAGGGTTCGCGCGCCCTATATTGTCGTCGGCGCGCCGAACGCGCGAGCAGGACGACTGAGTTGACCGATACGATGACCGACATTGCTCCGGCAACGGCCGCCTTCGTCGAGAAGGCACCGCTCGAGCGCTACGTCGCGCCGAAAAAGCCGTCGCTGGTCGGCATGACGCGCGCGGAACTTGCCGACGCGCTCGGCCGCCTCGGGGTGGCCGAGGGCCAGCGCAAGATGCGCGTGCAGCAGCTCTGGCACTGGATCTACTTCCGCGGCTTCACCACGTTCGAGGCGATGAGCAGCGTGTCGAAGGAATTGCGCGCGCTGCTTGCCGAGCACTATACGCTCGACCGGCCCGAGGTGGTCGCCGAGCAGGTCTCCGTCGATGGCACGCGCAAGTGGCTAATGCGACTGCCGGGCGATCCGGACAGCAAGCTGCCGCACGAGATCGAGACCGTCTACATCCCCGACACCGAGCGCGGCACTCTGTGCGTGTCGAGCCAGGTCGGCTGCACGCTCAATTGCACGTTCTGCCACACCGGCACGCAGCGCCTCGTGCGCAACCTCACCGCCGGCGAGATCGCCGGCCAGGTGCTGGCCGCGCGCGACAAGCTCGGCGACTGGCCGGACGGCACGCGGCCGACCGACGGCGTTGTGCCCACCGGCGACCGCTGCGTCACCAACATCGTCATGATGGGCATGGGCGAGCCGCTCTATAATTTCGAAGCCGTGCGCGACGCGCTGCTGATCGTCTCGGATGGCGACGGCATCGGCATCTCCAAGCGCCGCATCACGCTGTCGACCTCCGGCGTGGTGCCGATGATCGAACGCGCCGGCGCCGAGATCGGCTGCATGCTGGCGATCTCGCTGCATGCCGTGCGCGACGACCTGCGCAACGAACTGGTGCCGCTCAATCGCAAATATCCGATCAAGGATCTGCTGCAGGCCTGCCGCGACTATCCTGGCGCGTCGAACGCCAAGCGCATCACCTTCGAATACGTGATGCTCAAGGGCGTCAACGATTCGATCGCCGACGCCAAGGCGCTGGTGCGCCTGCTCAAGGGCATTCCGGCCAAGATCAATTTGATCCCGTTCAATCCGTGGCCGGGCTCGACCTACGAATGCTCCGACTGGGAGCAGATCGAGAAATTCTCGCAGGTCGTGTTCGACGCCGGCTACGCCTCGCCGGTGCGCACGCCGCGCGGCCGCGACATCCTCGCCGCCTGCGGCCAGTTGAAGAGCGCGTCGGAGAAGCTGTCCGCGCGCGAGCGCCTGGCGCTGCGCGCGATGGCGATGACCGACGAATGAGCCTCCTCGGCCGCATCGTCGTCATCCTCTTTGCCCTGATCGTATCGAGCATCGCCGTCGGCATGGCCATTGCCGCCGGCCTGCTCGGGCCGCAGTGGCACGCCTTCTCGGGCGACGTCGGCGAGCGCGTGACGTTCTGGGGCGTCGCCTTCTTCGGCTCGGCGTTCACCGGCGCGGTCGGCATATTGCCGCTCGCCATCCTGATCGCGCTTGCCGAAGCGTTCCGCGTGCGCTCGCTGCTGATCAACACCGCCGCCGGCGCGGCGCTGATCGTCGCGGGCTATTACAGCAGCGGCCTGGCGCGGCCGTCCTATGAAGAATCGATCGACGCACCGCCGCCGCCGATCTCGCGGCAGGCCGAGATCGCCGCCGCGGCCGGCGCGGTCGGCGGCCTCGTCTACTGGCTGATCGCCGGACGCAATGCCGGCCGCTGGCGCGAACGCAATGGGGCGAGCTCCTAGCGCTTCGCCCAATCGAGCGCCGCTTCGAGCCGATCGTTGCCCCAGAACAATTCGCCATCGGGCGTGACGAAACTCGGCGCGCCGAACATGCCGAGCGCCTGCGCCTGGTCGGTATTCTTGCGCAGCGCCAGTTTGTTCTCTTCGGTTTGCGCCCGCGCAATCACCGCCGGCGCATCGCGGCCGAGCGCCGCCAGCACCGCGGCAATCTCGTCCGGCACGCCGATGTCGCGGCCCTCGCCGAACTCCGCCGTATAGACCGCGCGGGCGAACTCCTCGCCCCAGCCTTCCGCGAACGCCACGAGCGCCACGCGCGACGCCAGGATCGTGCTCTGCGGAAACACCGCCGGCCGCGTAAACGGCAGCCCGAGCCCGTCGCAGACGCGCGCGAGATCGCGCCACATATAGCGGCCCTTCGTCGGGTAGATGTTGAACGGCGAATTGTCCCACCCCTGCGTCCTAAACACCGGACCGAGCAGGAACGGCCGCCAGCGCACCGCGACAGTACGCTCGCGCGCCAGCGCGCCGATACGCATCGCGGCGGGATAGGAGTAGGTCGAGGCGAATTCGAACCAGAAATCGAGCGCGGGTGCCGGCATGGCGCAACTATAGCGCGGCGGCGGCACCTTTCCATTTTCCCACGGCTCGGCTAGATCGCCCGGCGAGGGAACCGAACCCATGAATCGCACGGGCCTGATCGTCTCGCTGTCGATCGCCGCCGCCGCCGGCCTGGCGTTCGGCCTGTTCCCGTGGCTCGACCTCGCCGTCTCCGCGCATTTCTACCCGGTGCGCGTGCACGGGTACGCTTTCGGCTGGCGCCTGTCGCCGGCCCTGATGACGATCCACAACATCGCGCTCAACGCCGGCTTCGTGCTGGTGGCGCCGGCGGTGATCGCGCTGGTGGCAAAACTCCTGCTGCCGCGCAGGCGCATGCTGGTCTCCGGCCGCGCCGCGGTATTCCTGATCTCGACCATGCTGCTGGCGCCGGGGCTTCTCACCAACGTCGTGCTCAAGGACCACTGGGGCCGGCCGCGGCCGATCGACGTGACGCAGTTCGGCGGCGACCAGCATTTCGTGCCGTGGTGGGATCCGCGCGGCGATTGCCCGAACAATTGCTCCTTCGTCTCCGGCGATGTCGCCACCACCGCCTGGACCTTCGCGCCGGCGGCTTTGGTGCCGCTGCCCTACCGTGCGCTCGCCTACGGCGCCGCGCTGGCGCTGACCGTATTCATGGCGGCGATACGCATCATGGCCGGCGGCCACTTCGTCTCCGACACCATCTTTGCCGGCCTGTTCACCTTCCTGATCGTGTGGCTCGCTTACGGGCTGATCTACCGCTGGCGCACGCGTCTTGAGGACAAGCAGGTCGAGAGCGCGCTCGAGCGCATCTCGATCGTGCGCTGGCTCACCGCGCGCTAACGCCGGTTGACGCGCCGCATGGACGTGGCCCGCCGTTCCGGCCATGCTGCGCGTGAAGCTCGATCCACGTCCGCGAGGTTCCCATGGCCGAGACCCCCGAGAAGGTGAAGCGCGTCCTCCACGTCAAGATGCGGGCGCTCAGCGATCCCAAGCAGATGCTGGCGCTGATGCAGTCGGCGACGCCGTTCTACCGCGCCTTCGGCGCCGCCCGCTTTCGCACCCTGCAGAACGTCGACGACCCGGCGCAGCTGCTGATCGAGATCGAATACGAGGCCGACGCCGCGATCGAGCTCAACCGGCAGAAGGTCGCCTCCGATCCGATGATGCGCGGCTTCCTGACCGGCTGGAAGCAGATGCTGGCCGGCAGCGCCGATATGGATGTGTACGAGGACGTGACGGGGTAGGCCCAAATCCGCTCATTCCCGCGAAAGCAGGAATCCAGTGCTGGGTCCCCGCTTTCGCGGGGACGAGCGGGTTGACTGGGTCTTGACCTCCCGCGCCGCCTAAAGTTCAACAGCCCGCAGTACAGTCATCCCGGGCCCGGCCCGGAGCCAGAAAGACCCCAGATGCCCAGCGGCGACAAGAAATCCATAAAGAAGGTCGTGCTCGCCTACTCCGGCGGGCTCGATACTTCGATCATCCTGAAGTGGTTGCA
Organism: Pseudolabrys sp.; assembly: GCA_035571935.1. Lineage (GTDB taxonomy): Bacteria > Pseudomonadota > Alphaproteobacteria > Rhizobiales > Xanthobacteraceae > Pseudolabrys. The sequence continues at coordinate 227,173 of DATNBL010000068.1, forward strand.
GACCACCTATGGCGCGGAGGTGGTGACCTTCACCGCCGACCTCGGCCAGGGCGAGGAGCTTGGCCCCGCGCGCGAAAAGGCGCTGCGCGCCGGCATCAAGCCCGAGAACGTCTTCATCGAGGACCTGCGCGAGGAATTCGTGCGCGACTTCGTCTACCCGATGTTCCGCGGCAACACCGTCTACGAAGGCCAGTATCTGCTCGGCACGTCCATCGCGCGGCCGCTAATCGCCAAGAAGCAGATCGAGATCGCGCGCAAGGTCGGCGCCGACGCCGTGTGTCATGGCGCCACCGGCAAGGGCAACGACCAGGTGCGCTTCGAGCTTTCGTATTACGCGCTCGAGCCGGGCATCAAGATCATCGCGCCGTGGCGCGAGTGGACGTTCAAGGGCCGCGAGGAGCTTTTGAAGTTCGCGCGTGACCACCAGATCACCATCACCAAGGACAAGGAAGGCGAGGCGCCGTTCTCGGTCGACGCCAATTTGCTGCACTCGTCATCCGAAGGGAAAGTGCTGGAAGATCCGGCCAAGGAAGCGCCGGGGATAGTCTACCAGCGCACCATCTCGCCGATGGACGCGCCGGACAAGGCGACCGAAGTGCGCGTCGGCTTCGCCAAGGGCGACGCCATCTCCATCGACGGCGAGGCGCTGTCGCCGGCGAGCCTGCTCGCCAAGCTGAATAAGCTCGGCCACGACAACGGCATCGGGCGTCTCGACCTCGTGGAGAACCGCTTCGTCGGCATGAAGTCGCGCGGCGTCTATGAGACGCCCGGGGGCACAATCCTCCTCGCGGCGCACCGCGCCATCGAATCGATCACGCTCGACCGCGGCGCTGGCCATCTCAAGGACGAACTCATGCCGCGCTACGCCGAGCTCATCTACAACGGCTTCTGGTTCTCGCCGGAGCGCGAGATGCTGCAGGCGGCGATTGACCGGTCGCAAGAGCTGGTCGAAGGCGAGGTCAAGCTCAAGCTCTACAAGGGCAACGTCATCGTCACCGGCCGCGCGAGCCCGGCGTCGCTCTATTCGTCGACGCTGGTCACCTTCGAGGACGACAAGGGCGCCTACGATCAGAAGGACGCGGAAGGCTTCATCAAGCTCAACGCGCTGCGCCTGCGCACACTCGGGCAGCGCCGCGGCAAGCTCAAGCGTTGATCGCGAACGCATAAGGGGGATCGCATGCGGAGGCTGGCGCTCGGTTCACTGGCGGTCGCGGTCATGGCGCTCGGCGCCTGCTCAAGCTCGGGGCCGAAGGGTCCGGGGCCCGATCCGAACATCTTCCCGAAGGACGCGCACAACGAGATCATCAATACGCTGACGACCAGCCTCGACGACCCGACCGGCATCCGCCAGGCCTTCGTCACCGACCCGATCCTGCGCCAGGCCGGGCAGGACCAGCGCTACGTCGTGTGCATGCGCTTCGACGCGCGCGACATCAACCGGCAATACACCGGTGTGCAGGAGCGCATCGCCTACTTCTACGCCGGTCATCTCAACCAGCTCGTCAAGGCCGACAAGGGCCAATGCACTGGCGCACCCTACAGGCCCTGGCCCGAGCTGGAGAAATATTGCCTCGCCAAAAACTGCCGCTGATACCCTACTTCGCCGCGGCCTGCGCGGTCTTTAAGTCCGGCACCAGCGGCAGGTGCTTGCGCTCTTTCTCTGCGATCTCGGCCGCCACCGCGCGTATTTGCAGGAAGCGCACCGGCGCCAGCGGATGCGTCTTGGCGAAACGCAGGCTGTTCGGGTCCGACTGCTGGCCCATCGCCCACCACAGCTCCTCCGCGCCCGTTAGATCGTAGCCGGCGCGCGCCGCGTAGTAGGCGCCGACATAATCGGCCTCCCGCTCGAACTGGACGCTGAATGCGCGCGCGCCACCTCTCATGAACTCGCGTGTGAATGCGCCGCCGGTCGGGATGCCACCAACCATGATGCCGACGTCAACCGCGAGGCCGCCGGCGAAACCGATGACGGAATTGAAGCGCTGCTTCTGCAAATGCCCGAGATTGGCGTGCGCCATCTCGTGCCCGATCACGGTCGCGAGCTGCGCGTCGGTCTTCGCCATCATCACGATGCCGGAATTGATGACGATACCCTTGTCCGAAGTGGCCGCATTGGCCTCGTCGTTGACGACGTAGTCGATCGGGATCGAGCAGGCCATAACCGGCGTCACCGTCACCGTCTGGTCGGCGCCATCGCGGCGCAGGTCGACGCGCACCGGCTTCTCGCCATTCGCCTTGAGCCAGCCGCCCATCCAGTCCGCGGTGCGGGTGAGCGGGATCAATTCGCCGTTGAGTGCGACGATCTCATCGTGGTCGCGGATGCCCGCTTGCGCCGCCGGCGAGCTGTCCGCCACCGAGATGACGGTGGCGCGCGCCCAAGTGATGTCGAGCGCCTCGGCGGCGAAGGCGCGGAAGTGCTTCGGCAAGCTCTTCGGCGTCACCGCGTAGAGACCGATCTGCGCCGAGACGCGGTCCTTGCAGAAATTGCGGTTGGCGACGCGCAGGCGGAAGGCGACGTTGTCGACGCGATGCACCGCCGCGTAGTAGCTGCGCATCTGCGCGATCTGCTCGCGTCGCTGCTCCGCCGCGACAGCCTTGGCGTCGAGCGCCGGCAGGCGGCTGACCGGCGCGCAGGCCGCACACAGGGCCATGACGGCAAGACACAGGACCGCGACGCACGCACGCAACACCGAACCACTCCCCCTCGGGGAGCAGCTTGCGACGGCGCTACAACCGATAGCAAGCAAAAGTTGTATTGTACTGTGCAACAACCCTTTCGCGGCTGCGCTATATAGGGCCTAACTCCTTGAAATATCGCCGTTTAGCTGCTCAATCCAGATCGACGCTGATCTTGCGATTTTCGCCGAGATTGGGCTTCTCGCCCGTCGCCCTCGCCTTCGCGAACTCAAACGCGGCGACCAGGCTGCTCGCGGGCCCGTCCCACAGCTCGGCGCGCACCGGTTCAAGCTTGAGCACGCGCACATGCTTGTCCTCGGGCCCGCCGGGCCACCAGACGTCGTCCGTCTTCTTCCAAAATCGCGCCGCCAGCAATGGATCACGCAGCACTTCGGCGCTCGCCGTCAGCGAGAGATAGGCCTTGTCGTCCGCGTTGATCATCGTGAAGCAGACGTGGCCGTCGGCCTCGATCTCGTCGTCCTTCAAGCCGCGCACGTCGGTGATGAAATAGATGACGCCGCCGTCACGGTCGGGCCGCGGCTCGAGCGGACGCGCGCGCAGTCCGCCGTCGAACCGCGTCGTCAGCATGCCGGCGCCGGTTTGTTCGATCAGGTTCCAGATACGGGTTTCATGATCCACGGCGCGGTAACGTGTGCCAGTGGAGCAGGGTTCCGGCAGTTCCGTCACCGAAGCTTCGGCGATTCGCAGAGCGAGTTGTCGCGCCCTCTCCCCTTGTGGGAGAGGGCGGCCGCAGCATCTCCGGGACAAGAATGGGTGAGCGGTCCGACCCCTCACCCAACCGAACACGTGGAGAGTCTCTCAACGCCCTCTCCCACAAGGGGAGAGGGCACATCGATGGAGGCTGACGCTCACAGCTGCCGGTCGACCATGTCCTTCTTCAATTCGGCGATCGCCTTCGCCGGATTGAGGCCCTTCGGGCACGCCTTGGAGCAATTCATGATGGTGTGGCAGCGATAGAGCCGGAACGGATCCTCGAGATTGTCGAGCCGGTCGCCGGTCGCCTCGTCGCGCGAATCCTTGACCCAGCGGTTCGCCTGCAGCAGCGCCGCGGGGCCGAGATAGCGGTCGGAATTCCACCAGTAGCTCGGGCACGAGGTCGAGCAGCAGGCGCACAGGATGCACTCGTACAGGCCGTCGAGCTTGGCGCGGTCGTCGTGGCTCTGCTTCCACTCCTTCTCCGGCGTCGGCGACACCGTGTGCAGCCACGGCTCGATCGAGGCGTATTGCGCGTAGAAGTTTTTCAGATCCGGCACGAGGTCCTTCACCACCGGCTGGTGCGGCAGCGGATAAATCTTCACCGGCGCTTTTTCGTCGTCGATGGCCTTGGTGCAGGCGAGCGTGTTGGTGCCATCGATGTTCATCGCACAGGAGCCGCACACGCCCTCGCGGCAGGAGCGGCGGAAGGTCAGGGTCGGATCGATATTGTTCTTGATCCAGATGAGCGCGTCGAGAACCATCGGCCCGCAGTCGTGGCGGTCGACGTAATAGGTGTCGATACGTGGGTTCTCCGGATCGTCCGGATTCCAGCGGTAGATGCGGAATTCGGTTTCCTGGCCGGCCAGCGCCTTCGGCCCGTGCGGCCAGGTCTTGCCTTCCACGATCTTCGAATTTTTCGGCAGCGTGAATTCGACCATTGCCCTGACCTCAATAAACCCGCTGCTTCGGCTCGATGTACGACACTTCGTTCGTCAGCGTGAAGGCGTGCACCGGCCGGTAGTTGATCGTGACCTTGCCCTTGTCGTCCATCCACGCCAGCGTGTGCTTCATCCAGTTGGCGTCGTCGCGATCCGGGAAATCCTCGCGCGCGTGGCCGCCGCGGCTCTCGGTACGGTTCTTCGCCGATTCCATCGTCACCACCGCCTGGCGGATCAGGTTGTCGAGTTCGAGCGTCTCGACCAGATCGGAATTCCAGATCAGCGAGCGGTCGGACACGCGCAGGTCCGGCATGCCGTCATAGACCTCGTGGATCAGCTTGGCGCCTTCCTCCAGCACCTCGCCGGTGCGGAACACGGCGCAGTTGCTCTGCATCACGCGCTGCATCTTGAGGCGGAGCTCGGCCGTCGGCGTGCCGCCGGAGGCGTAGCGCATGCGGTCGAGCCGCTCGAGCGCCTTGTCGGCGCTATCGGCCGGCAGCGGCGCCTGCTTCTCGCCGGGGGTGAGGATGTCGGCGCAGCGCAGCGCGGCGGCGCGGCCGAACACGACGAGATCGATCAGCGAATTCGAGCCGAGCCGGTTGGCGCCGTGCACCGAGACGCAGCCGGCTTCGCCGAGCGCCATCAGCCCGGGGATGACGGCGTCCGGATCGCCGCTCTTCAGCGTCACCGCCTCGCCGTGATAGTTCGTGGCGATGCCGCCCATGTTGTAGTGCACGGTCGGCAGCACCGGGATCGGCTCGCGCGTGACGTCGACGCCGGCGAAGATGCGCGCCGTCTCGGAAATGCCGGGTAGGCGCTCGTGCAGCACCTTCGGATCGAGATGGTCGAGGTGCAGGAAGATGTGGTCCTTGTCCTTGCCGACACCGCGGCCCTCGCGGATCTCCAGCGTCATCGCGCGCGAGACGACGTCGCGCGAGGCGAGGTCCTTCGCCGACGGCGCGTAACGCTCCATGAAGCGCTCGCCCTCGGAATTGGTGAGATAGCCGCCCTCGCCGCGCGAGCCCTCGGTGATGAGGCAGCCCGCCGGGTAAATGCCGGTCGGGTGGAATTGCACGAACTCCATGTCCTGCAACGGCAGGCCGGCGCGCAGCATCATGCCGCCGCCGTCGCCGGTGCAGATGTGCGCCGAGGTGCAGGAGAAGTAAGCGCGGCCGTAGCCGCCGGTCGCCATGATGACCATGTTGGCGGCGAAGCGATGGATCGAGCCGTCGTCGAGATTGAGCGCGACGACGCCGCGGCAGCGGCCATCCTCGTCCATGATCAGGTCGATGGCGAAATACTCGATGTAGAACTCGGCGGCGTGACGCAGCGCCTGGCCGTACATCGTGTGCAGCATGGCGTGGCCGGTGCGGTCGGCGGCGGCGCAGGTGCGTTGCGCGGTGCCCTTGCCGAAATGCGTGGTCATGCCGCCGAATGGGCGCTGGTAGATCTTGCCGTCTTCCTCGCGGCGCGAGAACGGCAGGCCCCAGTGCTCGAGCTCGTAGACCGCCTGCGGCGCGTTGCGGCAGAGATATTCGATCGCGTCCTGGTCGCCGAGCCAGTCGGCACCCTTGACGGTGTCGTACATGTGCCAACGCCAGTCGTCCTCGCCCATGTTGCCGAGCGCGGCGGCGATGCCGCCCTGCGCCGCGACGGTGTGCGAGCGCGTCGGGAACACCTTGGTGATGCACGCGGTGCGCAGGCCGGCCTCCGAACAGCCGACCACGGCGCGCAGGCCCGAGCCGCCGGCGCCGATCACGACGACGTCGTAGGTGTGATCCTCGATCGGATAGGCGCGGCCGTTCACCGCCGGTCCGCCGTTGGCCTTGCCGTTACCTTGTCCCGCCATGACATCAGACTCCGAACGAAAGCTTCAGGATGGCGAAGGCGGATGCGAAGCCGACCGCGAACACGAAGCAGGTATTGCCGAGAAGCGCGAGGATCTTCAATTTGTCGTCGTGCACGTAGTCGAGCACGATCTCCTGCATGCCGATCCACATGTGGTAGAGCGTGTTGACGATGAACAGCAGCAAGATCACCGCGACGAGCGGCGAGCCGAGGATCTGCACAACCGCCGCGTGGCTGCGGCCGATCAACGCGATGACGATGACGATGAAGGCGATGCTGAGCGGAATGCCCGCCGCGGACGTCACGCGTTGATGCCAAAAATGCCCCGTGCCGGAGCGGGCGGCGCCGAGGCCGCGCACGCGGCGCGCGGCCGAGACGAATTCGTTCGGGCGCTCACCGATCATCGCGGACCTCCCATGGCGAGGTAGCCGACGATCCAGACGACGGTGGTCAGCGCGATCGAGCCGATGACGGAGGCGAGCACCAGCATCTCGCGATCCGCCGGCTCGAAGCCGTACAGCAGGTCCCAGATCAGATGGCGGATGCCGCCGAGCGCGTGGTGCAGCAGCGCCCAGGTGAAACCGAACAGGACGATCTGGCCGATGATGCTGCCGGCGATGGCCTCGAAATTCGCATAGGCGTTCGGGCCGCTGGCGGCCGCGAGCAGCCACCAGGCGAGCAGGACCATGCCGAAGTAGAGCGCAGCGCCGGTGATGCGATGGACGATGGACATCATCATCGTCAGCATCGGGCGATAGATTTGAAGATGTGGCGAGATCGGGCGCGCCCGGCGCGCTCCCAGATTGGCGCTCGCCTCAAGCTCGGCCATGTGTCGCTCTCCCACACTTCGCACCGCCGGAACCCTGTCGGCGATCGCGCGCGGTTGGTAGCCAAAGCATGCGGCGGCTGCAACGCGCGCGAGGGTTGGGCCGGCTGCCCGCTTCAAGCCACATTTGGGCTTACTTCTTCAAATACGAAACTAAGGCTGCTAAAGTGGCCTTTCAATGCGCGTTTAGTGAAGACAGCCTTCGCGAAATAAGAAGGAAGCAGCTCCCATGCGCTTCGACTTCACGGACCTCAATCTTTTCCGGCATACCGTCGAGGCCGGCAGCATCACCCACGGCGCCCAGCGCTCGAACCTGGCGCTCGCCGCCGCTTCGACCCGCATCCGCAAGATGGAGCTCGCCTTCGGCACCGATCTCCTGGTGCGCGGCCGCGCCGGCGTCACGCCAACGCAGGCCGGGCGCACCCTGTTGCAGCACGCGCGCGGCATTCTGGCCCAGAGCGAGAAGCTCCAGGAGGACCTCTCGCCCTATGCCCGCGGACTGGCCGGCCAGGTGCGAGTGCTGTCGAATACCAACGCCCTCACCGAATTCCTGCCCGAGACGTTGAGCTCGTTCCTCACCGGCTACCCCGATATCAGCGTCGACCTCGAGGAGCGTCTCTCCGACGAGATCGTCGGCCTCATCGCCGAGGGCACCGGCGACATCGGCATCGTCGCCGGCACCGTCGACTTCGGCGGCCTGCACACCTTCCCTTACCGCAGCGACCGCTTCGTCCTCGTCGTCGGTCGCAACCATCCGCTGGCCAAGCGAAAGAGCATCGGCTTCGCCGAGGTGCTCGATTACGACATGGTCGGGCTCGACCGCGCCAGCGCCATCCAGCGCTTCCTCGCCGAGAAGGCGAGCCGCGTCGGCCGCGCCATTCGCTTGAGGGTGCAGCTGCGCTCCTTCGACGCCATCTGCCGGCTGGTGGAGTGCGACGTCGGCGTCGGCATCGTGCCGGAGACCACCGTCAAGCGCACCGGCCGCACCATGGCGATCGAGGCGGTGCGGCTCATCGATCCGTGGGCGTTGCGCGAATTGCATATCTGCGTGCGCGACGTCGCCGCGCTGCCGCCTTACGCGCGGCAGTTGGTCGATCATTTGCGGGCCAGCGTCTAGATCGACGTCTGCTTCTCGTGCACTGCGCGTGAATCGTCGGGCGCCTCGGCGCGCTCGTTCATGCCGTAGTCGCGCAGCACGGAGGCGACGCGCAGCCGGTAATTGGCGAACACGCCACTGCGGCCGCGAACCTGCCCCGCGCGGTGCTTGTCCTGCGTGCGCCAAGCCTTCACCGCCGCCTCGTCGCGCCAGAACGACAGCGATAACAGCTTCGCCGGGTCGGTAAGGCTCTGGAAGCGCTCGACCGAGATGAAGCCATCGATGCGCTCGAGATCGGACCGCAGCGCGGCGGCGATCTGCAGGTAGTCGTCCTTGCGGCCGTCCGCCGGCCAGACTTCAAAGATCACCGCGATCATGATCGCCTCCTCGCTCTCGCTGCTGCTCAGGCCGTCCTCGGCGGCAGGCCCGTCTGCCGCAGCAGTTCGGTCAACTGCTTCACCGAGTCAGACAGCGCCAGCACTTCCTTTTCGCGCAGCTGGTCGATCTTCTGGTGCAGGAGCTCGATCTCGAGCTCAGCCTTGATGTTGACCTGATAGTCGTGCTCGGCGGCCTTGCGGTCGATGTCCTGCTGGCGGTTCTGGCTCATCATGATGAACGGCGCGGCATAGGCGGCCTGAAACGACAGCGCCAGATTGAGCAGGATGAAGGGATACGGATCCCACTTCTCGACATAGGCCGTGATGTTGAGAATGATCCAGACGAGAAGCACCGCCGACTGGATGATGATGAATGTCCACGACCCCATGGTCGATGCGACCGTGTCGGCGATCCGCTGCCCGGCCGTGAGCTGGTGGATGTCGCGGTGTGCGTGCGCCTTGCGCATGTTGCGGCGAAGCACGCGCAATTCGGTCAGCAGGCGCGCTTCGGCGTCTTCGAGTTGATGCATCAGTCCGGCTTGGGTGGCCATCCTCTCCCCCTCCTGCGTTCCAGTCAGCGCGGCAGCAACACCCAGTAATCGAGATCGAGGATCACCGCCGAGTCGTAGTCGTCCCCCGTCTTCATCGGAAAATCACCGCACGGCCGGTCCTTGGTCGCGATGGTGCGCAGGCGCAGCGCGCCGGCGTCGTCGCGGCCCGGCAGCGCCACCGTCTCCAGCACCTGCGACCACGCGAACACGGTCATGCCGGCGAACAGCGGCGACACGTGCCGGCCGCCGTTGATCGCCGCGATGTGGAAGGCGTTGCCGAGACCGTTGAACGTCAGCGCCCGCGCCAGCGAGATCACGTGGCCGCCGTAGATCAGTCTCTTGCCGAAGCGGTCTTTGCTTTGCGCGAACAGATTGAAATGCACGCGCGCCGTGTTCTGGTAGAGCCGCGTCGCGATCTGGTGCTCCGCCTCCTCGACCGTCACGCCGTCGGCGTGGTCGATCTTCTCGCCCACAGCGTAATCGCCGAAGCGATACGGGCTCCCCGACAAAATCGGGTCGTAGGCTTTCGTATCGATACGCGGACAGGCAAGGCCGAGCGCGCTCGCCGCCACCGCCCTCGGCAGCTCCGGCACCTTGTCGGCCGGCGCCGCGGCGTTTTCGTCGCGCTTGCGCACCATCACCCAGCGCACATAGTCGAGGACCGGCTCGCCGCTCTCGTCGAACCCGCGCGACTGCACGTAGACGATGCCCGTCTTGCGGCTGGAATTCTCCTTCAGCCCGATCACCTCGGACACCGCGCTCAATGTCGCGCCCGGATAGACGGGCTTCAAAAAGCGGCAGTCGGCGTAGCCGAGATTGGCCACGGCGTTGAGCGAAATGTCAGGCACCGTCTTGCCGAACACGACATGAAAGACGAGCAGGTCGTCGAGCGGCGCGCGCGGATAGCCGATGCGGCGCGCAAATTCGTCCGACGACTGCACGGCGAAACGCGGACCGAACAGGCCGTTGTAGACCGCAACGTCGCCCGCCGTGACCGTGCGCGGCGTCGCATGGCGAATGGTTTCGCCGAGCCGGAAATCCTCGAAAAACCGCCCTGGATTCGTCTTCGTGCTCACGATCCCGCCACTCCCGATGCGCCGGCTCCGGCGCGGCCATTGTCACCAATCCGTGAGCCGGATGCTACCCGTGCACAAGGGGAACTGAAGTGGATGTGTGCGCGACGCGTGTTACCGACTCCGCCGTCAACTACAATCCTTCCGGAGGGAAACACCATGAAGACCCGCATCCTGCTCGCCGCCGTCCTGTCGGCCGCCGTCGCCGGCGTCAGCCTCGCCCCTGTTGCCTATGCCGACGACATGAAGAAGGATTCGATGTCGCACGACGGCATGGCCAAGGATTCGATGTCGAAGGACAGCATGTCGCACGACGGCATGAAAAAGGACGGCATGAAGAAGGACGGCATGTCCAGCGACTCCATGTCGAAGGACGGCATGTCCAAGGACAACATGAAGAAGTGATCACTATCGGCCGCCGGGCCCGTGATCCGCGGGCCCGGCTGCCGCGTAAACGGGGTATCCTGACCGTCCGGGCCCCCAGGAGGTGGACGACATGACCGCCGAGACCCTGCACATGACCGCCCCGGCCAAGCCCGCCATTCACCCCGGCTGGGTGCGCGTCTGCCACTGGATCAACGCGCTGGCCATCCTGGTGATGATCGGCTCCGGCTGGCAGATCTACAACGCCTCGCCGCTGTTCGGCTTCAACTTCCCGCGCGCGATCACCCTCGGCGAATGGCTCGCCGGCGCGCTGCTCTGGCATTTCGCGGCGATGTGGGTGCTGGTGATCAATGGCCTCGTCTACGTCACGCTCGGCGTCGTCACCGGCCGCTTCCGCCGCAAGCTGTTCCCGGTCGGGCCGCGCGCCATCATCGCCGATATCAAGGCCGCGCTCACGTTTAAGCTCAGCCACGACGACCTCTCGCACTACAACGCCGTGCAGAAGGTGCTCTATCTCGGCATCATCGCGACCGGCGTCATCATCGTCGCCTCCGGCCTGTCGATCTGGAAGCCGGTGCAGTTCCAGGCGCTGACCGCTTTCTTCGGCGGCTACGATGCCGCCCGCTACGTTCACTTCGCCGCAATGGCGGCGATCGTCGCCTTCCTCGTCGTGCACATCTCGCTCGCGCTCATCGTGCCGAAGAGTCTGCGCGCGATGATCACGGGCCGATAGGAGGACGCGCATGCCCCGCATCCGCAAGTCCGTTCCCGGCGTCGACGCCAAGGCGCTCATCAAGGAAGCCGGCCGGCTGCTGCCCGATCCGTCACGGCGCGCGTTCCTGCGCGGCGTGGCCTCTCTCGGCGCGCTGACTATGCTGACCGGCTGCGACATCGTCGATGAGGAAAGCGCCGAGAACGCGCTGCGCCACGTCTCGCGCTTCAACGACCGCGTCCAGGCCCTCCTGTTCAATCCGAACCGGCTGGCGCCGACCTATAGCGAGGCCGACATCACGCGGCCGTTCCCGTTCAACGCCTATTACGATCTCGACGAGGCGCCGGTCGTCGACGGCACAAGCTTCAAGCTCGAGATTTCCGGCCTCGCCGACAACAAGAAGCCTTGGACGCTCGATGAGTTGCACGCGCTGCCGCAGGTGTCGCAGATCACGCGCCATGTCTGCGTCGAGGGCTGGAGCGCCATCGGCTCATGGCAGGGCGCGGTGCTGTCGGACTTCCTCAAGCGCATCGGCGCCGACACGCGCGCCCAGTACGTGCATTTCAAATGCGCCGAGGGCTACACCGAAACGATCGACATGCCGACCGCGCTGCATCCGCAGACGCAGATGACGTTCAAGTACGACAACAAGATCCTGCCGCGCGCCTACGGCTTCCCGATGAAGATCCGCATCCCGACCAAGCTCGGCTTCAAGCAGCCGAAATACGTGGTGGCGATGGAAGTGACCAATGTCGACCGCGGCGGCTACTGGTCGAACCAGGGCTACAACTGGTTTTCGGGACTGTAGATTTCTTAACGAGACGCGAACGGATTGAACACCGCAACGCCGAATGGCCGGAAGTCGCGGGCGTTGCGCGTGACCACGGTCAGGTCGTGACGCATGGCGGTGGCGGCGATCATGGCATCCTCGAGCAGATCGTTACCGCGCTTGTGCATCAACCGCGCCCACAGGCGGAACGTATCGGCCTCCATCGGGAGGACATTCCACGTCACCGCGACCTGATCCGCCCAGGTCTCAAGCTCCTGCGCCTTCGCGGCGTCCTGCTCACGCGTGAGCTCGATGCCGGCCTGGATTTCGCCAAGCGTCACCGCGGACAGATGGAGATGCCGATCGTCCACGCTCCGAAACCAGGCAACGACCGCGCCATGCGGCTTCGGCTTGCGGAGTTCGGAAACGACGTTGGTGTCCAGCAGGTACACGGCCGGTCACTCGAAGGCTGACGGCGCGCGCCGGCGGCGCTGTCCGCGGCGCGGAATGGGCAGATCGGCCCGCGGTGCATCCGCGAGCAAGAGGTCCTTGAGCGTCGGCCTCGCCGCATCCGCGAGGCGGCGCCATTGCTGGACCGGCACCAGCACCGCGGCGTCTTCGCCGCGCCGCGTGACCAGCTGCGGGCCGTGCCTGAGGCAATCGTCGAGCAGCTCGCTGAACCGCGCCTTGGCGTCCTGAACAGGCCAGGTTTTCATTGTCTTCTACTCTGACTAGTTATATGACTAGTCTGTAATTTATACCATCCGCCAGCCTCGTTCAAGACATGCCGGGCCGCCGGTAGCGGCATCCCGCTGCGCCCGCGATCCTTGCCATTCGGCATCCGCCCCTTTAGCAATCCGCAGCTTTTGCAAGCCGCGTGGCTTGCGCCCGTGCAAGTGACAAGAGGCCCTCATGGCGACCCATACTCTCCTGCTTCTCCCCGGCGACGGCATCGGCCCCGAAGTGATGGCCGAGGTGAAGCGCATCGTCGCGTTCTTCAACGCCAAGGGCCCACACAGGTTTACCTACGAAGAAGGCCTGGTCGGCGGCGCGGCCTATGACGCGCATCAGGTGGCGATCACCGACGCGACCATGGCGCAGGCGAAGGCGGCGGATGCCGTGATCTTCGGCTCGGTCGGCGGGCCGAAATGGGCGAACGTGCCGTACGAGGCGCGGCCAGAAGCCGGCCTGCTGCGCCTGCGCAAGGATCTCGACCTCTACGCCAATTTGCGCCCCGCCGTGACCTATCCGGCGCTCGCCGACGCTTCCTCGCTCAAGCGCGAATTGGTCGAAGGCCTCGACATCATGATCCTGCGTGAGCTCACGGGCGGTGTCTATTTCGGCGAGCCGAAGACCATCACCGATCTCGGCAACGGCCAGAAACGTGCGGTCGACACGCAAGTCTACGACACCTACGAGATCGAGCGCATCTCACGCGTCGCCTTCGAGCTGGCGCGCAAGCGCCGCAACAAAGTGACGTCGATGGAAAAGCACAACGTCATGAAGAGCGGCGTACTGTGGAAGGAGGTCGTGCAGCAGACGCACGACCGCGAGTTCAAGGACGTGCAGCTCGAGCACCAGCTTGCCGATTCCGGCGGCATGCAGCTGGTGCGCAATCCGAAGCAGTTCGACGTCATCGTCTGCGACAACCTGTTCGGCGACATACTCTCCGACATCGCGGCGATGCTGACCGGATCGCTCGGCATGCTGGCCTCCGCTTCGCTCGGCGAGGTCGACGCCAGGACCAAGAAGCGCAAGGCGCTCTATGAGCCGGTGCACGGCTCGGCGCCCGACATAGCCGGCAAGGGCCTCGCCAACCCGATCGCGATGATCGCGTCGTTCGGCATGGCGCTGCGCTACTCGTTCGACATGGGCGCGGAGGCCGACATGATCGACAAGGCGATCGCCGGCGCGCTTGCCAAGGGCTTCCGCACCGGCGACATCGCCGCGCCGGGCATGAAGACCGTCGGCACGACGGCGATGGGCGACGCGATCCTCGCCGAACTCGAGGAACAGAAGTAAGTCGCTCTCGTAGGGTGGGCAAAGGCGCGCAGCGCCGTGCCCACCATATACATCAACGAGATGGGATCGTCAGACGTGGGCTTCGCTGCGCTCAGCCCACCCTACAAGCAAACCGCAAACAAAAAAACGCGGCCCTCAAGGCCGCGTTTTGCGTTTCCGGCTATGCCGCGCGCTTAGTACCCGAGCCAAGGATTATTCCGCGACGGCAGGGTGAACGGGCCGGGCAGCGCCGACTGGTTGATACCAAACGAGGTGTTGTCGAGCACGCCGCTGGCGCGATGCGTCGGCAGTTGCGCGTAGTCATGGTCGCCACGCTCGCCCGGGAACGTCTCGGTGCCCGGATCGAGGTAGGAGCGCTTCTGGATGATGATGCGGGTGCGCTTGCGGCCGTTCTCGTCGCGGCTGACGTAGACGGTGCTGCCCCGCGCCGAGACGACACGGACCTTTTTCTTGGTCGCGGCGTCGGCCGGCCCGGCCAAAAGGGCCAGGGCGCCGAGGGCGGCAATCGCGAGGGCGGCGGCTTTCAGGCGCATCGGGTGGTCCTTCAGGAGAATCGTGTTGCCTTGGCTGAAATGCAGTCTAGCTGGCTTCGGTTCGGCGCAATAGAGGCTGATCACGACCTGTTGTCATGATCGCCGCCCAAAGGAAAGACCCCGCCGCGACCGGCAGGGCCTTGAACCCGTCCCGCAGGGCCGGTCAGGAGCCGTAGTTCTTCGCCAGATACTCGGCGATCGCCTTGGCGTCGGCGTCGTCGACCGGCGCACCGTAGGCCTTGATCATCTTGGTCACTTCGGCGCTCCAGCCGGCGGCGTTCATGTAGACCGAGTTCATCGGGATATAGGCCAGCGTGTGACAGGCCTGGCAGTTGCTCTCGACCTTGTCGAGGCCGGGCCCCGGCTTGAGCTTGATCACCTGGTCGTCGGCGAAGGCCGATCCGGCGAGGAGGACGGCGGCGGCCGCAAGAACGATGGTGCGCATGTCCGTCTCCCTTTAAGCGCTGAGCGTGATGCTCTGCATCACGTTGTTGTGGTAACCGGCGCCGTTGAACAACAGCTTCGACACCTGCGTCTGGCCGATCGTGTTGGTGGCGCTGACCATCACCGAGGTCTTGCCGCGCTTGGCCTGCACGTCGAAGCTCCATGGCCGGAAGGCGTATTTGCCGAGATCCTCGCCGAGCTTGGCGGAGACCCAGGTCTTGCCGCCGTCGGTCGAGACCTCGACCTTGCCGATGCCGTAGCCGCCGTCCCAGGCGAGGCCGGAGACGGCCACCTTGCCGGCCTTCACCTTGGCGCCGTCGCGATGGCTGGTGATCAGGGAGTTGACCACCATCTCGGTGATCGGCGTCGAGGTCGCATCCTCCTGCGTGATGAAGCGGTCGCGCACCGGGAACATGCCGACGGGGATGCGATAGGCCGGCTTCATCCAGAAGCCGCCCTGCGGCGTCGTGCGGATATCGATGTGCACGAGGTGCTTCATCCAGTAGGTGCCGGTCCACCCGGGCACGACGAGGCGCGCCGGGAAGCCGTTGAAATGCGGCAGCGGCTGGCCGTTCATCTCGTAGGCGATGATGGTGTTCTCATCCATCGCCTTCCATGCCGGGATGCTCTTGACGAAATCCGGGGTCTTGTCGGCCACCGGCCCGTCGGCGCCGTTGAAGGCGACCTCGACCGTCTCCTTCTTGATGCCGGCCTTGGCCAGCACGTCTTTCAGCCGCACGCCCTTCCATTTGGCGCAGCCCATCGCGCCGTAGCCCCACTCGACGCCCGGCACGTGCGGCTTCGACAGGCCGCGGCGATTGCCCGAGCACTGGTTGACCGCGGCGAATTCGACCGCCGGCATCTTTTTCAAATCGTCGAGGGTGAGCTCCATCGGCGTCGATGCGCCGTCGCCGTCGACCTTGACCTTGTAAGTCTCGACCTTCACCTCGGGGATGTCGGCAAGGTGATAGCGCACGAAGAACTTGTCGTTCGGCGTGATCGGCGTGCGCAGGTATTCGAGCGGCGCCTCGTAGTTCGGCGGCCGGTCGGCGAGCTGGATCAGCGGCTGCTTGCCGGGCAGCTTGCCCATGGTGACGTAGCTGGCGATGCCGTCGGGCACGCCGGGCGACAGCATCGAGGCCGCGCTCTGCGCCCGCGCGATGGCTGGCAAAAGGGCGGCCGCGCCGGCCGCCCCTGCCGATTGCAGCAGGTGGCGTCGTGAGATCATCGTTCGTCTCCCCCGAGAACGTTATTTCCCTCCGCTGCCGTCGCGGCGGAGGAATTTCTCTCCATTGCCGATGATCGGAGGGAATTATACCGCGGTCAATCGGCGGCCGAGGCGGCCGGCGGAGATTCGTCGCCGCGATGCAGCAGGCCGCCCATGGTGTGGTGGCGGCGCCTCCCTACATGGAGCTTCGGGGCGCGCGGTGCGGCAAATCGTTGTCAGGCGGCCGTTTCTCGCCTAGAAGCCTTGCAGGTCCGCCCTGTGGACAACGGGGCCCGGCTTTTTTCGGAGATTTGGCAATGGGTTACAAGGTCGCCGTGGTGGGCGCCACCGGCAATGTGGGCCGCGAGATGCTCGCGATCCTGGCCGAACGCAATTTTCCCGCCGACGAAGTCGTCGCACTGGCCTCGCGCAAGAGCGTGGGCACGGAGTGCTCGTTCGGCGACAAGACCCTGAAAGTAAAGGCCCTCGACCATTACGACTTCTCCGACACCGACATCTGCCTGATGTCGGCGGGCGGCTCGGTGTCGAAGGAATGGTCGCCGAAGATCGGCGCCGCCGGCGCGGTCGTCATCGACAATTCGTCGGCCTGGCGCATGGACCCTGACGTGCCGCTGATCGTGCCGGAGGTGAACGCCGACGCCGTCAAGGGCTTCACCAAGAAGAACATCATCGCCAACCCGAACTGCTCGACCGCGCAGCTCGTCGTCGCGCTGAAGCCGCTGCACGATGCCGCCAAGATCAAGCGTGTCGTGGTCGCGACCTATCAGTCCGTCTCCGGCGCCGGCAAGGACGCGATGGACGAGTTGTTCTCGCAGACCAAGTCGGTGTTCACGCTCGACGAGATGGAAACGAAGAAGTTTCCGAAGCGGATCGCGTTCAATTGCATTCCGCACATCGACGTCTTCATGGACGACGGTTACACCAAGGAAGAGTGGAAGATGGTGGTCGAGACCAAGAAGATCCTCGACCCCAAGATCAAGCTCACCGCGACCTGCGTGCGCGTGCCGGTGTTCGTCGGCCACTCGGAAGCCGTAAACATCGAGTTCGAGAACCCGATCTCGGCCGACGAGGCGCGCGAGATCCTGCGCGCGGCGCCGGGCTGCCTCGTCATCGACAAGCGCGAGCCGGGCGGCTACGTGACCCCCTACGAGTGCGTCGGTGAGGACGCGACCTACATCAGCCGCATCCGCGAGGACGCGACCATCGACAACGGCCTGCAGCTGTGGGTCGTGTCTGACAATTTGCGCAAGGGCGCGGCGCTCAATGCGATCCAGATCGCGGAAGTGCTGATCAACCGCAAGCTCATCAGCGCGAAGAAGAAGGCGGCGTAATTAGTTGTCGTCCCCGCGAAAGCGGGGACGCATACGCCGCAGTCCGTCGACGTGCTGCGGAGTTTGGGTCCCGTGCCTCCTTCGCTGACGCTCAGTCGCCCGGGACGACAACGCGCTAAAACCTCGGCCCGGCGAACGCCTTGGCGTGCGCATCCGCCGCCACGCGGACGAACTTTTTCTGCGCCGGGTCATAGACCGACAGATCGCCGGTAGCGACGCCGAAATAAGCCGCGTGCAAGTGCATCTCGCCGGCTTCGACGCGGCGGCGGACGTAGGGAAACGTCATCAAATTGTCGAGCGTCTTGACCGCGGAGGTCTGCTCCAGCGCGGTGACGTAGTCCTGGAACGGCCGGCCGCCGCGCGGCCCGACCGCCTTCGCCGCCGGTTCGATGATCGACATCCAGTTGCCGATGAAGTCGCCGGGCGACAGCGGCTCGGCCTCTTCCGCGTAGGCGCGGATGCCACCGCATTGCGCATGCGCGAGCACGACGATGTGCTTCACCTTCAGCGCCTGCACCGCGAATTCGAGCGCGGCCGACATCGAGCGCTGCGCGGAGTCCGGCGTGTAAGGCGGCACGAGATTGGCGATGTTGCGCGAGACGAAGATTTCGCCCGGCCCGGCGTCGAAGATGAGCTCGGGCGAGCAGCGCGAGTCGCAGCAGCCGATCACCATGATCTCCGGCGCCTGGCCCTGCTCGGAGAGCTGGCGGTAGCGGCTCTGTTCGTGCGGCAGGCGCTCGGTCAGGAAGGCACCGTAGCCGTCGATCAGGCGCTTGGGGAAATCGGACATCGCTCTCCTCGCTCTATCACTATCGTCCCGGGCGAGCGCAAGCGAGGCCCGGAACCCATACGCCTCGGCAGACACGTGACGCTGCGGAGTCTGGGTCCCCGCTTGCACAAGTCGGCTACAGCCGACTTGTGTACTAAACTAGCCGACATCGGGTAAACCCGATGTCCGCGGGGACGACAGCTTCAATCTCACGCCCAGATCGCCATTGGCAACCCGTAAGCGTCGCGCGGCGGCGGGTCGGGGAACGGCCGCGCTTGGCCGGCGTAGAGGCGTCGTGCAATCGCCGCGCAGGCGAGCGCGTCGAGGAGGTCGTCCGGCCCGGCACCCTTCGGCGCCTTCGCCGCGACAACCTCCGCCGGAAAGGCTTCGGCAATGAGCAACCCGCGCCGCAGCGCCAGCCCCGGCTCGTGGCAGCGGCTCTTGACCTTCTTCGGCAGATCGAGCGCGACCTCGCCGTTGAGCCGCCAGAAGGCGAGTTCCGGATGCACCTCGAATACGCGCGCGCCCAGCGCCGCGTCGGCGCGCAGGACCGCGTCGACCTCGCGGATCTTGGGCGCAATATTGAACAGCTGCTTCGACACCTTACGCCGCGGGTCCGACGTCGCGAGCGCGGCGGTACAGGAGGCGGCATAGTTCACGGCGTAGATCGCCGCGCGCGACGGCACCGAGAACACCGAGGACTGTCGCGCTCCGAGCAGCGGCCGCACGACACTCTCCGCCGCGCGGCCGCCGATGCCGGTCCGCTCCGGCAGGCCGATCGGCATGTCGACGGCGACGATGCCCCTCGCCTCCGCCAGCACGTCGGCAAACCGCGGCTTGACCACAATGCGCACCTCGCCTCCCGCCGGCCGCGTGAAGGCGGCGATCCATCCGGCCGGGCAGCCGTCGACGCCGGCGAGCCATACGTCTTTTGCGATTGCGGTCATCGGCCGTGACAGTGGCATGCGTGACGCTGCAACGGTAGGCTTACCCGCTGGCTACTGGGGAGCTTCCGCAATGACCGTCCGTCCGCGCCGCAGCGTGCTGTACATGCCGGGCTCGAACGCCCGCGCGCTGGAGAAGGCGAAGACGCTCGCCGTCGACGGAATCGTCCTCGACCTCGAGGACTCGGTCGCGCCCGACGCCAAGGAAGCCGCGCGCAAGCAGGTGTGCGACGCGGTCCGCGCCGGCGGCTTCGGCCGTCGCGAGGTGATGATCCGCGTCAACGGCGTCGACACGCCGTGGCACGCCGAGGACCTGGCCGCCGCCGCGCACGCCGCGCCCGACGCCATCGTCGTGCCGAAAGTGTCGGACCCCGGCACGCTCGAACTGATAGGCCGCCGCCTGCTCGACATGGGCACGCCGCATCGCACGCGCGTCTGGGCGATGATCGAGACGCCGCTCGCCATCTTCAACATCCTCGCCATCGCCGCCGAAGCGCGCGATTCCGAATCGCGCCTCGCGGGCTTCATCATGGGCACCAACGACCTCGCCAAGGACACGCGCGCGCGCCTCGTCGACGGCCGCGCGCCGATGCTGCCGTGGCTGACCATGTGCGTCGCCGCCGCGCGCATCCACGGCATCGACATCCTCGACGGCGTCTACAACGAGATCGGCAACGCGCAGGGTTTCGCCGCGGAGTGCAGGCAGGGCGTCGAGCTCGGCTTCGACGGCAAGACGCTCATCCATCCGACGCAGATCGAGCCATGCAACGCGGCATTTTCGCCGTCACCGGACGAGGTCGCCTGGGCGCGCAAGATGATCGCGGCGTTCGACCTGCCGGAGAACAAGACGAAGGGCGTGGTGTCGATCGATGGCCGCATGGTCGAACGCCTGCACGCCGACATGGCCCGCCGCACGGTGGCGATCGCCGAGGCGATCTCGCTTCCTTCTACCTCCCCGTGAAAGGGGAGGCCGGATCGCGCTTGCGATCCGGGTGGGGGTCTTGCGGCATGGATGCACGGATCGAGCCCGCGCATGACACCGGAGAGTCAGAGCGCCTCACCCTTCAACAGCTTCGGCACCTCGCCGGTGAACCCCGCGGCCTCGCGGATGAACATGCGCTTCAATGGCGGCATGCGCTCGACCAGCCCGAGGCCGATGTCGCGCGCCAGCCGCAAGACGTCGGAGCGGTTGGAGAACAGGCGGTTGAGGCTGTCGGTGGCCACGCCCATCATCGCCGTGTCGAAGCGGCGCCAGCGCTGGTAGCGCGCGAGGACGTCCGCGCCGCCGATGTCGAGCCCGAGCCGCGCCGCGTCGGCGACCGCCTCGGCCAGAGCCGCGACGTCGCGCAGGCCCATGTTGAGGCCTTGCCCTGCAATCGGATGGATGACATGTGCGGCGTCGCCGATCAGCGCAATGCGCTCGGCGACGAACGCGCGCGCGGTCCACAAGCCCAGCGGAAAGGCGCGGCGCGCGCCAACGACCGCGATGTCGCCGAGATGCAGGCCGAAGCGTTTCTCCAATTCGGCGTGGAAGTCGGCGTCGCTCATCGCAACATAACGGTCGGCGTCGGCCGTGCGCTCGGTCCACACAATCGAGGCGCGGTTGCCGGTGAGCGGCAGGATCGCGAACGGCCCCGGCGGCAGGAAATGCTCCTCGGCGCGGCCGTTGTGCGGCCGCTCGTGCGCGACGGTGCAGACGATAGCCGACTGGCCGTAGTTCCAGCCATGCGTGGCGATGCCGGCCTGCTCGCGGATCTGCGAGCGCGCGCCGTCGGCGCCGGTGAGCAGCCGCGCCGTCACGACGTCGCCATCGGCGAACGTCACGTCGATGGCGTTCGTCCGATTGTCGAAGCGCGTCACCGGCGTCGCGCGCAAATCGATGCCGAGCGTCTTCGCCTTGGCGACCAGTGCGTCGGTCAGCACGCGGTTCTCGATCATGTGCGCGAAGGCTTCGCCCGGCTGCACCTCGCCCTCGAAGGTCAGGAAGGTCGGGCGCACCGCGTCGTCGACCTTGGAATCGGTGACGAGCATGTCGAGCATCGGCTGCGCGTCCTGCTCGACCGCCTGCCACACGCCGATCGTCTCGAACAGCCGCCGCGCCGCCGCCGCAATCGCCGACGCGCGCGGGTCGCGCGACTGGTCGTGCTTGAGCGCCGGATCGGCGACGACGACCTTGAACTCCGGCCCCAGCGCCTCGGCGAGCGCAATCGCCAGCGCCAGTCCGGCAAAGCCGGCGCCGCCGATCACGAGGTCCGCAGTTTTTGTTGTCATGGCCATCGTCTAGCACAGGAGCACGGCACGGCGCTCATGCTCCCCCCTGAAAGGGGGAGGGTCGGGGTGGGGGTCCGCTCACAGAATGACCCCCCACCCGGATCGCTAACGCGATCCGACCTCCCCTTTCAGGGGAGGTAAAGAGAGGCGCCGTCCGCGCCTTGACTCACCACACCGCGCCCCGCTCCATGCGTCATCATTCCGCCGGACCCCACTCATGGCCTCCGCCGTCAAAGACCTGCTCGACCTCCTCGACCTCGAGACGCTGGCGCCGAACCTGTTCCGCGGCCAGTCGCCGCAGACCGGCTGGCAGCGCGTTTATGGCGGGCAGGTGATCGGCCAGGCGCTGGTCGCCGCGGTGCGTACGGTCGACGCCGCCCGCTCGCCGCATTCGATGCACGCGTATTTCATCCTGCCCGGCGATCCGAAGGTGCCGCTGATCTACGACGTCGACCGCATCCGCGACGGCAAGAGCTTCACCACGCGCCGCGTCACCGCGCGCCAGCACGGCCATCCGATCTTCTCGATGCTGGTGTCGTTCCACGAGCACGAGGACGGTCTCGACCATCAGGCCGAGATGCCGGACGTCACGCCGCCGGAAGAGTCGCCCGACGAAGCCGAGATGCGCAGCAAGCTCCTGCCGATGATGCCCGAGCCGGTGCGCCGCTATTACCAGCGCGAGCGGCCGATCGAGATGCGCCCGGTCGAGTTCGACCGCTACACCGGCAAGAAATACCCCGACGGCCGCTTCAATCTCTGGTTCCGCACCACCGGCCGCCTGCCCGACGATCTCGCCATCCACCAATGCGTGCTCGCCTACGCCTCCGACCTGACGTTGCTCGACGCGACCTTGATGCGGCACGGCCGCACGCTGTTCGAGAGCGAGTTCATGGCGGCGAGCCTCGATCACGCGCTGTGGCTGCACCGGCCGTTCCGCGCCGACGAATGGCTGCTCTACGCGCAGGATTCACCGAACCTGCACGGCTCGCGCGGGCTGGCGCGCGGACTTATATTCACCCGCGACGGCACGCTCGTCGCATCGGTCGCCCAGGAGGGCCTGGTGCGGATGAAGCGGCAGCCTTAAGCGCAGGGATCGATGAAGCGGGTCGTCGCCGGCCTTACAGTTCTGCTCGCCGCCGCGACGGCCGCCCTCGCCGCGTCCGACAAGCAGCCGCCGCCGGCCGACGCCTTTGCCGGCGCGCCGCCGCAATTCACCCAATTCACCGCGGCGGAGCTCGAGCGCGGCTTCATGGCGCTGGCCTTCGGCTCCGACCTGCGCATCGGCGCGCGGCCGCGCGGCATCCGCCGCTTTGACCATCCGATCCGCGCCGTTGTGATCCCCGGCGGCAGCATCGATCGCTCAGCGCGCATGCGCGACGTCATCGCAGAATACGCGCGCACGGTGTCCGGCCTGCATCTGTCGCTGGCGCCAGGCGGCGACGCCGACGTCGAGGTGAGGCTGATCGACGAAAAGGATTTCAGCGGCGCGATGTTTTCCGCCTTCGGGCCGCGCGTCGCCAAGGACTTCATCGCCCGCACCGATCCGCAATGCATGACGAGCGTAAAATCGAACGCCGCGGGCGACATCGTGCGCTCGGTATCGTTCATCATCGTCGACAAGGGCGAGGACGTGTTCCTCGACTGCGCCTATCACGAATTACTGCACGCCTTCGGCCTGTCGAACCACGACCAGCGCAACGTGTGGACGACGCTCAACCAGAACCGCATGGTCGGATATCTGACAGTGTACGACCGCGACCTGCTGAGCATCCTCTACGACCGGCATATCCGGCCTGGCATGGCGCCGGCCGCCGCCCGGCGTGTCCTGCCGAGAGCGATCCGCGATCTCGGTCTCGCCGCCCAATAGGCCAGCGGCACTGACCGAAATTGCCTGTAAAATCGGCAATTGCACGAAATATGAGCGGGATATCGGCTTAATTTTTCAGGCTGCTGCCGTTAGTTTACGCCGCCTGCCGGGGGTTTAATCATGAAGCTGATCATCGCCGTCATCAAACCGTTCAAGCTCGACGAGGTGCGGGACGCGCTGACCCGCATCGGTGTCCATGGCATGACCGTGTCCGAAGTGAAGGGCTACGGCCGCCAGAAGGGGCACATGGAGATCTACCGCGGCGCCGAATACGCCATCAATTTCCTGCCGAAAGTGCGCATCGAGGTCGTGGTGTCGAGCGATCTTGCCGATCAGGCCGTCGAGGCCATCGGCGCCGCCGCCAAGACCGGGCAGATCGGCGACGGCAAGATCTTCGTCGCGCCGGTCGAGCAGGCCGTGCGCATTCGGACCGGCGAAACCGACGTCGACGCGCTCTAGCGGCTTTTCCGTTCATCCTCGCGCAAGCGGGGATCCACAACAGGACATCCGCTGGCGCGCGCAGGCGCGGGGCGGGAACAGACCACCAAATCCGGGTCGGGGGATCTTCAAATGTCTCAGAGGCTCTATCGCCTCGCGATGGGCGCAGTCGTCATCGCATCAGCATTCGCCACGTCACCCGCCTTCGCGGAAACGCCGATGAAGATCGACGCCGCCGACACCGCGTGGATGATCGGCGCCACCGGCCTCGTGCTGATGATGACGATCCCGGGCCTGGCGCTGTTCTACTCCGGCATGGTGCGCAAGAAGAACGTGCTCGCCACCATGGCGCAGTCGCTGGCCGCGACCTTCGCCGTGTCGCTGCTGTGGGCGGTGCTCGCCTATTCGCTCACCTTCACCGGCGACGGCGCGGTGATCGGCTCGCTGCAGCGCATCTTTCTCAACGGCATGGGGATCAACTCGATCTCGGCGCTGGCGCCGACCATCCCCGAGAGCCTGTTCATGATCTACCAGATGACCTTCGCGGTCATCACAGTGGCGCTGGTCGCCGGCTCGGTGGCCGACCGCCTGCGCTTTTCGGCCTTCATGCTGTTCTGCGTGCTGTGGCTGTTCATCGTTTATGTCCCGATCGCGCACTGGATCTGGGGCGGCGGCTTCCTGCAGGCCTACGGAACCATCGACTTCGCCGGCGGCCTCGTCGTGCACTTGAACGCCGGTGTCGCCGGCCTCGTTGCCGCGCTGGTCGTCGGCAAGCGCCGCGGCTACGGCCACGACAACCTCGCGCCGTTCGACCTGTCGCTGGCGGTCATCGGCACCGGCCTGCTGTGGGTCGGCTGGTTCGGCTTCAACGGCGGCTCGGCGCTCGCCGCCGGCTCGCGCGCGGCGATGGCGATCGTCGCGACGCATCTCGCGGCCTCGGCCGGCGCAGCCACCTGGATGGCGATCGAATGGTGGACGCGCGGCAAGCCGTCGGTGCTCGGCATGATCTCCGGCGCGGTCGCCGGCCTCGGCACCATCACGCCGGCCTCGGGTTTCGTCACACCGATGGAAGGGCTGCTGATCGGCCTGATCGCCGGCGGCGTCTGCTTCTGGTCGTGCACCTGGCTGAAATTGAAACTCGGCTACGACGACTCGCTCGACGTGTTCGGCGTGCACGGCATCGGCGGCCTGACCGGCACCTTCCTCGCCGGCGTGTTCGCGGTCGGCGCCATCTCGGCGACGCCGGAGATGCCGAAGGGCATCCAGGGCCTGATCGAGGGCAACGTGCACCTCGTCTGGGCGCAGCTCTACGGCATCGTCGTCATCGCGCTGTGGTCCGGCATCGCCACCTTCGTCATCCTCAAACTCATCGGCGCGGTCGTGCCGCTGCGCGTGCGTAGCGAAGACGAAGTCGCCGGCCTCGACGTCAGCCAGCACGGCGAAGCCCTGCAATAACCGACGCGACCCGATCCACGCCGGCCCGGCGCCGGCGTGGATTTTTCCTGTTCCTTTGCACTGGTCAATTTGGAGGCAGGCCTTTCCGGGCCTGCTGTTTTTTTAGCCGCTGCCTCGCGCGGCATCCCTGCCCCTCACCGGCCAGGCCGGATTTCATGAATGAATTCAGCCACCTAGCGTCCGTGGGCGCAGTTGGCACGGCGTTTGATTCCATGCCTCCGGCCATGCCCGCGAAGCGCGCTTTGCGGCCGGCTCAGTGTCCCGCCCGCACTGCGTACGAAATCAAAACGGGCTCAAGCGGGGATCGACTCCATGAAGATCGTCATGGCCATCATCAAACCCTTCAAGCTCGACGAGGTCCGCGACGCCCTGACCTCTCTCGGCGTGCAGGGACTGACTGTCACCGAGGTCAAGGGCTACGGGCGCCAGAAGGGCCACACGGAAATCTATCGTGGCGCCGAATACGCGGTGAGCTTCCTGCCGAAGATCAAGGTCGAGGTCGCGGTCGCCACCGACCAGGCCGACAAGGTGGTCGCGGCCATCTCGAGCGCCGCCAAGACCGGCCAGATCGGCGACGGCAAGATTTTCGTCTTCGGCCTCGACCACGCCGTGCGCATCCGCACCGGCGAAACCGACGCCGCGGCGCTCTGACCCCGCACGGCAACATTTCCGACAGGAGTAACGGACCATGACGTTGATGAAATTGTCCCGTGCGAAGTTCGGAGCGCTCGCGCTCGGACTTCTGCTCGGCCTCATCCTGAGCCTCGGCTCTTACACGGCGTCCTACGCGCAGACGCCCGGCGCCGCGCCGGCCGCACCCGCGGCGGCCGCCGCACCGGCAGCGCCCACACCGGCGCCCGCCTGCGCCAACGACGCCGACCCGAAGAAGGCCGTGCTCACCAAGTGCACGCCGAATTCCGGCGACACCGCCTGGATGATGACCTCGGTCGCACTCGTGCTGATGATGACCATCCCCGGCCTCGGCCTGTTCTACGGCGGCATGGTGCGCAAGAAGAACGTCGGCGACACGATCATGACGAGCTTTGCCGTGACGTGTCTCATCACCATCCTGTTCGCGGTCTGCACCTACAGCATGTCGTTTACCGGCGGCTCGCCCTATGTCGGCGGGCTCAGTCGCGCCTTCCTGCAAGGCATCGTGAGCGACATCGCCACCGGCGCCGGCAATCCGAACCCGCTCGCCGCGACGATCCCCGAAACCGTCTACATGTGCTTCCAGATGACCTTCGCGATCATCACGCCGGCGCTGATCGCAGGCGCCTTCGCGGAGCGCATGAAGTTCTCGGCCATGCTGTGGTTCATGGGCCTGTGGGCGATCGTGGTCTACGCGCCGGTCGCGCACTGGGTCTGGGGACCTGACGGCTTCCTCTCGTCGGGCAACGCCGACGCCGCGATCAAGGTGCTCGACTTCGCGGGCGGCACCGTCGTGCATATCAACGCCGGCGTCGCCGGCCTGATGTGCGCGATCATGCTTGGCCGCCGCAAGGAAGCGGGCCCGCCGCACAACATGGTGCTGACCTTCATCGGCGCCGCGCTCTTGTGGGTCGGCTGGTTCGGCTTCAACGCCGGCTCGGCGGTCACCGCCAATCTGCAGGCGGGCATGGCGATGACGGTGACGCAGATCGCCACCGCGGTCGCCGGCTTCACCTGGATGCTGGTCGAGTGGGCGCATCGCGGCAAGCCGACAGTGATCGGCATCTGCTCCGGCGCGGTCGCCGGCCTCGTCGCCATCACGCCGGCGTCCGGCTTCGTCGGCCCGGTCGGCTCGATGTGCATCGGCGTTGCCGCCGGCGCCGTCTGCTACTGGGGCGTCACGGGGCTCAAGCGCCTGCACGGCATCGACGACGCGCTCGACTGCTTCGGCGTGCACGCGCTCGGCGGCATGGCCGGCGCGATCCTGACCGGCGTGTTCGCGGTTTCCGAATACGGCGGCACCGCCGGGCTGATCGAAGGCAACGCGATGCAGGTCATCAACCAGATCGAGGGCGTGCTGATCGTGCTCGTCTACGACGCGGTGGTCTCGCTGATCCTGCTCAAGATCATCGACGCGGTGATCGGCCTGCGCGTCGCCGAGGAGGTCGAGCGCGAAGGCCTCGATCTCGCCCTGCACGGCGAGGTCGTGCAGTAGCTCCTACGGTTGGGGCGGACACCCGGCACTGTCCCTTCCGTCGAGGCCCCGGTTCGCAAGGACCGGGGCCTCACCTATTTAAGGCATTGTATTAGCTATTATATTTGACCTCGTCGTTTGATTGCGGCCAGTACGTCTCTATTGCAATAGAAAGATTTATAGTATATATTTTCTATGGAAAGGACGACGCCATGACGCCGATTGCGATGCCGAAACCGGCCGAGGTCGAGGCCGTCGTGTTGACCAAGGCCACCGTCCGCGCGGCGCAACGGCTCGGCCTGAAGAATCGTGTGCTCGCCGCGGTGATCGGCGTGTCCGAGGCCACGATCTCTCGCATGAGCAAGAACGAGTTCACGCTCGCGCGCGACAGCAAATCGTTCGAGCTCGGCGCGATGTTCGTTCGGTTGTTCCGTGCGCTCGACGCCATTGTCGGCGGCGACGAGACTGTTGCAAAATCGTGGCTGGTGAACGCCAACACGGCGCTCGGCGACGCGCCGATCAATCTCATTCAAACGGTCGGCGGGCTGGTCAATGTCGTCCAATACCTGGACAGCCGCCGCGCTCACATCTAGCGCAGTCAAGCTGCGAGGCAGGCTTTGGCGCGTCGTCGAAGCGCAAGCCAAAATCTCGACCATGAAATTGACGGACACGCTCGATGAGCAGGCGGTGCTCGAACGCGTGATCGAGCAGACCAAGCCGAAAATCCCCGCCGAATGCGCACATCTGGGCTATCTGCTGTTCACGCCATTCCGCTACGCGCCCTATCCGTTCAACTCGCGCTTTCGCCGCGCCGCCTCGCGCGAGGGCGTGTTCTATGCGTCGGAAGAGCCCGACACCGCGATCGCGGAGGCGTCGTTTCATCGGCTGCTGTTCTTTGCCGAGAGCCCCGCAACGCCGTGGCCCTCCGGCGCGGCCGAGCACACGGTGTTCGCGGTCGAGATCGCAACGGCCAGGGCGCTCGACCTGACGCGTCCGCCACTCGCCGACGATCGCGCCACGTGGATGCACCCGACGGACTACTCGGCCTGCCTTGAGCTTGCGGACACGGCGCGCGCCGCCGCGATGGAAGCAATCCGCTACGAGTCAGTCCGCGATCCGCAACACCGGGCCAATGTCGCGGTACTCACCTGCAAAGCCTTCGCGCGAAGCGGCGCGGTCGCGCGCCAGACCTGGCACCTGCATGTGGGCCGCGCCGGCGTGCGCGCAGTCTGCGAGGCGCCGGTCCGTTCCCTCGCCTTCAGCCCGGAAGCCTTCGCTGCCGACCCCCGCCTTGAGCCCTTGAATTGGCGGCGTTGAGCAACCGCCGCCCTTGAAATCCGATGGTTAATCGGGTCTTAACCTCGCCCTCCTTAATGTGGCCCTGACCGTTCCGGCGCGGGGCCTTTCAGCCCCCGCCCATGTGTACCGCCATGCCGACCATGACCGCCCAGCGCGAAGCCCAAACCCCTGCCCCGGCGGTCGATTCCCGCTCCCCTTTCGTGCGCCTGACCGACCTCATCGCCGGCATCGCGCCCGGCAAGCCGCCGATCAACCTCTCGGTCGGCGAGCCGCAGCACGCGGTGCCCGATTTCGTCGCGCCCGTGCTCGCCGCCAACACCGCCGACTTCGGCCGCTACCCGCCGAACAAGGGCACCGAGCCGTTCCGCAAGGCGGTCGCCGCCTGGCTCGGCAAGCGCTTCAGGCTGCCGCGCGCGGTCGATGCGGAAACAGAAGTGCTGGTGCTCAACGGCACGCGCGAGGGCCTCTTCCTCGCCGCCATCGCCGCCACGCGCTGGGTCTCGCCCCGCGCCGGCACGCCGGCGGTGCTGATCCCCAACCCGTTCTACGCGGCCTATGCGGCGGGCGCGCTCGCCGCCGGCTGCGAGCCGGTCTACCTGCCGGCGACGCGCGAACACGGCTTCCTTCCGGACCTCGCCGCGCTCGACGAGGCGCTGCTGAAGCGCACGGTCGCGATGTACCTCGCCTCGCCGTCGAACCCGCAGGGCGCGGTAGCCAGCCATGCCTATCTCGAGCGGCTGGCGAAACTGGCGCAGAAATACGGATTCCTCGTCTTCGCCGACGAGTGCTACGGCGAGATCTACTCGAAGGACGTTCCGGCCGGCATGCTCGAGGCCTCGGGACCGGATTTCGCCAACGTCATCGTCTTCCACTCGCTGTCGAAGCGCTCGAACCTGCCGGGTCTGCGCGTCGGCTTCTGCGCCGGCGATCGCCGCTTCCTCGCCCCCTTCCTCGAATTGCGCAATGTCGCGGCGCCGCAGGTGCCGGTTCCGGCCCAGGCGGTGGCCGTCGCCGCCTATTCCGACGAGGCGCACGTGGAAGAAAACCGCAAGCTTTATCGGGCAAAATTCGACCTTGCCGACCAGATCGTCGGCGACCGCTACGGCTACCGCCGCCCGGCCGGGGGCTTCTTCCTCTGGCTCGACGTCTCGAAGCACGGCGGCAGCGAGACGGTGACGAAACGGCTGTGGGCGGAAGCCGGCGTGCGCGTCGTTCCGGGACGATACCTGGCGCGCGAGCAGGCCGACGGATCGAATCCCGGCGCGGACTACATCCGCGTCGCCATGGTGCAGGACAAGGAGGCGACGGCGGAAGCCCTGCATCGCCTCGTCGAACTGTTGGGGTGAATTGAAGAATGCCGGCAGCGGACCGCAGCATCGACATCATCGCGTTCCTCTCGGAGCACCTGCGCGACATCGTGCGCCGGCGCGTGCGCGAGGTCGCGGGTCTGGCGCTGATCTCGGTGTCGCTGCTGGGGGCGATCGCGCTCGCTACCTGGTCGGTGCAGGACCCCTCGCTCAGCCATGCCACGCACAAGCCGATCGTCAATTTGCTCGGCTATCCCGGGGCCATCTTCTCCGACCTGGCGATGCAGCTGCTCGGTCTCGCCAGCGTGCTGCTCCTGGTGCCCGAGCTGTTGCTCGGCTGGCGGCTGCTGACGCACCGCGCGCTCGGCGACAAATGGCGCGGCCTGCTGTGGGTGCTGGCGACCTTGCTCGCCGCGGCATTTGCCTCGACTTTGCCGCTGATCGGCTCATGGCCGTTGCCGACCGGTCTCGGCGGCGTGTTCGGCGACGCGCTGCTGCGCGGGCCGGCGGCCGCGATCGGCGGCACGCTCGACGGCATCGCGGCCATCGTCGCGGCCGTCGTCACCGGCTTTGCCATGCTGCTCACCATCGCGATTGCCGCCGACATCCGCATCCCGGTGCGCGACGCCGCCGACGAAGACGACGAAGAAGAGGTCGGAGCCTCGCACGACGCGGACGAAGAGGCCGACCGTGCTTCGCCCTGGCTCGGCATGATCGTGCACGCGCTCCTGAGCATGAAGGCGCGTCTGTGGCTGATGCTGCGGCCGCGCCCGCGCACGGCCATCGCGCCGGCGGGTTCGCGGCAGGAGCCGCGCTTCGGCGGCCTCAACCGCGTGCCGGCGCCGAGCATGGCGCCCGCCGCCGACGAGGACGACTACGAGGAGGACGGCGAGGAGGAAGAGGAAGCGCCCGCGCCGCGCAAGCGTGCCGCGCCGAGGGCGCCGGTGCGCCGCTCCGGCTCCGGCTTCGACCTGCCCTCGCTCAATCTGCTGGCGGCGCAGCGCGCCTCAGAGCGCTCGCAGATGCCAAAGGACGTGATCGACGCCAATGCCACCGCGCTCGAAAGCGTGCTCGGCGATTTCGGCGTGCGCGGCGAGATCATCAATGCGCGGCCCGGCCCGGTCGTCACGCTCTACGAGCTCGAGCCGGCGCCCGGCATCAAGTCGTCGCGCGTCATCGGCCTGGCCGACGACATCGCCCGCTCGATGAGCGCGGTGTCGGCGCGCGTCGCCGTCGTCTCCGGCCGCAACGCCATCGGCATCGAACTGCCGAACCCGACGCGCGAGAAGGTCTACTTGCGCGAATTGCTCGCCGGCAAGGACTACGAGGGGACGGCGACGAAGCTGCCGCTCTGCCTCGGCAAGACCATCGGCGGTGAGAGCGTCATCGTCGACCTCGCCCGCATGCCGCACTTGCTCATCGCCGGCACCACCGGCTCCGGCAAGTCGGTCGCCATCAACACGATGATCCTGTCGCTGGTCTACAAGCTGACGCCCGACCAGTGCCGCCTGATCATGGTCGATCCCAAGATGCTCGAACTGTCGGTCTACGACGGCATCCCGCATCTTCTCACGCCCGTCGTCACCGACCCGAAGAAGGCGGTGGTCGCGCTCAAGTGGGCGGTGCGCGAGATGGAGGGCCGCTACAAGAAGATGTCGAAGCTCGGCGTGCGCAACATCGACGGTTACAATGCGCGCGTCGCCGAGGCCAAATCGAAGGGCGAGCAGCTCACGCGCACCGTGCACACCGGCTACGACAAGGAGAGCGGCGCGGCGATCTACGAGAAGGAGGAGCTCGACCTCGAGCCCCTTCCCTTCATCGTCGTCATCGTCGACGAGATGGCCGACCTGATGATGGTCGCCGGCAAGGACATCGAAGGCGCGATCCAGCGTCTGGCGCAGATGGCGCGCGCCGCCGGCATCCACGTCATCCTCGCCACGCAGCGCCCCTCGGTCGACGTCATCACCGGCACGATCAAGGCAAACTTCCCGACCCGCATCTCCTTCCAGGTCACCTCGAAGATCGACTCGCGCACCATCCTCGGCGAGCAGGGTGCCGAGCAGCTCCTCGGCCAGGGCGACATGCTCTACATGGCCGGCGGCGGCCGCATCAGCCGCGTGCACGGGCCGTTCTGCTCCGACGACGAGGTCGAGAAGGTCGTGCGCCATCTCAAGTCGCAGGGCATGCCGGACTACCTCGAGGAGGTCACGGCCGAGGACGAGACCGAAGGCGAGGACGGCGCGGTGTTCGATGCGACGGGAATGGGAATGGCCGAAGGCGGCGATCTCTACTCGCAGGCCGTCGCCATCGTGAAGCGCGACCGCAAGGCCTCCACGTCCTACATCCAGCGCCGTCTCCAGATCGGCTACAACCGCGCCGCCACGCTGATGGAGCGCATGGAGAACGAGGGCATCGTCGGCCAGGCCAACCATGCCGGCAAGCGCGAGATCCTGATCCCCGAAGAGGGCGATCTGGGGCGGTAACCGGGCTGCGAGCGCGGCCTTACAATTCATGCCCCCGGGCC
>DATNBL010000069.1:0-47316 GCA_035571935.1 Pseudolabrys sp.
TGAGCTCGTCGCGCTCGCCGAGGCGCTTCAAATTCCCGTCGCCACCTCGCTCAACGGCAAGGACTCGATCCCGGGCGTCCATCCGCTTTCGGTCGGCGTCGTCGGCTCCTATTCGCGCGAGACGGCCAATCGCGCCGTCAATCGCGCCGATCTCGTCTGCTTTATCGGCAGCGAGACCGGCGGCATGACGACGCATTTCTGGGCGGTACCGAAGATCGGCACGCCGGCGATCCAGATCGACATCGAGCCGGAATCGCTCGGCCGCAACTATCCGTTGCAGGCGAGCGTACTCGGCGACGCCAAGGCGGTGCTGGCGGCGATGCTGGCGATTGCCGACAAAAGCAGCGCTGGCAAGCGCGCGGCCTGGGTGAAGGAGCTCGGCGCGCTCAAAGCCGAGTGGTACGCCAAGTACAAGGCCGATCTTGAATCGGACGCGGTGCCGATCCATCCAGCGCGCATCTGCAACGAATTGACCAAGCACGTGCCGGACGACGCCATCGTCATCGTCGACACCGGCCACGCCGGCATGTGGATGGGCGGCATGTACGACCTGCGCAAGGACACGCAGAGCTACTTCCGCAGCGCCGGCCATCTCGGCTGGGCGTTCTGTGCCGGCATCGGCGCCAAGGCGGCGTGCCCGGAGCGGCCGGTGGTCGTGTTCACCGGCGACGCCGGCTTCTGGTATCACATCGGCGAGCTCGAGACGCAGGTGCGCTGGAACATCCCGTCGGTGACGCTCGTCAACAACAACGGTGGCGGCAACCAGTCGAAGCGCGGGTTCGACCGCGTCTACGGCGGCGAGGGCAACAACCGCTCGCGCGAATTGTGGACGTACAAGCCAATGAACTTCGCGAAGATCGCCGAAGACATCGGCGCGCTCGGCATCCGCGTCGAGAAGCCGTCCGAGATCGGCCCCGCGCTTGCGAAGGCGATCGCTTCGAAGCGGCCGGCGGTGATCGACGTCGCCACCGACATCGAGGCGCTGGCGCCGACCGCGGTCGCGTGAGCCGCCGCGAACAACAAAAATCGGGAGGATATCGCATGACACTCGGCAGGATCTTCAGGGCAGGGGCTATGGCCGCGGCGCTGGCCGCGCTCGGCCTCACGGGCATCGCGGGTGAGGCGCGGGCCGCCTGGCCCGAGCGCACGATCACCATCATCGTGCCGTTCCCGGCCGGCGGGCCGAACGACCTGCTCGGCCGCCTGCTGGCGGCGAAGCTCGGCCAGAAGCTCGGCCAGACCGTCATCGTCGAAAACCGCATCGGCGCGGTCGGCAATATCGGCATCGCTGCCGGCGCCCGCGCGGCGCCGGACGGCTACACCTTCGTGGTCGTCACCGGCGTGGTGCTGATCAATCCGAGCGTGACCAAGGTTGCCTACGATCCGCTGAAGGACTTCGCGCCGATCGCCTATCTCGGCGCCGCGCCGAACGTGATCATCACGCGGCCTGCGTCTGGCATCACCAGCATCGCCGACCTGATCAAGAAGGCGAAAGCCAGCCCCGGCAAGCTCAACTACGCCTCGCCCGGCGTCGGCAGCGTCTCGCAGCTTGCCGTCGAGCTGTTGAAGCTGCGCGCCGGAATCGACATCACGCACGTGCCGTTCAGCGGCGCCGCGCCGTCGCTTCAGGCGGCGCTCGCCGGCACGACCGACATCGCCTCGGTGAGCATCGCCGGCCTGATCGGCCATATCCGCTCGGGCGAATTGAAGGGCCTGGCGCAGACCGGCGCCGAGCACTGGGTCGACCTGCCCGACGTGCCGACCATGGCGGAGGCGGGCGTGCCGAACGCGGTCGTCGAGACCTCGCAGATGTTCCTCGCGCCCGCCGGCACGCCGCAGCCGATCATCAAGCGCCTCGCCGACGAGACGAAGGCCATCCTTCAGGAGCCCGACGTGAAGGAGAAGATGCTCAAGGCCGGCTTCATGGTGAAGTACGAAGGCCCGGATGAACTGCACGCGCGCATGGTGCGCGAGATTCCGGTGTGGAAGGAGATCGTCGAGCGCGCGGGTCTCGGCAAGAAGTAGGCGCTTAAGGGATCAGCAGGATCTTGCCGAAGTGGCGGTTGGCGCGCATGTGCTCCTGCGCCGCCTTCGCCTCGGCGAGCGGGAAGGTCTTCGCCACCGGCAGGCTGAGCTTCTTGGCGCGGACGGCGTCGGCGAGATCGGCCCACATCGCGCGCGTCTCCTCGCGCAGCTCGTCGACCGAGCGCGTGCGGTGCGTGACGCCGATATAGGAGATGCGCCGGTTGGCGTGCAGGTCGAAATCGAACTCGGCCTTGCCGCCGCCGAGGCGGCCGACATTGACGATGCGGCCGAGGATCGCGGTCGCGCGCATGCTCGCATTGATCTGTGCGCCCGAGACTTGATCGACGATGAGGTTGACGCCGCGGCCGTCGGTCGCCTTGAGTACGAGGTCCGACCAGTTCGGATCGGTGGTGTCGACCGCGAGGTCGGCGCCGAATTCCTTCAGCCGCGCCCGGCGCTCGGCATTGGTCGAGGTGCCGGCGACGAGCTTTGCGCCCAAGTGCTTGGCGATCTGCAACGCCATCAGGCCGACGCCTGAACTCGCGCCCTGGATCAGCACGCTGTCGCCCGGCTTCAATTTACCGTTGGTGACCAGCGCGTCGTGCATGGTGCCGAGCGCGACCGGCAAAGTGGCGGCGCGCTCGAACGTCATGTCGTCCGGAATTTTCACCACGCGGCCCCAGTCGCACACCGCGAACTCGGCATAGCCGCCGGAGCCCGCGCACATCACGCGGTCGCCCGGCCTGAAGCCGCCCTTCGCCTCCGGCCCGACCTCGATCACTTCGCCGGCCCAGTCGATGCCGACGGTGTTGCCGACGGCGCCGTGGCCGCCGCGTCCTTGCGACGCCGCGAGATCGGCGCGGTTGAGCCCCGCGGCCTTGACCTTCACCAGCAGCTCGAACGGCTTCGGTTTCGGCTGCGCAATGTCGCGGACCTCCAGCCCGTTTTCCGTCGCAACGCCTGCTTTCATGATCGTGTCTCCTGAAATGAATTACCGCTGCCGCGGATCGAGCGCATCGCGCAGGCCGTCGCCGAGCAGATTGAACGACAGTACCGACAGGAAGATCGCCAGCCCCGGCCAGATCGCCATCCACGGCGCGTTGATGAGGAAGCGCTGCGCCGAGTTGAGCATGCTGCCCCAGGACGGCTCCGGCGGCTGCTGGCCGAGGCCGAGGAACGACAGCGAGGCTTCGGCGATGATCGCCGCGGCAATCGACAAGGTCGCCTGCACGAGGAGCGCCGGCAGGATGTTCGGCAATATGTGCACGATGGCGATGCGCCAGCGCGGATTGCCGACGGCGCGCGCCGCCTCGACATATTCCTCGACCTTGACGGTCAGCACCTGGCCGCGTGTCAGCCGGATGTAGATCGGCGTCGTCGCGACGCCGATGGCGATCATGGCGTTGCCGAGGCTCGGGCCGAGGAAGGCGGCGAGCGCGATGGCGAGGATCAAGTAAGGGCAGGCGAGCATCGCGTCGGTCATGCGGCCGATCAAAATGTCGAGCCAGCCGCCGAGATAGCCGGCGGAAAGGCCGAGCGGCACGCCGACCGCCATGGCGATGCCGACCGAGACGACACCGGCGGCGAGCGAGGCGCGGGCGCCATAGACGACGCGGGTCAGCACATCGCGGCCGAGATCGTCGGTGCCGAACCAGTGCATCAGCGACGGCGCCTTGCGCACCGCGGTCCAGCTCTGCGCCGTCGGGTCGAAGGGCATGATCAGCGGCGCGAACACCGCCATCGCGATGAACAGCACGATGATGGCGAGGCCGAGCACCGCGCCGCGGCGGCGCACGAGGCGGCGCAGCGCCCGCCGCGCCGGCGTTTCCACCGTCTCGGCCTTGGCCAGCAATGCGCCGTTGAGCGTGGTATCGGCCATCTCAGGAGCCGCGCAGCCGCGGATTGACGAGGATATAGGCGACGTCGGCGATGAGATTGAGCGTGATGTACATGGTCGCCGTCACCAGCACGACGCCCTGCACCACGGCGTAGTCGCGGTTGAACACGGAATCGACGATCAGCTTGCCGAAGCCGGGGATGGTGAAGATCTGCTCGGTCAGCACCGCGCCGGACAAGAGCGTGCCCAATTCGAGTGCGCCGAGGGTGATGACCGGCGTCAGCGCGTTGCGCATCGCGTGCTTGAAGATGACGGCGCGCTCGGAGAGGCCCTTGGCGCGTGCGGTGCGCACGTAGTCGCTGTCGAGCACCTGCAGCATGGCGCTGCGCGTGTGCCGCATCAGCACCGCGGCGATGGCGTTGCCGAGCACGAAGGCCGGCATGATGGTGGAGGCAAGGCTCGCCTTCCAGTCCTCGGTCAGCGGCACGTAACCGGAGGCCGGCAGCCATTCGAGCTTCACCGAGAACAGGAAGATGAGCATGATGCCGAGCCAGAAGTTCGGCGTCGAGATGCCCCATAGCGCCAGCCCGTTGGCGGCGTAGTCCCAGACCGAGTTCTTCTTCACCGCCGAGATGACACCGGCGCCGATGCCGATGGTAAGGGCGATGACGATCGCCATCGCCGCGAGCTGCGCCGTCACCGGCAGCTTCTCCAGCACGAGGTCGCGCACCGGCACGTGGATGCGCATCGACTCGCCGAGATCGCCGGACAGCACGCCCTTCACCCAGTAGACGTATTGCACCGGGATCGGCTGATCGAGCCGGTACTGGTGGCGGATCTGTGCGATCACCTCCGGGTCACGCTCCTCGCCGGCCATGATGGTGGCGGGATCGCCCGGCAGCAGTTGCTGCAGCGAGAAGATCAGCACCGACACGAAGAACAGTGTCGGGATGAGCTGCAGGAGCCGGCGCGCGATGAAGTTCAGCATCGGGCAGGCTCCTGCAACACGCTCACGACAAGGCCGTTACTTGAAGCGCAGGCCGACGACGCGCACGAGGCCGTCGGGCATCTGCTTGTAGCCTTCGAGCTTGGCGGTGTGCGCGATCAGGATACGCCGGTGGTAGAGGTAGACGATCGGCTCGTCCTTGGAGAGGATTTTTTCGATCTTCTCGTACACCGCCTTGCGCGCCTTCTGGTCGCTCGGCACGCGCGATTCGTCGAGCAGCTTGTCCACCTCCGGATTGCAGTAGCCGGCGTAGTTCAGCGGCGCATGGCATTTATAGAAGCTGTAGCTGTTGCCGTCGGGATCGGTGCGGCCGCTCCAGGCGAGCATGAAGGCCTGGTAGTTGCCCTGTTCGGCCTGCTTCAGCGACGTCGCGAACTCGGTGACGCGGATCTTCATGTTGATGCCGATCTCCGCCGCCATCGCCTGGATGACTTCGGCGACAGCCTGCGTCTCGGCGCCCTTCGGCACCATGAAGTCGACGTCGAACGGCTTGGTGACGCCGGCCTCCTTCATCAGCGCCTTGGCCTTGGCGACGTCGCGCTTCGGCACCGGGACGCTCTGCTGGTAATACGGGTTCTCCGGGCTGACCCACTGATTGCCGGGCTTGAACTCGCCGTTGAACACGACCTGGTTGAGCGCGTCGCGGTCGATCGCGAGTTCCAGCGCCTCGCGCACCTTTGCCGACTGGCCGAGCGGAGACTTCGCCGCGTCGCCCTTGCCGACATTGATGTCCATGCCCTGGTAGCCGAGCTCGAGTGCCGTCGACAGAACGAGGTTCTTGTCGGCTCGCACGGTCTTGATGTCGGTCGCCAGCACGCGCTCGATCAAATCGAGGCCGCCGGACTTCAAATTGGCGAGGCGCACGGTCGCGTCGACGATCGGCAGGAAGACGACCTTGTCGATGTGGACGTTGTCCTTGTTCCAGTAGTCCTTGAACTTCTCGAACACGATGCGGTCCTGCTGCACGCGCTCGACGAACTTGTACGGGCCGGCGCAGACCGGGTGCAGGCCGAACTTGTCGCCGGCGGCTTTGGCGGCTTCCGGCGCCACCATCATGCCGGAGCGGTCGGTCAACTGCGCGATCAGCGGCGCGTAGGGCTGCTTCAGCACGATATTGATGGTGAGCGGATCGACGACGTCGATGTGGTCGACCGCGGCGAGCTCCGGCTTGCGGAAAGAGCCGGTCATGGTGCGGTGACGGTCGAGCGAATATTTCGCCGC
Organism: Pseudolabrys sp.; assembly: GCA_035571935.1. Lineage (GTDB taxonomy): Bacteria > Pseudomonadota > Alphaproteobacteria > Rhizobiales > Xanthobacteraceae > Pseudolabrys. The sequence goes on from DATNBL010000069.1 coordinate 6,090, forward strand.
CGCCGCGTCGAAAGCCTCGCCGTCGTGGAACTTGACGTTGGGCCTGAGCTTGATGGTAACCGTCTTGCCGTCGGCCGACGTCGTGTGCGAGAGCGCGAGCTGCGGCACGACGTTGAGCTTCTCGTCGATGTCGAACAGCTTGTCGCAGAACGAGGCGAAGACGATGCGGCCTACATAGGTGCGGGCCAGCGTCGGATCGAGCACGTCCGGGTCTTCGGCCAGACCGATGCGTAACGTGGTTTCCGCCTGCGCAATGCCGGAGGCAATGGTGAATACGGCGGCAGCCGCCGCCAGGACGCGTGCGATCCTCATGTCGTTCCCCTCTAATTCAGCCTTTTGAAGCCGGCCTGTATGGGCGGCCGTTTATCCCGTCCCAAGTGTATCAACACCAGCGGAGGCGAGACCATCGTTTCTTCGGGCGAATTTCGCCATCAGCCGCTCCAGCCGCGGCCCCGGCGGCTCGACCATGGCGGCGGCCGCCGCCGGCGGTAATTCGCGCCAGCGGTGGCAGGCGGTGGCATGGCCGTCGCCGCCGAGTTCGGGCCGCTCGATGCGGCAGCGGTCGATGGCATAGGCGCAGCGCGGGTGCAGGTGGCATCCGGCCGGCGGCGAGATCGGGCTCGGCACGTCGCCTTCGAGCAGTTGCCGCTGCTGCCGCGCGCGCGGCTGCGGTAGCGGGATCGCCGACAGCAGGGCGCGGGTATAGGGGTGACGCGGATTGGCGAACAACTCCTCCGCCGGCGCCAGTTCGACGATGCGGCCGAGGTACATCACCGCCACGCGCGTCGCGATATGTTTGACCACCGACAGATCGTGCGAGATGAAGATGTAGGTCAGCGACAGCCGCCGCTGCAGGTCGTCGAGCAGGTTCAGGATCTGGGAGCGTACCGACACGTCGAGCGCCGAGACCGGCTCGTCGCAGACGATGAGCTTCGGCTCGACCGCGAGCGCGCGGGCGATGGCGATGCGCTGGCGCTGGCCGCCGGAGAACTCGTGCGGATAGCGGCGGGCAAAGCGGGTGTCGAGGCCGACGAGATGCAGCAGCTCGTGCACGCGCTCGCGACGCTTCCCCGCCGGCACGATGCCGTGCAGCGCCAGCGGCTCCGTCAGCACCTGCTCGACCGTCATGCGCGGATTGAGCGAGGCGTAAGGGTCCTGGAACACGATCTGCGCCTCTCGGCGGAACGCGCGCAGTTCCTTGTCGCCGAACGCGCCGATGTCGCGGCCGCCGAAGCGGACGGTGCCGGCGGTCGGCTCGATCAGGCGCAGGATCAGCCGCCCGATGGTCGACTTGCCGCAGCCGGATTCGCCGACGAGGGCCAAAGTGCGCCCCGGCTGGATCGTGAGATCGACGCCGTCGACCGCCTTGACGGTGGCGAGTGTCCGCCCGAGCGCCGAACGCCGCGCAACGAAGTGCCGGACCAGACCCTTGATCTCGACGAGCGGTTCGTTCATGCCGCGTCTCCGTCGAGCGGCGCGCGCAGGCAGCGCGACCAATGGCTGGCGCCGATCGTGACGATCGGCGGCGGCGCGGCGGTGCACGCTTCGATCGCGAACGGGCAGCGCGCGGCGAAACGGCAGCCCTGCGGCACGTGTCCCATGTCCGGCAGAGAGCCCTCGATGGTGGCGAGCTTGTCGACTCGGCGGTCGAGCCGCGGGATCGAGGCGAGCAGGCCGATCGTATACGGGTGCTGCGGATTGTCGAACAATTCGCCGACCGGCGCGCGCTCGACGATCTCGCCGGCATACATCACCGCCACCTCGTCGCACACTTCGGCGACGACGCCGAGATCGTGCGAGATGAGGATGATGGCGGCACCGGACTTTTCCTTGAGCGTACGCATCAATTCGAGCACCTGCGCCTGGATCGTCACGTCGAGGGCGGTGGTCGGCTCGTCGGCGATGAGAAGCTGTGGATCGCAGGCCAGCGCCATGGCGATCATCACGCGCTGACGCATGCCGCCGGACAGCTTGTGCGGATAGTCGTCGACGCGTTGCTCCGGCGAGGGGATGCGCACGTCGCGCAGCAGCGCGATGGTCTTCTCGCGCGCGGCGTCGTGCGTGAGACCACGATGGCGCATCAGCACCTCGATGATCTGCTCGCCGACGGTATAGGCCGGATTGAGCGAGGTCATCGGCTCCTGGAAGATCATCGCCAGCCGGTCGCCGCGCAGGTCGCGCAATTGCGAATCGGGTAGCGCCAGCAGATCGACACCGTCGAAGCGCACGTGGCCGACGACCTCGGTGGAGTCCTTGGGTAGCAGGCCCATGATGGCGAGCGCGGTGACGCTCTTGCCGCAGCCGGATTCGCCGACGAGGCCGAGCGTCGCGCCGCGGGCGAGATCGAAGTTGACGGTGTCGACCGCGTGCATGGTGCGGCCGCGGTCGCCGTGGAACACGACCTTGAGGCCGGAAATGTCGATCAGCGCGCTCACGTCTCGTGCTCCACGCGCTGCGCTTCGGCGATGGCGGCCTCGATCACGCTGCGGTCGGTGATGCCGGCGCGATTGCGTTGCGACGGCAGGAAGCGGCGGAACACCGCCCAGTGCGTGCGGCTCAGGCGTTCCAGCCGGTCGAGCTCGGCGAGCGGATCGGCATGGTCGTCGACGCGCAGGTCGAGGTCGGACCACACCTCCTCGCCATAGATCAAGAGCGCCGCCGACTGCTTGCCGCGCTTGTCGCCGCCGGCCGCCTCGCCGGCACGCATTGCCGCGATCAGGCGCTGCGGCAGCGGCGACTTCAAGTTGGCGCGGTACGCGGCTGCGGTGTCTTCGATCACCTTGGGTCCGGCCAGCATGTTGCCGGCGATCGAGTGGCCGTCACCGGCAACATGCCCGCACCAGCCGATGCAGGCGCTGCCGGTGTGCGCGGCGACGCGCCCCTGCGCGTCCATCACGTGCACCTGGCGCGACTCGCGGCCGGTGTCGGCGGCAGTCAGCGCGGCGACGACCTCGGGCGCGGACTTGCCGTCACGCAGCAGCGCAAGCCCGTCGGTACCGTAGAACGGATTGACGAGCGCCTGCGTCGCCACCGCGCCGATGTTCGCGGCGATGAAGGGTACGCGCGCGCCCACGGCGAAAAACCGGGTCGCGACCGCAATGCCGAAAGAGCCCGTCGCGCTGTCGCGCGCAATGATCGACCACGTCATACTTTTTCGTTGCGCCGCAGCACGCGGCGTCCCTCCACGCGGGCCGCAATATGCCGGAAACGCCGGGGCCGCGCGATAGGAGCGGGGGCTCAGCCCTTCACGGCCTCGCGCAGCGATTTCGCGCGCGCCGTGGCGGCCTCGAACAGCAGGCCGTGGTCGCTGCCGGACAGGATCATGCGTGCGCCCATGCCGATGTAATGCGGCGCCCACTTGCTGTCGTAGATGCCGCCCATGCCCGCTATTTTGCCGTGCTTCTTGCACGCCGCGATGACTCGCGCGTAGGCGTCCTGCAGGCGCGGGTCGCCGTACTGGCCAGGAATGCCCATGTCGAGCGTGAGGTCGTTCGAGCCGATCAGCAGCGCGTCGATGCCGGGCACGGCGGCGATGGCCTCGGCGTTGTCGATCGCCTTCGCCGTCTCGATCATCGGCACGAGCAGCAGCGTCTCGTTGAGCACGCGCTGCATCTCCCCCGGCCCCGGCGGGCGGTAGCCGAACTGCGCGCAGGGCCCGCCGGTGCTGCGATGGCCGACGGGCGGAAAGCGGAACGCTGCGACGATCTCGCGCGCGTCCTCGACGGTGTCGATGTGCGGGATGACGAGCCCGAGCGCGCCGGCGTCGAGCGCGCGCGTGCCTTCATCGAGCGCGTCGCGGCAGACGCGGACGATCGGCGCGATGCCGGCGGTGAGCGACGACAGGCAGAGCTGCGAGACGGCGTCGGTCGACAGCGCGCCGTGCTCGGTGTCGATGAACAGCCAGTCGTAGCCGGCGGCCTTGGCGAGCAGCGGCGCCGCCGCCCCGCGCATATGCTGCACGCCGAAACCGAGGGAAATGCCGCCGCGGATGCGGGTCAGCGCGTCGTTCGCCAGCACGGGCATAGGGCTTCGTCCTTACGTGATGTCTTTATCGGCGGAAATAGTCCGGATGACTCTGCCGCAGCGTCTCGACGAAGCCAAGCGAGCGGGAGAGATGGTCGCGCAGCGCCGCCTGCGCCTCGTCGGGCTTCGCGGCGGCGATGGCGTCGACAATCGCCTGGTGGTCGCGGATGACGTCGCGCATCTTGCCGGGGACTGGGAGGTGCAGCCGCCGCAGCCGGTCGATATGGCCGCTGTGGCGGGCGACGAGATCCCACAATTCGGCGACGTTTGCGGACTCGTACATCGTCTTGTGGAAGGCCTGGTCGGCGGCGGTGAAGGCGCTGTGCTCGCCGAGGCGGGAGAACGCCGTCTGCTGGCGGATCAGGCTGTTGAGCCGTTCCAGCACGGCCGTGTCCGGATGAAGCGCGAGCGTCCGGACGATCTCGATTTCGATGGAGCGGCGCAGGAACTGGCCCTGCTGCGCGCGTTCGAGGTCGATCGGGCTGACGACGGTGGCGTGCTGCGGGAAGACGTCGACAAGGCCTTCTTCCTGCAGACGCATCAGCGCATCGCGGACCGGCGTCGAGGAGAGGCCGAAGCGGTCCTGCAAGCCCGCGCGCGACAGCACCGTGCCCGGCGCCAGCGCCAGCGCGATGATCTCCTGACGCAACGTCATGAACACGTAGCCCGCGCCGCCGCGCGCCCGTGTTCGGGCCGACGCCGTCGTCACGTCGTCCATAAGGTCGCCTCCGTCTCGTGGACTCGCTTGTACCATAGCGCAAGTTGACGCACTAATGCATTAGTGCTTTAACGCAAGCCGATCCCGCCGCCAAGAACGCGGGACGATCAGGGGGAGCGCCGCCGCGTCTCTTGCGGCCGGTCCCGTATTGGAAACGGTCGAGTGCCGATGGCGCGTAAACAGCCCCACGAATTACGCAGCGCGCGCTGGTTTCTGCCGGACGACTTCCGCTCGTTCGGCCATCGCTCGCGCATGAACCAGATGGGCTATGCCGCCGCCGACTATGTCGGCCGGCCGGTGATCGGCATCATCAATACCTGGTCCGATCTCAACCAGTGCCACGCGCACTTCAAGCAGCGCGTCGAGGACATCAAGCGCGGCGTGTTCCAGGCCGGAGGCTTCCCGGTCGAATTGCCGGCGATCTCGCTGTCGGAGAGCAAGGTCAAGCCGACGACGATGCTCTATCGCAACATGCTGGCGATGGAGACGGAGGAACTGATCCGCTCGCATCCGGTCGACGGCGCGGTGCTGATGGGCGGCTGCGACAAGACCACGCCCGGCCTCCTGCTCGGCGCGACCAGCGCCGGCGTGCCGGCGATCTACGTGCCGGCGGGCCCGATGCTGCGCGGCAACTGGCACGGCAAGGTGCTGGGCTCCGGCTCCGACGCGTTCAAGTATTGGGATGAGCGCCGCGCCGGCGCGTTGTCGGAGAAGGCGTGGGGCGAGATGGAGGTCGGCATCGCGCGCTCCTATGGCGTCTGCATGACCATGGGCACCGCGGCGACCATGACCGCGCTCGCCGAAGCCATCGGCATGACGCTACCCGGCGCGTCGTCCATTCCCGCGGCCGATTCCGGCCATATCCGCATGTGTGCCGATTCAGGCCGCCGCATCATTGAGATGGTGTGGGAGGATCTGACGCCGGCGAAGGTGCAGACCGAAGCCGCCTATCGCAATGCCATCGTCGTCGCCATGGCGATGGGCTGCTCGACCAACGCCGTCATCCATCTCATCGCGATGGCGCGCCGCGCCGGTCACAAGATCACGCTCGACGATTTCGATGCGGCGAGCCGCAAGGTGCCGGTCATCGCCAATATCCGGCCGAGCGGCGACAAATACCTGATGGAGGACTTCTATTACGCCGGCGGACTGCCGGCGCTGATGTCACGGCTCAAGCCGTTCCTCGACGTCGGCCACGTCAATGTCTCCGGCCGCACGCTCGGCGAGACGCTCGACGGCGCCGAGGTCTACAACGACGACATCATTCGTCCGCTCAACAATCCGATCTATGCCGAGGGCGCGCTCGCCGTTTTACGCGGCAATCTCGCGCCGGACGGCTGCGTCATGAGGCCGTCGGCGGCCGCGCCGCATCTCCTGAAGCACTCCGGCCCGGCGCTGGTGTTCGACACCTATCCGGACTTGAAGGCCAACATCGACCGCGACGACCTCGACGTCACCGCCGACACCGTGCTGGTGCTGCGCAACGCCGGGCCGCTCGGAGGCCCGGGCATGCCGGAATGGGGCATGCTGCCGATCCCGAAGAAGCTCTTGAAGCAGGGCGTGCGCGACATGGTGCGCATCTCCGACGCGCGCATGAGCGGCACCTCCTACGGCGCCTGCATCCTGCATGTGTCGCCGGAATCCTATGTCGGCGGGCCGCTCAGCCTGGTGCGCACCGGCGACATCATCTCGGTCGACATTCCGGCGCGCTCGATTACGCTCGATGTGCCGGACGACGAGCTTGCCCGCCGCCGCGCCGCGAAAATGCCGGCCGCGCCGCGCTACGAGCGAGGCTACGGCTGGATGTTCTCGCGTCACGTCGGCCAGGCCGATCAGGGCTGCGACTTCGATTTCCTGCGGACCGATTTCGGCGCGCCGGTGCGCGAGCCGGATATTTTCTGAAAGGACGAGCGATGCTTTCCGCCACCACCCGCGACAAGCTCAAGACCGTCAGTACCGCGACGCTGTGCACGGCGCTGTTCAAGCGGGGCCTGCGCAATCAGTACATCCAGGATGTCCACCCGCTCAATCCGAAATCGGAGCCGATGGTCGGCGAGGCCTACACGCTGCGCTACATTCCGGCGCGCGAGGACTTGAACCCGATCACCGTGTTCCAGGATCGCACGCATCCGCAGCGCAAGGCGGTCGAAGAATGCCCGCCCGGCGCGGTCTTCGTCATCGACAGCCGCAAGGACGCGCGCGCCGCCTCGGCCGGCTCGATCCTGGTCACGCGGTTGATGGTGCGCGGCGTCGCCGGCGTCGTCACCGACGGCGGCTTTCGCGATTCCCCGGAGATCGCAGCGATGGCGATCCCCGTCTATCACCATCGCCCGGCCGCCCCGACCAATCTCACCGTGCACCAGGCGCTCGACATCAACGTGCCGATCGCCTGCGGCGACGCGCCGGTGTGGCCCGGCGACGTCATCGTCGGCGACGCGGAGGGCGTGGTGGTGGTCCCGGCGCATCTGGCCGACGAAATCGCCACCGAGGCGGTCGAGATGACGGCCTTCGAGGACTTCGTCACCGAGGAGGTGCAGAAAGGCCGTTCCACGCTCGGCCTTTATCCGCCGACCGACGAGCAGGCGAAAGTCGATTTCGCCGCATGGCGGAAAGCAAAGAAGCGTTAGATCGTAGAAGAAATGCACGCAGCGCTCGTTTGCGTGAAACCAGAGGGAGGAATGCAATGTCGATCAAGTTGACGCGCCGTGCCGTCGTCGGAGGGCTGGCGGGCACCGCGGCCTTTCCGGCCTTTGCCCAGAATCTCAAACTGCCGTCGTCGCCGGTCTCGCTCAATTTCGTAGACGTCGCCGGCAATCTCGCGCTGACGCAGAAGGCGATCGAAGCCTACCGCGACAAGAACCCGAAGCTCGTGTCGAAGGTGACCTTCTCCAAGGCGCCGGCGCCCGAACTGCCCGGCAAGATCAAGGCGCAGCAGGATGCCGGCCGCGTCGACATCGACGGCGTTTTGACCGGCATCGATGCGCTCTCCGCCGGCGTTGACCAGAAGCTGTGGGTGCCGATCGCGTCGGAATATGCCTCGAAGCTGCCGAAGCTCGACGACATCTATCTCCCCGGCGCCAAGCAGATGCAGGCGCTGGCCTCGAACCAGGGCGTCTGCATCGTGTTCTGCCCGGCCGGCCCGGTGATGGAATACATGCCCGACAAGGTGAAGAAGGTGCCGGAGACGGCGGAAGACCTGCTCGCCTTCGCCAAGGCCAATCCGAACCGCTTCATGTATGCGCGTCCGGCAAACTCCGGCCCCGGCCGCGTGTTCATGATGGGCCTGCCCTACATTCTCGGCGACAAGGATCCGCACGATCCGAAGAACGGCTGGGACAAGACCTGGGCCTATCTGAAAGAGCTCGGCCAGTACGTCGAGTACTATCCGGGCGGCACCGGCCCGACCATGAAGGAGCTCGGCGAGGGCTCGCGCGACATGATCCCGTCGCAGATGGGCTGGGACATCAACCCGCGCGCGCTCGGCGTCGTGCCGAAGGAAGCCAAGGTGTTCTTCCTCAAGGGCTACCACTGGATCCTCGACGCGCACTACCTGTGCATCCCGAAGGGCGTGTCGCAGGACAAGCTCGCGGTGCTGATCGACTTCCTGAACTTCATGCTGTCGCCGCCGGCGCAGGCGATGACCTATGACGACGGCTATTTCTATCCCGGCCCTGCGGTGAAGGACGTGCCGCTGTCGATGGCGCCGGCGTCGAGCCAGAAGGTGATCCAGGAATTCGGCCGCGCCGAATACGCCAAGGAGATCACCTCGCATCCGCAGGAGATCCCGCTGCTGCCCGACAAGCTCGTCTACGCGTTCAGCCGCTGGGATGAAGAGATCGGCTCCAAGAAGAAGAAATAAGCTAGAGTATCGGCAACGGAGCCGGCGGCCTTGGCGCCGCCGGTTCCATGCTGCCGATCAGGTGACGGGGACACCGCGCAATGGCCATCGCCGGACGTGACTTCCGCGAGCTGCGGCTCGACGACATGAGCCGCAACTTCGGCACCGTCAACGCTCTGAAAGGCGTGACGCTGACCGTGCGCCGCGGCGAATTCATCGCGCTGCTTGGGCCGTCCGGCTGCGGCAAGTCGACGGCGCTGAATTGCCTCGCCGGGCTGCTGACGCTGTCAGGCGGCAGCATCTGGCTGGACAAGACGCGCATCGACCGGCTCAAGCCGGAAGAGCGCGGCTTCGGCATGGTGTTCCAGAACTACGCGCTGTTTCCGCACATGAGCGTGCGCCGGAACATCGCCTTCGGCCTCGCCATGCAGGGGAGGCCCAAGGCCGAGATCGAGCGCAAGGTCGACGAGGCGCTCGCGATCGTGCGGCTCTCCGAACAGGGCCACAAATTGCCGGGCCAGCTTTCCGGCGGCCAGCAGCAGCGCGTCGCGATCGCCCGCGCCATCGTCATCGAGCCGCCGCTCGTCTTGATGGACGAGCCGCTGTCGAACCTCGATGCCAAGCTGCGGCTCGAGATGCGCGCCGAAATCCGCCGCATCCACGACGTCATCGGTTCCGCCACCATCTACGTCACGCACGACCAGGAAGAGGCGCTGTCGCTCGCCGACCGCATCGTCGTGATGCAATCGGGCGAAGTGTTGCAGGTCGGCACGCCAGAAGACCTCTACGTGCGCCCGGCGCGCGCCGAGGTCGCCGAGTTCATGGGCTATCGCAACCAGCTGCGCGTCGGCGCCGCGCGCGCCGGCAACCGCGTCGCGATCAATGGCGGCGCCATCCGGCTCGAGGGCACGGCGGTCGAGCCCTTCGTCGAAGGCAACGCGGTCGCGGCGATCCGCCCTGACGACCTCGCCGTCGCCGCCAATGGCCCAGTCGAGGTCAAGACCGAGTCCTCGCAATACCACGGCGGCTACTTCTATTCGTCCGGCCGCACTGCGGACGGCGTCGAACTCTACTTCCGCTCCGATCGCCGGCTGGAGAAAGGCGAGCCGGTGCGGCTTTCCGCCGATCCTGCGCGCGTGCTGGTCTATTCCGGGAGCGGCGCGTGAGCGAAGCGGCGCTGAGCAAGCCCACCGAGCGGCCGCCGCTGCGCGTGCGGCTGGCGCTGCGCGACATCGACGGCGTGACGCTGCTCGTCGTGCCGGCGGTCGTGTTCGTGCTGCTGCTGTTCATCTATCCGTTCGCCTACGGCCTGGTGCTGTCCTTCCTCCCGAAGAAGGGCGGCTGGCTCGCCAACTATGCGAAGTTTTTTTCCGACCCGTTCCTGTACGACACCATCTGGTCGACTTTCAGGCTCGCCATTCCGGCGACGCTCATCAACGTGCTGGTGTCGGTGCCGATCGCGCTGCGCGTGCGTCACATGCGTCACCGCCGCGTCCTCACGACGCTGCTCGTTGTTCCGATCACGCTCGGCACGGTGCTGATCGCGCAAGGCCTGCTGATCTATCTCGGCCCGCAGGGCTGGTTTAATCGCGTGCTGGCGGTCGTCGGCATCGGCCACGTGCGGCTCGTGCACAACTACACCGGCGTGATGCTTTCGCTGATCATGTCGGGCTTCCCGTTCACCTTCCTGCTGACGTTGTCCTACCTCACCGGCATCGATCCGTCGCTCGAGCAGGCCGCCGCCACGCTCGGCGCGAAAGCGAGGGCGCGCTTCGTGCACATCCTGCTGCCGCTGCTGGCGCAGGGGCTCGCGATCAACATGTGCCTGTCGTTCGTGCAGACCTTCTCGGTGTTTCCCTCGGCCGTGCTGCTCGGCGCGCCGGCCGGCGAGACGCGCGTCATTTCGATCGCCGCCTATCAGGCCGCCTACGAACAGTACGACTACTCGATGGCGTCCGCCGTCGCGATGATCATGGGCTTCTGCCAGCTTGGCGTCGTCATCCTCATTCTCGCCGGTCGCAATTTTCTCTACCGCGGCTCCGCCGCCGGCGGAAAAGGGTGACGCCGATGCAGGACGACAAGCCGGCGGGCGAGCGGCTGTGGGCCACTGTGGTCTGGGCGCTGGTAATCTTCTTTGTCGTCAATGTCATCGCGACGATCGCGGCGGTGGGCGTCGATTCGTTCGGAACGCGTTGGTTCAATTCGTGGCTGCCGGCCGGCTTCACGACGCGCTGGTACAAGGCGGCGTGGGACGAATTCCAGCTCCATGACGTGCTCATTGTCACCTTTGAGGTGGTTGGCGCCGTCGTTTTGCTGTCCGGCCTGCTCGGCGTACCCGCGGCCTATGCGCTGGCGCGGCGCAATTTTCCCGGCAAGCAACTCATGATCCTGCTGTTCCTGCTGCCGATGATGATCCCGCCGATCACCTTCGGCATCCCGCTCGCCACCGTGCTCTACCAGGCGCATCTCGGCGGCAACATGTCGGGCGTCATCCTCGCCAACCTGGTGCCGACCGTGCCCTTCGTCGTGCTGGTGATGATTCCGTTCATCGAGCAGATCGATCCGCGCATCGAGGCGGCGGCGCGCGTCTTCGGCGCCGGCACCGGCCGCCTGTTCGTCCACGTTCTGGTGCCGATGCTCACGCCCGGCATCCTCGCGGCGCTGCTCCTGGTGCTTGTGCGCACCATCGCGATGTTCGAACTGACCTTCTTCACCGCCGGCCCGGACAGTCAGACGCTGGTGGTGACGCTCTATTACGCGGTCGGGGCGGCCGGCGTCCGTTCAAACCAGTCGATCGACGCCATGGCCGTGATCTACATGCTGACGACGTTGGTCTGGCTGCTGATTGCGCTGCGCTTCGTCGATCCCACGCAGATCGTGACGCGGGTCAAGAAAGAAGCGGTCTAGCCGCGACAGCCGGACGAGCCCTTCGCCGCCGGTATCCTGTGGCCATTTGGCGGTCGCAGCCTGTGAATGGCCGACGGCAGGCGGCGCCGAAATCATGCGGTAAATCCCGTGCTTGCAATTGAAATCGAGCCCGGCCGAGCGGCCGGCTCGATGTGCCGGGAAATGGGCGCGTCTCCCCAAATGTCAGGTTTGTAGCAGAGCGCTTTCCGGAATTGAAAATGCCACCGGACGCTCCTGTGATTGCGAATCTTTATATACCCGCCGAATAGGTCTTTATGGAATTCGCGTCGTTGAATATAAGAACCTTGACACAGGAAGCCGAGACGGTCCGCCCGGCGCTATGGCAGCGGCCCGCCCCAGAATGAAGCAAGAGAGCGCACCGGGACTCGTTCCATGACTGCCGCAGTCGCCGCCAGACCGCGGAGCACGCCCGCGCAATATCCCGGTTGCGCCGAGTGTCTGACACGCGTCTTCAGCATCTGCGACTTCATCGGCGGATCGCCGCTTGCGCCGCTCGCGCAGGAAGTGCGCACGGTCACGGCGCGCCGCACGCTGTTTCGCGAACGCGACGTGCTCGACAGCGTGCCGATCATCTGCAGCGGCTGGGCTCTCTCGGCGGTCATGCTGTCGGACGGCAGCCGGCAGATCCTGTCCTTCCTGCTGCCCGGGGATTTCGTGTCGGCCGCGCTGTTGTTCGATCCGAAGCCGAAATGCTCCGTCGAGGCGATCACCAATGTCACATACCGCGCCTTCAACCGCGCCGAATTGAAGGACCGCATCTTCGGCAAGCCGGAGATGGCCGAAATGCTGGTCAACGTGTGGATCGAGGAGAAGCGCCGCGCCGACGAGTTGATCATCGATCTCGGCCGTCGCCCGGCGGCGGAGCGCGTCGCCCGACTCATCCTGAGGCTTGTCGAACGTCTGCAGAAGCGCGGCATGGCGGCCGGCGGTTCGTTCGAAGTGGAGTTCCCGCTGCGCCAGCATCACATCGCCGACGCTGTCGGGCTGACGCCGGTGCACGTCAACAAGCTGCTGACCGATCTGCGACGCGGCGGAATCATCAGGCTCAGCGAGCGCTCGCTCGCCGTACTGGACCCGGTGCGCCTGCGCGCGGTGGCAAGCCTGCGTTGATCGTCAGCGGCCGTTGAAGTGCGGCACGCGCCGCTCGGCGGTCGCCTTGATCCCTTCCTTGAAATCGTCGGTCTTGCGCAGGCGGGTCTGCTCGACCAGTTCGTGCTCGGTCGCCCTGCGCACGCGGTCGGCGAGATCGCCGCGCATCGTGGCGCGCGTCGACACCAGCGCGAGCGGCGCGTTCTCGGCGATCTCGGCGGCGAGCTTGAGCGCGGCCGCGCGAACGTCGTCCTGCGGCACCAGCACGTCGGCGAGCCCGATGGCATATGCGTCTTCGCCGTTGACGCGGCGGCTCGTGTAGAACATCAGCGCCGCCTTCGTGGCGCCGATTACCGCCGGCAGCGTCACAGTCAGGCCGAAGCCCGGATGGAAACCGAGTCGCGTGAAGTTGGCGGCGAAGCGCGCCTCGGGGCAAGTCACGCGGAAGTCCGCCACCATCGCGAGACCGAGCCCGCCGCCGACCGCCGCGCCGTGGATGGCAGCGATGATGGGCTTCTTCGTGCGGAACAGCCGGTTGCCCTCGAGATAGAGGTGCTGCACGGCGGCCTCGCGATTGAGCTCGCCGGGACGCTGGCCGGCCTTGTCGAGCGTCGAGCCGTCGCCGAAATTGGCGCCGGCGCAGAACGACTTGCCTTGCGCCGCCAGCACCACGGCGCGGCATGTGATGTCCTCGTCGAGTGCCTCCAGCGTCCCGGCGATCTCCTGGATCAGCGCGACGTCGAAGAAATTGTGCGGCGGGCGGCGGACTTCGATCAACACCACGTGGCCGTGCCTCTCGACACCGATATCCTTGAACGGACCCATTGCCAGCTCCTCCTACTCCGCCGCGTCGCGGCCCTGCGTCAGCGTGCCGGACTTCAGGATCAGTGCGTCGACGATCGTCACGCCCTCGCCCTTCGCATGCACGATCACGGGGTTGAGGTCGATCTCCGCAATCGTGTCGGCATGATCGGACGCAAAGTGCGACAGCTTCGCCATGAGCTCCGCCAGGGCGTCGACATCGGCCGGCGGCGCGCCCCTGAACGCCTCGAACAGGCGTGCGCCCTTCAGTCGACCGATCAGCGCGCGCGCCGCGTCATGGTCGAGCGGCACCGGCGCCAGCGCCGTGTCGGCCATCGCCTCGACCAGGATGCCGCCGAGGCCCACCATCAGCATCGGCCCCCAGCGCGGATCGCGGTTGATGCCGAGGATCACCTCGCGGCCGGGCCGCGCCATCGGCGCGACCAGCACGCCGTCGATGCGCGCATTGGGCGCATGCCGCCGCGCCGACGCCAGCACGCGCTCGCAGGCGGCGCGCGCCTCGGCCGCCGGCACGTTGAGCGCGACCGCGCCGGCCTCGGTCTTGTGGGGGATCTGCGCCGACTGAACCTTCAGCGCGACCGGCTTTCCGATTCCCAGCGCCGCGGCTTCAGCGTCGGCCGCGGATTGCGCGAGCACGGTGCCCTCGTCAGTGACGATGCCGTAGGCCGCGAGCAAAGGTCGCGCGTGCCATTCGCCGATCACCGGCCCGGCCGCGCCGAGCAGCGCGCGGGCCGTGTCGCGCGCGGGGGAGGGCGGCAAGGGAGCCGACTTGCGTGTCGTCAGACGCTCCCGCCGCTCGCGATAGTCGGCGAGCACGCGCATCGTCCGCGCGCAGCCGAGCGGGCTGGTGAACAGCGCGTACCCGGCCTCGTTGAGGATCTCGATGCTGCGTTCGGACGGCAGCGTGTAGGTCCACATGAAGACTGGCTTGTGGATGTCCCGCCGGAGGTCCTTGAGCTTCTGTAAATCGCCTTCGAGGAAGGCCGAACGCCGCGCCGTGACCACGACCATGACGCCGTCGATCAGCGGCGATTCCGCGACGATGCGGGCAAACGCCGCGTAGCCCAACTTGTGCACGCCCTGCGCCGTCGAATCGACCGGGTTCTCCGACGTGCCGTAGGGCGGGATGTGAGCTTCCAGCGCGCGCCGCGTCGGACCGTCGAGCACCGGCACGTCGAGGCCCGCGGTGGCGCAGGCATCCGCCGTCCAGATGCCGCCGCCGCCGGATGCGGTCACGATGCCGATGCGGCGGCCGGCGGGCAGGCGATCGCCGCAGGCGAGGAAGCCTGCCGCGAAGTCGAGCATCTCGTCGAAGTCGCGGCCCTCGATCAGGCCGTAATGCTCGAAGATGGCGCGATAGGCAGCCTGCGAGCCGGCGAGCGAGGCGGTGTGCGAGGCGACCGCGCGCACGCCCGCTTCCGATTGCCCGATCTTGCCGGCGATCAGAGGCTTGCCGGCCTTTAGCGCCTTCTCGGCGGCGCGCTTGAACTTCTCCGGCGACTTCACGTCCTCGATCAGCAGCAAAAAGACGTCGGTGCCGCCCTCGTCGAGGAGATAGTCGAGCACGTCGGCGACATCGAGCGCGGCCTCGTTGCCGGTGGTGACGACATGACGGAAGGCCATGTTTCGGGGCCGCGCCCGATCGAAGAACGCAAATCCCAGGCCGCCGCTTTGCGAGATCACCGAGACCTGGCCCGTGCCGATTGGCTGCGCCGGCCGGATCGCGCCGGCGTTCTTGTCCAGCGCCGGCGAAAAGGTCGGGCACAGCGACGCGGCGATGTTGGCGTAGCCCTCCGAGTTTGGCCCCGTCACCGCCATGTCGTAGCGGCGGGCGATCGCGGCGATCTCCGTCTGCATGCGCGCGCCGTCGCCGCCCGGCTCCTCGGCAAAGCCGGACGACATGATGACCGCGGCCTTGATCCCGGCCTTGCCGCAGCGTTCAAGCTCCGCGGCGACATGCACCGCCGGGATGATGAGCACCGCCATGTCGACGATTTCGGGCAGGGCTTCGACCGAGGGATAGGCCTTGTGGCCCTGCACTTCGGCGGCGCTGCGGCTGATCGGGTAGATGCGGCCTTCGTAAGGATGGCTGATAAGCGTCTCGAAAATGCGGCCGCGCAGGCCATGCAGGTCCGACGACGCGCTGACCACCGCCACCGACTTCGGCCACAAAAGTTTCTGCAAATCCGGCACGCGGCGCTCTCCGATTATCGCAGGCCGAGCCCGCGCGCGATGATGCCGCGCAGGATCTCGGTCGTGCCGCCCTGGATCGTCAGCTTGGGCGCGATCATGGTGGCGAAAGCGAGTTGCTCTTCCAAGGTCTCGCGGTTTCCCGTCTCCGGCGCGAGGAAGGCTGTGAGCTCGCGCACGCGGTTCGGCAGCTTCTGCTCCCAAATCGTACCGAGGTCCTTGACTAGCGAACCTTCGACCACCGGCTCCTTGCCGGCGTGCAGCATGCCGGCGACAGACACCGACATGCGCCGCAACGTGTGCAACTGCGCGACGAGGCGGCCGAGGCCTTCGGCGCCGCGCAGGTCCGGCTCGGGCCCGAGCGCGCGGATCAGTTCGAGCATCACGTAGAAGGTCTCGAGGAACCGCTCCGGTCCCGAACGCTCGTAGGCAAGCTCGCTGGTCGCCTGCTTCCAGGCGCCATCGATCTCGCCCATCACATGATCGTCGGCGACGAAGGCGTCCTCGAACACGACCTCGTTGAAGTCATGCTGGCCGCTCATCTGGTAGATCGGGTTGACGGTGATGCCCGGCGTCTTCATGTCGACCAGGAACTGCGTCAGGCCGTGGCGGCGGTTCTCTTTCGTCGGCGGCGAGGTGCGGAACAGGCCGAGCATGTAGTCGGCGATGTGCGCGTTCGAGGTCCAGATCTTCGAGCCGTTGATCTTGAAGCCGCCGTCGACCTTGGTGGCCTTGGTCTTGGCCGCGAACAGGTCGGAGCCGGAGTTCGGCTCGCTCATGCCGATGACGAAGCACAATTCGCCGCGGCAGATGCGCGGCAGGATGTCCTGCTTGACGTGCTCCGGCGCGTATTTGAGCAGCACCGGACCGCTCTGGCGATCGGCGACGAAATGGAGCCGCACCGGCGCATTGGAGACGCGAAATTCCTCGGTGACGACGAACCGCTCCAGGAACGAGCGTTCGCGGCCGCCGTATTTCTTCGGCCAGGTCATGCCGATCCAGCCCTTGGCGCCGACGCGGCGCGAGAACTCGCGATTGTGCGAGTCGCCGTGGCCCGGTCGGTAGGGATCGAACGTGCCGGCCGCAATCTCCTCCGCGAGGAAGGCGCGCACATCGTCGCGCAGCGCCTCGCACTCGGCCGGCAATCTGATCTGGTCGAATTGCAGGTTCGCCGTCATCGCGACGCCACCAATGGCCAGAACTCGTCGGCGCCGCGCGTGGCGATGCGGCGGCCGAGTTCGGCCGCCCAATAGCTCTCATTGCCGAAGTCGTCGCGCCAGCCGAGCATGCGCAGCGTGAAGCGATGCAGGACGTGCTCCTTGGTGAAGCCGATGGCGCCGAACACCTGATGCGCGATCGCCGAGCCCTCCTGCGCCGCCTCGGCGCAACGGATCTTGGCCGACGCGGCCTCGAGAAACACTGTGTCGTCCACAACGTCCGCCCGCGCCATCGTGTCGGCGGCCGAGCCGGAGACGGCGAGCGCTGCCGCGGCCTCGCCGGCGAGACGCGCGAGGTTCTGCTGCACGGCCTGGAACTTGCCGATCGGCCGCTCGAAGGCGACGCGTTCGTTGGCGTAAGCGACGCTCATCGCCAGGATCGCTTCCAGCGCGCCGGCTGTTTGCACGGCGCGCACGGCTGAACCCATTAGCATCAGCATGTCGCGATCGAAGCCGGCCGGCGCGGGCGCGGTGTGCAATGGTTTGACATTGTCGAAAATTACGACATCGCTTGCATCGCCGGCGACACTGCGGCCCGATGTCACACGGCAATCTTTTGTTGCGGCGAGTGCGACTGCGAAACCCTTGCCGCTCTCCGCCAGCACGGCGATGTGTGCGGCCGACGACGCGAAGGGAACACCGCTCGCGCGTCCGCTCAATGTGCAGTTGGCGCCAAGCGCGACGTGATCGTTCGGCCGCGCCGGCGCGACAGTCATTGCGCCTGCGGGCGAAGAAAGACCGGCGCGCGACAGCAGCCATCCGGCGAGCAGCGTCTCGGCGAGCGGCACGCTTAGCGCGCAGCGTCCGACCGCGCCGAGCACGGCAAATCCATCCTCGATGCTGGCGCCGGAACCACCGAGATCGTCGGGCACCCAGGCAAGCGCGAGCCCCGCATCTTCGATGGCGCGCCAGAGCGGTGTCTTCCAGCCCTCGTCTTTCGCCCGGTTTACCGTCTGCGGATCGGCAAGGTCGGCGAAAATCCGCGCCGCCGTCTCGGCGACGATGCTCTCACTGGCACCCGCCACGTTCAGCCTTCCCGCGTTCCGTTTCTTGTCTGGCGGCGGCATCGTGGGGCCAGGCGCGCCGAATGGCAAGGCGGCGCGTCGTGGATTTGTTGCGCTGCGGCCGTATCTGCGCGATTGATCGCGCCACCCCGTCACGGTAGCGTTGCCACCAACAAAAAACGATCACCGAGCGGCAGCGCCCGCATCGGCATGCAGACGAGGGGAGGAGACTGATGAGAGCCAAGCTCACCGCTTTGGCGGCCGCGGTATTGACGGTCGCGTCCATCGGCGCCGCGCAAGCCGCCGGCCAGCCGAAACACGGCGGCATCCTGCGCTTCTATCACCGCGAAACGCCGCCGAGCCTGTCGATCCTAGAAGAGGCGACATTCTCGGTGAACGCGCCGGCGATGGGCATCTATAACAATTTGGTTCTGTACGATCAGCACAAGCCGCAGAACAGCATGGGCACGATCGAGCCAGAGCTGGCGACGAGCTGGGCCTGGGACAAGGCGAATACCGCGCTCACCTTCAAGCTCAGGCAGGGCGTGACCTGGCACGACGGCAAGCCGTTCACGTCGGCGGACGTCAAGTGTACGTTCGATCTGCTGCTCGACAAGAATCCGAAGGACAAATTGCGCAAGAACCCGCGCAAGGGCTGGTTCGAGGAAATCAGCGACGTGACCACCAACGGCGACTTCGAGGTGACGATCCATCTCAAGCGCCCGCAGCCGTCGATCCTGGCGATGCTCGCCTCCGGCTATACGCCGATGTACTCGTGCCACGTGCCGTCGGCCCAGATGCGCACGCATCCGATCGGCACAGGGCCGTTCATGTTCGCCGACGAGAAGCAGAACGAGTCCATCAAGCTGGTGAAGAACCCGCACTACTGGAAGAAGGACCTGCCTTACCTCGACGGCATCGAGTACACGATCATCAAGAACCGCGCGACCGCGGTGCTCGCCTTCGTCGCCGGCAAGGTCGACGTGACCTTTCCGACCGAGATGACCAAGGCGCTCGAGGCCGACATCAAGAAGCAGGACCCGACGGCGATCTGCGAGATCGGCCCGATCAATGTCAGCACCAACCTGATCATCAACCGCGACAAGCCGCCATTCGACAATCTCGAGCTGCGCAAGGCGATGGCGATGGCGCTCGACCGCAAGGCGTTCATCGACCTGATCCTTCAGGGCGCGGGTGACGCGGGTGGCGCGCTGCTGCCGCCGCCGGAAGGCGTGTGGGGCATGCCGCCGGACATCCTCAAGACGATCCCGGGTTACGGCGACGTCGCCAAGGATCGCGAGGCGGCCAAGGGCATCATGAAGAAGCTCGGCTACGGGCCGGACAAGCCGCTCAAGATCAAGGTTTCGACGCGCAACCTCGCCACCTATCGCGATCCGGCGGTGGTGCTGATCGACCAGTTGAAGAGCATCTGGATCGATGCCGAGCTCGATCCAGTCGAATCGAGCGCCTGGTTCGCCAAGGTGGCGCGCGGCGACTACTCGGTGGGCTTGAACCTGACCGGCAACGGCATCGACGATCCGGACCAGGCCTTCTACGAGAACTTCGGCTGCGGCTCGCAGCGTAACTACACGCACTACTGCAACAAGGACCTGCAAAAGCTGTTCGACGAGCAGTCGCAGATCACCGACGTTGCCAAGCGCAAGAAGCTCGTGTGGGACATCGACAAGAAGCTGCAGGAGGACGTGGCGCGTCCGATCCTGTACCACGCGCGGACCGGCACCTGCTGGAAGCCGTACGTGAAGAACTTCTCGATCATGACCAACAGCGCCTACAACGGTTACCGCTACGAGGACGTCTGGCTCGACAAATAAGCGCGTAACCGATCTGCGCCCGGCCGAAGAGGGGCGGCCGGGCGCCTTTATTTTCGTCGCACGAGACGGGAGGTCATCGTGGCGGGCTATCTCATCAGGCGATTCGGCCTGATGCTCGTGACCCTGTTCGGCATCTCGGTGCTGGTGTTCGTGATGCTGCGGCTGGTACCCGGCAACATCGCCGACATCCTGTTCGACGCCGCGGGTCTCATCGACACCGCCGACAAGGCCAAGCTCGAGCATGACCTCGGCATCGACCGGCCGATCGTCGTGCAATACGCCCAATGGGTGAACGGGCTGGCGCACGGCGACCTCGGCTATTCCTACGTATCGGAAAAACCGGCGCTGCAGGAGATCGCGCCGCGCATCCCGATCACCGCCAAGCTCGCCGGGCTGGCGCTCTTGTTCTCGATCGTATTCGGCGTGCCGCTCGGCGTCATCAGCGCCGTGCGGCAGAACACGCCGATCGACTACGTGCTGCGGGTGGTCAGTTTGAGCGGCCTGTCGATGCCCTCGTTCTGGCTCGGGCTCCTGGTGTTGATGGCCTTCGTCGCCTGGTTCGGCTCGATCCCGATCTACACCGACCCGCCGAAAGGCTTCTGGAATACGCTCTATCTCTACAGCGTGCCGGCCGTCGCCGTCGGCTTCCGCTCCTCGGCGCTGGTGATGCGGCTGACGCGCTCGTCGATGCTGGAGGTGCTGCGGCAGGACTACATCCGCACGGCGCGCGCCAAGGGCGCCTCGCTGCACAACGTCAATTATCACCATGCGCTGCGCAACGCGCTCTTGCCGGTCGTCACCGTCATCGGCATCGAGGCGGCGTTCTTGATGGGCGGGCTGATCGTCACCGAGACAGTGTTCAACATTCCCGGCGTCGCGCGTTTTCTCGTGGAGGCGATTCGCTGGCGCGATTATCCGATCGTGCAGAACCTGGTGATGTTTATCGCCGTCGTGGCCGTCGGGATGAATTTCATCATCGACGTGCTGTACGCGGTGCTCGACCCGCGCATCCGGTACAGCGGGTGAGGTGAGCCTATGGCCTCGATCGACATTGTTCCGCCGCCCGCGCCCGTCGCCATCATCGCCGACCGCTCGGAAAGCGTCTGGTCGAAGCTGCGCTATTACGCCGCCGCGCATCCGCTCGGCGTCGTCGGCGCCGTCATCATGCTGGTCTTCGTCTTCGCGGCGGTGTTCGCGCCGTGGCTCACCGGCTACGACCCGATCGGCACAAACCCGCGTGTGGCGCTGACGCCGCCGAGCCACGCCCACATCTTCGGCGCCGATTCGATGGGGCGGGACATCTACGCGCGTATCGTCTATGGCGCGCGCATCTCGCTCGCCGTCGGGCTCGGCTCGACCTTCCTCGGCTCGGTGTTCGGCGTCGCGCTCGGTCTTGCCTCGGGCTACATCGGCGGCTGGGTCGACCTCGTCATCCAGCGCATCGTCGACGTGCTGCAAGCGGTGCCGCTGCTCGTCCTCGCGCTGGTGATGGCGGCCTCGCTTGGCCCCGCGCTCGACAACACCATCGTGGCCATCGCCATCCCGCTCATTCCCTACACCGCGCGCGTAATCCGCTCGAACACGCTGGCGCTGCGCGAGCAGCCCTTCGTCGAGGCTGCGCGCGCGGTCGGCATGAGCGAGTTCCGCATCGCCGTCCGCCACGTGCTGCCGAACACGATCGCGCCGCTGATCGTCATTGCCACGGCGCAGCTCGGCGCGGCGATTCTGACCGAGGCCTCGCTCTCGTTCCTCGGCCTCGGCGTGCCGGAGCCGCACCCGTCCTGGGGCCGCATGCTGTCGGAATCCGCCGCCGAATACGTCCGCGTCGCGCCGTGGCTCGTTATCTTCCCCGGCATCGCCATCAGCCTTGCGGTATTCGGCACCAATCTGTTCGGCGACGCGCTGCGCGACATCCTCGACCCGAGGCTGCGCGACTGATGGCGCTGGCGATGGACAGGTCCCGCGACACGCCCGAGCCCGGCCGCGCCGAGGCGCTGCTCGTCGTCGACGACCTGCGCACGGTGTTCGATTTGCGCCAGGGCATGGTGAAGGCGGTCGACGGCGTCTCGTTCGCCTTGAAGCCGCACGAGACCCTGGCGATCGTCGGTGAATCCGGCTGCGGCAAGAGCATCACCGCGCTGTCGCTGATGCGGCTGGTGCCCGATCCGCCGGGCCGCATCGCCGGCGGCCGCGTCGTGCTCGAGGGCCGCGATCTGCTGGCGCTCGACGAAGAGGCGATGCGTGGCGTCCGCGGCAAGGACGTCGCCATGATCTTTCAGGAGCCGATGACCTCTCTCAATCCGGTACTGACCATCGGCAGCCAGATCGCCGAGGTCGTGCTGCTGCACGAGAGGGTTTCGCGCAAGGAGGCCTGGGCGAAAGCCGTCGACATGCTACGGCTGACGCGCATTCCGGCGCCGGAGCAGCGCGCCAACGAATATCCGCATCAATTGTCCGGTGGCATGCGCCAGCGCGCGATGATCGCGATGGCGCTCGCCTGCAATCCGAAAGTGCTGATCGCCGACGAGCCGACCACCGCGCTCGACGTGACGATCCAGGCGCAGATCCTCGATCTCATCCTCGACCTGCAGCAGAAGCTCGGCACCGCGGTGATCCTCATCACCCACGATCTCGGCGTCGTGGCGGAGACCGCGCACCGCGTCATCGTCATGTATGCCGGCCGCAAGGTCGAGGAGGCGCCGGTCGAGGAATTGTTCGCGCGGCCGCAGCATCCCTACACGCATGGCCTGATGGCCTCGATCCCGCGTCTGCCTTTGATGCGCGGCGAGATGGACGCCGACGCCGAGCGCTTGCAGGAGATCCCCGGCACCGTGCCGGCGTTGACCAATTTGCCGGCCGGTTGCGTCTTTGCCCCGCGCTGCGAACATGCGGTCGAGCGCTGCCGCGCCGAATATCCGCCTTACGAGGAGAAGCGCCCGGGCCACTGGGCCGCGTGCTGGCGCTCGCGCGAGCTCTACGGGGCAGGGGCATGACCGAACCCGTCCTCGCCGTGCGCGATCTCAAGAAGCACTTCCCGGTGCGCACCGGACTGTTACAGCGCGCTGGTGGCACCGTATTCGCAGTCGACGGGGTGTCCTTTTCGATTGATAAGGGCGAGACGCTCGGCCTCGTCGGCGAATCCGGCTGCGGCAAGTCGACTGTCGGCCGCACCGTGCTGCGCCTGATCGAGCCGACGGCCGGCGAGATTCGCGTCGGCGGCAGCGACATCACCAAACTCACCAAGGCCGAGCTGCGCCCCTACCGGCGGCAGATGCAGATCATCTTCCAGGACCCGTTCTCCTCGCTCGACCCGCGCATGTCGGCGGGCGACATCGTCGCCGAGCCGCTGCGCGTGCACGGCATCGCCAGGGGCCAGGAGGTCAAGAAAAAGGTCGCCGCGCTGTTCGACCGCGTCGGCCTGCGCAAGGCGCAGATGGACAGCTACCCGCACCAGTTCTCCGGCGGCCAGCGCCAGCGCATCGGCATCGCACGCGCGCTCGCCTTGCAGCCGAAGCTGATCGTCGGCGACGAGCCGGTGTCGGCGCTCGACGTCTCGATCCAGGCGCAGGTCCTGAACCTGATGCTCGACCTCCAGAAGGAGATGGGGCTCGCTTATCTCTTCATCTCGCACAATCTCGCGGTGGTCGAGCACATCAGCCACCGCATCGCGGTCATGTATCTCGGCCGCATCGTCGAATACACCGACAAGAAGACGCTGTTCACGCGCGCGCTGCATCCCTACACCGAGCAGCTTCTGCTCGCCGTTCCGGTGCCAGATCCGCGCGTGAAGCGGCAGAAACGCGTGCTGCAGGGCGACGTGCCGAGCCCGGTCAACCCGCCGTCGGGCTGCCACTTCCACACCCGCTGCCCCTACGCGGTCGACCGCTGCCGCGCGGAAAGCCCGGCGCTGCGCGAAGTCCGGCCCGGACAGATGGTCGCCTGCCATTTGCGCTGAGCTTTCATGCCGCGACCGGGCTTGTGCCGGCCGTGCACGCCGCTAGTGTTGCGCGCGCAGGAAGACGAGGTACCCCGGATGCCGGCCAAGGATTCCAAGATCAATCCGAACCCTTTCACCACGCGCCCGGAGATCGAGGGCACGTTCGGCGTCGTCACCTCGACGCACTGGATCGCGACGGCCGTCGGCATGGCGGTGCTGGAGAAGGGCGGCAACGCCTTCGACGCCGGCGCCGCCACGGCGTTCACCTTGCAGGTGGTCGAGCCGCACTTGAACGGCCCCGGCGGCGACGTGCCGGTGATGGTGCACGACGTGAAGCGCGGCAAGACCGAAGTGATCTGCGGGCAGGGGCCGGCGCCGGCCGGTGCCACCATCAAACATTATCGCGACGAGCTCGGGCTCGATCTCGTGCCCGGCACGGGGCTTCTCGCCGCCTGCATCCCCGGCATGTTCGACACCTGGATGCTGCTGCTGCGCGACTACGGCACGATGCGACTCGCCGACGTGCTGACGCCCGCGATTGCCTATGCGCGCGACGGCTATCCGGTGGTCGAGCGCATCAGCGCCACCATCGACACCGTCAAGGACATGTTCCGCGACCACTGGACGACGTCTGCCGCGGTCTACTTGCCGGACGGCAAGGTGCCGGCGCCGGGTTCGCTGTTCCGTAATCCCAAACTCGCCGAGACCTATGCGCGCGTGCTGCGCGAAGCTGAAAGCGCGGGCGGTGACCGCGTCGCGCAGATCGAGAAGGCGCGCAAGATCTGGTCGCAGGGATTCGTCGCCGAGGCGATCGACAAGTTCTGCCGCACGCAGGAGGTGATGGACACGTCCGGCGAGCGCCATCGCGGCGTGCTTACCGGGCAGGACATGGCGCAATGGCAGGCGACCGTCGAGGCGCCGATCCATTACGACTATGGCCGCTACCGCGTCATGAAGGCCGCGCCGTGGACGCAAGGCCTGGCGACGCTGCAGACGCTGGCGCTGCTCAAGGGCTACGACCTCGACAAGCTCTCGCCGACCGATCCCGACTTCATCCATTTACAGATCGAAGCGACCAAGCTGGCGTTTGCCGACCGCGACACGTTCTACGGCGATCCGAAATTCGTGAAGGTCCCGGTCGACGTGCTGCTGTCGGATGCCTATAACGCCGAGCGCCGCAAGCTCATCACCAACCGCGCCTCGCTCGATTATCGTCCCGGCACCATTCCCGGCTTCGGCAAGCGCATCGCCATCCGCACCGCCGAAGGCGCGCGCACCGCGGTCGCGAGCTCGGGCGCCGGCGAGCCGACCGTCGGCCGCATCTGGACGCACGACGATCACAATCTGCCGGACGTGCCGAGCGAGCGCGCCAAGATGGGCGCGACGCCGGGCGACACCGTGCACTTCGACATCGTCGACCGCGACGGCAACATGATCTCGTCAACGCCGTCGGGCGGCTGGCTGCATTCCTCGCCGGTGATCCCGGAGCTCGGCTTCTGTCTTGGCACCCGCGCGCAGCAGTTCTGGCTCGACGAGGAGCATCCGAACGCACTGATGCCGGGCAAGCGACCGCGCTCGACGCTGACCCCGACCATGGCGCTGCGTGACGGCAAGCCGTATCTCGCCTGGGGTTCGCCGGGCGGCGACCAGCAGGACCAGTGGATCTCGCAGTTCATCCTGCGCCACGCCCATTTCGGCATGAACCTTCAGGAGGCGATCGACGCGCCGGCCTGGCACTCGGAACATTTCCCCGCGTCGTTCTGGCCGCGACAGGCGCGGCCCGGCGTCATGGTCATCGAGGCGCGCGTGCCGGAGGCGACAGTGAAGGAGCTTCGCGCGCGCGGACACACGGTCGAGGTCGGCCCGGCCTGGTCGGAAGGCCGGCTGACGGCGGCCTCGCGCGTCGATCCGTACCGCCGCGCCGCCGCCAATCCGCGCGGCATGCAGGCCTACGCCGCTGGGCGGTGATCCGAACCGATTCTGAGGCCGTATCAGGGGCATGACCGCGCTTGCGCTTGCCCCGGCCCCGGTGTTCCCTCCTCCAGCACCGGCGGTGGTGCTGGCGCTGGCGCATTTCGCCTGTGGGCTCAATGGGATGGATGCCGGGCGTACAACGGCGGCCGATTACTCCGCGCTGATCGGGGCGGTGGCGGGCACGCGCGACCGTGCCGCCTTCGGCGCGCTGTTTTCCCATTTCGCGCCGCGGGTGAAGACCTTCATGCTGCGCGCCGGCGCCAATGCGGCGCAGGCCGAAGAGCTGGCGCAGGAAACGCTGCTCACGGTCTGGCGCAAGGCCGACCGCTTCGATTCCGGCCGCGCCACGGCCGCGGCCTGGATCTTCACCATCGCGCGCAACCTGCGCGTCGACCGGCTGCGGCGCGAATGGCGCGACGCCGCCGGCGACGGCGAAATCCCGGAGGTGGCGGATGAGGCGGCGACGCCCGATATCCGTCTTGCCGGCGACGAACGCAATGCGCGCGTGCGATCGGCGATGACGCAGTTATCGGCCGAGCAGGCCAGAGTGATCGAACTATCGTTCTTCCAGGACATGCCGCATGTCGAGATCGCGCGCGCGCTCGGCCTGCCGCTCGGCACCGTCAAGTCGCGCATCCGCCTCGCCATGAACCGCCTGCGCGATTTGCTCGAGGACCTCGCATGACCATCACGCATCATCCCGCGACCGACACGCTCGCCTCCTATGCGTCGGGCTCGCTCGACACGGCGCGGCGGCTCGTCGTCGCCAGCCATCTCGAGCGCTGCGCGGCCTGCCGCCGCACCGTCGGCGATTTCGAGGCGGTGGGCGGTGCGATGCTCGAGGACCTGCCGCCCGCGCCGATGGGTGAGGACGCGCTGGCGCAGGTGCTGGCCCGGCTCGATGCCGTTGCTCCGGAACCGGCAGCAGGAACGATGAATGCGCATGCGGACTTGCCGGCATGCCTGCGCTCCTGCACGCTCGGCTCCTGGCGCTGGATCGGCCGCGGCCTCAAGGTGCGTCCGATCATGTTGCCTCAGGCGGGCGGGACGCGGCTGTTCCTGCTCAAGGGCGCGCCGGGTGCGCGCCTGCCGCACCATGTGCACACGGGCGAGGAGTTCGCGGCGGTGCTGACCGGCGTATACACGCACGAGGGCGGCCGCTTCGGCCCCGGCGATTTCGACGAGGCCGACGAGACGACCGAGCACACGCCGGTCGTCACCGCCGACGCCGAATGCATCTGCCTCATCGCGCTCGAAGGCCGCGTGCGCATGACCGGGCTGGCCGGCGCGCTGCTCAATCCCTTCGTGCGGATCTGACGATGCGGCGGCCGCGTCGCCGTTCGGTCCCTCAACCGCCGCCGCGATTGCGCGCGCGCTGGGCCGAACGTGGCTTCTCCGCCGCCGATCTCCTCAACCTGTGGCCGCCGCCGGCGCGCGGGCCGCGTCCCGAAACGCTGCGCTACGGCGCGGCGCCGCGCCAGGTGCTCGACGTCTATCGGCCGCGCCATGCGACACGCGCGCCGCTCGTGGTCTTCTTCTACGGCGGCAGCTGGCAGAACGGTTCGCGCGACATCTATGCCTTCCTCGGCCGGGCTTTTGCCGCGCAAGGCATCGTCACCGCAGTGCCGGACTACACGCTTTATCCGGAGGCGCGCTTTCCGGTGTTCCTCGAAGATGCCGCGCGCGCGACCGCCTTCGCGCGCGAGCATGCGGCGTCATGGGGCGCCGATCCGCAGCGGCTGGTGCTGATGGGCCATTCCGCCGGCGCCTATATCGCCGCGATGCTCGCCTGCGATCCGCAATGGCTGGCGCGTGCCGGGCTTGACGCGCATCGCGACGTCGCGGCGCTCATCGGCCTCGCCGGGCCTTACGATTTCCTGCCGATCGAGAGCGGCGTCTTGCAGACGATCTTCGGCGGACCGGAGCGGGCTGAGACGCAGCCGATCAATTTCGTCACCGGCCGCGAGGCGCCGGCGCTGCTCGCCACCGCGCAACGCGATATGCTGGTTACGCCGGGCAACACGCTGCGCTTCGCCGCACGCATTCACGAACTCGGCGGGCGCGTCGAGGAACGCGCCTACGGCCGCGTCAATCATTTCACCTTGATCGGCGCATTCGCGCCGGGCCTGCGCCTCTTGGCGCCCGTGCTGCGCGACGTCGACGATTTCATCTGGCGCGTCACCGGCCGGAGCGCCGCGCGGCGGTCCTAGTGGCCGTGGATGTAGGTGCCCGGCGCGGGGCAGAGCGGCGGCAGGCCACGCTCCGGCGCTCCCATCGGCGGCGGCGCAACCCGCTCGACCGTGCTGCGCTCGCCGAGCCATGCGGCCCACTGGGTCCACCACGATCCTTCGAAATGGCTGGCGCGCGCCGCCCAGGTCGCCGGATCGACATAACGATCGCCTGGATGGCGCGTGGCGCTGAGGTAGTGCCGGCCGCGATGTCCCGGCTCGGAGACGATGCCGGCGTTGTGCCCGCCGTTGGTCAGTACGAAGGTGAGCTCGGTGTCGGTGAACAGCGCGATCTTGTAGACCGAGGTCCAGGGCGCGATGTGGTCGGTCTCGGTGCCGACGACGAACATCGGCATGCGCAGGTCCTTCAGTGTGATGACCCGGTCGTTCACCGCGTAACGGCCGGCGGTGAGGCGGTTCTCCAGGAACAGCGCGCGCAGGTATTGCGAATGCATGCGGTAGGGCATGCGCGTCTGGTCGGCGTTCCACACGGTGAGATCGGTATCGGGCTCGCGCTCGCCGAGCAGATATTGCCGCATCATGCGTGACCAGATCTGCTCGTTCGATCGCAACAGCTGGAAGGCGGCCGCCATCTGCTTGGTGTCGAGGACGCCCTGGTCCCACATCATGTCCTCGAGGAAGGCGACCTGGCTCTCGTCCACGAACAGCATCAGGTCGCCGGCCTCGCTGAAATCGGTTTGCGCGGCGAGCAAGGTAGCGGTCTTCAGGCGGTCGTCGCCGTCGCGCGCCATCGTCGCGGCGACGATCGCGAGCAGCGTGCCGCCGATGCAGTAGCCGCAGGCGTGAACCTTGCGGCCCGGCACGATGGCGTTGATCGCGTCGAGCGCGGCAATGACACCCTGGCCGCGATAATGCCCCAGCGTCAGGTCGCGATCGCGCTCGGTCGGGTTACGCCACGAGATCATGAACACGGTGAAGCCGCGATCGACAAGAAAACGGACGAGCGAGTGCTCGGGGAGGAGGTCGAGCACGTAGTATTTCATGATCCACGCCGGCACGATTAGCAGCGGCTCGGCGAAGACGTTCGGCGTCGCCGGCGCGTACTGGATCAGTTCGATCAACTCATTGCGGTACACCACCTGGCCGGGCGTGGCGGCGATGTCCTTGCCAAGGTCGAATCCGCGAGGGCTCGGCGCCGGCGTCAGGGTGAGCGTGCGCCGCATGTCCTGCATCAAATTATCGAACCCGCGCGCGAGATTGGCGCCGCCCTCGGCCAGCGTGCGCTCGACAATGGTCGGGTTGAGCCATGGCGCGTTCGACGGCGACACCGCGTCGAGCAACTGCCGCACCATGAAGGCGGCGCGCGCCGCATCCTTCGCCTGCATGCCGCGCACCGGCCTGGTCGCCTCGCGCCACCACGCTTCCTGCGCCAGGAACGCCTGCTGGAAGTAGCGGTAGGGCGCCTTGCTCCAGCCGGGATCGTCGAAGCGGCGGTCGCCCGGTCGCGGCGCGAACGGCATCGCCGCCGGCGCGCCCGCCTGCAGCGACAGCGCAAGCAGCCGCGCGGCGTAAATTTGCGCCAGCGCCGCAAGCTCGGCCTGCCGTCCCGGCGCCCGCGACATATGCGAGAACCAGTCGAACCAGGCGCTGAACTGCGCGTGCGGCGAGATGCCCTGCGTGAAGCGCGCCGTCATCGCGCGCGCGATGCGATTGAGGGTGTCGAAGGACGGCAGTTCGACGTCGGCTTGCTCGGCCGGCGGACAGCCGGGGCGGCCGGCCGGCGCGGTTGAAGCGTCAGGGGCGAGCGGCGGGGCGATGACGGTGGTGTCGGTCATGCCGACACTATCGCGCGCCCGCGCTACCGCGCGTTGACGTCGATCAAGGGCCGGACTGGCCCCACGGGCAAAGAGTTAATGGCCGTCAAGGATGCGGTTCAACGCGCCGGCGCGTGCGTCCGCGCGGGCTTCTTCGACTTCGCCGCCGCGGTCTGCTCCTGCAGGGCGGCGAGCTTGTCCGGCACGTAGCGCGCCAGGATCTCCGGCTCGACCGCCGCCATCGCCTGGTCGGGCAGGCGCTGCCAGACCTCGTCCATGCCGAACAGCGGGATGCCGAGATAGCCGCGCACGGTGAGAGACTGGCCGTCGGGCGAGAGCGTCATCTTGGCGCGATAGATGCTGCCGTCGCGCGGGTCGAGGATGTTGCCGTTGTCGTAATCGAGCCCGTGCTGCTGCATGTTGCGGATGAACGACAGGCCGAGCCACGGCTGGTTGCGGCGGTCGTCGGTGCAGCGGTCGCAGACCGGGTGCGGGGGATCGTTCGGCCGCGGGAAGGCCTTGGCGATTGCGCCTTCATAGACCCCGCCGCCGTCGTCGACGAACAGCACCCAAATCACCGGCTTGCCATCGATGCGCTTCTCCCACAGCCCGGCAACGCTCGGTTGCTGCTGGGCCTGGGGCATCGGCTGCCCGGCGCGCGGCTGCTGCCAGGCGGGCTGCTGCGGGGTCGCGGCGCGGGCGGGGTGCTGCCAGGCGGAGGACTGCGCCTCCGCTGCGGTGCCGAAGCCGGCGATCGCAACGCCGGCCGTGAGCACGAGAGCCGCCACGCGTGCCTTCATTTCATTCCCCATGCGAATAGCCGAGACCGTTCTCATCACACCAGAATATGGCTCTTTCGCGAAAGCAAAAAGGAGTTGCTGAGGTTATGATAAGTTGGAACTCTGCGATCCGAAATGACGTTAACGCCGATCCATGGGGATACACAGGCGGCCGACGCGATATAACGCGCCGCGAGAGGCAACGTCCGGAATGTCAAAATCGAGCCTCGCACTGAGCAATCTCCGCGCGGTCGTGATCGTGATCGTGCTCGCGTTCCATTCCAGCCTCGCTTATCTCGTCAATATCCCGGCCCAGGTCGCCTTTAACCAGGAACCCTACACCTGGGAGGCGTTCCCCGTCGCCGATGCCCATCGCTGGCTCGGCTTCGACATCTTCTGCGCCACGCAGGACGTGAGCCTGATGGCGCTCATGTTCTTCCTTTCGGGCCTGCTCACCGGCCCGAGCCTCGAGCGCAAGGGCAGCCGGCTCTATCTCGTCGACCGGCTGCGCCGCATCGGCGTGCCCTTCGTGCTGGTGGTGATCGTCCTCTGCCCGATCGCGCTCTACCCGGCCTATGCCGTGCGCACCATCAACCCCGACGCCGCCGGCTACTGGCAGCAACTCCTCTCGCTGCCGTTCTGGCCGATCGGCCCGCAATGGTTCCTCTGGCAACTGCTGGTGCTGAACGCGCTCGCCGCCGGCCTGTTCGCGGCCGCGCCGCACGTGCTCGCTCCCTTCCGCCGTTTCGCCGACTGGGCGGGCGCGCGGCCGGTCCGGTATTACGCCGCGATCTCCGCCGCCGCGGTGCTCACCTACACGCCGCTCGCCTATGTCTACTCGCCGTTCACCTGGCACGAGTTCGGGCCGTTCGCGTTGCAGATCTGCCGGCCGCTGCTCTACATCCTCGTCTTCTTCGCCGGCATGGCGCTCGGCAGCCGCGGCCTCGAGCGCGGCCTGCTGGCGGTCGACGGGCCGCTGGCGCGGCAATGGGCGTGGTGGACGGGGCTGGCGCTGATCACCTTCTTCCTCTGGGCCGGATTGACCTCGCTGACCATGCCCGACTGGTTCGCCGCCCCGGCCGCCGCCAAACTCGGCTCGGCGCTCGCCTATCCGCCGGCCTGCATCGCCGGCGGGCTCTACATGGTCGCGATCTTCCTGCGTTTCAGTCGCATGCGCTCGCGCATCCTCGACAGCCTCTCCGCCAACGCCTACGGCATGTATCTCGTGCACTACGTGTTCGTCGTCTGGCTGCAATACGCGCTGCTGCCGGCCGATCTCCCGGCGCCCGCGAAAGCCTTCCTTGTCTTTGCCGGCAGCCTCGTGCTGAGTTGGCCCGCCAGCGTCGTCATCAGCCGGCTGCTGACCGGCACGCTCGCTTTCGCGGCCAAGCGCCCGATCCGGACCGCGACGCGCTGACGCCCCGCACCGAACTCTGATCAAGAGGCTTCATGCCGCTGAATTTCACGCTCGCCTCGCGCAACCTGTTCCATGACCGGCTGCGTTTCGTCGCGACCATGATCGGCATTGTCTTTTCGGTCGTGCTGGTGATGGTGCAGATGGGGCTTTATCTCGGCTTCGGCGACATGGTCACCAAGATGATCGACCACGCCGACGCCGACCTGTGGGTCATGCGCGACGGCACCAAGTGCTTCGAGGATCCCTCGCTGATCGACGCGCGCAAGCAGGGCGCCTATCAGGCCATCGCCGGCGTCGCCAGCGCCGAGCCGCTGGTGATCGGCTTCTCCGACTGGCACATGGCGAACGGCGCGATCACGCCCGTCTTCATCGTCGGCTCGAACCTCGACGGTCCCGGCCTCAAGCCCTGGGACGTGACGGCAGGCTCGGCGCAGACGCTCAGGGACGAGGACGCGGTCGCGGTCGACAAGACCTATTACGAACGTCTCGGCATCTCCGGCCTCGGCGCCAAGGCCGAGATCCGCGGCCAGCCGGTCAAGGTCACGGCGTTGACCGATGGTGTTCGTTCGTTCACGACGACACCATACGTATTCGTCGACATGAGCCGCGCCCGCACCTATGTCGGCATCCCGAAGACCTATGCCAATTACTTCCTCATCAAGCTCAAGCCCGGCGCCGATGCGGCGAAGGTGGCGAGCGCGATCCGCGAGCAGAGCCCGAAATACGAGGTGCTGACCACCGCCCAGTTCCGCGAGCGCAGCCGTTCGTTCTGGCTGTTCGGAACCGGCGCCGGCGCGGCCCTGTTCGCGGGTGCGCTGCTCGGCGTCATTGTCGGCACCGTCATCGTGGCGCAGACGTTGTATTCCAGCACCAAGGATCACATCGACGAGTTCGCCACGTTGCGCGCCATGGGTTCATCGAACCGCTACATATATACCGTCATCATCTACCAGGCGCTGCTGAACGCCGTCGCCGGCTTCTGTTTCGCCGCGCTGATCGGCATGGCGGTCGTGTTCTTCACCCGCAGCGGCGCGCTACCGGTGGTGATCACGCCATGGCTGATGGCGGCGATCTTCCTCCTCACGGTGGTGATGTGCGTGGTCTCGGCCTTCGCCGCCATCCTCAGGGTCGTGCGCATCGATCCGGTCGTGGTGTTCTCGCGATGACCAGCCCGGTCCTCGAAGCGATCAAGGTCGCCAAGGTGCTGGGCCACGGCGCCGGGCAGGTGCATGCCCTGCGCGGCGTCGATTTGTCGCTGCGCGGCGGCGAGTTGACGCTGCTGATGGGTCCATCCGGCAGCGGCAAGACGACGCTCCTGTCGGTGCTCGGCTGCATGCTGGCGCCGACATCGGGCACGGTGTCGGTTTGCGGCCACGGCACCGCCGATGCCGGTCCCGAAGTGCTGGCGCAGCTCCGCCGCGACCACATTGGCTTCATCTTCCAGACGTACCATCTGTTTCCGACCCTGACCGCCGCGGAGAACGTGCAGCTCGCGCTCGACGTGCGCGGCGAGGCGGCCGCCAAGGCGCGCCCGCGCGCTGAGGACGCGCTCGCCCGCGTCGGGCTGTCGCACAAGCTCGGTTCGTTCCCGCGCGAGATGAGCGGCGGCGAGCAGCAGCGCGTCGCCATCGCCCGCGCCATCGTCTCCAACCCGTCGGCGATCCTCGCCGACGAGCCGACCGCCGCGCTCGACACCGAGAACGGCCAGGCGATCATGGCGATCCTCGCCGACATCGCGAAAGAGCCTGGCCGCGGCGTGCTCGTCGTCACCCACGACCCGCGGCTGTTGCCGTTCGCCGACCGCATCCACCGCATCGAGGACGGCCTCATCGTCGGCGTCGAGACCGGGCCGGCGCGCAAGGCGGAATTGCGAGCGGCATCCGCCGGGCCGCGCTGATGGCCGCGCGCAGGCGCCTCAGCCTGCGGGCGAGGCTGGCGCGGCTCGCCCTCCGCTTTTTCATGAAGCGCTCGGAGCGCGACCTTTCGTTCGCGGAAATAAAGCGGCGTTTCGAGCGCATGGAGCGCCTGGTGCCGCCGCCGCCGCGCGGCACGCGCATCGAGCAGGTCGACGCCGGCGGTGTCGCGGGCGAGTTCATCACGACGCGCGCATCGCTGCCCGGCCGTCATCTCCTTTATCTGCACGGCGGCGCCTACATCTTCGGCTCGGCCCGGCTGTACCGGCACTTCACCTGGCGCATGGCCGACGCGGCGCGCGCCCGCGTTCTGTTTCTCGATTTCCGGCTGGCGCCGGAGCATCCGTTCCCGGCGGCGCTGGACGACACTGTCGCGGCGTGGCGCTGGCTCGTCGCCAACGGCGCGGCGCCCGCGGCCAGCGCCTTCGCCGGCGACTCCGCCGGCGGCGGGCTGGCGCTCGCCGCAATGCTGAAATTGCGCGACGCTGGGCTGCCCTTGCCGGCAGCGGCAGCGGCGATGTCGCCGTGGACCGATCTGGCGCTGACCGCGCCGTCACTGCGCAGCAACGCGAAATCCGATCCGATGCTGGTCGCCGGGGACGTGCCGCGCCTCGCCGCCGCCTATCTCGCCGGCGCCGATCCGCGCAACCCCTACGCCTCGCCGCTCTACGGCGATCCGCGCGGCCTGCCGCCGACATTGATCCAGGCGGGGAGCGACGAGATTCTGCGCGACGACTCCGTGCGGATGGCGGAGAGGATGCGGGCGGCCGGCTGCGAGGTCGAACTTCAGGTCTGGCCGCGGATGCCGCACACTTGGCAGTTGCTCGCGTCGGTGCTGCCGGAAGCTCGCGAGGCGATCGCCGAAATCGCGCGTTTCTTCGCCGCCCGGCTGGCATGACGAAACAATCGGCGCGTTTCGGAAACCTTCACGCGCGCGTCACGTTGGCGGACTACACGATCCGCAGACGAGACCTCCCCATGACCGATTTGACCGACGCCCGGCCGTCGCCGGACGCAGAGCCTGTTTCCGCCTCGCATGCGCGAAATCGCTGCGCCCATTGCGGCGGGCCGTTCGGTCTCATCCGCCGCCGCCGCGCCGGCCGGCAGTTCTGCTGCGCGTTCTGCGTCGAAGCCTATGACGACGCCATGCGCCGCTCGGTGCAGGCCAAGGCGCGCTGGCTCGACCTCGTTGACCGCGCGCGGCAAACGCGGGGGCGGTGACCAACCTCTCCGCGTCATGGCCGGGCAAGACGGTTATGAGGCCCCGGTTGGCCCGCCGGGCGGATGGTGCTAAGCCGAGCCCATGTCGAACTTCATGTCGCACTACCTCGTGCCCGTCGCCATCGGTGCGGTGGCGATCGTGCTCGTGCTCGGCCTCCTCAACATGATGCGCGGCGGTTCGCCCAACACGTCGCAGAAGCTCATGCGCATGCGCGTGCTGCTGCAATTCATCGCCATCGTCGTGATCATGGTCACGATCTGGGCGATGCGCGGCTAGCAGCCGGCTACTTCACCGGCACCGCGCGCATATATTCGACCTTCTCCTTTTTCTTCGCCGCGACCTTGACGGCCTTCTTCTTCTTGGCGGCGGAGAGGTCGGTGGCCGCGGCTTTTGCAGAATTGGCGCCGCAGGCGGACGCGGCGGCCGGCAGCAGCATGAGCGCCCCGGCGACGGCAATCACGGTCAGTCGGATCATGGTCGAGCCCCCTGTATCTCGTCCGAGAACGGGTTCAGATTAGCCCGCCCCGCCGCCGAATCGAAGGGTCCCAACGCATGGTCGTGCTCAACCGCATCTACACCCGCACCGGGGATGATGGCACCACCTCGCTCGGCTCCGGCGCCCGGCGGAAGAAATACGACCTGCGCGTCGACGCTTATGGAACCCTGGACGAGGTGAATGCCGTGCTCGGCCTGGTGCGTCTGCATACCGCCGGCGATCCCACGCTCGATGCGGCGCTGGGCCGCATCCAGAACGACCTGTTCGACGTCGAGGCCGACCTCTGCCTGTCGGAAAAGGGTCCCGGCGGCGCCCGGCTGACGGTCACCGAGGCGCAGGTGAAATGGCTGGAAGGCGAGATTGACCGGCTCAATGAGGGGCTGGCGCCGCTGAAATCCTTCATCCTGCCCGGCGGCAGCGCCGCATCGGCCTGGCTGCATCTCGCCCGCACCGTCTGCCGCCGCGCCGAGCGGATCATGGTCGCGCTGATGGACCAGCCGGGCGAGGAGGTGTCGGCGCCGTCGCTGCAATATGTGAACCGGCTGTCCGACTACCTGTTCGTCGCCGGCCGCCATGCCAACGGCAAGGGCGCGTCCGACGTGCTTTGGGCGCCCGGCCAGCACCGCTGAACCGGCATTCCGGCCCCGCCGTTGACCCCGCATAAACGCGCTATTAGGGTGCGCCGCACCAATTTCGGGCCTGAATTCAGCAACAAAACGGCCTGCGGAGCAGTTTGAGATCATGAAGATTCTCGTCCCCGTGAAGCGGGTGGTCGATTACAACGTCAAAATTCGCGTCCGGCCGGACGGCTCCGGCGTCGAACTCGCCAATGTGAAGATGTCGATGAACCCCTTCGACGAGATCGCCGTCGAGGAGGCGATCCGGCAGAAGGAAGCGGGCAAGGCGACCGAGATCGTCGCCGTGTCGATCGGCCCGCAGCAGGCCTCAGAGACGATCCGCACTGCGCTGGCCATGGGCGCCGACCGCGGCATCCTGGTGAAGGCCGACGGCGTGATCGAGCCGCTCGCGGTCGCAAAAATTCTCAAAGCCATCGTCGACGCGGAGAAGCCGGGCCTCGTCATCCTCGGCAAGCAGGCGATCGACGACGACAGCAACCAGACCGGCCAGATGCTCGCCGCGTTGCTCGGCTGGTCCCAAGGCACGTTCGCGTCGAAGCTCGCCCTCGACGGCGACAGCGTCAGCGTTACGCGCGAGGTCGACGGCGGCTTGCAGACCGTCAAATTGAAAGCGCCGGCGATCGTCACCACCGACCTGCGCCTGAACGAGCCGCGCTACGCCTCGCTGCCGAATATCATGAAGGCGAAGAAGAAGCCGATCGACGAGAAGTCGCCCGCCGATTACGGCGTCGACGTCACGCCGCGGCTTCAGGTCGTGACCACGGCCGAGCCCGCCGGCCGCAAGTCCGGCGCCAAGGTCGCCTCGGTCGCCGATCTCGTTGCCAAGCTCAAAGACGAAGCGGGGGTGCTGTAATCATGACCACCCTCCTCATCGCCGAACACGACAACAAGTCGCTCAAGGACGCGACCGCCAAGGCGCTCACGGCGGCCAGGGCGCTCGGCGGCGACGTGCATGTTCTCGTCGCCGGCAAGGACGCCAGGCCAGCCGCCGATGCCGCCGCCAAGCTCGACGGCGTCGCCAAGGTGCTGCTCGCCGACGGTGCGGCTTACGAACATCAGCTCGCCGAGCCGATGGCGGCGCTGATCGTCTCGCTCGCCGGCAATTACGATGCGCTGGTCGCGCCGGCGACCACCAACGGCAAGAACACGATGCCGCGCGTCGCCGCGCTGCTCGACGTGATGCAGGTTTCCGACGTCACCAAGGTGCTCGGTCCCGACACGTTCGAGCGGCCGATCTATGCCGGCAACGCCATGCAGACGGTGAAGTCGTCGGACAAGAAGAAGGTCATCACCGTGCGCACGTCGACCTTCCAGGCGGCCGGTGCCGGCGGCTCGGCGGCGGTCGAGAGCGCCGCGGCCGCCGCCGATCCCGGTCTGTCGAGCTTCGTCGGCGAGGAGCTGTCGAAGTCGGATCGTCCGGAATTGACCTCCGCGCGCATCATCATCTCCGGCGGCCGCGCCATGCAGAGCCGCGAGAACTTCACCAAATATATCGAGCCGGTCGCCGACAAGCTCGGCGCCGCCGTCGGCGCCTCGCGCGCGGCGGTCGACGCCGGCTACGCGCCAAACGACTGGCAGGTGGGGCAGACCGGCAAGGTGGTCGCCCCGGAGCTCTACATCGCGGTCGGCATTTCCGGCGCGATCCAGCATCTCGCCGGCATGAAGGACTCGAAAGTCATCGTCGCGATCAACAAGGACGAGGAGGCGCCGATCTTCCAGGTCGCCGACTACGGCCTGGTCGCCGACCTCTACCAGGCGCTGCCGGAGCTCGCGACCGAGCTCGACAAGATCAAGCGCTGAACGGGCAAGCAAGGCCGGCCCGCCGATGGTAACATCTGGCGGATCGGCGTAGAACGGAAACAGGCCGGCGGACGAGACGCGAAGGCGAAACCGTCGCCTACTATCGATCGGATCGGAACATGGCGGTTAACATCAAGACTGTCGGGGTGATCGGCGCCGGCCAGATGGGCAACGGCATCGCGCACGTCTGCTCGCTCGCCGGCTATGCGGTGATGCTCAACGACATCGCCCCCGACCGCATCAAGGCCGGCATGGCGACGATCAACGGCAACATGACGCGCCAGGTCGCCAAGAAGACGATCACCGAGGACGAGCGCAAGAGCGCGCTCGGCCTGATCAAGCCGGCGGAGAAATACGACGATCTCGCCCATTGCGATCTGGTCATCGAGACCGCGACCGAGAAGGAAGACGTCAAGCGCAAGATCTATTCGGATCTTTGCGCCTCGCTGAAGCCGGAAGCGATCGTCGCCTCGAATACCTCGTCGATCTCGATCACGCGCCTCGCGTCGTCGACCGACCGGCCGGAACGCTTCATCGGCATCCACTTCATGAATCCGGTGCCGCTGATGGAGCTCGTCGAGCTCATTCGCGGCATCGCCACCGACGACGCCACCTTCGAGTCGAGCAAGGCGTTCATCTCGAAGCTCGGCAAGACCATCGCGGTGTCGGAGGATTTCCCGGCCTTCATCGTCAACCGCATTCTGCTGCCGATGATCAACGAAGCGATCTACACGCTGTACGAAGGTGTCGGCAACGTCGAGGCGATCGACACCGCGATGCGGCTCGGCGCGCACCATCCGATGGGCCCGCTCGAATTGGCCGACTTCATCGGCCTCGATACGTGCCTCTCGGTGATGCAGGTGCTGCACGAGGGCCTGGCGGATTCGAAATACCGGCCGTGCCCGCTGCTGGTGAAATACGTCGAGGCCGGCTGGCTCGGGCGCAAGACGCAGCGCGGCTTCTACGACTATCGCGGCGAAAAGCCGGTGCCGACGCGCTGAGAGCGCGCCGGCAAGATCCTCACGCCGCGGCGGCCGACACCTGCGGCGCGGTCTCCTTCCAACACGGCAGCGCGGCGACGCGGCCGAACCATTCGCGCAACCGCGGATAATCGGCGAGCGGCATGCCGGCGCGCTCGGCATAGAGCAGGGGGCCGGCAACCGAGA
Organism: Pseudolabrys sp.; assembly: GCA_035571935.1. Classification (GTDB taxonomy): domain Bacteria; phylum Pseudomonadota; class Alphaproteobacteria; order Rhizobiales; family Xanthobacteraceae; genus Pseudolabrys. The sequence goes on from DATNBL010000069.1 coordinate 45,096, forward strand.
AGTCGGCCAGCGTGAGCGCATTGCCGGCGAGGTAGGGCTGTTTGGCCAGATGCGCCTCGAGCACCTTGGCGTCGCGCGCGAAATTCTCCAGCGCGCGGGCCACGACCGCCTCGTCCGGCGGTCCGGCGCCGAGGATCTGCTTGACGATGCGCTCGACGATCAGCGGCATGCACGAGTCCTTTTCCCAGTGCGCCAAGGTCCAGCTCTGCCAGCGCATGATGTCGGCGCGGCTGCGCACGTCGTCCGGCCACAGCGTGGTCGGTTTCTGGCCGGCGAGGTAGTGCATGATCGCCGTCGTCTCCCAGAGTTTGAGGTCGCCGTCGACGAGCGTCGGCGCCCGGCCGGTCGGATTGAGCGCGCGGTAGTCCGGCGAATGTTGCTGGCCCTTGGTCAGGTCGACGAGTTCCAGCGCGAGCGGGATGCCGAGCTGCGCGGCGACGGCGCGCGCCGCCCAGGTGCGCGGCGAAGGCGGAAATCCAACAAGCTTCATCATCGGTGTTCTCCCTGCGAACGTGTCGGTTATCGGGCGAGATAGGCTTCGAGCTTGTCGAGCGCCCCGGTCCAGCCGTTGTTGTGGCGGTCGCGCGCTCCCTCGTCGAAGAACTGCTCGTGCGTGAGCACCAGCATCGTGCCGTCGCCGTCCGGCTTGAATTCGACGGTGACGAGCGATTCCCGGTCCGGCGTCGACCGCCATGCCCAGGTGTAGACGACCTTCTTCCCCGGCACGGCCTCCCGCACGGTGCCCGAAACGTGGTGGTCGTCGCCGGTGTCCGGAGATCGCGCATGGATCGCGAACCGGCCGCCGGGCCGTGTTTCGAACACCGCTTCGACGACCTCGACTTTGCCCGGGCCGAACCAGCGCGCTATTTGCGCGGGCTCCGTCCAAGCGGCGTAGACGCGCGCAGGCGCGGCCTTGAAGCGGCGGCGGATGGTGAGGCTCGGCTGGACGGCGGTTGCGGTGGACATGGGTCTTCCTCCAGGTAGGCAGCCAATTTGTCGAGTTGTTCGCTCCAGAAGCGCTGATAGCGGTTGAGCCATTCGGTCGCCGCGCGCATCGGCGCGGCTTCGAGACGGCAGGCGACGGTGCGGCCGGTCTTCTCGCGCCGGACGAGACCGGCGTCGGACAAGACGTCGAGGTGCTTCATCACCGCCGGCAGAGACATCTTGAACGGCTTCGCCAGTTCGCTCACCGAGACGCTCTCGCGCTCGCTCAACTGCGCGAGCAGCGCGCGCCGCGTCGGATCGGCGAGGGCGGCGAAGGTGCGGTCGAGCGGCGCGGTCGAATAGTAAACCATGTGGTTAAGTATAGAACCCGCTACCGGCCTGTCAAGGCGTCCGCCGGTCTTGGCAAATTGTTGAGAATTGCGTGTCAGAACGAAAGGATGAGTTCAGTATCCGTCGCTGCGGCGATGACCGGCGCTTCCGCCGCCAGCACCCAGATGGCGCTCGCCGCGAAAATGATGCGCATGAACGCCGACTCCGAGGCCGCGATCGCCAAGGTCCTCGAGGCGGCGCAGCAGAACATGCAGCAGTTGGCCAGCGCCGGACCCGGGCAGGGGCAGAATCTCGATATCAGGGTTTGAGGCGCGGCCGGTTTTGGCGTGTGCTCATCCGGTATTCAGCGTCACGCGCGGGCTTGACCCGCGCATCCATGATGAGCTGCCGCAGATTCAGCAGTACATCTCTGCTTGTGGGCCTGCCTCATGGATTGCCGGGTCAAGCCCGGCAATAACAGCGTGGAGAGGCGTAGCCGCTTCCTCGCTTCACCCTCCCCTCCAGCCCGTAGTGCGGATTAGCGCAGCGTAATCCGCCGTCTTGTCGGCGCGCGCGGTGCGTTACGCTGCGGCTAACGCGCCCTGCTGCCCTTTCTTACCTCTCCCCGTAAACGGGGAGAGGGACGCCGCCGCGCCGCTGCACAAAATCTTTTAAAAAGACTGTTGACCTATGGGGTGGAATACCTATTATAGGTTCGTCCTGCTCTTCGAGGGGCGTCGTCATGGGACGCCGTGAGGATGGAGCAGCGGTGAGGAAAGGCCGGAGATACGGCCACGCCTCACCGGGTTGGCGACCGGGGGAAATCCCCGCCGCCGGTTGATGCGGCGCCGCGGGCTTGGAGCAACGCACTCCATAGCACCCGGGCGATGGCGGGGCTCCGCTCGCAGGCAATAGGACCTGCCGCCAGGAGCTGGCTGACGGGCGTGGCTGGTTCACGTACCGGAAG
>DATNBL010000070.1:0-130589 GCA_035571935.1 Pseudolabrys sp.
CCGGTGAGCGGATCCATCTCCTCGATCTTCTCGATCTCGTCGCCGAACAGATGGATGCGCCAGGCGCGATCTTCATAGTGCGCCGGGAACAGGTCGATGGTGTCGCCGCGCACGCGGAAGGTGCCGCGCGAGAAATCGTGCTGCGTGCGCTTGTATTGCAGCGCGACGAGGTCGGCGATCAGCTGGCGCTGGTTGATCTGCCCGCCCTGCTTCAGCGTGAAGGTCATCGCCGAATAGGTTTCGACCGAGCCGATGCCGTAGATGCACGACACCGAGGCGACGATGATGACGTCGTCGCGCTCCAAGAGCGCGCGCGTCGCCGAATGGCGCATGCGGTCGATCTGCTCGTTGATCGAGGATTCCTTCTCGATGTAGGTGTCGGTGCGCGGGACGTAGGCCTCCGGCTGGTAGTAGTCGTAATAGGAGACGAAGTACTCGACCGCGTTGTCGGGGAAGAACGACTTGAACTCGCCGTAGAGCTGCGCGGCGAGCGTCTTGTTCGGCGCCAGGATCAGCGCCGGGCGCTGCGTGGCCTCGATCACCTTGGCCATCGTGAAAGTCTTGCCCGAGCCGGTGACGCCGAGCAGCACCTGCGTGCGGTCGTGCCGCTGCACGCCCTCGACCAGTTCGCGGATTGCCTGCGGCTGGTCGCCCTTCGGCTCGAAGTCGGACTTGATGATCAGGCGGCGGCCGCCTTCGGACTTCTCCGGCCGCGGCGGGCGGTGCGGCGTCCACACGTCGCTGCCGGTGGCGAATTCGGGACGGCCCTCGCGCAGCAGGCGCTCGAGCGACTCCGCGGTGGCGGCGACGCCCATCGAGGAGAGGCCGTGGCCCGGCTTCGGCAGGTCGGCGCGGGGCAGGCGGTATTTGGGGTCGGCTGCTTCTTCACCTCTCCCCGCCGGGCGGGGAGAGGGTAGGGAGGCATCCTCCGAATCGAGCCCGAGTTCGCGCGCCAACGCGGGGTCGAGTCCGGAGATCGGGCTCGCCGCGTAGTTGCCTTGTGCCGCCTCGTGAAATCCCTGCGGCGTCGTGTCGCGCTCCGCAGCGCCTTTGGCCGATTTGCGGGCGGTGTGGGCGGCGGAGAAGTCCTTGCGCCGGTCCCAGGAATTGTCCGGCGGCGGCTGCAAACCGGTGCCGGACCCGAGCCCGGCGGTGCCGCGCGCGATGCCCGGATTGAGCAGCCCGGCGAGCGTGTCCGGCGTCGGCGGCGCGTCCGGCCGGGACGCCTTGGCGCGCGTCGCGCGCGCGGGGTCCTTGGATTTCTTGCCCGGATTCTTGGGCTTATCGGGAGTTTTCACCATCGCCCGAATATGGGGCGAGTCCGCGCACGATGAAAGGGCGGGGCTGCGGTTGCGCAACCGCGCCGCGGCGGCGGGAATATTCCAGTTGCGCAACTGCGGCCGGCCGGGCGGCCGATCGTGCTCGCGCGCGATTTCTCGATCGGAAAATTGAAATTGACAAACACAATGTGGGAAACTGCCCGCGCGCGAGCTTAATGGGAACGACTGCCGCAATGATTGCTTGTCAATTTTGAGCGACCGGCGCAGGGTGCGGCCCGGGGAAACGACACAATGCTCGACAAGATAGACCAGCATGCGCGGGACTGTTACGTCCGCGCCGCCGAATGCCGCGAACGGGCCGAGGCCACGGACGACCCGGACATGCGCGACTTCTGGCTCGGGGAGGAAGAGCGTTGGGTGAGGCTCGCCGGCAGCGACAGCCTGTCGTCCCGCATCTCGGGTTATCTCGGCACCTCCAAGGACACGTTCTCGCCGGAAGCCGAGGATGGCATCGCCGCGCTGGTCGACGTGTTCAACCGCGTCTGTGTGGAGCTCAATCTCGACCCGGGCGACGAGGAATTCCCGCGCAAGGTCGCGCGCACCTTGATCCAGGCGGCGCTGGCCGGCGAAAGCGATCCCGCCGTGCTGCACCGCTGCGCCGTCGAGGCCGTCTCGCACTAGAGCGGGCCCGCTTCCGCATCGCGCCGCCGATGCTAAGCTTCCTTCCAAACAGAAGACTTGGGGAGGGAAGCATGGTCCACGTCACCCGCCGTACATTGATCGCCGGCCTGGCGGCCGCGCCGCTCATTGGCGCCGCGCGGGCGCAGTCCGCCTGGCCGGCGCGGCCGGTGCGCGTCATCGTGCCCTATCCGCCGGCCGGCGGCGCCGACACCACCGCGCGCATCCTGTTCAACACGCTGAGCGAGCAACTGCACCAGCAGTTCGTGGTCGAGAACCGCGGCGGCGCCGGCGGCACCATCGGCGAGGCGGTCGTCGCCAAGGCCGAGGCCGACGGCTACACCGCGCTGCACGACGCCACCGGCTTCTCGGTCAACGGCGCGCTCTATCCGAAGCTGCCGTTCGACTACCAGAAGGACTTCGCGCCGGTGTTCCTCGCGTCGCTGGTGCCGAACATCCTCGTCGTCACGCCGTCGGTGCCGGTGACGACGGTCGCCGACGTCATCGCCTACGCCAAGGCGCAGAAGGACGGCATCGACATGGCCTCGTCCGGCAACGGCACGCTCCAGCATCTCTGCCTGGAGATGTTCCGCAAGACGACCGGCGTCAAGATCAGCCACGTGCCGTACCGCGGCGGCGGCCCGGCGATCACCGACGTGATGGGCGGGCAGGTGAAGTTCTTCTTCGCCAACGGCTCGTCGGTGGTCGGCCAGATCAAGGGCGGCAAGCTCAAGGCCATCGCGCACACCGGCAAGGGGCGGCTGGAGAGCCTGCCGGACATCCCGCCGGTGTCGGACACCGTGCCCGGCTTCGAGGCCTATGAGTGGAACGGCGTGTTCATGCCGCACGGCGCGCCGGCGGCGGTCGTCGAGAAGCTGAACAGCAGCCTGAACGCGGCGCTGAAATCGCCGGCGGTCGGCGACCGTTTCCGCCAGCTCAACATCCAGTCGCGGCAGAACACGCCGGCCGAGTTCGCGGCTTTCGTCGCGCAGCAGATGGAGACCTGGCACAAGGTGGTGAAGGACGCGAATATTCATTTGGGGTAACCCCCTGTTCGTCATCCTGAGGTGCGCGGCGCAAGCCGCGCCTCGAAGGATGACCGCCGAAGCCTCGCCGCCGTCACCCTTCGAGGCTCGCTTCGCTCGCACCTCGGGGTGACGGTCAAGGCTGCAGTGCTTGTCGTTCGATAATCCCCCTCTCATCGCCGGCCCGGTCGCGCAGCCGAAATCGCCGCGCGTCGCGCCGCCGCGCGGCGCGTGGGACACGCACGCGCACATCTTCGGGCCGTCCGATAAATTCCCCTACACGCCCGGGCGCGGCTATACGCCGCCGGACGCGCCGGTCGAGATGTACTTGAAGCTTCTCGACACGCTCGGCTGCGAGCACGGCCTGATCGTGCAGGGCAACGCGCACGGCTACGACAACCGCGTGCTGCTCGACGCGCTCGCACGCTTCCCGCAGCGGCTGCGCGGCGTCGCCATCACCGACACGCGCATCCAGCCTGCGACGTTGCGCGACTGGCACAAGGCCGGCATGCGCGGCCTGCGGTTTCATCTGTTCCCGCAAAAGCCGAATTACGTGCGCGGCGTCGGCCTCGACGTGTTCGAGGTGTTCCGCAAGACGATGGCCGAGCTCGGCTGGGTGGCGCAATTCTTCTGCGACGGCCGCGTGCTCAAGGACTTCGCGCCGGCCTTGCGCGATATCGCGCGCGACATGCCGGTGATCGTCGATCATTACGGCATGGTCGACGCGGCGCGCGGGCCCGACGACGCGAACTTCCAGGCGCTGCTGCGGCTCGTCGGCGACGGCGCCGCGCATGCGAAGGTGTCGGCGGCCTACCGCGTCTCGGCGCGCTATCCGGACTATCCGGACGTGCCGCCGCTGCACAACGCATTGCTGCGCGCCAATCCGGAGCGGCTGATGTGGGGCACCGACTGGCCGCACCCGTCGATCGACGCGGCCGTGATGCCGGACGACGGGCACCTCATGGACCTGTTCTGCGCCTGGACGCCGGACGAGGCCACGCGCCGCCGCATCCTGGTGGATACGCCGGCGCGGCTGTTCCTGACCTGACCGGTCCGCCTACCCTTGGCCGGGGCGGGGGGCTATCAAAGAGGCATGCTCAAGGCCCCGATTCGCATCCTCGGCATCGACCCGGGGCTCCGCCGCACCGGCTGGGGCCTGATCGAGAGCGACGGCAACCGGCTGATCCATGTCGCCTGCGGCTCGGTCGAGACCAGCGAGCGCGCGACATTGGGCGAGCGGCTGGTGGCGATCCACGACGGGCTCATCCGCATCATCGAGACTTACGCGCCGCACGAGGCGGCGGTGGAGCAGACCTTCGTCAACGCCAACGGCGCCTCGACGCTGAAACTCGGCCAGGCCCGCGGCGTCGCGATGCTGGTGCCGGCACGCGCGGGCCTGTCGGTCGCCGAATACGCCCCCAACGTCGTGAAGAAGACGGTGGTCGGCGCCGGCCACGGCGACAAGGCGCAGATCCGCATGATGATCGGCGTGCTGCTGCCGAAGGCAGCGCCGCAGTCGGACGACGCCGCCGACGCGCTCGCCATCGCCGTGTGCCATGCGCATCATCGCGGCAGCGTCGTCATGGCGGCGAAATTGAAAGTGGCGGTGAGATGATCGGCAAGCTCAAGGGCATCGTCGACGGTTACGGCGAGGACAGCATCATCCTCGACGTCAACGGCGTCGGCTATCTCGTGCATTGCTCGGCGCGCACGTTGCAGGCGCTGCCGGCGCCGGGCGAGGCGGCGACCCTGTCGATCGAAACGCATGTGCGCGAGGATCAGATCAAGCTGTTCGGTTTCGCGAGCGACGCCGAGCGCGAATGGTTCCGCCTGTTGCAGACGGTGCAGGGCGTCGGCGCCAAGGTGGCGCTGTCGGTGCTCGGCACGCTCAGGCCGGCCGAGCTTGCGACGGCGATCGCGACGCGCGACAAGGCGATGGTCGCGCGCACGCCGGGCGTCGGGCCGAAGGTGGCAGAGCGCATCGTGACGGAATTGAAAGACAAGACGCCGGCCTTCACCGACATCGATCCGGCGGTGGTGCATCTGGCTGGCGCGCTCGACGAGAAGCGCGCGCCGAAGCCGGTCGCCGACGCGGTATCGGCTTTGGTCAATCTCGGCTACGGCCAGCCGCAGGCGGCCGCGGCGATTGCCGCCGCCGCGCGCAATGCCGGCGACGGCGCCGACACGGCGACCTTGATCCGGCAGGGATTGAAGGAGCTGGCGAAGTGAGCGAGCGCAGCGACACCCGTGTCCCGGGCGCGGCGCAGCGTGAAACGGTGCGCTGCAGACCCGGGACCGCCAAACAGTTTGAAGGTCCCGGATCAGCAGTGCATCACTTCGCTGCGCTCGTGCTGCACCGCGTCCGGGACACGAGGCTCAGATGACCCCGCCGCCCCGCCGCCTCGTGACCGCCGACAAACGCGACGACGACGTCGACGCGTCGCTGCGGCCGCAGAAGCTGGCCGAGTTCATCGGCCAGGAGAAGGCGCGCGCCAACCTGAAGATCTTCATCGACGCGGCGCGGGCGCGCGGCGAGGCGCTCGACCACGTGCTGTTTGTCGGGCCGCCGGGACTGGGCAAGACAACGCTGGCGCAGATCGTCGCGCGCGAGCTTGGCGTCAATTTCCGCGCCACGTCCGGCCCGGTGATCGCCAAGGCCGGCGATCTCGCCGCGCTGCTGACCAATCTCGAGCCGCGCGACGTGCTGTTCATCGACGAGATCCACCGGCTCAATCCGCAGGTCGAGGAAATCCTCTATCCGGCGATGGAGGACTTCCAGCTCGACCTCATCATCGGCGAGGGGCCGGCGGCGCGCTCGGTGAAGATCGACCTCGCGCCGTTCACATTGGTCGGCGCGACGACGCGCGCGGGGCTGCTGACCAATCCACTGCGCGACCGCTTCGGCATTCCGGTGCGGCTGAATTTCTACACCGAGGCGGAGCTGGAACTGATCGTCGCGCGCGGCGCGCGCGTGCTCGGCATGAGCATGACCGCCGACGGCGCCAACGAGATCGCGCGGCGCGCGCGCGGCACGCCGCGCATCGCCGGGCGGCTCTTGCGCCGCGTGCGCGATTTCGCGCATGCCGACGGCGCGAGCGCGATCGAGCGCAAGATCGCCGACCGCGCGCTGTCCGCGCTGGAGGTGGACGCCTCGGGTCTCGACGCGATGGACCGGCGCTATCTCTCGACCATTGCGCTCAACTACGGCGGCGGGCCGGTCGGCGTCGACACCATCGCCGCGGCTTTGTCGGAGCCGCGCGACGCCATCGAGGACATCATCGAGCCGTATTTGATCCAGAAGGGCTTCATCCAGCGCACGCCGCGCGGCCGGTTGCTGACCGGCGCGGCGTTCAGGCATCTCGGCCTCGCCGAGCCGGCGCGGGACGCCTCGCAGTTCGGGTTGTTCGCGGGCGACGAGGACGAGTAGGATCGCGGCGCGTTCAACCTTTCCCCTGGAGCCGCCATGCCGATCGAGAGCCGTTACCTGTTCATCGCCAGTATGGACGTCGACGCCGACAAGGACGCGATCTTCAACGAGGTCTACGACACCGAGCACATCCCGAACCTGCTGAAGGTGCCGGGCGTGCGTTCCGTCAACCGGCTCAAGGGCGAGCCCTTCGCGGTGAGCATCGGCGGCAAGATCAACGAGGTCGCGCACAAGGGCCCGGTTTATAGCGCCGTCTACGAGCTCGACAGCCCGGGCGTGCTCACGAGCCCGCAATGGGCGGCGGCGGTCGAAGCCGGCCGCTGGCCGACGGCGGTGCGGCCCTACACGCGCAACCGCCAGCACGCGCTGTTCAAGGTCAGTTGACGGACTCGCTTTTGACACACGCAATGAACCCCCTCGACGGCGAAATCCGCGACGGCAAGCACCATCAGCAGGTGCGCGTCTATTACGAGGACACGGATTTCTCCGGCATCGTCTATCACGCGAGTTACCTGCGCTTCATGGAGCGCGGGCGGACCAACTATCTCCGCCTGATCGGCGCCGATCACCGTGCGCTGTTCGAGCAGGCGGCCGAGGAGGCGCCGGGCTTCGCCTTCGTCGTGCGGCACATGGACATCCACTTCCACAAGCCCGCGCACATGGACGACGTGCTCGACGTCGTCACCGCGCCGGAGGAGGTCAAGGGCGCGTCGGTGATGCTGTACCAGCGCGTCGAGCGCAACGGCGAGCTTGTCGTCGACGCGCATGTGCAGGTGGCGTTCGTCTCCGGCGGGCGGGCAAAGCCGATCCCGAAGCCCTTCCGCATCGCCATGAGGGCGGATCAGGAATCGGGCGGCGCCGTCTGAGGCGAGGTGCTAGATAAGCGTCATGCCGGCACTCGACTTCACCATCTTCGACACGGCCATCGGCGCCTGCGGCATCGCCTGGAGCGCGCGCGGCGTCTATGCCGTGCAACTGCCGGAAGGCAGCGCTGCGGCGACGCGGGCGCGGCTGATCAAGCGCTATCCGCAGGCGCTGGAGGCGCAACCGCCGTCGGCCATCCGCGCGGCGATCGGGGGCATCGTCGCGCTGATCGCGGGCGAGGCGCGCGATCTCAAGGACGTCGTCATCGACGACGAGGGCACGCCGGACTTCAACAAAAAGGTCTACGCGGTGGCGCGCGCGATCCCGCCGGGCGAGACCTTGACCTATGGCGAGGTGGCCGAGCGGCTCGGCGACAAGCTACTGGCGCGCGCGGTCGGGCAGGCGCTCGGCGAGAATCCGTGCCCGGTCGTCATGCCGTGCCATCGCGTGCTGGCGGCGAACGGCAAGACCGGCGGCTTCTCGGCGCCGGGCGGCGTCGACACCAAACTGACGCTGCTGACGATCGAGAAGGCGCAGCCGGGCGGGCCGAACCTGTTCGGCGACCTGCCGCTCCAGGCGCGGCGCTCCTGACCGCCATTGGCGGCGGGAACCTCCGGAACACGCTTCATCTGCCCCTGGAAGGGGAGGTTGAAGCGGGCCCTTCACCTGCGCGCCCCGGGGCGGTAAAGAGCGGGCCGTCGCTAACGCATCCTTAACCACAATCAGCGCTGTTACGGGCTGAAAGCCCGCTCAAACGCCCTAGTTTGGCCAAGTTTCGCGGGGAATTCGGTGCCTCTTCGATGGCGGGTCATCGGGACACCACGAAATCTTGGCTAGTCGGCCGGGCGCGCTGAGCCACCTATTGTCCGGCGCCGCCGCCGCTTGATCGAGCGTCAGCGCCGAGCCGCATCCGGAGCCGGATCAGGCGGAAAGGACCAGCTCGTGCTTTTACAGACCGTCCCGGTGGTCGGGACCACTATTGCGCCGTCCGCCACCGGACTCTCCCTCTGGTCCCTGTTCGCGCACGCCAACATCATCGTGCAATTGGTGATGATCGGCCTCTTGCTGTGCTCGATCTGGGTCTGGGCCATCGCCATCGACAAGACCGTTCTCTACGCGCGCACGCGGCGCGAGATGGACAAGTTCGAGGGCGCCTTCTGGTCCGGTGAATCGCTCGAGGAGCTCTACCGCACGCTCGCCGGCAAGCCGAACCATTCGATGGCCGCCCTGTTCGTCGCGGCCATGCGCGAGTGGAAGCGTTCGTTCGAGGGCAGCGGCCGCTCGATCGCCGGGCTGCAAATGCGCATCGAGAAGGTGATGCAGGTGTCGATCGCGCGCGAGATCGAGCGTCTGGAACGGCGGCTTCTGGTGCTGGCCACCGTCGGCTCGGCCGGGCCCTTCGTCGGCCTGTTCGGCACCGTGGTCGGCATCATGACCAGCTTCCAGTCGATCGCCGCCTCGAAGAACACCTCGCTGGCGGTGGTCGCCCCCGGCATCGCCGAGGCCTTGTTTGCGACCGCGATCGGCCTTGTCGCCGCCATACCTGCGACCATTTTCTATAACAAGTTCGCCGCCGAGGTGAACAAAGAGACGCAGCGCCTCGAGGGGTTCGCCGACGAGTTCGCCGCGATCCTGTCGCGCCAGATCGACGAGCGGGGGTAGCGCATGATCCCGAAAAGTGGACACCGGTTTTCGGGCAAGATCATGCGCAATGATGGGGTCTTCCGATGGCCGTGAACGCCGGCACTCCCGCCATCGGCTCGGGCCGCCGCGCCCGTCATCGCCGCAGCGTCATGGCGGAGATCAACGTCACGCCGATGGTCGACGTGATGCTGGTGCTGCTCATCATCTTCATGGTCTCGGCGCCGCTTCTGACGGTCGGCGTGCCGATCGACCTGCCGCAGACGCAGGCCAAGAGCCTCGACCAGGACAAGGAGCCGCTCACCGTCTCGGTCAACGAGAAGGGGCAGGTGTTCCTGCAGAATTCGGAGATCGACGTCGACGAGCTGGTCGCCAAGCTCCAGGCCGTGGCGCAGGCGCGCGGCGGCACCGAGGCGCGCATCTACGTGCGCGGCGACAAGAAGGTCGACTACGGGACGATGATGCGCGTGATGGGCCGGCTCTCCGGCGCCGGCTTCCACCGCGTCGCGCTGGTGACGGAATTCGAGCAGGGCGGAACGGGCAAGTAGAGCTGTGATGCGAAAGGCGACAGCGATCTCGGCAGGGCTCCACGTGGCGGTGCTCGTGTGGGCGACCCTGTCGCTGTCCGGCAAGGCGCTCGAGGCGACGCCGCCCGACGCGTTGCCCGTCGACATGATTTCCGAGAAGGACTTCTCGCAGATGACCAAGGGCGCCAAGGACGCGCCCAAGCCGGTCGAGAAGCCCAAGCCTTTGGTCGAGAAGAAGGCCGAGCCCAAGCCCGAGATCGAGGACATCAAGCCGAAGCTGACCGAGAAGCAGGAGGTCAAGGCGGCGTCGCAGAAGCCGCCCGAGCCGCCGAAGCCGCCCGAGCCGAAGAAGCCGGAAAAGCAGGAAGCCAAGGCCGACGACAAGAAGCCCGATCCGAAGCCGGAAGAGAAGAAGCCGGACGAGATCGCCAAGGAGATCAAGAAGGAAGACGACAAGAAGCTGAAGGAGGCGAAGGCCGAGCCGAAGCCGATGCCGCCGAAGAAGCCGGTCAAGAAGCCGCCGGAGTTCAACCCCGACAAGATCGCGGCGCTGCTCGATCAGCGCGACCCGCAGCGCCACGCCGCGACCGGCAGCGAGATGAACCCGAACGCCACGCTCGGCCGCGCCAAGGGGCTCGCCGCGCAACTGTCGCAGAGCGAGATCGACGCGCTACGCGAGCGCATCAAGCAATGCTGGCAGCCGCCGCTCGGCGCCGAGGATGCGGCCGACCTCCAGGTCGTCTTCCACGTGATGTTCAACACCAACGGCACGGTGCTGCGCGGCCCCGACGTGGTCGAGGGCGCGCCGTCGGCGCTCGGCCCGGTGTTCGCCGAGAGCGCGCGCCGCGCCATCCTGCAATGCCAGCCCTACACCATGCTGCGTCCCGAGCACTATGCGCAGTGGCGCGACATGGAAATGGTCTTCAATTTGCGCGACATGTTCCGCTAGAGAGAGAACAGATATTCCGATGACCGATGCATTCTTCTCCTCTCCGGCGCTGTCGCGCCGGCGCCTCATGCAACTGGCCGCCGGCACGAGCCTCGGAGCCGCGGCCGGGCTGTTGACGCCGCCGGCGCGCGGCGCGGTCCGCGTCGACATCAACCAGGGCAATCCGCAGCCGATCTCGATCGCGCTGCCCGACTTCCTCCCCGGCGCGCCGGCCGAGGCCGACACCGCGCGCGGCGTGACGCAGATCATCACCAGCAATTTGCAGCGCTCGGGCCTGTTCGCGCCGATCAATCCCGCCGCCTTCATCGAGAAAGTCACGAACTCCGACGCGGTGCCGCGCTTCGCCGACTGGCGCACGATCAACGCGCAGGCTTTGGTGACCGGCCGCATCACCCGCCAGGGCGACGGCCGGCTCAAGGCCGAATTCCGGCTGTGGGACGTGTTCGCCGGCCAGCAGCTCGACGGCAAGCAGTACTTCACGACGCAGGACAACTGGCGGCGCGTCGGCCACATCATCTCCGACGCGATCTACGAACGATTGACCGGCGAGAAGGGTTATTTCGACAGCCGCGTCGTGTTCGTCGACGAGACCGGGCCGAAGACGCACCGCGTCAAGCGGCTGACGATCATGGACCAGGACGGCGCCAACGTCCGCTACATCACGCGCGGCGACGATCTGGTGCTGACGCCGCGCTTCAACCCGTCGACGCAGGAAATCACCTATATGTCGTACGGGCAGGAAGGCCCGCGCGTCTATCTGCTCAACATCGAGACCGGGCAGCGCGAGATCGTCGGCAATTTCCCCGGCATGACCTTCGCGCCGCGCTTCTCGCCCGACGGCCAGCGCGTCATCATGAGCTTGCAGCAGGGCGGCAACGCCAACCTGTTCACGATGGACCTGCGCTCCAAGCAGACGACGCGGCTGACCGACACGCCGGCCATCGACACCGCGCCGTGCTACTCGCCGGACGGCAAGTACATCTGCTTCGAGAGCGACCGCGGCGGCTCGCCGCAGATCTACGTGATGGCGGCGGGCGGCGGCCAGGCGCAGCGTATCTCCTTCGGCGAGGGACATCACTCGACGCCGGTGTGGTCGCCGCGCGGCGACTACATCGCCTTCACCGGCCAGGCCGGCGGGCAGTTCTCGATCGGCATTCTCAAGCCCGACGGCTCGGGCGAGCGCGTGCTCACCGCCGGCTTCCACAACGAGGGGCCGACCTTCGCGCCGAACGGCCGCGTCATCATGTTCTTCCGCGACCTCGGGCCGGGGCCGTATCTCTATACGATCGACATCACCGGCCGGAACGAGCTGAAGGAGCCGACGCCGAGCTTCGGTTCCGATCCGGCGTGGTCGCCGCTGCTGTCGTAGCAAGACACCGCTCCGCAGCCGGTCTCCAGCGTGAAACTGTTGCTTCCCGCCCACGCCGGCGCGAGGAAGCGCGCGCCGCCATCGCCGCGCCTTAAATTCACCGTGTCTTAACCATCACTGACGGTTTACGGGGCTCGCGAGACTTACAGCGACCTCGGCAAGGTTCCATCAAGGTTGATGGAACGTTCGCTTAACGAACGCGCTGCTAGACATTTTCAAGCGGCGTACCGCGTCCGGATGCGGCTGCGCCCTTGCAATGTTCCGTACGGGTGAAGCGTGCTTCGCTGCGCGTCAATGGAGTCAACCGGTATGATCGCTTTCAGGAAAATGCTGCACGGGGCGAAATTCGCAGCGGTGTTCGCCGCCGCTTTGGCGATCTCGGCCTGCGCCAACAATCCCGACCAGAACGCCCAGGCCAACGCCGCCGGCATGGCGACGCCGGGCAGCCAGCAGGACTTCGTCGTCAACGTCGGCGACCGCGTGTTCTTCGACACCGATTCGTCCGACCTGTCGCCGACCGCCCGCGCCACGCTCGACAAGCAGGCGCAGTGGCTCAACCAGTATTCGCAGTACGGCCAGTTCACGGTCGAGGGCCACGCCGACGAGCGCGGCACCCGCGAGTACAACATCGCCCTCGGCGCCCGCCGCGCCCAGGCGGTGCGCGACTATCTCGCCTCGCGCGGCATCTCGCCGAACCGCATGCGCACGATCTCCTACGGCAAGGAGCGCCCGGTCGCGGTGTGCAACGACATCTCCTGCTGGTCGCAGAACCGCCGCGCGGTGACCGTGCTCGGCGCGAGCTCCTGACGCGGGATGACGGCCTGACGCCTGGACGGGCGGCGCCTCCGCGCCGCCCGTTGTGTTGAGCGCCCCACGCCAAATCGCCGCCGGATAACGGGGTTTTTCGCGACCGACACAATTTCGACGCAGCCCGTCTTATGCTACCGGTCTTCCCGTATTCGGCCGAACACCGGCATTCAAGGTCACATGACGCGCTCCTTTCACCGTCTCCGCTTCGCGGCGCTCGTCGCGCTGGCGATTCCGTTCACCGCCGGCGCCGCGCTGGCGCAGGACCGGCCCGGTTTCCTCGACAACATCTTCAACCGGGGCGATGACCAGGGTCAGCAGCAGGCCGCGCCGCAGCAGGCCGGCGGCAATGACATGGCGATGCGGCTTGACCGCATCGAGAATTCGCTGCGCCAGCTCACCGGCAATATCGAGCAGCTCCAGTTCCGCAACCAGCAGCTCGAGACGCAGGTGCGCGAGTTGCAGCAGCGCGCCGGCATTGCGCCGCAGGCGGCGCCGGGTCCGCAGCCCGGCTCGCTGATGCCGCAGCGGCCGGCCGGACAACCGACGCCGCAATCCATGCCGCAGCAAGCGATGCCGCCGAACGCGGCGCCAGGCCAGCGGTCCGACGCCTTCGATCCGCGCCAGCATCCGACCGCGCCGGGCGCACCGCGCGTGCTCGGCACCGAGACGGCTTCGGCCGGCCCGGTCAACGCCGCGCCGTCGATCGGTGCGCCGGGCGGCCGTGAGGCCGGCGCTCCGCTCGATCTGTCGAACGTGTCCGAGCCGCAGCCCGCCGCCGCCAACGGCGCGCCGGGGCAATTGCCGCCGCCGCCCGCGAGCAATCCGAGCGCGACCGGGTCGCGGCTCGCGACGCTGCCGCCGTCGGCCAAGCCGCAAGACGAATACGACATGGCCTACGGTTACGTGCTGCATAAGGACTACGGGCTGGCGACGCAGGCCTTCCGCGACTTCATCCGCAAATATCCGGACGAGAAGCTGATCCCGGACGCGCAATATTGGATGGGCGAGGCGCTGTACCAGCAGCAGCACTATCGCGACGCGGCGGAAGCCTTCCTCGCCGTGTCGACGAAATACGAGCGCTCGGGCAAGGCGCCGGACTCGCTGCTGCGTCTCGGCCAGTCGCTGGCGGCGATGAAGAAGAAGGAAGCCGCCTGCGCCACGCTCGCCGAAGTCGGCCGCAAATATCCGAAGGCTTCGGCCAGCGTAAAGCGCTCGGTGGCGGCCGAGCAGAAGCGGGTGCATTGCTGAACCGCCACTGTCGTTCCGGGCGAGTGCGAAGCACGAGGCCCGGGACCCACACGCCGCAGCCCATCGAGTGTGCACGGCGTATGGGCCCCCGCTTTCGCGGGGACGACAAATCGATCACAGCCTAGAATGCCCCGCCGGATCTGACCGGCAGCGGGCGACCTGCATGGCCTTTCAACACAGCGAACCGGTAGCGGCGGACGAAGCGGCTTCGCTTTTTGACGATCTCTCATCATGCCCGGCACTCGTGCTGGCGGTGTCCGGCGGGCCGGATTCGACGGCGCTTCTGTGGCTCGTGGCGCGCTGGCGCAGCGGCCTGAAGAAGGGCCCGGCGCTCGTCGCCGTCACGGTCGATCACGGCCTGCGCAAGGAGGCGGCCGCCGAGGCGAAAGCGGTGGGCAGACTCGCGCGCAAGCTCGGCGTCGCGCACCTCACTTTGCGCTGGACCGGCAAGAAGCCGAAGACCGGCGTGCCGCAGGCGGCGCGCACCGCGCGCTACCGGCTGCTGGCCGAGGCGGCGCGCAAGGCCGGCGCGCCGGCGGTGCTGACCGCGCATACCTTGGACGATCAGGCCGAGACGGTGCTGATCCGCATGAGCCGCGGCAGCGGGATGACCGGGCTGGCGGGGATGGCGCGGGTGTCGGCGCTGCTGGATTCAACCGTCCAACTCATCCGCCCTTTGCTCGGCATCCCGAAGGCGCGGCTTGTTGCCACCCTGAAGGCGGCGCGTGTGCCCTTCGCCGACGACCCGACCAACCGCGATCCGCGCTTCACGCGGGCGCGGCTGCGCGGGCTGATGCCGCGACTGGAAGAGGAGGGGCTCGGCGCCGCCCGGCTGGCGATATTGGCGCGGCGGCTCGCCCGCGCCGAGGCGGCGCTGTCGCAGGCGGCGGCGGCGGCCTTCGAGCGGCTGGCCGCACCGGCCGAAAACGGCGCCATCGCCTTCGGCCGCGCGGGGTTCGCCGGCCTGAGCGCCGAAATCGCGCTGCGGCTCATCGGCCGGGCCATCGACACCGCTGGCGACGAGGGGCCGGCGGAGCTCGGCAAGCTCGAGGCGCTGGCGGCGGCGCTTTCCGCCGCGCTGCCCGGCCCGAAGGGCCGGTTTCGCCGCAGCCTCGCCGGTGCCGTGGTGTCCCTGACCCCGGCGGCGGTCACCGTGGAGCGGGCGCCGCCGCGGCGCAGCCGGGCCTTAACCAAGCGCCGAGCCGGGCCGCGGAAGGGCGGCAATAGGCGCTAGATTATTGGAAATCAGGGCCTTTCCATGCGCCGGACCGGTCCCTACATTGACGTGACGTGACGTCGCCACAAAGATTCGTCATAAACGGGACGGCCGCGGCTCCGGTCTGCGCGGCGGGTAAGGACGCCTAGATGAACGCCAATCTTCGCAATTTCGCCCTCTGGGTGATCATCGTCCTCCTGCTGCTGGCGCTCTTCACGCTTTTCCAGAACCCGGGCCAGCGCACCACCGCCCAGGACATCTCCTTCTCGCAGCTCTTGACCGAGGTCGACCAGGGCCGCGTCCGCGACGTGACCATCCAGGGTCCCGAGATCCACGGCACCTTCGCCAACGGCACCGCGTTCCAGACCTACGCGCCGTCCGATCCGGGCCTGGTGCAGAAGCTCTACACCAAGGGCGTCTCGATCACCGCGCGGCCGCCGTCAGACAACGTGCCGTGGTTCGTGTCGCTGCTCGTCTCGTGGCTGCCCTTCATCGCGCTCATCGGCGTGTGGATTTTCCTGTCGCGGCAGATGCAGGGCGCGGGCGGCAAGGCGCTCGGCTTCGGCAAGTCGCGCGCCAAGCTTTTGGCCGAAGCGCACGGCCGCGTGACGTTCGACGATGTCGCCGGCGTCGACGAGGCCAAGCAGGATTTGCAGGAGATCGTCGAATTCCTGCGCGACCCCGGCAAGTTCCAGCGCCTCGGCGGCCGCATTCCGCGCGGCGTGCTGCTGGTCGGCCCTCCGGGCACCGGCAAGACCTTGATCGCGCGCGCGGTGGCCGGCGAAGCCAACGTGCCGTTCTTCACGATCTCGGGTTCCGACTTCGTCGAGATGTTCGTCGGCGTCGGCGCCTCGCGCGTGCGCGACATGTTCGAGCAGGCGAAGAAGAACGCGCCGTGCATCATCTTCATCGACGAGATCGACGCGGTCGGCCGTCATCGCGGCGCCGGTCTCGGCGGCGGCAATGACGAGCGCGAGCAGACGTTGAACCAGTTGCTGGTCGAGATGGACGGCTTCGAGGCGAACGAGGGCATCATCCTGATCGCCGCGACCAACCGGCCCGACGTGCTCGACCCGGCGCTCTTGCGTCCTGGCCGCTTCGACCGCCAGGTCGTGGTGCCGAATCCGGACGTGGTCGGCCGCGAGCAGATCCTGAAAGTGCACGTGCGCAAGGTGCCGCTGGCGCCGGACGTGAACCTGAAGATCGTCGCGCGCGGCACGCCCGGCTTCTCCGGCGCCGATCTGATGAACCTCGTCAACGAGGCGGCCTTGATGGCGGCGCGGCGCAACAAGCGCATGGTGACGCAGTCGGAGTTCGAGGACGCCAAGGACAAGGTGATGATGGGCGCCGAGCGCCGCACTTTGGTGATGACGGAGGAGGAGAAGCTCCTCACCGCCTATCACGAGGGCGGCCACGCCATCTGCGCGCTGAACGTCAAGGCGACCGACCCGGTGCATAAGGCGACGATCATCCCGCGCGGCCGTGCGCTCGGCATGGTCATGCAGCTGCCCGAGCGCGACAAGCTGTCGATGTCGCTCGAGCAGATGACCTCGCGCCTCGCCATCATGATGGGCGGCCGCGTCGCTGAGGAGATGGTGTTCGGCAAGGAGAAGGTGACCTCGGGCGCCGCGAGCGACATCGAGCAGGCGACCAAGCTCGCCCGCATGATGGTCACGCGCTGGGGCCTGTCCGACAAGCTCGGGACCGTCGCCTATGGCGAGAACCAGGACGAGGTCTTCCTCGGCTATCAGGTGTCGCGCCAGCAGAACATTTCCGAGGCGACCGCGCAGACGATCGACGCCGAAGTGCGGCGGCTGGTCGAGGCCGGTTACGCCGAGGCGACGCAGATCTTGACCGACAAGCGCGCCGATCTCGAAGTGCTGGCCAAGGGCCTGCTGGAATTCGAGACGCTGTCGGGCGACGAGATCAAGGACCTGCTCGCCGGCAAGCCGCCGGTGCGCGAGTCGGTGATCGAGCCGTCGGGCCCGCGCTCATCGGCGGTGCCGCCGGCCGGCAAGCCGCGCTCGGCGCCGCCGCCGACCGGCGACGTCGCCCCGCAGCCGCAGGGCTGAGGTTTTGCAATTTGAGCTGAAATCGGCCGGGCTTGCGCCCGGCCGTCTTGTTTCTGTTACAATGGCTGGGCCGAATCCGGGTTCAGCTTGAGCGATCCGATGACAGCGAAAACCGAGACCATCGAAGTCGATGCCGACACTGCGGCCCTGTTGAAGGCCCGTGCCGAGGAGCGCGGCGTGTCTGTCGCCACGGTGGTGGCGGAACTCGTGCCGGCGGAGGACGACGGGACGTCGGTTACCGAGATGGATCGCCGTTGGGCCGCCGTCGAATCGGGCGAGCCAACAATTCCGCACGAGGAAGTGCGCGCGTGGCTTCAGACCTGGGGCACGCCGGACTTCAAGCCCTGGTCCAAGCGGTGAACGTCGAATGGTCGGCTGACGCAGTCGCCGATCTCGATCGTTTCGCTGGTTTTCTGCAAAGCCGCTTCCCTACAATGGCGCAGATTGTCGGGCGAGAGATCGCGCGAAAGGTGGACCTGCTGGTCCAAAGGCCGGAACTCGGACGCCCTTTGTCCGCCCATCGGGATCGCCGCCAGATCGTCGTGCGCGTGCTCAACGCGTCCTACATCGTTCAGTATCGTTTGCTGGCTGACCGACTGGTGATCTTGCGCGTCTTTCATGGCCGGGAAGCACGGGATCGTTGACCACGGCGTCTGGCGCTGCATGCTGCCGCGCCGCGTTCAATCCGATATCGCACCTGCCATGAGCCCGCCGGCGGTTGCCCGGCCGCCGCTTTTACGGTCAGTTCGCGCCATGAGCGCCATCGATTCCGCGAAGGACACACCGCACTGGACGTGGGCCGGGCTCCGCCTCGGCATGCGGCGTGGGCTGACCATCACGCCGGGCGTGATGGTGTTCGGCCTCGTCGTCGGCGCCGCCGCCGAGCGGCACGGCCTGTCGGCGTTCGAAAACATCGCGATGAACCTGCTGGTCTATTCCGGCATCGCGCAACTGGTCGCGCTCGAGATATGGCCGAAGACGATCACCTGGGGCGCGGTCGCGTCCTTCGCGCTGCTCGCGGGCATCCTCGGCGCGCGCATGGTGCTGATGGGCGTCGCGATCCGGCCGTGGTTCGGCCGCCTGCCGAAATGGCAGGCCTATCCGCTGCTGTTCTATCTCACCGACGCGAGCTGGCTGATCTCGATGCGCTACCACGCCGAGGGCGGGCGCGACCCGGCGGTCTATCTCGGCGCCACGATCAGCATCACCGGCGGCTGGATGGCGGCGGTGATCGCCGGCTATTCCCTCGGCGGCTTCGTCGCCGACCCGCAACGCTACGGCGTCGATCTCGTCATGCCGGTGTTCTTCGCCGCGATGCTGGTGCCGCTGTGGACCGGCAGGCGGCGCGCCTATGGCTGGATCGTCGCCGGCGCGGTGGCGGTCGCGGTGCAGCACTTCGTCGACGGCTGGTGGTTCATCGTCGCCGGCTCGCTGGCGGGGTCGCTGGCCGGCGCCTTCCTCGACGCGGAGCGCGCATGAGCGACGATCTCGGCGCCGCCGGCGTGTGGCTGGTCATCGCGGCGATGGCGGCGGTGACCTATGTGACGCGCATCGGCGGCTTCGTCATCATGGGCTATGTGCCGCTGACGCGGCGCGTGCGCGCCTTCCTGCAGGCGCTGCCGGGCGCGGTGGTGGTGGCGATCGTGCTGCCGATCGTGGTCAAAGGCGGCGGCCCGGCGGCGCTCGCGGTCGCCGTGTCGCTCGCGGTGATGGCATGGCGCCGGAACGACCTGATCGCCGTCATCTGCGGCGTCGCCGCCGCGGCGCTGGTGCGGGCGTACTGATCCGAGACGGATTGCGCCAGATCAACGGCGCTCCCTCGTTTGGCTGCTTTGATCGCCGGATCGCAGCGACGTGGAGAGCGGCAATGATCAATCCCAACAAGGCCGGGCTCGCGCTCGGCGGGGTGCTTGGCCTCTATCATCTCGGCTGGGCGGTGCTCATCGCCTTTGGCTGGGCGCAGGTCTTGATCGATCTCGTGCTGTGGCTGCACATGATCAAGCCATTCGTCGTCGTCGAAGCCTTCAGCCTCGGCCGCGCCGCGGGGCTGGTGATCTTCACCGCGGCGACCGGCTACGTGCTCGGCTGGCTGTTCGCGGTGCTGTGGAACCGCGCGCACCGGTGAGCGACAAGGCGGCCGCCGCGCGTGCTACGCTCCGCGCATGCCGCTGCAGAACCGTGTCTCACCCTTCGGCGAATTGTTCGCCACGGCCGCGCGCGGCACTTTGTTCGGCAATCGCGGCGGCAGGTTTCATACCGATGACAAGACGCTGACCGCGCGGCGCTGGACGTCGCGGCAGTGGATTTGCTGCGTGCTCGATTTCAAGGGCCGCCAGCGCGACGTGTGGGGCCGCTATTACACCGAACTGTTCTTTCTCGACGAGGTGACGGCGTTCGCCGCCGGGCACCGGCCGTGCTTCGAATGCCGGCGGAGGGATGCCGAGCATTTCGCGCAACGGTTCGCGGGGAAGGGGCCGCGCGCGAGCGCCGACGCCATGGACGACATCCTGCACCGCGAGCGGCTGAATGGCCGCGCCAAGCGCACGCACCGTGCCCGGCTCGACACGCTGCCTGACGGGGCGATGGCCGTCCTCGACGGCGAACCGTTCGCCCTGCGCGGCAAACGAATGCTGCACTGGACGGCGCAGGGCTACGACACGGCGCGGCCGCGCCCGCGCGGCACCGAGGTCGAGGTGCTGACGCCGCCGTCGATCGTCGCGGTCCTCGCGCGCGGCTACACGCCGGCCTGGCACCCGAGCGCCGGAACACTGATTTAGATCAAAAAGAGGTATACAGGATACATCTATAAATCGGCGGCCCGCCGGAGGATCAGCCATGTCGACACCCGCCGCCCTGCAACGCCGCCGCGAATACACCGGCCCGGCACTGTTCGCCTACGGCTTCCGCCCGTTCTTCCTCGCCGCCGGCGCATGGGCTGCCTTCGGCATCCTGCTGTGGCTGCCGCAATATCTCGGCCTCCTGAGCCTGCCGACCGCCTTCGGCCCGCTCGACTGGCACATCCACGAGATGCTGTACGGCTACGTCGCGGCCACGGTCGCCGGGTTTCTGCTGACCGCGATCCCGAACTGGACCGGCCGCCTGCCGGTATCGGGCTGGCCGCTCGCCGCGCTCGCCGCGCTGTGGCTCGCCGGGCGCGTCGCCATCCTCGGCTCGGCCGAGATCGGCGGCATCGCCGCCGCCGCGATCGACGTCAGCTTCCTCGTGACGCTCGCCGCCGTCGCAGCGCGCGAGATCGTCGCCGGCAAGAACTGGCGCAATTTGCGCGTTCTGGTGATGATCGGCGTGCTCGCGTTCGGCAACATCGTCTTCCACGCCGAGGTGCTCGTGAACGGCAGCGCCGATTACGGCATCCGCATCGCCATCGGCGCGGTGATCCTGCTGATCTCGCTGGTCGGCGGCCGCATCGTGCCGAGTTTCACCAACAACTGGCTGGCGCGCAACAATCCGGGCCGCCTGCCGGCGCCGTTCTCGCGCTACGACATGGCGACGATGGCGGTCTCGGCGATTGCGATCGTGGCGTGGATCGCCGCGCCGGCGCACGCCGTCACCGGCGGCCTGCTGCTCGCGGCCGGCGCGCTGCAATGCGTGCGGCTGGCGCGCTGGGCCGGTTACCGCACCTTGCGCGACCGGCTCGTCCTCGTCCTGCACATTGGCTACGCCTTCGTGCCGCTCGGCTTCCTGCTGATCGGCGTCTCGGCGCTGACCGGCTTCATCCCGCCGAGCGCCGGCATCCATGCCTGGACGGCAGGCGCCATCGGCCTGATGACGCTCGCGGTGATGACGCGCGCCACGCTCGGCCACACCGGCCAGGCGCTGCATGCGGGACCGGCGACGCAGGCGATCTATGCCTGCGTGCTGATCGGCGCGCTGCTGCGCGTCTGCGCCGCCGCGCACGGCTCGATGGTCCTGCTCGAAGCGGGCGGCACGCTGTGGATCGCGGGCTTTGCCGGTTACGTGCTGGTCTATGCGCGGCTGCTGGTCATGCGCAAGCCGGCCTGGGCGCAGGCGCGTTGCTGATTACGCCTGCGGCTGCGGCTGCGGCTGTGGCGTGCGCCAGGTGACGGCGACGATGGCGGCCATGATCGCCAGCATGATCGCGATCATGGCGACGCAGGCCGGCCAGCCGCCGACGGTCCACGCGACGCCGCCGATGCCGGCGCCGAAGCTGCCGCCGAGATAGAAGCTCGTCACGTAGAGTCCGACCGCCGACGAGCGCCCGACCTGCGCGGTGATCGCGACATAACCGGTCGACACCGCCTGGCACAGCATGCCGCAGCAGGCGCTGATGCTCAGGCCCACCAGAATGAGCCAGAGCGGCTGCACCAGCGTCAGCGCGATGCCCGCCACCCAGATGCCGATCGCCAGCAGGACGAAGCCGCGGCGGCCGAAGCGGCCGACGAAGCGGCCGGTCATCGGCGTCAGCGCGGTGCCGCTGAGATACGTGACGAAGATGATGCCGAGCAAGGTCGGCGACAGATTGTAGGGCGGCGCGGCGAGGCGGAAGCTGATGAAGGTGAAGGCGGCGAGGAAGTTGAACAGCACGCCGAAGCCGACCGCGAAGGTCGCGAGCAGCTGCGGATTGCGGAAGTGGCCGAGCATCTGCCGGCCGGAGGCGACGAGGCCCGACGATTTCACGAAATTTCGCTCGGGCGGGAGGAGTTTCGCGACGATGACGGCGCCGACCACCGTCATCGCCGCGAGCACGCACAAAGCGAAGCGCCAGTTCACCGCGTCGGCGAGCGCGCCGGTGAGCAGCCGCCCGGTGAAGCCGCCGAGGCTCGAGCCGGAGGTGTAGAAGCCGGTGACGGCGGTCGCTTCCTTCGGGCTCAGTTCCTCGCCGATATAGGCGACCGTCACCGCGAACACCGGCGGCATCGCCAGGCCCTGCACGAAGCGCCAGAGAATGAGGCTGTCCAGGCTGCTCGCCAGCGCCGACATGACTGTCGGGATCGCCAACACCACCATCGCGGTGACGATGACGCGCTTGCGGCCGAGCACGTCGGCGACGGTGCCGGAGAACGGCGCAATCAGCGCCACCGCCAGAGTGCTGGCGGTGATGATCGCCGAGATCTCCTTCGCGCCCGCGCCGAACTCCTGCGACAGCAGCGGCAGGATCGCCTGCGGCGAATAGAGGTTGATGAAGGTGCAGAAGCCGGCGACGGCCGCGGCGATGCGGATGGCCAAAGTGCGGGGGCCGGAGGCGGCGTTCATCTGGCGGGGAACCAAGTGGGGGCGGGGTCTCGCATGCGGGCCTTGCTATGCATGGCTTTGCGCGCGGGCGCTATGGGCCGCGGCGGGCGGCGGGCGTCCGCCGGACGCATGGCTAGAGGCCGAGCGCGGCGCGCGCCAGCGTGAGCGTCGCGCCGGGCGTGTCCGCGGCATCCACCGTCGTCCAGTCGAGACGGCCGAGATCGTAACGCTCCTGCTGCCGCGCCACATTGGCATCGGCGTCGGAGGCGTCGGCCTGCCGCGCGCCGATGCGCCCGACGCGGGTGTCGAGGCCGGCGGCGAGGAACAGGCCGTGGAACGCGGCGGCGCCGGCGGCTGTGCGGATCGCGTCGCGCTCCTCGGCGCGCGCATAGACCGCGTCGGCGATGGCCGAATGGCCGGCGGCGAGCACACGCCGCGCCTTGTCCGCGATCGCCGCATAGACCCGCGCCGTCGTCTCCGCGCCGTAGGCGTCCGGCGGCAGGCGCTCGGTCTCGGCGACGCCGCAGAGGCGTTTGCGCTCGACGTCGCTGCGCAGCACCACCGCGCCCGGCAGCGGCGGCACATGCGCGGCGAGCGCGCGGGCCAGCACCGACTTGCCGGTGCCGGAGAGGCCGCCGACGGCGACGAGCCGCGGCTGCGGCGGCGCGATCAGGCGGCGGGCCAGCGCGAAGTAGTCGCGCGCCTGCGCCTGGCGCTCGGTGCTCACCTTGGCGCGGATCGCCGCGCGCACGGAGAGAAACAGCGGCAGCGCCGCCAGCGCGTCGAGGTCGCTCTCGCGTCCGCTCTCGGTCAGGTAGCGGTTGAGCACGACGGTGGCGGCGCCGGCGCGGCCGCGCTCGATCAGGTCCATGAGCAGGAAGGCGAGATCGTAGAGGAGGTCGGCGGTGGCGAAGCGGTCGTCGAACTCGATGGCGTCGAACAGCACCGGCGCATTGTCGATCAGCGCGATATTGCCGAGATGCAGGTCGCCGTGGCAGCGGCGCACGAGGCCGTCGCGTTCGCGTGTGTCGAGGAGGGGGCGCACACGGTCGAGCGCGCCGCGCGTCGCCTGCGTCAAGGCTGTGACGTCGTCCGGCGGAAACAGAGTTGGCGTCTCGCGAAGCTCGGCGTCGTTCTGCGACACGATAGCGGCGAGCACATCGGCGAAGCCGAAGCCTTCGACCGGCGCCGCTCTGGCGTGCGCGGCGGCGACGGCGCGGCCGAGCGCGTCGGCGACCGCGTCGCCGATTGCGTCCCGCGCGGCGAGGCGGTCGAGCGTCGCGGTCTCGTCGAAACGCGCCATCTCGACCGCCCATTCGACAGGGTCGCCTTGGCCGCCGAGCGCAAGGGCGCCGTCCGCCTCGCGCGTCACCGCGAGGAGGCGCTTGTAGAGCGCCGGCGCATAGGGACGGTTGACCGCAAGCTCGGCCTCGCAGGCGGCCTTGCGCTTGTCGAGCGTGGTGAAGTCGAGGAACGGGAAGCGCACCGCCCGCTTGATCTTGATCGCCCGCGCTCCGGCCAGGAAGACGGAGGCGGCATGCGTGTCGACACGCGTGACCGGCGCGCCGCCGTGCGTCGACGGCGCGGCGAGGAAATCGAGGACGGCCTGTTGCGAGGGGGCACTCATGCAGGGCGGACGCAGCCTGATATAAGTCAAACGGCCGGGCGGCCCGGCATGACATAGATGGGGCCCAGTCTAGACGATGGAGCCCGTCCCGTGACGACGCTGCCGCACAATTTCAAGCGCATCCGGCTCAACCTCGCCCGCTCGAAGGAATTCCCCCAGGGCTCGACCCGCCACGGCTACGAATTCGTCGCGCCCTTGAAGGCCGACGGCCACATCGACGAGGCGCAGTGGAAGAAGGACCGCGCCCATTGCCGCGTCCGCCGCTTCTGGGCCGGGCAGCCGGACGAGATCGGCATGCTCGTGCACAAGCCGGGCGGGCCGGAGCACGCCCGCTGGGTGTTCGATTACGACCAGACCGCCGAGGAGGACGACGAGAGCGGCTACCGCTTCGGCGCCCACGCCTTCCGGACCGGCGAATACGTCTCGATCCGCGGCGAGGACGGCGAGATGCATACCTACCAGGTGGCCGCCGTCGAGCCGGCGACCTGAATTTTCTCCACAGCGGCAATGTGCAGCAGCGAACCCGGGAACCGTTCGTGCGTTGATGCCGAGGGGCGTCATCGCGAGAACGGCATTTCATGCGTGCGCTCACCGTCCAGCCCGGGACGCCGAATTCCATCGACCTTTCGACCGTCCCGCAGCCGCCTTTGAGCGACGGCGCGGTGCTGGTGCGCGCGCTGGCGCTCGGCGTCTGCGGCACCGACCGCGAGATCATCCGGGGCGACTATGGCTGGGCGCCGCCCGGCGAGGAGCGGCTGGTCCTCGGTCATGAATCGCTCGGCCGCGTCGAGGAGGCGCCGCCGGGCTCGGGCTTCGCCAAGGGCGATCTGGTCGCCGGTATCGTGCGCCGGCCCGATCCGGTGCCGTGCCCGGCCTGCGCCGCCGGCGTCTGGGACATGTGCCGCAACGGCCAGTACACCGAGCGTGGCATCAAGGAGCGCAACGGCTACGGCTCGGAATTCTTCCGCGTCGAGCCCGATTTCCTGATCAAGCTCGACCCCTCGCTCGGCATGCTCGGCGTGCTGATGGAGCCGACCAGCATCGTCGCCAAGGCCTGGGAGCACGTGCTGCGCATCGGCGCGCGCGCGCCGGCCTGGACGCCGCGCGTCGCGCTCGTCACCGGCGCCGGGCCGGTCGGCCTGCTCGCCGCCATGATCGGCGCGCAGATGGGGCTCGAGATGCACGTGCTCGACCGCAACAAGACCGGGCCGAAGCCGAAGCTGGTCGAGAAGCTCGGCGCGATGTTCCACCTCTCTCTCGACGGTCTCCGCCCCGATATCGTCATCGAGTGCACCGGCGCGCCGCCGGTCATCCTCGACGTGTTCGGCCGCACGGCGCCCGACGGCATCGTCTGCCTCGCCGGCGTCTCGTCCGGCGGCCGCGAATTCCCGCTCGACGTCGGCGACCTCAACCGCAGCATGGTGCTGGAGAACCATGTCGTGTTCGGATCGGTCAACGCCAATCGCGGCCACTACGCCGCCGCGGCCGATGCGCTGGCGCGCGCCGACCGCGACTGGCTCGCCGGCCTCATCACCCGCCGCGTGCCGCTTGCCCGCTGGCGCGAGGCATTTCAGCCGCAGGAGGACGACATCAAGGTGATCGTCGATTTTTCCGCATGAGCGGACCCGCCGCGCTGCCGTCCCGCATCGAGGACTACGCCATGATCGGCGATCTCGGCACCGCCGCGCTGGTGTCGCGCGACGGCTCGATCGACTGGCTGTGCTGGCCGCGCTTCGACAGCGACGCCTGCATGGCGGCGCTGCTCGGCACCTCCGAGCACGGGCGCTGGAAGATCGCGCCGGAGCAGGAGGGCGCGCGCGTGACGCGGCGATACCGGCCGGACACGCTGATCCTGGAGACGCGGTTCGAGACCGACGCGGGCGCGGCGACGCTGATCGACTTCATGCCGCCGCGCCGCGGCAATTCGCACGTCATCCGCATCCTTAAGGGCGAGCGCGGCTCCCTCGCGTTTCGCACCGAGCTCGTGATCCGCTTCGGTTACGGCGCCATCGTGCCCTGGGTGACGCGCATCGACGCGCAGACTTTGCGCGCCGTCGCCGGGCCGGACATGCTTGTGCTGCGCACGCCGGTCAAATTACGCGGCGAGAATATGAAGACCGTCGGCGAAGTGACGGTGAGTGCGGGTGACGAGGTGCCGTTCGTCCTCTCCTGCGGCCTGTCCTACGAGCCGCTGCCGGAGGAATGCGACCCACGCGAATGCCTCGGCGCGACCGAGGCGTTCTGGCGCGACTGGGCGCAACGCAGCAAGATCGGCGGGCCGTGGAAAGAGGCCGTGACGCGCTCGCTGATCACGCTGAAGGCGCTGATCTACGCGCCGACCGGCGGCATGACCGCGGCGCCGACGACGTCGCTGCCGGAATGCGCAGGCGGCGAGCGCAATTGGGACTACCGCTTCTGCTGGCTGCGCGACGCGACGCTGACGCTGCTGTCGCTGATGAACGCCGGCTACTACGAGGAAGCGCATATGTGGCGCGACTGGCTGTTGCGCGCCGCCGCCGGCGCGCCGCAGCAGCTCCAGATCATGTACGGCCTGCGCGGCGAGCGGCGCCTGACCGAATGGCAGGTGCCGTGGCTGCCGGGCTATGCGAACTCGCGTCCGGTGCGCATCGGCAATGCCGCGCACAACCAGAGGCAGCTCGACGTCTACGGCGAGGTGATGGACGCGCTGTACCAGGCGCGGCAGGGCGGGCTCGGCGCTAACGAAGCCGGCTGGGATCTCCAGCAGGAGCTCGTCAGGCATCTTGAGCGGATTTGGGCCGAGCCCGATGAGGGGCTGTGGGAAGTGCGCAGCGGCCGCGAGCATTTCACCTATTCCAAGGCGATGGCCTGGCTCGCCTTCGACCGCGTCATCAAGAGCGCCGAGACGTTCAAGCTGCCGGGGCCGCTGGCGCATTGGCGCGAGGTGCGCGAGACCATCCACCGCGACGTCTGCGCGCGCGGCTTCGATCCGGCGGTGAATTCCTTCGTGCGCGCCTATGGCGGCAAGGAGCTCGACGCCAGCCTGCTGCTGCTGCCGGCGATCGGCTTCCTGCCGCCGGACGATCCGCGCATCGCCGGCACGATCGCGGCGGTCGAGCGCAACCTGGTCGTGGACGGTTTCGTGCTGCGCTACGACACCGGCACCGCCGACGACGGCCTGCCGGCGGGCGAGGGCGTGTTCCTGGCGTGCAGCTTCTGGCTCGCCGACGCATATCTGATGACCGGCCGGCGCCAGAGGGCGGAGGCGCTGTTCGAGCGGCTGCTGGCCTTGCGCAACGACCTCGGCCTGTTGAGCGAGGAATACGAGCCACGTTCGCGGCGGCTGGTCGGCAATTTCCCGCAGGCCTTCTCGCACCTGGCGCTGGTCAACACCGCCAGCAATCTTGCGCACCGTGAAAAACCGGCCGAGCAGCGCTCCGACGTGAAGGTCGACGGCAAGGAAAAGGCGCAAGTCTGAGCGACGGTCACTTGACCGCGCGCCGCCTGCCCGGGGAAAGTCCGCGCTCGCCGCCGCGTCAGGCGGTCCAATGGCTCAACGCCAAGGAGGAGCGCGTGTTACTCGACGTTCGAACCTATACCTGCCATCCCGGCCGCCTGCATGCGCAGCTCGAACTGTATCAGAAATACGGCTATCCGGTGCAGTTGCGCTACATGGGCGAGCCGCTGATGTACGCGACCGCCGAGAGCGGCGACTTGAACACGATTACTCATGTATGGGTCTATGCCAGCGCCGCCGACCGCGAGGACAAGCGCGGCCGCATGGCCAAGGATCCGGCGTGGAAGACGTATCTCGCCGAGAACGGCAAGGCCGGCAACGTCGCCGCGCAGCGCAACGTGCTGATGACGCCGACGTCGTTTTCGCCGCCGATCGCGATGCCGAAGATACACGGGTAGCGATCAGCGCGCCGTCTCGGTCAGCCCCGAAGGCGGGCCGTCGATCGCGGTCCAGCCGCCGTCGACGGCAAGCGCCGTGCCGGTGATGTAGCTCGCCGCATCGGAGGCGAGGAACGCGACCGCCGTCGCCACTTCGCCGGGCTCGCTCCAGCGGTTGAACGCGGTGTGCGCCGCGAGCTTGTTGAAAATCTCCGGCCGCGCCTTCAACGGCTGCACCAGCGCGGTGTCGACGATGCTCGGCACCACCGCGTTGACGCGCACATTGTGCTGGCCGAGTTCTGACGCGAGGCCGCGCACGAGCTGCGTCAGCCCGGCCTTGGTGGCGCCGTAGATGGCGAGCCCCGGTTCGAGCGTCGTCGCGCGCATCGACGAGGTGGCGATCAGCGAGCCGCCGTTCTGGTCGCGCATGATGCGGCCGAAGGCGCGCAGGAACAGGAATACGCCGCGCAGGTTCAGCGCCACGATGCGGTCGAATTCGTCGTCAGTGTAATCGAGGAACCATTTGCGGATGTGCATCGCCGGGGTGGTGACGGCGATGTCGACACGGCCGGCTTTCGCCGCCGCCGCGGCGAGCCGCGCCACGTCATCCGCGGAACCGGCATCGACGACATGCGCCTGCCCGCCGATGCCGGAGGCCGTGTGCGCGACGCCGGCTTTGTCCTTGTCGGCGCAGATGACCCTGGCGCCCAGCGCGGCCAGGGCCTCGGCCGAGGCCTTGCCGATGCCCGAGGCGGCCCCGAGCACGACCGCGGTCTTGCCGGTGAGGTCGAATAGGCCGCGGTAGCGCGCAAGCCGCGCGGCCGTATCGTCATTCGTTTCCGTCATGGCCCGTGTCCCTAGACCGCGCTCGCGCGCCGCCCCCCGATCGTCTATAGCTTTGGCGGTTTTTCGGCCCCATTCCAAGCGGAACGAACAGTATGCGATCCAACGACGGCGCGCGCTCCGGCGGCCAGATCCTGATCGATCAGCTCGAAATCCACGGCGTGCGCCACGCCTTCTGCGTGCCGGGCGAAAGCTATCTCGCCGCGCTGGACGCGCTGCACGACAGCAACATCAAGCTCACCGTCTGCCGCCACGAGAGCGGCGCCACGATGGCCGCCGAGGCAATCGGCAAGGTCACCGGCCGGCCCGGTATCTGTTTCGTCACGCGCGGGCCGGGCTCGACCAATGCGTCGGCCGGAGTGCACATCGCACGGCAGGATTCCTCGCCGCTCATCCTGTTCGTCGGCCAGGTCGGCCGCGAGATGCGCGAGCGCGAGGCGTTCCAGGAGCTCGACTACCGCGCCGTGTTCGGCAGCATGGCGAAATGGGCGACCGAGATCGACGATGCTGCGCGCATTCCGGAGATCGTGTCGCGCGCCTTCCACGTCGCCTGCAATGGCCGGCCCGGGCCGGTGGTGATCGCGCTGCCGGAGGACATGCTGCGCGACCGCCTCGTCGTGCCGGACGCGACCGCGTTCGAGCCGGTCGAGACCTGGCCCGGCCAGACCGACATGAGCCGGCTCCAGAAGATGCTGTGGGCGGCGAAGAAGCCGGTCGTCATCGTCGGCGGCAGCCGCTGGTCGGAGGCCGCCTGCGCCGCGCTCGCGCGCTTTGCCGAGCGATTCCAGTTGCCGGTCGCGACGACGTTCCGGCGCGGGCATTTGTTCGACTCCGCGCACCCCTGCTACGCCGGCGACTTCGGCATTGGTCCCAATCCAAAATTGCTGGCGCGCGTGAAGGGCGCCGACCTCGTGCTGCTGATCGGCGACCGCATGAGCGAGATGCCGTCGCAGAGCTACACCTTGTTCGGCATTCCCGAGCCGGGCACCAAGCTCGTTCACGTGCATCCCGATCCGGACGAGCTTGGCCGCGTCTATCATCCGGCGCTCGCGATCAACGCCTCGGCGACGGCGTTCTGCGCCGCGCTCGAGGGCTTGCAGCCGCCGAATGAAATTCCGTGGCGCGGCGAGAGCGACACCGCGCACGCCGACTTCCTCGCCTGGACCGAGAAGGCGACGCCGCAGCCTGGCGCAGTCAATCTCGGCGAGGTACTGGTCTGGCTGCGCGGCAACCTGCCGGAGGACGCCGTCGTCACCATCGGCGCCGGCAATTTCTCAGGCTGGGTGCATCGCTTCTATCGCGTGCGCAAATACGGCGGGCTCATCGGCTCGACCTCGGGCTCGATGGGCTACGGCTTTCCCGCCGCGCTCGGCATGCAGACGCAGTTCCCGCAGCGCACGGTAGTGTGTGTCGCCGGCGACGGCGACTTCCTGATGACGGGGCAGGACTTCGCCACGGCGGTGCAGTACGGCCTGCCGATCATCGTCGTCATCGCCGACAACGGCCTCTACGGTACCATCCGCATGCACCAGGAGCGCGACTTCCCCGGCCGCGTCGTGGCGACGGAATTGCGCAATCCGGACTTCGCGGGCTACGCGCAGGTGTTCGGCGGCTTCGGCGTCAAGGTCGAGAAGACGGCGGACTTCCCGGCCGCCTTCGCCGCGGCGAAGGCCTCGGGCAAGCCGTCGATCATCCATCTCAAGATCGATCCCGAGGCACTGACCATCGGCTCGACGCTGTCGGCGATCCGCGAGAAGTCGCTCGCCCGCGGCGGCGGCAAGGGCGGCGATCCGCGGTGACCTGACCGGGACAACTAGGCCGGTCGCGCTTGCCCTCGAGCCGTGAATCACCGTTCACTCATTCCATGCCGTATTGCCGCACGGAGAACGTGGTCCGCCGGCTCGCCGCGCGAGAGCAGGCGATCCTGACCGCGGCTTTGGCGCTGGCGGGAGAGGGCGGGATGGAGGCGGTGCAGATCGCCGCCGTGGCGAGCCGCGCCAATATCGCCGCCGGCACCGTCTACCGCTATTTCCCGTCGAAGAACGATCTCGTCGGCGAGGTGATCGCCACCGTGTCGGCGCGCGAACTGACGGCGATGCGCGCCGCCGCCGACACCGCGCCCGGCCCATTGTCGGCGCTCGCCGCCGGCATTGCCGCGTTCGCCGGACGCGCGCTGGCCGAGCGCAAGCTCGCCTGGGCAGCGCTGGCCGAGCCGGTCGACGCCGCGATCGACGTTCTGCGGCTGGATTTCCGCCGGGCGATCGCCGCCGAGCTCGCGGCGCGCATCGAGGCGGCGCGCACGCGGCAACTGCTCCCGGAGCAGGACGTGGGTGCGGCGGCCGCGGCCGTCGTCGGCGCCATCGTCGAAGGCCTGATCGGGCCGCTGGCGCCGCAGCCGGCCGATCCGGGCGCGGCGCGCGAGGCGGTGCAGGCGATCATGGTGATGGCGCTGCGCGCGCTCGGCGTGATGGACGCGCGCGCCCGCGGCCTCGTCGCGCAGGTGGCGCTGCCCTAGGGCATCGCCTCCGGCGGCACCTCGGCGAGCGGCAGCGTCACCACCTTGACGCTGCGCTCGGTCGGGTCGTCGGCGACGTGGAAGCCGAGTTCCTCGCACATCTGCAACATGGTCGCGTTCTCGCTCAGCACCTGGCCGCGCACGATCGCGAGTCCCTTGTCCTTGGCGTTGGCGATCATGTGCTTCATCATCAGCCAGCCGAGGCCGTGACCTTTCAGCCGCGTGCGCAGCAGGATGGCGAACTCGCCGGCCTTGCCGTCCGGGTCGTCGTGCAGGCGGACGACGCCGAGCATGCGTCCGCTCGCCTCTTCGATGGCGATGAAGGCCATCGCCGTCCGCGGGTCGTAGTGGATGAGCTTGTCGATGACCTCGTGCGAGACCTCGCGCATCGGCGCGAAGAAGCGCAGGCGCAGGTCGTCGGCGGTGACCTCGGCGAGGAAATCGGGATAGAGCCGCGCGTCGTCGACCGTCAGCGGACGGATGAAGACCTTCTCGCCGTCGCGCAAGGTGACCTGGCGTGAGCGCATTGGTGTCGTCCCGGGCGAGTGCGAAGCACGAGGCCCGGGACCCATACTCCGCAGCCCATCGATAGACTGCGGCGTATGGGTCCCCGCCATCACAAGTCGGCTATAGCCGACTTGTGCACTATAGCGGCAGACATCGGGTAAACCCGATGTCTGCGGGGACAACAATAAACGAAGCCGCCATCCCCTGGGCGGTATCAATGCGACATCAGCACCGGCACGGTCATCGATTCCAGAATGCCGCGGGTCGCACCGCCGAGCACGAACTCGCGCAGCCGCGAATGGCCGTAACCGCCCATGACGATCAAGTCGGCGGCGGAATCTGCCGCATAGGACAGGATCGTCGAGGCGACGTCGATGTCCGGCGAGGTGATGCGCTTGACGTCGACCTTCAGGCCATGCCGCGCGAGATGCTGGCCGAGATCGGCGCCGGGCACCTCGTCGCTCTTGCCGCGGCCGGACGCGATGATCACCACCTCGACTTGCTTCGCCTTCCTCAAAAGCGGCAGCGAGTCGGCGACGGCGCGGGTGGCGGCACGGCCGCCGTCCCAGCACACCAGGGCGCGGTCGAGCTTGATGCCGCCCTTCTGGATGAACGGCACGAAAATCACCGGCCGGCCGGATTCGAACAATGCCGCCTCGTCGACGATCTCTTCAGGCACGGTTTCCTCGCGTTCCGGCTGCCCGACCACGACCAGATCGAAGCGGCGCGCCAGGCGGCCGAGCTGGTCGGCGGCGCCGGACAGGGTGGCGGTGAGGATGCGGTGCTCATAGGAGACGCCGGCGCGGCGGGCGCGCTCGTCGAAGCGCGCGACCGCGGCCTTGGCCTTGCCGCTCGCCTCGGCGCGCTGGGATTCGATGAATTCCGGGGGAATGCCGCCCATCACCGCGCCGGGGATCACCGGCTCGTAGGCGAAGGCGAGGCCGAGCACGTGCGCGCCGAATGTGTCGGCTATCGAGATGGCAAAGTCGCCGGCCGGGTCGCGCTCGCCCAGCCCTAAATTGACAATCAGATCCTTGATCATGGCAGGTCTCCCGAACGAGCAAATGCGCTCATAGGATCATGATGCCGCTTCCGCCCGGGCCCGGCCTTGACGGACGTCAAACCGGGGGAACGGGTATGCGCGGCCGAGCGTCGGGCGGGCTACTTCTTCTTCCCGTCGGGGCCGAACTGGCTGACATAGGCCCAGAGGTTCTCGACGTCCTTCGGGTTCTTGATGCCGGGGAAGATCATCTTTGTGCCCGGGATCATCGCCCGCGGATCGGCGATGTATTTCTCGAAATTCGCCTTGTTCCAGACGATGCCGGAGTTCTTGTTGGCGTCGGAATAGCTGAAGGCGGGCGCGGTGCCGGAATGGCGGCCGTCGAGGCCGTTGAGCTCGGGACCGACCTTGTTCTTGGCACCTTCGCCGATCGAATGGCAGGGCACGCAGCGCTTGAACACCTGCTCGCCGGCGGCGGCATCCTGCGCGCGGGCCGCGCCCGTGACGGTCCAGGCGGCGGCCACCAGCGCCGCCACGGCGATATGAGCCTTCATTGTATTCCTCCGAGCGATCCGGCAGGCGCGGGCGTCGAGGCCCACCCTGTACGCGGAGGTTGTGCCAGCCCACTGTGTTCCGCGTCAAACGCTGGTAGTGTCCGGCCGGACAAGGCCGGGGAGACGAATTCATGTCGGTACTGATGCCGGAGCCGGATCGGGCGGTGCTCGACCGCCGGGCGCGGATCGTCTCGACCCTGCGCCAGCTCGTCCATGGCGAAGGCGTCATCGACACCGAGCGCGAGATGCGCCCCTTCGAGAGCGACGGGCTGACCGCCTACCGCCAGATGCCGATGGTGGTGGTGCTGCCGGAGACGACCCGGCAGGTCTCGGAGGTGCTGAAATACTGCCACCAGGAGGGCATCAAGGTGGTGCCGCGCGGGGCGGGAACCTCGCTCTCCGGCGGAGCGCTGCCGCTCGCCGACGGCGTGCTGCTCGGCATGGCCAAGTTCAACCGCATCCGCGAGATCGATTTCGCCAACCGCGCCGCTGTGGTCGAGCCAGGCGTCACCAATCTCGGCATCTCGACCGCGGTGGCGCATGCGGGCTTCTATTACGCGCCCGATCCGTCGTCGCAGATCGCCTGTACGATCGGCGGCAACATCGCCGAGAATTCCGGCGGCGTGCACTGCCTGAAATACGGCATGACCACCAACAACGTGCTCGGCTGCGAGATCGTGCTGATGGACGGCGAGATCCTGCGCATCGGCGGCAAGCATCTCGACTCGGCCGGCTACGACCTCATGGGCCTTATCACCGGCTCGGAAGGCCTGCTCGGCGTCGTCACCGAGGTGACGGTGCGGCTTCTGAAGAAGCCGGAGACGGCGCGCGCGGTGCTGGTCGGTTTCCCGACCTCGGAAGACGCCGGCGAATGCGTGTCGAAGATCATCGGCGCCGGCATCATTCCCGGCGGCATGGAGATGATGGACAGACCCGCCATCCACGCCGCGGAAGAGTTCGTGCACGCCGGCTATCCGCTCGATGTCGAGGCGCTGCTGATCGTCGAGCTCGACGGGCCGTCGGCCGAAGTCGACCATCTCATCGGTCGCGTCGAGGCGATCGCGCGCCAGTGCCGCGCGGTGTCGGTGAAGATTTCGCGCACGGAGGAGGAGCGGTTGCTGTTCTGGGCCGGCCGCAAGGCGGCATTCCCGGCGGCGGGGCGCATCTCGCCGGACTATTACTGCATGGACGGCACCATTCCGCGCGCGAAGCTGCCGCTGGTCTTGAAGCGCATGAAGGAGATGTCGGCGAAGTACGGCCTGCGCGTCGCCAACGTGTTCCACGCCGGCGACGGCAACCTGCATCCGCTCATCCTCTACGACGCCAACAAGGAGGGCGAACTCGCCCGCGCCGAAGACTTCGGCGCCGACATCCTGAAGCTCTGCGTCGAGGTCGGGGGCGTGCTGACCGGCGAGCACGGCGTCGGCGTCGAGAAGCGCGATCTGATGCCGGCGATGTTCTCCGAGATCGACCTCGCCGCGCAGCAGCGCGTCAAATGCGCCTTCGATCCGAAGGGCCTGCTCAACCCGGGCAAGGTCTTCCCGCAGCTGCACCGCTGCGCCGAATTGGGCCGCATGCACATTTCCGGCGGCAAATTGCCGTTCCCGGATATTCCCAGGTTTTGAGGGACGTGATGACTGCTGGACCGGATGACATGCGCCGCGACAAAGATCTGTACTACCCCACGCCCGAAGAGTTGAGTGCGATTGACGAAGCACTTGATGCAGTCAAACGCGGTGAGATCGCGACTGATGCAGAGGTCGAGGCCGTGTTTGCGAAGTATCGTCGGGCGTAGATCGATGGCTCAAACGAGGTCGAAGATTCGCCGCGGGCAGGGCGGTACTCCCTCTCCCCTTGGGGGAGAGGGTTGGGGTGAGGGGGCACGTGCTTCTCAGGGCTTCGCGCCCCCCTCACCCGGCGCACTTCGTGCGCCGACCTCTCCCCAAAGGGGAGAGGTGAAGCGCGCCCGTGGTGTGTCCTTCCCGCACATCCAACTTCCATGACCGACCGTCTCAAACCCCGCGACGCGCGCGACGTCGAAGAGGCCCTGCGCTGGGCCGTCGCCGAGGAGAAGCCGCTCGAGCTCGTAGGCCAAGGCTCGAAGCGCAATATCGGCCGGCCGAGCCAGACCGACCTGACGCTCGACCTCTCGGGCCTCACCGGCGTCACGCTCTATGAGCCGGAGGAACTGGTGCTGTCGGCGAAGGCCGGCACGCCGATCGCCGAAATCGAAGCGCTGGTTGACAAGCATGGCCAGCAGCTCGCCTTCGAGCCGGCCGATTACGGCGCGCTGTTCGGGCAAGAGCCGGGGCAGGGCACGCTCGGCGGCGTGGTCGCGGCGAACCTCTCCGGCCCGCGCCGCATCAAAGCGGGCGCGGCGCGCGACCATGTGCTCGGCGTCACCGCCGTCACCGGCCGCGCCGAGACGATCAAGACCGGCGGGCGGGTCGTGAAGAACGTCACCGGCTACGACATGTGCAAGATCCTCACCGGCTCCTGGGGCACGCTGGCGGCGATGACCGAGATCACGATCAAGGTGCTGCCCAAGCCCGAGACCGAGGCGACCGTGCTGGTGACCGGTCTGACCGACGCCGACGCCTGCGCGGCCATGTCGGCGGCGACCGGGACCTCGGCCGACGTCTCCGGCGCGGCCCATCTGCCCGATCACGTCGCCTCGTGGTTCTCGGGCCTGCCCAGGGCCGAGGCGGCGACCGTGTTCCGGCTCGAAGGCGTGGCGCCGTCGGTGGCGCACCGGCGCGAGCAGCTCGCCGCGCACCTGAAAAGCTTCGGTCCCGTCGCCATCCTGGAGCAGGACGCCTCGCGCGCGCTGTGGCGCGACGTGCGCGACGTGAAGCCCTTCGCGGTTGCCGCGGCGCGGCAGCGGCCGCTCTGGCGCATCTCGACCGCGCCGGCGCAGGGCCACCGCGTCGTCGACTTGATCACGCCGGCGGCGCAGATGTTCTACGACTGGGGCGGCGGCCTGGTCTGGGTCGCGATGCCCTACCAGGACGAGCCGGACGCGGCATCCGTGCGCACGGCGGTTGCCGAGCTCGGCGGCCATGCGACGCTTCTCCGCGCGCCGGCCGCGGTGCGCGCCGCGGTCGAGGTGTTCCAGCCGGAGGAGGGGGGCATCCGCGCGCTCAGCCGCCGCGTGAAGGAGAGCTTCGACCCCAAGGGCGTGCTCAATCCCGGGCGCATGTGGGCGGGGGTGTGAGATGCCTTGGAAGACTGTAACGACCGATATGATCGTGGACTCGATGATTAGAGCGAATTTGGAATTTGAGAAGATTTCAGGAGGCTATTGGACAGGGGACTACGGCATAGAGCGGCCTCTAGCATATTTCATCGGGCGTTACATACACGATCAGACAAACCTTATGGTGACTCTGGAAGAGCATGTTCCTAACGTCGGCCCCATCGACATAGCGATATGGAACACAGTTCAAGAAGATCTTGAATGCTTTATTGAGGTCAAAAAGAATATTAGTAGCGGCGGAATAAAGGAGAGCGAAGAGGGACTATTGACTGATGCTAGAAGGCTCGCGCGTACATTCAGCAGCGGGCACTTTTCACCAAAACGAAATTGC
The DNA here is from genome assembly GCA_035571935.1 of Pseudolabrys sp. Taxonomy (GTDB): domain Bacteria; phylum Pseudomonadota; class Alphaproteobacteria; order Rhizobiales; family Xanthobacteraceae; genus Pseudolabrys. The sequence continues at coordinate 36,824 of DATNBL010000070.1, forward strand.
GCGGCTCGTGTGCGGATTCCGCAGTTTGGCTTCATTTGCCTTTATTTCCAAAAAAATGGATTTCCGAATTTCGAACGCATCGAGAACGATCTGGATTCTCTCGTCGAGCTGCTCGCGGCGCTCCCCGTCCAAGTCCTGGACAAAAGTCTGACTGTAAGTTCACGAAAATCATTTGACGCTCAGTGGCATATAGGAGCGCTTTGTTTGAGACTCGGGGCGTCTGCGGACTCTAGCTCATGAAAAAATGTTAGATGCAAACCACCTTCACCCTGGCGCAACTGGCCGACCCGCAGACCGCCGAAGCGGAGAAGATCCTGCGCGCCTGCGTGCATTGCGGCTTCTGCACCGCGACCTGCCCGACCTACGTACTGCTCGGCGACGAGCTCGATTCCCCGCGCGGCCGCATCTACCTGATCAAGGAGATGCTGGAGCAGGACCGGCCGGCGACGGCCGAGGTGGTCAAGCACATCGACCGCTGCCTCTCCTGCCTGTCGTGCATGACCACGTGCCCCTCGGGCGTGCACTACATGCACCTCGTCGACCACGCCCGCGACCACATCGAGAAGACCTACAAGCGCCCGTTGACCGACCGGCTGATCCGCGGCCTCCTGGCGCGCGTGCTGCCGGACCCGGCATTGTTCCGCTGGGCGGCGGTGGCGGGCCTCGTCGGCAAGCCTTTCGCCCCGGCGCTGAAGGCGCTCGGCCTCAAGCGCCTCGGCGCCATGCTCAGCCTGACGCCGGGCCACGTGCCGGCGCCGCCGTCCGACCGCCGCCGCAAGGTCTATCCGGCGGCGGGGGAACGGCGCGGGCGGGTGGCGCTGCTCGCCGGCTGCATCAATCCGGTGCTCGCACCGTCGACCAACGAGGCGGCGATCCGCGTCCTCAACCGTTACGGCATCGAAGTGGTGATCGCCGAGGGCGACGCCTGCTGCGGCTCGCTGGTGCATCACATGGGCCGCGAGGCGCAGGCGCTCGGCCAGGCGCGGAGCCTGATCGACGCCTGGACGGTCGAGATCGAGGGCGAGGGGCTCGACGCCATCCTGATGACCGTGTCGGGCTGCGGCACGGTCGTGAAGGACTACGGATTCCTGCTGCGCACCGACCCGGCTTATGCCGAGAAGGCCAAGCGTGTCTCGCGGCTTGCCAAGGATGTCAGCGAATACCTGTCGACGCTCGATCTCACGGCGTCGGGCGGCGCGCAGCCGCTCACGGTCGCCTATCACTCGGCCTGTTCGCTGCAGCACGGACAGAAGATCGCCACGGCGCCGAAAGAATTGCTTTCCAAACTAAACTTCATCGTCAAAGATGTGCCGGAAGGGCATTTGTGTTGCGGCTCGGCGGGCACCTACAACATCCTCCAGCCCTCGTTGGCTGACAGGCTGCGTGACCGCAAGGTCGCCAACATCGAACGGCTCGAGCCGGATGTGGTCGCGGCCGGCAATATCGGCTGCATCACGCAGATCGCCGCCGGCACCGCCATTCCGGTCGTCCACACGGTCGAACTCGTCGACTGGGCGACCGGCGGGCCGGTGCCCGAGGGGCTCAGCGATCTGGCCGAGGGCACGCGCACGGCTGCCGCGGCCGGCTAGGAGAAGCGAGGCTTTCGGGCGCTCCGACGCGCCGGCGGTCTCGCCTGACGTCAGCGTGGGTAAGCGTGGTTTGACCATTCCGGAGGACACAAGGTCATGGCGAAGAAGCGCAAGAAGGCGAAAGCGAAGAAATCGAAGAAGGCGATGAAGCGCGCCGCTCCGGCGCGGAAGAAGAAAACGGTGAAAGCGAAGGCGAGGAAGCCCGCGAAGAAGAAGGCCGCGCGCAAGCCGGCCGCCAAGAAGCCCGCGCCCGCTCCGGCGCCGGCCCCGGCAGCGCCCGTGATGCCGCAGATCCTCTCGACGCTGGGCGGCATGCTCGGCGGCGGCAAGGACGGCCAGTAGGCAATCGCTCCCGGCGGCCGCCCGCAACGGTGCGGCCGCCGGTACTCCTTGCCCACTTCGGGGCCGCGCTGGACAGGCCGCGCGCCGCGGCGTCCCCCGATTGCAACGTCATCGGGCGCCGCTTAGCATGCGCCTGCACCGGTTCCCGCGGGGATGTGGGGGCCGTCTTTCTTCAAAGACTTCAAGACGATCGAAAAGGGAGCCTCGAGTATGGCAGCGCGCAAAATTCTGATCATGGGAGCGTCTTACGGGTCGCTGCTGGCTTCAAAGATCCTGTTCGGCGGCCACTCCGTGCATCTCGTCTGCCTGCCGGCCGAAGCCGACCTGATCAATGCCGAGGGCTTCCGCGTCTATCTGCCGGTCAAGGGACGGCAGGACCGCATCACGATCGACTCGCGCAAGCTGCCGGGCAAGGTGACGGCCGGCGGCGCGGCCGGCGTCAACCCCGGCGACTACGACCTGGTCGGGCTCGCGATGCAGGAGCCGCAGTACCGCTCGCCCGGCGTGCGCGAGCTGCTCGACGCGGTTGCCAGGTCGAAGGTGCCGTGCATGTCGATCATGAACATGCCGCCTTTGCCTTACGTGAAGCGCATCCCGGGCCTCGACTACGAGGCGCTCAAGCCGGCCTTCACCGACCCGACGGTGTGGGACAATTTCGATCCCGGCCGCGTCACCTTGTGCAGCCCGGACCCGCAGGCGATCCGCCCGCCGGACGGCAAGGCCAACGAGCTTCTCGTCACGCTGCCGACCAACTTCAAGGTGGCGAAGTTCGCCGACGACAAGCACACGCAGATTCTGCGCGACCTCGAGAAGGACATCGACGCGGTGCGCTACGAGATCGACGGCGCCAAGATCGAGCTGCCGGTGAAGCTGCGCGTGCACGAGTCGATCTTCACGCCGCTCGCCAAATGGTCGATGCTGCTGGCCGGCAACTACCGCTGCATCACCAAGGACGGCATGCGAACGGCGCAGGAGGCGGTGCACTCCAACATCGCCGAGGCGCGCGAGGTCTACAACTTTGTGTTCGACCTCTGCGTAAAGCTCGGCGCGAAGCCCGAGGACCTGGTGCCGTTCGAGAAATACGCCGCGGCGGCGCAGAGCCTGTCGCGTCCGGCCTCGGCGGCGCGCGCGCTGCAAAACGGCGCGCCGAACATCGAGCGCGCCGACAAGCTGGTGCAGCTCATCGCCAAGCAGAAGGGCATGCAGAACGACAAGGTCGACGCCATCGTCGCCCTGGTCGACGCGCGCCTTGCCGCCAACCGCAAGAAGGCGGCGGCCTGACCGCTCGCGCGAACGGCGGCCACGAGACAACCCTGCCGCGGCCTCGCGGCGGGGTTTTTTTATTTCGCATTTACGCGCGGCGCCGTGAATTGCAGGCCGGGCGCCAACCGGCAATCGGCATTGTGACCGCGGCGCAACAGGGCGTCCTATTCCTGTCAACAAGGGCCTTGAACGCCCAAAAAGGCAGCACCTGCCGAAATCTTCGCCTTGCCGCTCCGGAACTGCAAATGCGTAACTCCACGCAACGCGCGTCCTGTTGCGTCCGGGTCGATCGCGCCGGGGTTTGAATTCGGCACGCAGGGTCGCGGGCTTGTATCGGCGGAAGTCCGATCGAACCGTGAAGGGGCAGGCTCGATGAAGAAGGTTGTGGTGTCATTGGTTGCGGCGCTTGCGGTGTCGGCGGCCGCGCCCGCATTGGCTTCGGACATGCCGGTGAAGGCCGCGAAGGCGCCGGTTGTGGCCGCGCCGCCGTCGCCGTGGGACGTCGCCTTCGGCGCGGCGATCATGAACGATTACGTCTGGCGCGGCGTCACCCAGTCCGGCCACAAGCCGTCCGTCGCGGCGTATTTCGAGCCGCGCTACAACATCGACGCGAACTGGCAGCTCTATGCCGGCATCTCCGGCGAGAGCATCAAGTTCGCCAACAACGCCGCGGCGGAGATCGACTTCTACGGCGGCGTGCGTCCGACCTTCGGCCCGGTCGCGTTCGATGTCGGCTTTTGGTATTATTATTATCCCGGCGGCACCTGTTACGCCGGTAACGCCGCGTGTCCCGCGACCATCCCGAACGGCAACGTCGCCAAGTCGGTCGCCAGCTTCTACGAAGTCTACGGCAAGGTGACCTACACGATCGGCGACTTCGCGCTCGGCGCCAACGAATACTATTCGCCGAATTTCCTCAACACCGGCGCCTGGGGCAACTACGCCTCCGGCACGATCAAGTACACCGCGCCGGAGAAGCTCGCGCTCGGTCCGCTCGGCTGGTACGTGTCCGGTGAGTTCGGCCGCCAGTGGCTCGGCACCAGCGATGCGTTCTACGGCGTGCCGGCCTTCCCGAACGGCATCGACTACAAGGATTACAACACCTGGAACGTCGGCATCGGCTTCACCTACAAGGTGTTCACGCTCGACCTGCGCTACAGCGACACCGACCTGAACAAGGGCGACTGCAACGCCTTCACCAGCGATCCGGGCGGCTCCGGCACCACCAACGTCACGCCCATCAACCCGACCGGCGTCGGCTCCAACTGGTGCGGCGCGACCTTCATCGCCAAGCTGTCGGCCGACCTGACGCTCGGCAGCCTGAAGTAGGCTGAGGCAAATTTGCGGAGGCGGCGGCCGGCAGCGGCCGCCGCTTTCGTTTGTGCGGGCCGCTATTCGGCCGGCGTCAGGCTGGCTTCGCTGAGCGTGTGATGGTCGCCTTCGCGCACCAGCGCGAGGCGGCGCCGGTGGAAGGCGGCAAGCGTGCCGCGATGGCCGATCGAGACCACGGTCGCGTTCGGCAGGCGCTCTCGCAGCACGCGGTAGACCGCGGCTTCCGCCGCTTCGTCGAGCGAGGCGGTGGCCTCGTCGAGGAACAGGAAGTCCGGCGCGTGCAGCAGCGCGCGGGCGATGCCGAGCCGCTGCTGCTCGCCGAGCGACAGCATGCGGTTCCAGTGCGCCTCCTCGTCGAGTCGCCCGGCCAGCGCCGGCAGGCCCGCCGCGGCGATGGCTTCCGCGATGGCCTTGTCGTCATAGGCGCCGCTCTCGGCCGGATAGGCGACGGCGGCGGCGAGCGGCGCGATCGGGAAATACGGCCGCTGCGGCAGGATCATCACGCGCGCGTCCTTCGGCAGGTCGACGCGGCCGTCGCCGAACGGCCACACGCCGGCCAGCGCGCGGAACAAGGTCGACTTGCCTGTGCCGGACGGGCCGGTGACGAGCACGTGCTCGCCGAGCCCGATCGAGACGTCGCGGGCGTTCACCAGCGGCACGCCGTTCGGCAGCCGCACCGCCAGGTCCTTGAAGGCGACGGCCTTCGCCTCGCCCGTCGCGACCGCGATGCCGGCCGTCGCCGACGCCAGTTGCCGCGCCGATTCCATCGACTGCTCGAAGCCGGAGAGACGCTCGATCACCGCGCTCCATTCGGCGAGGCCGCGATACAGCGTCACGAACACCGACAGCGCGCTCTGCACCTGGCCGAAGGCGTTGGCCGTCTGCATCAGGCCGCCGAGCTGCACCTTGTTGGCGAAATAGGCGGGGCTGACCATGATGAACGGGAACACGACCGCCGCCTGCGAGTAGCTGGCGGTGAAGAAGGTGAGCTTCTTCTGCCGCGTCATCAGCGCGTACCAGTTGGCGACGACATTGCCGAACCGCATCAGCAGCCGCTCGCGCTCGGCTTCGTCGCCCTCGAGCAGGGCGATCTGCTCGGAGTTCTCGCGCACGCGCACGAGGTTGAAGCGGAAGTCGGCCTCAAAGCGCTGCTGCTGGAAGTTCAGCGCGACGAGCGGCCGGCCGATGAGATGCGTCAGCGCCGTTCCGAAGATGGCGTAGATAAGCGCCGCCCACACCAGATAGCCGGGGATGTCGACGCCGAACAATGTCAGCGGCGCGGTCTTCGACAGGCCCCACAGGATGATGAGGAACGAGAACAATGTCACTGTCGAGTTGAGAAGCTGTAGCCCGATGGTCAGCGTCAGCTCGATGAACTGGCGGATGTCCTCCGAGATGCGCTGATCGGGGTTGTCGGCGGCGTCGCCCTGCAACTGCATGCGGTAGTGCACCGACTGCGCCAGCCACTCGCCGAGATAGACGCGTGTCATCCAGCGCCGCCAGCGGATTTGCAGCCACTGGTTCAGGTACAATTGATAGACCGCGAGCAGGATGAAGGCGGCGGCGAGGATGCAGAAATAGCCGAGTTGATAGACGAAGGCGTTCCAGTTGTGCTCCTGCAGCGCGTTGTAGAACGCCGCGTTCCACGAATTGTAGAGAACCGTGATGCCGACGATGGACAGTTCGATCGCCACGACCGCGGCGAGCAGGATGCGTCCGGGCCAGCGGTCCTCCGAGCTGAAATACGGCGCGGCGATCCGCCAGACGATGGCGAGGGTCGAGAGCATGCCTCTCACGGGGGGCTCCTGTCGGTCTGTCCGCCGTATTCATAGCTGAATCCCGAGGCGGGCGAGTGGGCGGACGGTCCTGCTGCTGACGCAGGAATGCGGCGGGCAAGAGGCCGCCGGCGGGCCGCGGCCCATGCCGAAGCGCGCGCTGGCGTGGCAAAAATTGCCGCAGACGCCGCCGCCGCCTCGTGTATGTTTCGGGCGGAATAAAGGGGGATTTACGTGACGGACACCGAGCTGACCGCGCTCACCGCCATCGAGGCCGCCGAGCTGATCGCCGCAGGCGAACTGACCTCGGAGGCCTATGTCGGCGCCTGCCTCGACCGCATCGCCGCCATGGACGGCGACGTGCGCGCCTTCGTGCATCTCGATCCGGACGCGGCGCTTGCCCAGGCGCAGGCGCTCGACGAGCGCCAGCGCGACGGCGGGCCGCTCGGGCCACTGCACGGCGTGCCGGTCGGCATCAAGGACATCTTCGACACGGCGGACTATCCGGCCGAGTGCGGCTCGCTCGCGCTCAAGGGCCGCCGGCCGCGCGAGGACGCCGCCGCGGTGGCGCGGCTGCGCGCCGCCGGCGCGGTGATCATCGGCAAGACGGTGACCACAGAGTGCGCCTATTTCCATCCCGGGCCGACGCGCAATCCGCACGACCTGACGCGCACGCCGGGCGGCTCGTCCTCCGGCTCGGCCGCGGCGGTGGCGGCGGAGATGGTGCCGCTCGCCATCGGCTCGCAGACCAACGGCTCGGTGATCCGGCCGGCGGCGTTCTGCGGCGTCTATGGCGTCAAGCCGACGCACGGCACGATCTCGCGCCACGGCGCGATGCTTCTGTCGCGCGCGCTCGACCATGTCGGCACCTTCGCGCGCTCGCTCGGCGACAGCGCGCTCCTGCTCGAGGTGCTCGCCGGCCACGATCCGCACGATCCGGACACGCGGCCGCTCGCGGCGCCGAATTTCATGGCCATGACGGCGGACGAGCTGGAGGCGCCGCCGCGGCTCGCCTTCGTGCGCACGCCGGTCTGGGATAAGGCCGACGCCGGCACGCATGCGGCGTTCGAGGCGCTCGCCGCCGAGCTCGGCGACGACGTCGAGGAGGCGGCGCTGCCGGACGACATCGCCGCCGCCTGGGACGACCATCGCGTCGTGATGGCGACCGACATGGCGCACAATCTCGGCGCCATGGTCGCGCGCGGCGGCGAGGCAAAATCGAGCGAGGCGCTGCGCGCGATCCTGTCCGAAGGCGCCGAGACCTCGGCGGTGCGTTATCTCGCCGCGCGCGACCACGCGCTGCGCTACCGGGGCGCAATCGCCGCGCTGCTCGCCGGCTACGACGCCATCCTCACGCCGGCGACGGTCGGCGTCGCGCCGGTGGGCGAGGCGACCGGCAGCCCGATGTTCTGCTCGCTGTGGTCGTTGTCCGGCGTGCCGGCGGTGACGCTGCCGCTGCTCAAGGGCGAGGCCGACATGCCGCTCGGCGTGCAATTGATCGGCGCGCCCGGCGACGACGCGCGGCTCCTGCGCACGGCGAACTGGGTGGTGGAGCAGCTGACGGAGTGAGGCGGCCTACGCGGCAAGCTCGCGCTTGAGGAAGGCAATCGTGCGCTGCCAGGCAAGGCCGGCGGCCGCCTTGTCGTAGCGGCTCGACGTGTCGTTGTTGAAGGCGTGATTGACGCCAGGATAGACGTCGATCTCGAATTTCTTGTGGTTCGCCTTCAGCGCAGCCTCGAAGGCCGGAATTCCGGCATCGATGCGCTCATCGAGCCCCGCATAGTGCAGGAGCAGCGCCGCCTTGATCTTCGGCACATCGGTGGCGGGCGGCTGTACGCCGTAATAGGCGACGGCGGCGTTCAATGAAGGCTCGATGACCGCGACACGGTTGACCATGCCGCCGCCCCAGCAGAAGCCGACGGCGCCGACCTTGCCGCTGGCGCCGGGCGCGTGCCCGAGCACGGTCACGGCCGAGGCGATGTGGTGCGCGGTTTCCTTCGGGTCGAGCTTCGCGATCATGGCGCGCGCTTTATCCTCGTCGGCGGGTGTGCCGCCGAGCGGCGACAGCATGTCGACGGCGAAGGCGCAAAAGCCTGCGAGCGCCAGACGGCGCGCGATGTCCTTGATGTGCGGATTGAGGCCGCGGTTTTCGTGCACGACGATCACCGTCGGGCAGGGCGCCTCGCCCTTGGGCCGCGCCAGATAGGTCGCGATCTCGGTGCCGGCGGCCTTGTAGTAGACGGTATTGGTGTCGAGCCGCGGATCGTTGGCGGCAACCGTCTCGGCGCGCGCGTAATCGTTGGTCAGCAGAGGGAGCAGCGCGAGCGCCGCGGCTGTCGATCCGGCGATCTCGGCGAGGCGCTCGACGAAGGCGCGCCGGCTCAGTTCGCCGTGCGTGAACCGATCATAGAGATCGATGATCTGTTGATTCATCGTGCGAAAGCCCCGAAGTGGTATACGACAAGTCCGCAATATCGCCTAGATTGCTTTCAATAGAGCATTGACGAGCGGTTGTGCCGCATTCGTCAAGACCGCGCGCCGCGTCCGCGGCGCCGATCCGGAGAACATGATGCGGAAATTTCGTGCACGCTGTTGCGCGCGTGCTGGACTCGTCGTCTTTCTGACGCTCGCGGCGCCGGCCCTGGCAGAAGTAGTATTTCCATACGACCAGCAGCTCATGCTCGAGGTTGCGCCGATGGGCCGGGTGCGGCGCGTGCCGAGCGTCACGATCTCCGCCGACGGCACCGCGCGGCTCGAGCTGTGGTGCCGGACGGCGACGGCGCGCGTGGCAGTCGAGGGCGGGGCGATCCAGATCGCGCCAGCGCCGCTTTCCGACGCGCTGCCGCAATACATGAGCGACGGCCAGTGCTCGCCGGAGCGGATGGCGGCCGACGCCGATCTCGTCGGCGCGCTGGCGCAGGTGTCGCGCTGGCAGGTGGCGGTCGGCGTCGTCACACTGGAGGGGCCGTTGCCGCTGCGCTTCCGCCCGTCCGACCACTGAGGCGGCGAGCGCGGCCGGGGAAGCGGCCCGGCAGCACGATCTGGTCCGCCTTGTCCTCCGGCTTGACGAAGACGGCGATCACCTCCGGATGCCCCGCCTGGATCGCCGCCTCGAGCGCGTCGATCGCCCGCTCGATATATGGCGCGGTCATGCTGTCGCGGAATTCCAGGCTCAGCGCGACGACGACCTGATCCGGCGCCATGTGCACGGTGAACACGATCTGCGCGCGCTCGATGCCGTCGATGCGGCTGGCGGTGCGCATGATCGCCTGCCGCAGGTCGGCGCTCGCCGGCTCCCCCATCAGCAGTCCCTTGCTCTCCACGGCCAGCATCAGCGCGGTCACGCCGAGCACGGCGGCGATGCCGAGCGAGGCGACGCCGTCGAGCACCGGCAGGTCGAGGCGTTGCGCAAAGAAGGTGCCGAGGAAGGCGATCGAGAGGCCGACCAGCGCCGCGCTGTCCTCGAACAGCACGATGAAGGCCGGCGGGTCCTTCGACCGCCGCAGCGCCTCGAAATAACCGGCCTCGCCCTTGGCGCGGTGGAATTCGCGCAAGGCGAAAGCCCAGCTCGCGCCCTCGAACACGAAGGCCGCGGCAAGCACGACGTAGGCGGCGAGCGCGTTCTCGATGGCGTGCGGGCGTAGGATGTGATCGACGCCTTCGTAGGCGGTGACGCCGGCGCCGAGCGTGAACATCAACAGCGCGACGATGAAGCTCCAGAAATAGAGCTCACGGCCGTAGCCGAGCGGATGCAGCGCGTCCGGCGGCCGCTCGGCGCGCTTGAGGCCGTAGAGCAGGACGACCTGGTCGGCGGTGTCGACGGTGGAGTGGATCGCCTCCGACAGCATCGCGGAGGAGCCGGTCCAGAAGGCGGCGGCGAACTTGGTCACCGCGACCAGCAGGTTGCCGGCAAGCGCGGCATGGACGACCAGTCTCGATGCGGGTGCCGCGGCCATGCGCGCTCAACGCGCGGAGTGGAACTTGGGTTTCATTGACTTCGTCATGTCCGGCCTTGTGCCGGGCTTCGACGGCTCGCTTGCTGGAGCTGGAAGGCGTGGATGGCCGGCACAAGCCCGGGCATGACGAGGAGAACGGATTGCAAAAAAAGGGGCCGCACGAGGCGGCCCCTTCCGTCTGTCAGGTTGACGGGCGTCGCTTACATCATTCCGCCCATGCCACCCATTCCGCCCATGCCGCCGCCGGGCATCGCCGGAGCCGCATCCTTCGGCAGCTCGGCGACCATCGCCTCGGTGGTGACGAGCAGGCCGGCGACCGAGCACGCATCCTGAAGCGCCGTGCGCACGACCTTTGCCGGGTCGACAATGCCCTTGGCGATCATGTCGACGTACTCTTCGTTCTGCGCGTCGAAGCCGAAGGTCTCGTCCTTGTTCTCGAGGATCTTGCCGACGACGATCGAGCCCTCGACACCGGCGTTCTCGGCGATCTGCCGGATCGGAGCCTCCAGCGCCTTGAGCACGATGTTGATGCCGGCCTGTACGTCCGGGTTGTCGTTGGCGATCTTGCCGACCGCCTTCTTGGCGCGCAGCAGCGCGACGCCGCCGCCGGGGACGATGCCTTCCTGCACCGCGGCGCGGGTGGCGTTGAGCGCGTCCTCGACGCGGTCCTTCTTCTCCTTGACCTCGATCTCGGTCGCGCCGCCGACGCGGATCACCGCGACGCCGCCCGCGAGCTTGGCCAGGCGCTCCTGCAGCTTCTCCTTGTCGTAGTCCGAGGTGGTTTCCTCGATCTGCGCCTTGATCTGCTGCACGCGCGCCTCGATGTCGGCCTTCTTGCCGGAACCGTTGACGATCGTGGTCTTCTCTTTCTCGATGATCACCTTCTTGGCGCGGCCCAGCATGTTGAGGGTCACGTTCTCGAGCTTGATGCCGAGGTCCTCGGAGATGAGCTGGCCGCCGGTGAGGATCGCGATGTCCTCGAGCATGGCCTTGCGGCGGTCACCGAAGCCCGGCGCCTTGACGGCCGCGACCTTCAGGCCGCCGCGCAGCTTGTTGACGACAAGCGTGGCGATCGCCTCGCCCTCGACGTCCTCGGCGATGATGATGAGCGGCTTGCCCGACTGCACCACCGCCTCGAGCACCGGCAGCATGGCCTGGAGGCCCGAGAGCTTCTTCTCGTGCAGGAGGATGTAGGCGTCCTCGAGCTCGGCCAGCATCTTCTCGGCGTTGGTGACGAAGTAGGGCGAGATGTAGCCGCGGTCGAACTGCATGCCCTCGACGATCTCGACCTCGGTGTCCATCGCCTTGGCTTCTTCGACGGTGATGACGCCTTCGTTGCCGACCTTCTGCATCGCCTGCGCGATCATCTTGCCGATGGTGGAGTCGCCGTTGGCCGAAATGGTGCCGACCTGCGCGACCTCGGCCGAGGAGCCGACCTTCTTGGCGCGCTTCTCGATATCCTTGACGACGGCGCTGACGGCGATGTCGATGCCGCGCTTAAGATCCATCGGGTTCATGCCGGCGGCAACCGACTTGGCGCCTTCACGCACGATCGCCTGGGCGAGAACGGTGGCGGTGGTGGTGCCGTCGCCGGCCATGTCGTTGGTGCGGGACGCGACCTCGCGCACCATCTGCGCGCCCATGTTCTCGAACTTGTCCTCGAGCTCGATCTCCTTCGCCACCGTCACACCGTCCTTGGTGATGCGCGGCGCGCCGAACGACTTGTCGAGCACGACGTTGCGGCCCTTCGGGCCGAGCGTGACCTTTACCGCGTTGGCGAGGATATCGACGCCGCGCAGCATGCGGTCGCGCGCGTCGCCGGAGAATTTAACGTCCTTGGCAGCCATTTGAATTCACTCCACTGGATTTCTGGGTTGACCCTCATCCTGAGGAGCGGCGTAGCCGCGTCTCGAAGGATGAGGCCGATGACTCGTTGTGCTCGTCCTTCGAGACGGCGCCTGCGGCGCCTCCTCAGGACGAGGATCGTCGTCAGGCGATCACGCCCATGATGTCGGACTCCTTCATGATCAGGAGATCCTCGCCGTCGATCTTGACCTCGGTGCCGGACCACTTGCCGAACAGCACGCGGTCGCCGGTCTTCAGGTCCATCGGGGTCAACTTGCCGGCCTCGTCGCGGCCGCCCGGGCCGACGGCGACGACCTCGCCCTCTTGCGGCTTCTCCTTCGCGGTATCGGGGATGATGATCCCGCCTTTGGTCTTCTCGTCTGCCTCGATGCGGCGCACGACCACGCGGTCATGCAGGGGACGGAACTTGGTCTTGGCCATGGCTTCCTCGTCGGCGCTCCCGCGCGTCACTGAACTGTAGGGAAATTATCGATTTTCCAAGCCGTTAGCACTCAGCTAGTGGGAGTGCCAGCAGCCGACCGGGAGATATTGCGGATCGCCTGGAGTGTCAAGCGAAAGGGGCGTCGCCCGCTACCGCGCCGGGCCCCGTTCAGGGCGAAATCTCACGGTTCTGCTTGCGCTTGGCGGCCTCCGCCCGCAATGTCGATTGCCGTCATTCAGGAGCCCCGATGCGTCAATTCAGCCTTCGCCTGAGCCCGATCCTGTCCGCCGCGCTGCTGGCGCTGGCGCTGGCCGGGTGCGCGACGACCTCACCGGCGCCGCCGGAGCCGGCCGCGCCGCCGGTGACGCCGACATTGCCGCCGGCCTTCCCGCCGCAGGATCTCGTCGGGCGCTGGGGGCTCGCCGCCTATCACGTCGCGACCGACCGCGAGCGCACCGAGGCGGCGGCGCTGAACGCGTGCTCGCAGCCCTACGTCATCACGCTCGGCCCCGGCGGCGGCGTCATGATGCACCTCGCCGATCAGGCGACGCCGTCCGAGCTCAAGCTCAAGGGCGCGCCGGGCGGCAAGACGTTCATCGGCCCGGCCGAGGACCCGCCAGGCGGCCAGCAGGACCGCGAGGTCGAGCAATTCGACGGCCGCATCCTGATCACGCGCTGGATCGATCCGGAAGTGCAGGGCCGCTACGGCACGATGGTCTACGTGCGCTGCCCGGCCGAGGGCGCAAAGAAGCCGCGCGGCAGGAAGCCGGCGGCCAAACCGAAGCCCAAGCCCGCCGCGAAGCCGGCTGCGAAGCCGGCGCAGTAACTCTTACCCTCCCCCTTGGGGGAGGGCCGCTCATCGAGCGTCAGCGTGATGAGCGGGGTGGGGGTATAAGTTTCTCGATCCAATTGACCCCCAACCCCTCCCCACAAGGGGGAGGGGAGTTCGCCTCATACGTGGCCGATGCAATCCATCCAAAATTTCCTCACCGGCCCCTGGCGCGCCGTGCCCGTCCTCGGCGTGACGCAGATCACGGCCTGGGGCGCGATCTTCTACACGCCGGTGCTGATCGTGCCGCTGATCGCCGCCGACCGCGGCTGGTCGATGTCGTTCGCCATGGGCGGCTTCTCGCTCGGCCTGCTCACCGCCGGCATTGCCGCGCGCTATGTCGGCGCGTCGATCGACCGGCTCGGCGGCCACGTCACCATGACCTGCGGCTCGCTCGGCGGCGCGCTCGGCCTCGTGCTGATCACGCACGCGACGAACCCGGTCGCCTATTGTGCGGTGTGGATGCTGCTCGGCGTGTCGATGGCGGCGAGCCTCTATGACGCCGCCTTCGCCAGCCTCGGCCGCATCTTCGGCATGGGCGCGCGACGGCCGATCACGGCGCTGACGCTCGCCGGCGGCTTTGCCTCGACGGTGAGCTGGCCGGTGACGCATCTTCTGATCGAGGGCATCGGCTGGCGCGGCTGCTATCTCGTCTATGCCGCGGTGCTCGTCCTCATCAACGCGCCGCTGCACGCGTTTCTCCTGCCGCGCGGACACGCCGATGTCGACGCGCCCGAGACGGCGGCGGCGAAGAAGCCGGCAAAGCTCGTGCCGGCGAAAGGCCTGACCTTCGTGCTCGTGGCGTCGGCCTTTGCCTGTTACGCCTTCGTGCCGTCTGGCCTGTCGGCGCACCTGCTCGCCATCTTCCAGCGCGAGGGCATCGACGCCGGCACGGCGGTGTGGATCGGCGCGCTGTTCGGCCCGGCGCAGGTGCTGGCGCGGCTCATCGAATTCTCCTTCGGCCGCGACCTGCATCCGATCTGGGTGGCGCGCTTCGCATTCGGATCGCTGCTCGTCGCCTTCGCGATGCTGGCATTGACCGGCATGTCGGTGCCGGTTGCCGCGGTGTTCGCGGTGATGTTCGGCGGCGCCAACGGCCTCGTCACCATCGCGCGCGGCGCGGTGCCGCTGACCTTGTTCGGCGCTACCGGCTACGGCCGGCTGATGGGGCGTCTCGCCGGGCCGTTCCTGCTGGTGCAGTCGGCCTCGCCGCTGGTGATGGCCTTCGTGGTCGAGCGCGCCTCGGACGCGGCCGCGCTGGCGCTCGCCGCCGCCTTCGCGGCGGTCGCCTTCATCTGCGCGATTTTGATAAGGCGCCCGGCCTAGCCGAACAGCGCGTCGACCGCGTGCTGGTCGACATGGCCCGAGGCGCCGTCGAGGCGCGGGCCGTTGATCAGGCCGGCCTCCCGCGGCGCGACCGCCGGGGTGGCGTGGCCGCCGCCGGCGGCGACATGCGCAAGCTGCTCCTCGAGATGGCCGAGCAGCGCGATGACCTTGCCGATGCGCTGGCCGGCGAGATCCTGGAAATTACAGGCTTCGTAGATCTGCGCGATGCGCTGCTTGATGTCCGGCGCAATCTCGCAGGCGGGCTTGGCGACCTGCGCGCAGGGCAGCGTGCGCACGCCGTCGTCGATCGATTCCGCGGCGGCGAGCACGATCTGCGCCGCCTTCTCCATCGACTCGATTGCCGCGCCGAGCTCGGCCGCGGCGCGCGACAGGCGGCGGCCATCTTCGTCGGTGACGAGCGAGGCGAGGCTGCGCTTGAGCGCCGCCACGGAATCGGCGTCCGGCTGCGGTGCAGCCATCAGGCCATGCCGCGACGGCAGCATCTTCTCGATGCGGAATTGCTTCTGCTGCACCACGCGCTCCCGTTCCCCCGAGGGCGACGTGTAGCGCACCGCGATTAATGCCGGGTATGCAATCGCGGTAAGCAGCCCTTAACCACGCGCGCTCGCGCTTTACTCCTTGGCAACCGTGTTTGCGCGGAAAGCGCTTTGCATGCCGCGCCGGATGCCGCAGGCGCGCGTGAATTTACGGTTCGGTTGCCCTTTCGGCTTGTATTTGCAGTCATGCGCAGACGTTTCATTCACCACGCGGCGCTGGTCGCGTTCCTCCTGGCCAGCGACGCCGCAATGGCCCAGCAGATGCCATCGACGCCGCCGATGGTCGTCGTGGCGCAGCCGGCGCGCGTGCAGAGCGAGCTTGGCGGCGGCTTCATCGAGTTCCTGTTCGGCGACAACGCCCAGCAGCCCGCCTATGCGCCGCCACCGCAATACGCCGGGCCGCCGCAATATGTCGCGCCGCCGCCGGCCTATCCCGAGGCGCAGCCGCAGCCGCTTTATGTCAACGCCGCGCCGCAGGCCGATCCGATGCTGGAACAGCAGCGGCCCGACCTGAGGATGGATCCGCAATTCCTGCCGCGCGAGGTCGCGTATCAAACCGCCGAGCCGGCGGGCACCATCGTCGTCGATACGCCGCACCACTTCCTCTATCTCGTCGAGGATGGCGGCCGCGCCATGCGCTACGGCATCGGCGTCGGGCGGCCGGGCTTCACCTGGGCGGGCGAGAAGAAGATTTCGGCCAAGAAGGAATGGCCGGACTGGGTGCCGCCGGAGGAGATGCTGCAGCGCCAGCCCTACCTGCCGCACTTCATGGCCGGCGGCCCGGACAATCCGCTCGGCGCGCGCGCGCTCTATCTCGGCTCGTCGCTCTATCGCATCCACGGCTCGAACGAGCCCTGGACCATCGGCCACAACGTGTCGTCGGGTTGCATCCGCATGCGCAACAGCGACGTCATCGATCTTTACAACCGCGTCAAGGTCGGCACCAAGGTCGTGGTGCTGTGAGCACGGCAGTAACAAGGCCATGCGGCACGCGCGGGCGATAGCGGCGGCCTTCGCCGCGGCCGCGATCATCGCCGGCGCGAGCGCCGCGGCGCAGCCTGCCACGGATGGCCGCTACGTGGTCGAATTCCGCGCCCGCTCGGGCGGGCTGTTCGGCCACACTTACGTCGCCTATGGCCGCGTCGATAAAAGCGGGCGGCTGCGCGACCCGCGCTATGCCGGCTTCTACCCGAGCGGCGCGCTCACCGACACGCCGTTCCTCGCGGTGCTCGCCGCGCCGGGCCATGTCAGCCTCAAGCCGCGCGACCGCAACGTGCGCTCGGACCTCGTCTACCGCCGCGAGATCAGCCCGCAGACCTACGCGCGGTTCTCCTCCGAGATCCGCAACCTGCGCCGCGAGCGGCCGCTATGGCACCTGACGTTCTACAATTGCAACAGCTTCGCCGGCGACGTCGCGGACTGGATGGGTCTGCGCGTGCCGCTGACGATCCAGTTGCCGAGGGGCTTCGTGCGCGATCTCTACGACCTCAACCGGCGCAGCGGGCCGGGCATGGCCTATGCCGCGGCGCCGCGCGGCGGCGTGGCGCAAGCGCCGGACATGCTGTTCGAGCGCGTGCCCGGCAACGAGCGGGTCGATCGGTGAAGCGTGGCTTACGCCGAGTCGCCGCCGCCGAGATCGCCGAGTGAATCGCCGTCGAACCCGTCACCGGTGTCGTTGTCGCCGGTGTCGAACAGGCCGGCCGGCTGCGCGTCGCTTCCCTGCGGGCTTGCGCCGATGTCGTTGACCGCGTCGCGCGCAAGATCGCTGCCGGCGGTGCTGTTGTCCCACGGCGAAGCGGCGGCCGGCGCGTCGTAGTTCGAGGCGAAGGCGCTGCCGTGATGGCCGAACATCGACGAGATGGAGTTCAAGAGCAGCGCGCCGCCGATATAGCCCGCGGCGGACGCCGCGGCCGTGCCGAGGAACGAGCCGCCGCCCATGCCGAAGCCGGAGGAGGGGGCGTAGCCGGGCGGATAGCCTTGCGGGCCGGCCTGATCGTTCGGCGCGCTCTGCGTGGTGCCGCCCTGGTTCCAGCGCGGGTCGGGGCCGGTGGAGGCGGCGGCGGGCGCGTGCACGCTCGGCACCGAGGTGCGGCCGCCGCCGAGCGCGTTGCGCATCGTGTCGAGGAAGCCGCCGCTCTGCACCTGCGGCTCGGCTTCGCCGGACAATTCGCGGATCCGGGCGTCGGCGCGTTTCAACGCCTCGTCCTGCACCAGAGCGGTCTGCACCAGCGCGTAGACGGCGTTCGGGGCGCGCTTGAGGCCATCGCCTATCGCGCGTTCGGCGCCGGCATCGCGCGGCGCGGGTTCAAGCTTGGCGAGGCGTTCGAACAGGTTGTCGACGAGCTCACGTTCCTGCGGGGTCATCGGTCGTCCTCCCGGAGCACGCACCTTGTCCGGTCTATCTAGGCGCTGGCCGCCATTCCGCCAGCGGGCTCCATGAGCGCGACCCGATGCCGCGCGAGATCGTGCGGAAAGGCCTCGGAGGCGAAATAAGCGAGCTCGCGTTCCCGCAAGTCGGTCAGGGAATCGAGGCTTTTCAGCGCCGGATCGACGTAGCCGGGATGGCACATGATCAGCCCGCCGTCCGGCATGCCGGCGAGAAAGCGCGGGAACAGCGCGGCGAAGTCGGCCGCCGGCGTGAAAGCATAGGCGCCGGAAAAGGCCGGGTTGGTGGCGATGCCGAGGCGCGCGGCGCGATTGCGGAAGCGGACGCTGAGCAGGTCGAGCACCAGGCTCTTGGCGTCGCGCAGCGGCCGCGCCTTTGCCGGGCGCATGCACTGCCGCACCCAGGCATTTGGCGCGCCCTCGCGCGCGACCTTCAGGAACGCATCGCGCACGACCGGTAGCAGGTGTACGTGCTGATGACCGTCGAGGAAGTCCGGCGGGCGGCCGAAGATGCCGATGAAGGCCTCGAGTTGCGTGGCGATCTCGATCGTCAGCGGCGCGATGTCGACCCGCCGCAACATGGCGAGCCGCATCATCTCCATCTGCGGCGGGAAGGCGCCGTTGCGCGCCGGGGCAAAGCCGGCGCTGAGCGGCCGGAACGGTCCGGTCAGCGTCACGTGCAGGCCGAGCGCGGCGCGCGGCTTCTCGGCATTGACCGCGGCAAGCTCCGCCGCCTCGCCGTCGCCGAGCCAGGGCGCGGCCGTCATCACCGACGTGGCGTTGAGGCGGCCGGCGAGGATGAGCTGGCGGATGCCGCGATTGATGCCGGGCGCCATGCCGTAGTCGTCGGCGCACAGCCAGATGCGACGGACTTCAGCCGTCATTCAGCGGCACGCGCCGTGCCGGGCTTCGCCGCCGGCGTCTCGTCCGCGCTCTTCACGCTGTGCTCGGCGACGAAGTAGACGGGCCGTCCCTTGATCTCGTTGAGCAGCTTGCCGATGTATTCGCCGAGGATGCCGATCATCAGCAGCTGCACGCCGCCGATCACCATGATGCCGACGAACAGCGACGGGTAGCCGGGCACATCCTGGCCGAACAGCAGCGTCTTGATGGCGACGCCGACGCCGTAGACGATGGCGCTGGCCGCGAGCAGCGCGCCGAGCAGGCTGGCGAAGCGGAGCGGCGCGACCGTGAACGACGTCAGGCCCTCGATCGACAGCCCGACCAGCGTCCAGACGTTCCACGTCGTCTGGCCGTGCGCGCGCAAGGCCGGCTCGTAGTCGACGCGCGCCTGGCGGAAGCCGATCCAGCTCGACATGCCCTTGAAGAAGCGGTTGCGCTCCGGCATCTGCCGCAGCGCCTCGACCGCGCGCGGCGACAGCAAGCGGAAATCGCCTGCGTCCTCGGGGATCGCCTGCCGCTGGCCCCAGTTGATGAGCGCGTAGAACCAGTGCACGCCGATCTTGCGCAGCTTCGGCTCTTGGGCGCGGTGCGCCTTGGCGGTGAAGACCACGTCGTAGCCGTCGTCGAGCCAGCGCGACACCAAGGTCTCGATCAGGCTCGGCGGATGCTGGCCGTCGCCGTCCATGAACATGACGGCGTCGCGGCGGGCATGGTCGAGGCCGGCAAGCAGCGCGGCCTCCTTGCCGAAATTGCGCGACAGCGACACGACCTGGACGTCGCACGGCTCAGCCGGCAGCGCCCGCGCGATCTCTGCGGTGTTGTCGCGGCTGCCGTCGTCCACGTAGACGAGCTCGATCTTGAGCGCGTACTTGCCTTCGAGGTAGCGCGCCACCTCGGCAATGCGCTCGTGCAATGCGGGCAGGCCCCGTGCCTCGTTGAACACGGGAACCACAATCGACAGGCCCGGCGCGGCCTTTCCGCGCGCCGTACGCCCGCCCGATCTTGCTGTTTTCGCCGGCATTTCTAGCGGTTCTCTCCAATATCCCCGATCTATAGCTTAGCGCATGGGCCGTGTCGCGTCCGCCCTACCGGGCGGGCCGGGGGCATGCTAATCGGGGCCGACGATGACCCCGCCGCCCCGCCCGAGCCTCCGCAAGCGCCTTGCCGCCGCCTGGCAGGAGCGCGCGTTCCTGCTCAAGGCGATCAGCTTCGGGCTGGTCGGGCTGGTGAACTCCGCCATCGACTTCGCGGTGTTCTCCTTCGCCTACTACTATCTCGACCTGCCGATCATCGTCGCCAACACGATGGCCTGGATCGTGGCGGTGACCGCCTCCTACGTGATGAACACGACCATCACCTTCGCCGCGGAGTCCGGCCGGAGCCTGAGCGTCAGCCGCTATCTCGCCTTCGCCCTGTCCCAGTTCGCCGGGTTCCTGGCGAACACGACCACGGTCTGGTGCCTCGTCGAACTGGCGCACGTCCCCGCCTGGGCCGGCAAGGTCGTGGCGATCGGGGTGAGCTTCGTCGTCAATTTTTCGCTCTCGCATTTCGTGGTGTTCCGCGCGCGCCGGCCGCGCGAGACCGCCAAGTAACAAGAACAGCCGCGCGAAGGTTTTGAGGACATGCGCCACGACGACAATCTGACCGCCGACCTGCCGAGCTTCGTCACGCATCTGGAATGCTCGATGACGGGCGAGCGTCACGAGGCCGATCAGGTCCACAACCTCTCACGCGCCGGCAAGCCACTGCTGGTGCGCTACGATCTCGCCGGCGTGAAGAAGGCGCTGACCAAGGACAAGCTCGCGACCCGTCCTGCCGACCTGTGGCGCTACCGCGAACTGCTGCCGGTGCGGCGCAAGGAGGACATTGTCAGCCTCGGCGAGGTCATGACGCCGATCGTTTCCATGGCAAAATTGCAGAAGAAGCTCGGCGGCGGCGAAGTCCTGGTCAAGGACGAAGGCCGCCTGCCGACCGGCTCGTTCAAGGCGCGCGGCCTTGTGATGGCGGTGTCGATGGCCAAGGCGCTCGGCATCAAGCACATGGCGATGCCGACCAACGGCAATGCCGGCGCGGCGCTCGCGGCTTACGCGTCGCACTGCGGCATCAAGACGACGATCTTCTGCCCGGAGGACACGCCGGAGGTGAACGTCAGCGAGATCGCGCTCCAGGGCGCGGCCGTCTACCGCGTCAACGGCCTGATCGACGACTGCGGCAAGATCGTCGGCGAGGGCAAGGCGAAGGTCGGCTGGTTCGACACCTCGACGCTCAAGGAGCCGTACCGGATCGAAGGCAAGAAGACGATGGGCCTCGAGCTCGCCGAGCAGCTCGGCTGGGACGTGCCGGACGCGATCTTTTATCCGACCGGCGGCGGCACCGGCCTGATCGGCATGTGGAAAGCCTTCGACGAACTGGAGAAGATCGGCTTCATCGGCGCGAAGCGTCCGCGCATGATCGCGGTGCAGGCGGCCGGCTGCGCGCCGATGGTCAAGGCCTTCGAGGAAGGCAAGGAGCACGCGCCGCGCTGGGAGAACGCGCACACGATCGCGTCTGGCATCCGCGTGCCGCAGGCGGTCGGCGATTTCCTCATTTTGCGGGCGGTGCGCGAGTCGGGCGGCTTCGCCATCGCGGTCGAGGATGCGGCGATCGAAGTGGCGCTCGACGAGATGGCGCGCGAGGAGGGGTTCCTTTTGTGCCCCGAAGGCGCTGCGACCTTCGCCGCCTACAAGCAGTCGCTGGCCGATGGCCGCGTCAAGAAGACCGACCGCGTCGTGCTGTTCAACTGCGCCAGCGGCTTGAAGTATCCGCTGCCGAAGATCGAGAAGAAGCTCGATCGCCATAAGCCGATCGATTACGCGGCGCTGTAGGGTTGTCGTCCCCGCGAAGCGGGGACCCATACGCCGTGCCGTATCGAGAACCTGGGGAGTATGGGTCCCGGCCCTGGCGCATTCGCGCTCGGCCGGGACGACAGGAAGCCTTAGAGCCCCGCCTCGAGCTTCGCGAACAGCGGGTTGTCCTTCGAGAACACGTAGTCGAGGTCGGCGACCGCCACCGCCTCCGCGCCGTTATCGCGCAGGAACGTGGTGAGCGCGTAGACCTCGCCCGGCGGGCAGTGCAGCGTCAGCATGCCCGACGAGGTTGGGCCGCCGAACGGCGTCTCGACCGCGAAACGCTCGTGCGCGGTGGCGACGAGCTTCGCGTCACAAGCGGCAAAGCGCGCGCGCACCTCGCGGAATGAGCGGGCGCGCTGCTGCGCGGTGATGCGGTCGAGAATGACGCGGGCGGTTTCCCGCTGCTCGCTTGTCCACGGCGCGGTGCGCGCGGCGACGAGATTGGCCTGCGAGCGCAGGATGACGCCGTCGTCGACGATCTTGAGCGCATTGGCGGCGAGCGTCGTGCCGGTGGTGGTGATGTCGACGATCATCTCGGCGGTGCCGGCGGCCGGCGCGCCTTCGGTTGCGCCCGAAGACTCGACGATGCGGTAGTCGACGACGCCCTGCCGCGCGAAGAAGTCGCGCGTCAAATTGATGTACTTGGTCGCCACCCGCATCTTGCGGTCGTGGTGATGACGGAAGGCGGTGGCGACGTCGTCGATGTCGGCCATCGTGCGGACGTCGATCCAGGCCTGCGGCACCGCGACCACGACGTTGGCAAAGCCGAAACCGAGCCCGTCGATCAGCACCACGCGCTTGTCCGCGTCGGGGATCTGCTCGCGGATCAAATCCTCGCCGGTGATGCCGAGATGCACCGCGCCTTGGGCGAGCTGCGTCGTGATCTCCGACGCCGAGAGATAGGCGACCTCGACGCCGTCGAGTCCAGCGACGGCGCCGCGATAGTCGCGCGCGCCGCGCGGCTTGATCAGTTGCAGGCCCGAGCGCGCGAAGAAGCCTTCGGCGTTTTCCTGCAGCCGCCCCTTGGCCGGGACGGCGAGTACGAGCGGGGCGCTCATGGGGCGCCTCCATAGACGGCGAGGCGCTCGATCCAGACCGAGAAGCCGACCGCGGCGATCGGCTCGGCGCTGCCGAGGCGGGTGAGCAGGCCGTCATAACGGCCGCCGGCGACCAGCGGATCGCCGGTGCGCGCCGGATCGGTCAGCTCGAAGACGAAGCCGGTGTAGTAATCGAAGCCGCGGCCGAAGGCGGTCGAGAATTTCACGCGCTTCAAATCGATGCCCTGCGCGGCGAGGAAACCGGCGCGGCTCTCGAACAGGTCGAGCGCCTCGCCGAGCGCCCCGTTCATGCCGGCGTCGGCGGCGAGCGCGCGCAATTCGACCGCCGCCTCGTCCGGATCGCCCTTGATGGCGAGGAACCGTTCGATCAGCCCGCGCACGTCCTTCGGCAGGCGCGTCGAGGCGCCGAGCGCCGACTGCTCGAGGAAGCGCTCGGCGATCTCCGCGACAGAGCGTCCGCCGACGGCGTTGATGCCGGCGATCGAGAGCAAGTCGGTGACCAGCGCGTGCGCGCCCTTCGGGTCGGCGCCGGCGAGCGCCGCCAGCACGCCCTGGTATTCGGGCCGGCCGTTGCCGCCGCCGAGGGTGAGGCGGTCGAGGTCCTGCGCCAGGTTGGCCTTGCGGTTGAAGTCCTTCACCAGCCGCCGCTTCCACGCCGGCGGCAAATCGAGCGCGGCGATCAGGCTCGCGAACAGCGCGACGTCGCCGATCTGGATGTCGGCGGCGGCGAGGCCGTAATGGGCGGTCGCTTCCAGGCCGAGCGCCAGCATCTCGGCGTCGGCCGCCGCCTTGTCCGGACGTCCGAAGCTCTCGATGCCAGCCTGGAGGAATTCGGCCGGCGCGTCGCTGCGGTGGCGGAAGACCGGGCCGAGATAGCAGAACTGTGCCGGTTTCCCGGCGTCAGGGGAGGCGAGGTAGCCGCGCGATACCGGGATCGTGAGGTCCGGCCGCAGGCAGAACTCCTCGTCGCCGCCGGGCGCGGCGGTCAGGAACATGCGCTTGCGGATGTCCTCGCCGGAGAGGTCGAGGAAGGGCTCGGCCGGCTGGAGGATCGGCGGCTTCACGCGCGCATACCCGGCGCGCTCGTAGGAGGAGACCAGAGCCTCCGCCCGCGCGTCCTTTGCCTGCGCCGTCACCGTCGCGTCCATGTCCCGTCCTTCCTGGCGGCCCTTTAGCACGCAACTTTTAAGGTTTCGACCGCCTTCGGCCGCCGCGCTTAACGGGCCTTGCCGGCAAATCCTTGGCGTCGTTAACAAATTTTTCCGGGGCGCGGCCTTTTTCAACCCGCCGGAAACCGCCACGGGTAAGACAATCTCAACGCAACTTTGCTGGAATCCGGTGGGGGTTTGGGAGAAGCAGCCGATGCCGGTGAACATGCGCGAGGTCGCCGAGGCCTTTTACAGGGCCTATGCCGTGCGCGATGTCGCGGCGATGGCGGAATTCATCGCCGACGACGTTGAGTGGACCATCAGCGGCCCGGTCGACCTGCTGCCGTTCTGCGGCACGCGGCGGGGCAAATCCGCGGTCATCGATCTGGTCGAGAACGCCGTGCCGGCGGTGTTTCGCGTGTTCAGCTTCGTGCTCGACGCGCTGCTGGTCGACGGCGACAACGTCTCCTCGCTGAACCGGCTCTCTGCCCGCGCTCCCGACGGCCGCGTCATCAGCTACCGGCTGGCGCATTTCCTGCGTTTCCGCGACGGCAAGATCGTCGAGAACCTGTCCCTGATCGACTCCTTCGACGCGGTCGAGCAGGTGCTCGGCCATCCGCTCACGGTGCACGAGGCGCCGTCGTTGGCCGCCGAGGGCGGCGAGGTCGTCGCCGTCTAGCACCCCCGCTGCCCCTCGACGCGCCGCCGGAGTAACATGGTGCTCCGTCCGCGACCTGGGGGGCCGCTCATGCGCCAATTCGTTCTCGCCGCCGGCCTGATCGCCGCCGCGGCGCCGGCGCTCGCCGTCGACCTGCCGGCCCGCAAGGCGGGGGCGTGGGAAATGACCATGGACTTCCACAACGCCAGCCTGCCGCACCAGACCATGCGGCAATGCACCGACGCCGACAGCGACCGGCTGATGAACATGAACTTCGCCGGCTCGAACGAGCAGGCCTGTTCGAAGAAGGACATCGTCAAAAGCGCCACCGGCTTCACGGTCGACTCGATCTGCACGTTCGGCGGCGTGACCACCACGGCGCACGCGGTGGTGACCGGATCGTTCGACAGCGCCTATGCCGTCGACGTCACTTCGTCGCGCAAAGGCGGGCCGGCAATGCCGGGCCGCCCGGCGGGTGGCGAGTCGCACATGTCGATCACGGCGAAGTGGCTCGGCGCGTGCAAGGCCGGCGAGCGGCCGGGCGACGTCACCATGCCGAACGGCATGACCATGAACGTGCTCGATATGCAGAAGGGACGGCCGCCGATGCCGAAGCGGTAAAGCAAGCTACGAGGCGTTTCGCCATTCTCCACTCATTCCCGCGAAGGCGGGAATCCAGTTCGGACTCACAACTGGATCCCCGCTTTCGCGGGGACGAGCGGAATTGATTACCGCTTGTGCTTCGCCAATATCCCGCGCACGGCCTCGACGAGCTGCGCTTCCGGCACCGAGAACTGCGCCTCGGCCTGCTTCTTTAAATACTCGTCGCGCTCCTTCGACATGCCGGCGATCTCGGCGCCGGCGGCGAGGTCCTTGATCAGCACTTCGCCTTTCGCCTTCTCGTCGCCGCCCTGGATGACGACGCAAGGGCTGTTGCGCTTGTCGGCGTATTTGAGCTGGTTGCCGATGTTCTTCGGATTGCCGAGATACAATTCGGCGCGGATGCCCGCCGCGCGCAAGGCCGAGACCATACGCTGATAGTCGGCCACACGGTCGCGGTCGAACACGGTGACGACGACGGGGCCGGGCTCGGCATGCGCCGAAATCTTGCCGAGCGCGGTCAGCGCCGCCTGCAAACGCGACACTCCGATGGAGAAGCCGGTCGCCGGCGTCGGCTGGCCGGAGAAGCGCGAGATGAGGCCATCATAGCGGCCGCCGCCGCCGACCGAGCCGAAACGGATCGGCCGGCCCTTCTCGTCGGGCACTTCGGTTAGCTCAACCTCAAATACAGGTCCGGTGTAGTACTCCAGCCCTCGCACGACAGATGACGAGAATTCAACACGCTGAGTACCGTATCCGGCTTCCCTCATAATTGAGTTCATTTCGTCAAGCTCTTTAATGCCTTGTCTGCCGATGAGGCTGTCACCGACCAACTGAGACCAGATTTCCAGTTTCCTTGCGTTGCTCAAATATGTACCTGAGAGTGGGTCGGAATCTTGTTCGTCCCAATCTTCATCTGCAAATTTATCATCTGGAATTGATCCCCCACTCTCAATTGTGACTGCTGGTAATTCTTGGCCGGACAGCTCGCCGGGCCGAGCGAGCTGAGACCACCCGCTGCCGCCAAAAGCAAAAGTCAAAATCCTGCGAATCTGGTCGTCATTAAGCTGTGCGCCAGGCGTGAAATCTCCGCTTTCATCTCTGCGGCCCGGACCTAGTAGCAGTTCTACTCCCTCGCGCCCCAGGCGATCTATTTTGTCGATCGCTCGCAAGACTTTCAGGCGCCGTTCCAAATCGGCCGCTCCAACGATCCCGTTGGACTCCAGAACTCCTTCGAGCACTTTGCGGTTTCCAATTTTTACGACATACGAGCCGCGCGGAATGCCCAACGCCTCCATCGTGTCGGCGGCGAGCATGCACATCTCGGCGTCGGCGGCCATGGTCGGCGCGCCGACCGTGTCGGCGTCGAATTGCATGAACTGGCGGAAGCGGCCCGGACCCGGCTTCTCGTTGCGGAACACCCAGCCGAAGCGGTAGCTGCGATAGGGCAGCACGATGTGCTCGGTGCCGAGGCGCTCGGCGACGTAACGCGCCAGCGGCGCGGTCAGGTCGTAGCGCAGCGACAGCCACTGCTCGTCGTCGTCCTTGAACGAGAATACGCCCTCGTTCGGCCGGTCCTGATCGGGCAGGAATTTGCCGAGCGCGTCGGTGTACTCGATCGCCGGCGTCTCCACCGGCTCGAAGCCGTAGCGCTCGAACTGCAGGCGGATCGCCTCGACCATCGCCCGTGTCGCCGCGATCTCGGCGGGGCCGCGGTCGGCCAGCCCGCGCGGCAGGCGCGCTTTGAGTTTCTGCGGCTTTTTCGACTTTTCGTTCATGGCAGGGCCTACATAGCAGACGGCCCGGATACGGCAACGTCGTATGCGTGAACGCCCTCTTGTCCCGGACGGCCGCGTCCTTAAGAGTAGGCGGCAGAAGCGCCGAATGCCCGCGCCCGGGCATGCCGCCGTACCGTGAGGCACAAGCCATGGCCAAAGTCGCCACCGTCCCGAACGACCTCGAACCCTTCTGGATGCCGTTCACCCCCAACCGCTCGTTCAAGCGGCGGCCGCGGCTGATCACCGGCGCCAAGGACATGCACTACATCACCATCGACGGGCGGCGGGTGATCGACGGCTCGGCCGGCCTGTGGTGCACCAATGCCGGCCACAACCGCGACCCGATCGTGCACGCGATCCAGCGCCAGGCGGCCGAGCTCGATTACGCGCCGGCGTTCCAGTTCTCGCATCCGAAGGCGTTCGAGCTCGCCGGCCGCATCGCCGCGCTGGCGCCAGCCGATCTCGACCACGTGTTCTTCTGCAATTCGGGCTCGGAAGCCGTCGACACCGCGCTGAAGATGGCGCTCGCCTATCACAATGCGCGCGGCCAGGGCGGCCGCGTGCGCATGATCGGCCGCGAGCGCGGCTATCACGGCGTCGGTTTCGGCGGCATTGCCGTCGGCGGCATCGTCGCCAACCGCAAGCAGTTCGGCGCGCTGATGGCCGGCGTCGACCATCTGCCGCACACCTATAACCGCGAGCAGCAGGCCTTCTCCGTCGGCGAGCCGGACTGGGGCGGGCATCTCGCCGACAATCTGGAGAACCTCGTCGCGCTGCATGATGCCTCGACCATCGCCGCGGTCATCGTCGAGCCGGTCGCCTGCTCGACCGGCGTGCTGCCGCCGCCGAAGGGCTATCTCAAGCGCCTGCGCGAAATCTGCGACAAATACGGCATCCTGCTCATCTTCGACGAGGTCATCACCGGCTTCGGCCGCCTCGGCACGCCGTTCGCCGCCGATCGCTACGGCGTCATCCCCGATCTCGTCACCTTCGCGAAGGGCGTCACCTCCGGCGCCGTGCCGATGGGCGGCGTCATCGCCCGCAAGCACATCTACGAGGCCTTCATGTCGGGGCCGGAGCAGGTCATCGAATTGTTCCACGGCTACACCTATTCGGCGCATCCGCTCGCCTGTGCGGCCGGGCTTGCGACGCTCGATCTCTACCGCGACGAGGACCTGTTCGAGCGCGCGCGCAAGATCGAGCCGGCATGGGCGCAGGCCTGCATGTCGATGAAGGGCCTGCCGAACGTCGTCGACATCCGCCAGATGGGCCTGACCATGGGCCTCGATCTGGCGCCGCGCGCCGACGGCCCCGGCCGGCGCGGGATGGAGGCGCTCGACCGCGCCTTCCACGAATACGACCTGACCATGCGCGCGGTCGGCGACACTTTGGCGCTGTCGCCGCCGCTGATCGTCACCGAGGCGCAGATCGACGAGATCTTCGACAAGCTCGGCAAGATCATCAAGGCCGTGGCGTAACGCAAGCAAACAAGCCGCTCACGCCCGCACAAGCGGGGGTGAGCGGTGTTGCGCGCCGCTGGCGCCCCACAATTGATATATCAGCCACTCCCCATCCCGATACTTCCACAGGCCTGTGAGTCCGCGATCGGCCCAAAGGTCAATTAACCGAGCCGGGCGCAAAACTCCTCGCGTGCGGAACACGCACGGTTCTGCCCGACTTCTGTTCCTGACGCGGGGTGGAAGGACTCATCGCAATCATGTCTCTGGAAGCGCTCGCGCATATCGACGCCGCCATTCGCGACGCGCTCGCGCGCATCGATCGCCAGCGCCATTTCGTCGAGGATTTCGCCTCGCGCGGCTACGACGTGCGCGCGCCGCTGTCGCTTCTGTCCTGCCTGCTGGTCAACCTGCGCCGCCTCGAGCGCCAGCGCCACGATATCGCGGCCGAGATCGAGGAGGTCGTCAGCGTCTGAGCCGCTAGGCGCGCGCCCGCCGCGCGGTGCATAATACCGCGCCGGCAAAGGGGAGGGGGCGCGTGGGCAAGGACCGCCTGGCGGCGTTCAGCGACGGCGTCATCGCCATCATCATCACCATTATGGTGCTCGACTTGAGGCTGCCGCACGACGCGGGCCTCGAGGCGCTGCGCGCCATCGTGCCGAGCTTCGTCAGTTATGTGCTGAGCTTCATCTATCTGGCGATCTACTGGAACAACCATCATCACATGCTGCACACGGTGCATCGTGTCGACGGGCTGATCCTATGGGCGAACGCGCATCTTCTGTTCTGGCTTTCGCTGATCCCCGCGGCAACGGGATGGCTCGGGCACAATTTCCCGGCGCCGTTCCCGACCGCGGTCTACGGCGTCACCCTGCTGATGCCGGCGATCGCCTATTATCTGCTGCAGCGGGCGATCATCCACCGCCAGGGCGCGCATTCGGTGCTGGCCAAGGCCGTCGGCAACGATCTCAAGGGCAAGCTGTCGCCGGTGTTCTACAGCGCCGGCATCGTCTCCGCGTTCTACCAGCCGTGGATATCCATCGCACTCTACGTGCTGGTCGCGGCCGCCTGGCTGGTGCCGGATCGCCGCATCGAGCGCCTCGCCGGCAAATGACGCCTATTTCGCCGGCGGCACGATGGCCCAGCCGGCATGCATCGCATTGCCGCCGTGGCGATAGTGAAGTTGCAGCACCGGCTGCACCACGGCGTTCGGCGCGATGGCGCGGTACTCCGGCGGCACGGTCTTGAGGTCGCCATCGGTCCAGACCACCACGGCGCCGCGCTTCTTCAGGTCGGCCAGATCGATCCACGGCGCGCGCTCCGGCTCGCCGTCGACCACCACGCGCGGCTGGTCCGGTGAATAATGCGCGACATTGCCGCCGTCCCACATCGTGCCGATCACGTAGTCGAGCGGCGCACCGGTCTTCTCGTGCCAGCCTTGCGTGATGGCGCGGGCGAGCGCGCCGCCGGGGAAGAACACGGCGCGATAGCGGTGGTCGAAGCGCGGCAGCACGTCGTAATTGGCAACGAACGCGCCGGCCAGACACGCGAACACGACCGCCCAGGTGACGGCGATACGGCCGAGGCGGGCGAAGGTCAGCGCGCGTCCGGCGGTCATCACCAGCCACAGGCCGAGGAACAGCCACAGCGGATAGCCCCACATCGCCACGGTGCCGCGGCCGGACACGAACGACATCGCGAGCACCGTCGCCATCGGGCCGAAGGCGAGCCAGGTCACGATGCGGCGGTCGAAGGCGTCGGCGTTTGGCGCGACGCGCGGCTCGTCCGCCTTGCGCTTCGGGATGAACAAAGGCGCGGCGATGATCAGCGACGGGATCAGGAAGAAGAGCTGGCTCACCGCGAACTGGAACGGGTGCCAGAGATGATCGTACCAGCCGCGCGACAGCACGGCGCGGTGCTCGGCGTAGGCGAAGGGCAGGAAATCGTTGCGCACCAGCCAGACGAGGTGCGGCGCCATGACGAGAAGCGCCACGGCCGCGGCGATCCAGGGGCCGGGCGTTGCAAGGCATTTGCGCGCGTCGCGGTCGACGAGGGCGAACACGGCCATCGGCGCCACCAGTACGACGACGAAATACTTCGCCCACAGCGACATGCCGACGGCGATGCCGAGCAGGAGCCAGTCGAGTATTTGCCCCTTGCGCAGCGCGCGGTGCAGGGCGTAGCCGGCCAGCGCCCAGAACGGCAGTTGGATGACGTCGTGGTTGAACTTGGCCGAGGTGTAATTGAGGTAGTGCAGACCGTCGACGACCAGCACGGCGACGAGGGCGCCGGCGCCGCCGATCAGCGGCCGCGCCGTCAGGTAGATCAGCGCCAGCGCGGCGCAGACCGCGACCTGCGCCAGCAGGTAATAGGAAAAATCGTGGCCGGTGATGAGCCAGGCGATCTCGACCAGCCACCACGGCAAAGGCGGCAGCTTGTCGTAGCCGAGCTGCCACTCGCGCCCGTACATCAGGGCCTCGATCAGGTCGAGCGGCAGGTTGGCGTAGAGGATCGTCGGCAGCGCGGTCCAGACCAGCGCGTGCAGGGCGATGACGGCGGCGAGCGCCCGTCCGGGGGCGGCGATGACCCGGGCGGCGAGGCGGTCGATGAGCGTCTTCGGTTCCATTCGCCTCAAGTTCCTGCGAATAAAGGCTGATCGGCCCTTACCATAGCAGCGTTTGGGAGTTGCGCGGACCCGCCGCGTCATGGACATTGGTTGTGGGGGGCGCGAATCGTTCACGGCACGCGCTCCTGCCGTGCGGGGGGTCTCTAACCGGCCATGCGCCGTCTCAGCGCCATCTTCATTGCCGTCTGCATGGTCGTGACCGCGGCCTCGCTGGGCGCGATCCTGTTCCTCGCCTTCAAGCTCGACGCCCGTACCTCGGCGATCGCCGCTCTGGCGACTTTGACCGTGCTTGCCCTCTACAACGCGATGTCGAACCGGCTGCGCGACCGCGGCGAGATGGGCGATCAGATCGCCGATCTCTCGCGCGGCACCGCCGACCTTGCCCGCCAGGTGGCGGAATTGTCGCGGCGACTCAACGCCGTCGAAACCAGCGTCAGCAACACCGTCTCGCGCGCCCGCGGCGCCGTCGATCCGCTCGCCGCCGAGATCGGTGAATTGGGCGGCCTGGTCCGGGAACTCGCGGACAGCGTCGCCGCGCATGACGCGGCCCTGCGCCAGTCGGGCGCGCTGCAACGCGTCGCGCCGGCCGCCGTGGCCACCGCCGACGCACCGCTGGCGCTCAGCGAAAGCGACGCGGTGTCGCCGCCGGTGATGCGCAGCATGGGGCGCGATGCCGCCATCGACCTCGTCACCCAGGCGCTCGACAATCAACGCGTCGATCTCTATTTGCAGCCGATCGTGACGCTGCCGCAGCGCAAGGTGCGCTTCTACGAGGCGATGTCGCGGCTGCGCACCGAGGATGGCGAGGTCGTGCCGGCCGCCGCCTTCGTCGAGGCCGCGGAAGCCGCCGGGCTGATGCCGAGGATCGACAACCTGCTCCTGTTCCGCGCCGTGCAGGTCGTGCGCCGCCTGCAATTGAAGAGCCGCGACGTCGGCATTTTCTGCAACATCAGCACCGGCACGCTGACCGACGTGGCGCAATTCCGCCAGTTCCTCGACTTTGTCGACGCCAACCGCGCGCTCGGCGATTCGCTGACCTTCGAGTTCACGCAGAGCGCCTACCGCAATTTCGGGCCGCTGGAGCAGGAGAGCCTGTCGGCGCTGGCCGAGCGCGGCTTCCGCTTCTCGATGGACCACGTCGCCGACCTGCGCATGGAGCCGCGCGAGCTGGCCGAGCGCTCGTTCCGGTTCCTGAAAGTGCCGGCCAAGCTGCTGCTCAACAAGGCGTCCGGCGCGCAGAGCGACATCCACCCGGAAGACCTCGCCGACCTCCTGGCGCGGTCGGGCATCGACCTCATCGCCGAGCGCATCGAGAACGAGGCGACCGTGCTCGACCTCCTCGACTACGACGTGCGTTTCGGCCAGGGCTTCCTGTTCTCGGCGCCGCGCCCGGTGCGGCCGGAAGCGCTCGGCACCGCCGACGCCCGCGCCGAGCTGGCCACGCCCGCGGCCTGACTTCCACCCCGCTCAAATCGATGCCATAGGTGCCGGCCACCATGCCGCCGCTGTTCCCGCATTTTTCCGAACTGGCGCCAAATTACGACGTGCTGCTGTGCGACGTCTGGGGCGTCGTGCACAACGGCGTCGCCGCCTTTCCAGCCGCCTGCGACGCGCTGATGCGGGCGCGGGCGCGCGGTATGGCCGTCGTGTTCATCACCAACGCGCCGCGGCCGCACGACTCGGTCGGCCGCCAGCTCGAGCGTCTGCATGTGCCGCGCGAGACCTACGATGCGCTGGTGTCGTCGGGCGACGTCACGCGGGCGGTGATCCAGGCGCGCAAGGGCCAGAGTCTGCTGCATATCGGCCCCGAACGCGACCATTCGGTGTTCGCGGGTCTCGACGTCACCTTCGCGACGCTCGAGCATGCGGACTATGCCGTATGTACCGGTCTCTACGACGACGACACCGAAGGTCCGGACGACTATCGCGGCCGTCTCGAGACGATGCTCAAGCGCAAGCTGTTCATGGTCTGCGGCAATCCGGACGTCGTGGTCGAGCGCGGCGACAAGCTCGTCTACTGCGCCGGCGCCATCGCCGATCTCTACCGCACGATGGGCGGCGATGTGCTCTACGCCGGCAAGCCGTACCGGCCGATCTACGACATGGCGCTCGAGCTGGCGAACAAGGCCGCGGGCCGCGAGGTCGCCAAGGCGTGCGTGCTGGCGGTCGGGGACTCCGTGCGCACGGACCTGACCGGCGCGCGCACGATGGGCGTCGATTTCCTGTTCATCACCTCCGGCATCCATGCCGAGGAAGTGGGCGGCCGCGAGACGCCGGACGCGGCGGCGCTCAAGAGCGTGTTCGCCGCCGCCGGCGAGGCGCCGAAGGCGGTGATGCGGCAGTTGGTGTGGTGATGATTGTCGTCCCGGGCGAGCGCCCTTGCGCAAGGCCCGGGACCCATACGCCGCAGTCTATCGAAAGGGCACGGCGTATGGGTCCACGCTTTCGCGGGGACGACAATGAGTCACGCCGCCGGGGCGCTGATGTCCGGGAAGATCGCTTCGATCTTGTTGCGCAGGGTCTGCGCGTTGAACGGCTTGACGATATAGTTCGATACGCCGGCCTTCTTGGCGGCGATCACGTTCTCGGTCTTGGATTCGGCCGTGACCATGATGAACGGCGTGGCGCCAAGCTCGGGGTCGGCGCGGACCTCCTGCAACAGCTCGTAGCCGGTCATCGGCTCCATGTTCCAGTCGGAGATGACGAGGCCGTATTTCTGCTTGCGCAATTTGGCGAGCGCCGCGCTGCCGTCGGCGGCGTCGTCGACGTTCTCGAAGCCGAGCTGCTTCAACAGATTACGGATGATGCGGATCATGGTGTTGTAGTCGTCCACCACCAGAACCGGCATCGAAAGATCGACAGCCATGACCTTTTTGCCCCTCCAAGGGCAGCCCGATGGGCGGAAGCTATCAATCGGGCTTGAATAACCCGTTAAACGCTTTCTTTACCCGGCCTTTACCCTATTCGGCGGCAATGACCGCGGCTTGACGCGCCGGCTACGGCGGGATTGAAGAAACGGCGCCTCAACCTTGCCCCAAGGCCCGATGACCGCCTCCCGCCAGCCATTCCGCATTGTCCGCGGCGACGCCACAGCGCTTGACGCCGACGCCCTTGCCGGCGCCGTGGTGGCGATCGGCAATTTCGACGGGGTCCACCGTGGCCACCGGGCGGTGATCGGCGCCGCGCTCGCCCGCGCCCGCGCGCTGGGGCGGAAGGCGGCGGCGCTGACCTTCGATCCGCACCCGCGCAGCTTCTTCCGGCCGGACCTGCCAGTGTTCAGGCTCACCACCGAGCGCGACAAGCTGCGGCTTCTGGCGGCGACCGGCCTCGACGGCGCGGTGATCCTGCGCTTCGACGCCCGGCTGGCGGCGACATCGGCGCAGGACTTCATCGACCGTGTCCTCGCCGGCCGGCTGAACATTGCCGGCGCGGCGATCGGCTTCGACTTTCATTTCGGCAAGGATCGCCAGGGCTCGCCCGCCTATCTCGCGGGACAGGGGGCGGCGCAGGGTTTTGCCGTCGACATCGTGCCGCCGCTGCAGGACGAGGGCCGGCCGGTGTCCTCGGGCGCGGTGCGCGATGCGCTCACCGCCGGCAAGGTGGTCGAGGCGGCCGAGCTCATCGGCGCGCCGTGGTTCGTCTCCGGCGAGGTCGTGCACGGCGAGAAGCGCGGCCGCGACCTCGGCTTCCCGACCGCCAATCTCCGGCTCGATGCCTCCTGCGCGCTCAAGCACGGCATCTACGCGGTGCGGGTCGGCCTCGACGGCCGGCTGCTGGACGGGGTCGCGAGCTTCGGCCGCAGGCCCACGTTCGACAACGGCGCGCCGCTGCTCGAAGTCTTCCTGTTCGACTTTGGCGGCGACCTCTACGGCAAGACGCTCGACGTCGCCTTCATCGGCTGGCTCCGCGGCGAGGAGAAGTTCGCATCCATCGACGCGCTCCAGCGCGCCATGGACAACGACGCGGCGCAGGCCAAGACGGTGCTCGCCCGCGCTCCCGGCGCGTTCCCGGTGCTGGGCGCGGTTTGAGGCCGGAAACCGGCCTTTTCCCTCCACCATCGCCCTGCTAAAAGCCCGCCATGTCCAAGCCCGAACGCGATTATTCCGAGACCCTGTTCCTGCCGCAGACGGATTTCCCGATGCGCGCCGGCCTGCCGCAGAAGGAGCCGGAGATCCTCAAGCGCTGGCACGGCGAGAAGCTCTACGAGGAGCTGCGCGCCGCCGCGAAGGGCCGCGACAAGTTCATCCTGCACGACGGCCCGCCTTACGCGAACGGCAACATCCACATCGGCACCGCGCTCAACAAGGTGCTCAAGGACGTCGTCACGCGCTCGCAGCAGATGCTCGGCTTCGACAGCAACTACGTGCCGGGCTGGGACTGCCACGGCCTGCCGATCGAATGGAAGATCGAGGAGGAGAACTACCGCTCCAAGGGCAAGCAGAAGCCGGACCTGACCGACCCGAAGGCGATGGTCGCGTTCCGCCAGGAATGCCGCGCCTATGCCGAGCACTGGCTCAACGTGCAGCGCGAGGAGTTCAAGCGCCTCGGCGTGATCGGCGACTGGCAGCACCCTTACACGACCATGAGCTTCCCGGCCGAGGCGCAGATCGCGCGCGAATTGATGAAGTTCGCGGCCAACGGCACTTTGTACCGCGGCTCGAAGCCGGTGATGTGGTCGGTGGTTGAGAAGACCGCGCTCGCCGAGGCGGAGGTCGAGTACGAGGATTACACCAGCGATACGGTGTGGGTGAAGTTTCCGGTACGCGACTCGATGTGGCCGGACGGCATGCCCGAGGGCCTTCCAAGTGTTGTGATTTGGACGACGACACCATGGACGCTGCCCGGCAATCGCGCCATCTCTTATTCACCAAAGATTGCCTATGGCCTTTACCGCGTCGTCGAAGCGCCCGCAGGCAATTGGGCTAAGCCAGGTGATCTCTACATCTTGGCAGACAAGCTTGCGCCAGAAGTCCTTCGCGCTGCGAAAGTCGACGAGTTTGAGCGCGTTCGCGACGTCGATCCCAAGCTCATTATGTCGTGCTCGCACCCCTTCTGTGCAAATATCGATTTGTTTGCTGAAGGCGCAAAGACGCAGCCGTATGCCTTCGACGTTCCGCTCCTCGCCGGCGAACACGTCACCGACGACGCCGGCACCGGCTTCGTGCACACCGCGCCCGGCCATGGCCGCGAAGACTTCGAGGTCTGGACCGAGAATGCCCGCGATCTCGAAGCGCGCGGCATCAACACCGCGATCCCGTACACGGTCGACGAGAACGGCGCCTTCACCGCCGCCGCGCCCGGCTTCACGGGCAAGCGCGTCATCAACGACAAGGGCGAGAAGGGCGACGCCAACGAAGCGGTGATCAAGGCGCTGGTCGAGGCCGGCATGCTGATCGCGCGCGGCCGCCTCAAGCATCAGTATCCGCATTCGTGGCGCTCGAAGAAGCCGGTCATCTTCCGCAACACACCGCAATGGTTCATTGCGATGGACAGGGACATCGCCAAGGCCGGCGACACGTTGCGCGCGCGCGCCCTGCACGCGATCTCCGTCACGTCGTGGGTGCCGCCGCAGGGCGAGAACCGCATCAACGGCATGATCGTCA
This sequence comes from Pseudolabrys sp., assembly GCA_035571935.1. Lineage (GTDB taxonomy): Bacteria > Pseudomonadota > Alphaproteobacteria > Rhizobiales > Xanthobacteraceae > Pseudolabrys. The sequence goes on from DATNBL010000070.1 coordinate 73,184, forward strand.
ACCGGCCCGACTGGGTGATCTCGCGCCAGCGCGCCTGGGGCGTGCCGATCGCGGTGTTCGTCAAGGAGAAGGGCGACGGCTCGGTCGAGATTTTGCAGGACCCCGAGGTCGAACTGCGCATCGTCGAGGCCTTCGCTGCCGAGGGCGCCGACGCCTGGTACAAGGCGGGCGCGCGCGAGCGCTTCCTCGGCGCGAAGCTCGCGGCCGACTCGTGGAAGAAAGTCGACGACATTCTCGACGTCTGGTTCGATTCCGGCTCGACGCACGCCTTCGTGCTCGAGGACCCCGAGCAGTTTCCGCAACTCGCCGGCATCAAGCGGAAGGTCGACGGCGGCCGCGACACCGTCATGTATCTCGAAGGCTCGGACCAGCATCGCGGCTGGTTCCACTCCTCGCTGCTTGAGAGTTGCGGCACGCGCGGGCGCGCGCCATTCGACATCGTGCTGACGCACGGCTTCGTGCTGGCCGAGGACGGCCGCAAGATGTCGAAGTCGCTCGGCAACCAGGTGTTCCCGCAGGACGTCATCAAGCAGTCGGGCGCCGACATCCTGCGCATGTGGGTCTGCGCCTCCGACTATGCCGACGACCTGCGCATCGGTCCGGAAATCTTGAAGACCACCGCCGACACCTATCGCAAGCTGCGCAACACCATCCGCTGGATGCTCGGCTCGCTCGCGCACTTCAATGACGATGAGCGCGTCAAGCCGGAGAAGATGCCGGAGCTCGAGCGGCTGATGCTGCATCGCCTCGCCGAACTGGACGAGGCGGTGCGCAAGGCCTATGCCGAGTTCGACTACAAGCGCATCTTCGCGGCGCTGTCGGCCTTCATGACCGCGGACCTCTCCGCGTTCTATTTCGACATTCGCAAGGACACGCTCTACTGCGATCCGGTGTCGTCGACGGCGCGCAAGGCGGCGCTGACCGTCATCGACCATCTGTTCCGCTGCACGGTCACCTGGCTGGCGCCGCTCATCTGCTTCACGGCGGAAGAGGCGTGGCTGTCGCGCTACGGCGCGGACGCCAAGTCCGTGCATCTCGAGGTCTTCCCCGAAGTGCCGGCGGCGTGGCGGGACGACAAGCTGGCCGAGAAGTGGCGCAAGGTGCGCATTGTGCGCCGCGTCGTCACCGGCGCGCTGGAGATCGAGCGGGCGCAGAAGCGCATTGGCTCTTCATTGGAGGCACATCCGATCGTGCACGTCTCGAACGAGGACCTGTTCGAGGCCGTCGCCGATGTCGATCTCGCCGAGATCTGCATCACGTCGGCCGCGACGCTCGCGCGCGACGAGGGACCGGCCGATGCCTTCCGCCTGCCGGATGTCGGCGGCGTCGCCGTGGTGCCGAATCTCGCCGAAGGCACAAAATGCGCGCGCTCGTGGAAGGTGCTCAATACCATCGGCGCCAATCCGGACTATCCGGACGTCTCACCACGCGATGCGCAGGCGCTGCGTGAATGGGAAGCGCTGCGCAAGGCGGCGGAATGATCGAGCAAGCCAGGCGAGCCTGCCTCCGCCTCGGCATCCTCGCCGCGGGCATCGCCTGTGCGGCCGATCAGGCGAGCAAGCTCTATCTGCTGTTCGTCTACCGCCTGCCGCAGAGACCGCCGCTGCGCCTCGGGCCCTTCTTCGATTTCGTGTTCACCCGCAACAAGGGCATCAGCTACGGCCTGTTCCAGACCGAGGGGCCGTTCGGCCAATGGGTCCTGCTGGCCATCAAGGTGGCCGCGGTGATCGCGCTGGCGGTGTGGCTGATACGGGCCCGCGACCGGCTGACCGCCATTTCACTCGGCCTCATCGTCGGCGGCGCCATCGGCAACGCCATCGACCGCTTCGCCTATGGCTGGGTGTTCGATTTCGTCTATTTCCACATCCACACGGCGGCATGGCGGTTCGACTGGTACGTCTTTAACCTCGCCGATGTGGCCATCGTTGCCGGAGTGGCCGGTCTGTTGTATGAAAACGTGCTCGGGGACCGCGCCGCAAAAGCGCCCTGATCCGCCACGATAGTCTCGTTAACGCGACTGAAATCTTTAACGATTTCAATGCCCTCGAGGCCAGATCGGTAGAGTTCGATGCGCCCGACCTCATGTGTCAGATTGTCCGCCGCGGCCGCCGGCTTCGTGTTGGTGGCGGCAATGTTGATCGCCCCGGCGCCGGCCAAGGCCGGCGACGACGACGATGTGCCGCTCGACACCAAGATCCTGCGCGGCATCATGGAAGGCATCGGCCTCCAGCGTGACGGCAAGGCGACGATCGACTATCACGAGCGCCCGCCGCTGGTGATCCCGGGCAACAAGGCGCTGCCGCCGCCGCAGACCAGCGACGCGGTCATCGCCAACAATCCCGCCTGGCCGAAGGACCCGGACGTCACGCGCCGCAAGGAATACGAGAAGCAGGCCAAGAAGGGCGTGAGCAGCGAAGAGATCGACTCCTGGTCGCGTCCGTTGTCGCCGTCGGAGATGATGCCGGGCGGCGATCGCGCCCGCACCGGCCCGGCCCGTAAGATCATGCAGCCGGCCGGCGCCGAGGGTCAGCGGCTCTCCTCGGACGAACTCGGATATCGCGGCGGCTTGTTCGGCAGCATGTTCGGCGGCAAGTCGGAGCGCAGCGCCCGCTTCACCGGCGAGCCCGCGCGCACCACGCTCACCGAGCCACCGCCGGGCTACCAGACGCCGTCGCCGGACCAGCCCTACGGCGAAGGCCGGGCCGATTCCGCGCCAAAGGCGGCCGACGCCACCGACATGCGTATCGAAGGCGCGAACAAGTAAGTCTCGTTGCGGTTGGCCTGTTCAGCGGATCGCCTGAGAGCTACGTGTGGGCGTATCACCTCGTCACCCGCAAGGTTTTAGACACGTGACATCGATATCGAAGCTGGTTGCCGCCGCGGTGCTTGCCGCGGCGCTGGCCGTGCCTGCCTCCGCGGAGGACGGCAAGGTCGCCGATTATAAATTGCCGAACGGGGTCGAGCTCGTCGTCATCCCCGACCATCGCGCGCCCGTCGTCACGCATATGATCTGGTACAAGGTCGGCGCCGCCGACGAGGTCGCCGGACATTCCGGGCTCGCGCACTTCCTCGAGCACCTGATGTTCAAGGGAACGGCAAAGCATCCGGCCGGCGAGTTCTCCAAGGTCGTGGCACGCATGGGCGGCCAGGAGAACGCCTTCACCACCAGCGACTACACCGGCTATTTCCAGCGCGTGCCGAGCGCGGACTTGAAGACCGTGATGGCCTTCGAGGCCGATCGCATGACCGGCCTGCAGTTGACCGATGAGGTCGTGCTGCCGGAGCGTGAGGTGATCCTCGAGGAGCAGAACCAGCGCATCGGTAACAATCCGCGTGCGCGACTGTCCGAACAGATTTCGGCGGCGCTCTATCTCAACAGTCCCTACGGACGGCCGGTGATCGGCTGGCGTCACGAGATGGAGCAGCTCACCCGCGACGACGCCATCGGCTTCTACCGGCGCTTCTACGGGCCCAACAACGCGGTGGTGGTGATCGCCGGCGACGTCGCGCCGGAGGCGGCTTTGAAGCTTGCCGAGGACACCTACGGCAAGGTGGCGCCGCGCGCCTCGATCCCGCCGCGCGAACGCCCGCGCGAACCCAAGCCCATCGCGGCGCGCTCGCTGACGCTCGCCGACCCGCGCGTCGAGATGCCGATCATCGAGCGCGACTATCTCGTGCCGTCCTTCCACACCGCCAAGCCCGGCCAGTCCGAGGCGCTGGAGGTGCTTGCGCATATCCTCGGCTCGGGCTCGAACAGCCGGCTCTATCGCGCGCTGGTCGTCGACAAGAAGATCGCGGTTGCCGCCGGCGCCTGGTACGAGAGCTCGGCGCTCGACGATACCAAGTTCGGCGTCTACGGCTCGCCGCGCGAGGGTGTCACGCTGCCGCAACTCGAGTCGGCGATCGACGCCGCCATCGCCGAGGTCGCCGGCAAGGGCATCACGGCGGAAGAGCTCGACCGCACCCGAACGCGGCTCATCGCCGACGCGGTCTACGCGCACGACAACCAGGCCAGCATGGCGCGCTGGTACGGCAGCGCGTTGACGACGGGCGCGACGGTCAAGGACGTCGAGAATTGGCCCGACCGCATCCGCAAGGTCACCGCAGCGGACGTGCAGGATGCCGCCCGGCAATGGCTCGAGAAGCAACGCTCGGTCACCGGCTATCTGATCAAGGACACCAGCCCGCAGGCGGAGCGCCGTTCATGACACGCCATTTGACGTCGCTCGCGCTCGCCGCTTTGGTCTGCCTTGTGCTGGCGTCGGCCGCGCAGGCGGTGACCATCGAGAAGATCGTCAGCCCGTCGGGCATCCACGGCTGGCTGGTGCGCGAGACCGCGACGCCGCTGGTCGCGCTCAACTACGCCTTCCACGGCGGCTCGAGCCAGGACGAGGCCGACAAGGCCGGCACCGCCAATCTCGCCGCCGATCTTCTGGACGAGGGCGCCGGCGATCTGGATTCCGCGACCTTCCACCGCCGGATCGAGAACCACGCCATCGAGATGAGCTTCCAGGTCGGCCGGGATTATTTCCACGGCTCGCTGCGCACGCTCAACGACCACCGCGACGAGGCGTTCGGCCTGCTGGGGATGGCGCTGACCAAGCCGCGTTTCGACGCCGACGCCATCGAGCGCGTGCGCGGCCAAGTGCTCGCGGTGTTGCGGCGCGAGACCACCAATCCCAACAATCTCGCCAGCCGCAGCTGGTGGCACACGGCGTTCCCGAATCACCCTTACGGACACGAGGCGCGCGGCTCGCTCGAGACGGTGCCGCAGATCGGCGCCGCCGACCTGCGCGACTACGTGCGCCGCGCCTTCGCCCGTGACGGGCTGACCATCTCCATCGTCGGCGACATCGACGCCAGGACCGCCGGTGAACTGATCGACCGCGCCTTCGCCGGCTTGCCGGCGAAGAGCGACCTCAAGACTATTCCGGCGGCGACGCCGCAGGGCATCGGCCGCCGCATCGTCATCAATCTCGACGTGCCGCAAGCGGTGGTGACCTTCGGCGGCAACGGCATCGAGCGCGACGACCCGGATTTCATGGCCGGCTATATCGTCAACCACATCCTCGGCGGCGGCAGCTTCTCCTCGCGGCTCTACCGCGAGGTGCGCGAGAAGCGCGGGCTTGCCTACGGCGTCTCCGACAGCCTCGTCTGGTTCAGGCGCGCGGCGGTGGTGCTCGGCGGCACCGCGACGCGCGCCGACCGTACCGCCGATGCGCTCGACATCATCGAGAAGGAGACCAAGCGCATGGCCGACAACGGCCCGACCGCGGAGGAACTGGCGGCGGCCAAGTCGTACCTCAAGGGCGCCTACGCGCTGTCGCTCGACTCCTCGAGCAAGATCGCGGCGCAGCTGACGCAGATCCAGCTCGACAATCTCGGCGCCGACTACATCGAGCGGCGCGGCAAGCTGATCGATTCGGTGACGATCGACGACGCTAGGCGCGTCGCCAAGCGGCTTTACGGCGGCGGCATGCTGGTGACGGTCGCCGGCAAGCCGAAGGGCCTGGCCTCGAGCGGAACCGCGAACTGAGCCGGGCGTTTTCCGGCGGTCGCATCAACGGCTGGTCTTTATGCCCATTACCCAGACCATCGACTCATCGCTCGAAAAGACCATCGGCGCGCACGGTGTCGCCGACGCGGCGCTCGCCGGCGCGCTCGGCCGCGCCGAGGGCGCGCTCGACCGCCTGCGGCAGCATTACACCGAAGGCACGCTGCCGCTGCTGCGCCTGCCGGAGAAGCAGGACGACCTCGCGGGCATCCGCGACGCCGCCGCGCGGCTGAAGGACGGTGCGACCGACGTCGTCATCCTCGGCACCGGCGGCTCCTCGCTTGGCGGCCAGACCATCGCCCAACTCGCCGGTTTCAACGTGCCGGGCGTCGGCACATTGCGCGATCCGCCGCGCATGCATTTCATCGACAATCTCGACGCGCTGTCGTTCGCGACGATGCTCGAGCGCCTGCCGCTGAAGACCAGCCGCTTCGTTTCGATCTCGAAGTCCGGCGGCACCGCCGAGACGCTGATGCAGACCATCGCCGTCATGTCGGCGCTGCAAGCATCCGGCGCCGATCCCGCCAAGGCCATGCTCGGCATCAGCGAGCCGGCCAAAGCGGGTAGGCGCAACGGCCTGCGCGATCTGCTGGCGCACGCTGGCGTCGCGCTGCTCGACCACGATCCGAATGTCGGCGGCCGCTATTCGGCGCTGACCAATGTCGGCCTTCTGCCGGCTGCGGCGCTCGGCCTCGACATCGGCGCGCTCCGCCACGGCGCGGGACGCGCGCTCGCGCCCGTGCTGGCGAAGAAGAAGCCGGCCGACGTGCCGGCCGCGCTCGGCGCCGCGCTCAACGTCGCGCTCGCCGAGACCAAGGGCAAGTCGATCGGCGTGCTGATGGCCTATGCCGACCGGCTCGAGCGCTTCACGCACTGGTATGTGCAGCTCTGGGCCGAGAGCCTCGGCAAGAACGGCAAGGGCACGACGCCGCTGGCGGCGCTCGGGCCCGTCGACCAGCACAGCCAGGTACAATTGTTCATCGCCGGGCCGCGCGACAAATTGTTCACCGTGCTCTCGGTCGCCGGAAAAGGCCTCGGCCCGCGCATGGACGCGGAGCTTTCAAAGGTCGCCGGCGAGCCGGGCTTTGCCGGCAAGAGCATCGGCGATCTCGCCGCTGCGGAAGCGCGCGCCACCGCCGAGACTTTGGCGAAGAACGGCTGCCCGGTGCGCACTATCGCCGTCGATGCGCTCGACGAAGCCGCGCTCGGCGAATTGATGATGCACTTCATGCTCGAGACCATCATCGCCGCGCATTTGATGGGCATCGACGCCTTCGACCAGCCCGCGGTCGAGGAGGGCAAGGTGCTGGCGAAGAAGTATTTGCTTTCCTAGTCGTTTCGGGCGCTCCCTTATGTATTGTCATGGCCGGGCTTGTCCCGGCCATCCCGCTTAGTTGAGCAAGGCCGTGCGTCCCTAAGCGAGATCGCCGGGACAAGCCCGGCGATGACAGCTAGATTGCGGCACCCATGATCCGCGTCACCGAATCAATTTCCATCGACGACTCCGAACTCTCGGAATCCTTCGTGCGCGCCTCGGGGCCGGGCGGGCAGAACGTCAACAAGGTGTCGTCGGCGGTGCAGTTGCGCTTCGACGCGCGACGCTCGCCGTCGCTGCCGAATGACGTCGCCATTCGCCTGATGGCGCTCGCCGGCCACCGCCTGACCAAGGACGGCGTCATCGTCATCGTGGCGCAGGAGCACCGCGACCAGTCGCGCAACCGCGCCGAGGCGCGCGAGCGCCTGTTCGACCTGATCCGGCAGGCGGCGGTGAAGCCGACGATCCGGCGCAAGACCAAAGTGCCGAAATCGGCCAAGCGCGAGCGGCTGGAGTCGAAAAAGCGCCGCTCGGGCATCAAGAACCTGCGCCAGCGCAAGCCGGGGCTGGATTGATCCTGGGTTGATTGATTCTGTCGTCCCCGCGAAAGCGGGGACCCATACGCCGTGCGCTATCGAGAGGCTGCGGCGTATGGGTCCGGGGTCTCGCTCACGCTCGCCCGGGACGACAGCGGCGGGGATAGCGGGCAAAGCATCCGGCCGCGCCTCGCGGCGGCCATGCCGGGGCGGGTAAACTCGGGCAAGTACCGAATCGCCGCCTGCTTCCCTCTCCCCGCGTGCGGGGAGAGGTGACGGAAGAACAGCGGGGCGAGGTGAAGGAAAAAGAATGCCCGTCCGCCAGCTATCAGAGGGTGTCGTCAACCGCATCGCCGCCGGCGAGGTGGTCGAGCGGCCGGCGAGCGTGGTCAAGGAGCTCGTCGAGAACGCGCTCGATGCCGGCGCGAAGCGCATCGACGTGCTGACCGACGGCGGCGGCCGCCGCCTGATCCGCGTCACCGACGACGGCGAGGGCATGACCCGCGCCGACCTCGACCTCGCGGTCGAGCGGCACGCCACCTCGAAGCTTACGGGCGAGGACCTGCTCGACATCCGCACGCTCGGCTTCCGCGGCGAGGCGCTGCCGTCGATCGGCGCGGTGTCGCGGCTGACCATCACGACGCGGCACAAGTCCGAGCCGCACGCCTGGGCGCTGACGGTCGACGCCGGCGTCAAGTCGGACATCCGCCCCGCCGCGCTGACGCAAGGCACCACCATCGAGGTCCGCGATCTATTCTACGCGACGCCGGCGCGGCTGAAGTTCTTGAAGACCGACCGCGGCGAGGCCGAGGCCGTGCGCGAGGTGGTGCGGCGGCTGGCCATGAGCCGGCCGGACGTCGCCTTCACGCTCGCCGGCGAGGAGCGCGCGCCTGTGACCTGGGGCACGGCGACGGACGAACTGGCGCGGCTCGGCGACGTGATGGGCGCCGACTTCCGCGCCAATGCGATCGCGGTCGAGGCCGAGCGCGAGGGCGTGCATCTCACGGGCTTCGCCGGACTTCCCACGCTCTCGCGCGCCAATTCGCTCGGCCAGTTCCTGTTCGTCAACGGCCGTCCGGTGCGCGACAAGCTCTTGTTCGGCGCGGTGCGCGGGGCTTACGCCGACTACCTGCCGCGCGACCGCCATCCGCTGCTGGCGCTGTTCGTGACGCTCGACGCGCACGAGGTCGACGTCAACGTGCACCCGGCCAAGACCGAAGTGCGTTTCCGTGACGGCGCCTTGGTGCGCGGGCTGATCGTGCGCGCGCTGAAGGAGACGCTCACGCGCAACGCGCAGCGCGCCGCGACCACCGGCGGCGGCGCGACCATCGCCACGTTCCGCCCGGCATCCATGCCGCCGCGCGGCGGCACCGACTGGCGGCGCTCGCCGTTTGCGCCGACCGTGGGCGCGACTGCGCTCGGCATGGCGGAGCCGGCGCAGGCGGCGTTCGACGTCGGCGCGCCGTCGGCCGCGCTCGCCGAGGCCGCGCCCGATCCGGCGCTGATCGATCATCCGCTCGGCGCTGCGCGGGCGCAGATCCACGAGAACTACATCGTGGCGCAGACGCGCGACGGCCTCGTCGTCGTCGACCAGCACGCCGCGCACGAGCGCATCGTCTATGAGCGGCTGAAGTGCGCGCTCGACGCGAGCGGCGTGGCGCGGCAAATCCTGCTGATCCCGGAGATCGTCGAGCTCGACGAAGGCGATGCCGCGCGCCTCGCCGCGCGTGCCAATGAGTTGGCGCGCTTCGGCCTCGTGGTCGAGAGCTTCGGCCCGGGCGCGGTGGCGGTGCGCGAGACGCCCTCGATGCTCGGCCAGGTCGACGTGCGCGGGCTGGTTTGTGACCTCGCGGAGCACATGGCCGAATGGGACGATTCCTTGCCGCTCGAGCGGCGGCTGCTGCACGTCGCCGCGACGATGGCCTGCCACGGTTCGGTCCGCTCGGGCCGCCGCCTGAAGCCCGACGAGATGAACGCGCTTCTGCGCGAGATGGAGGCGGTGCCGAACTCCGGCCAGTGCAACCACGGCCGCCCGACTTATGTGGAATTGAAGTTGAGCGATATCGAAAAGCTGTTCGGGCGAAGGTAATGCTTGTCGTCCCCGCTTTCGCGGGGACGACAAGCAGATTGCCCTTAGAATCACCAATTCCGTATCGTCGTACGCCCGCCGCTCGATCTCCGCGAAGCCTTCGGGCGCGGTGAGCGCGCGCCGGTGGCGCTGCGGTAAATGGTATTTTTCTACTATCTCAAAATCGGTGAAGCTCGATGAGGTAGATCAAGGCCGCATGGCTGCGGTGCAAATAAAAAGTCCTCGAAGCGATCCGAGGGGGGTGCCACGCCGTGTCCGCCGCAAACAGAGTGTCAAAGGCGATATTGTGCTGCAGCGCGCATCCTGTCGTGCGCATCGTCGCCTTGGGCGTGGCGGTAACGTGCCTCGTCTTCGTCCTGATCTGGGTGACGGAATATCGGAAGGTGGCGGAGCAGGTGCGCACCAATACCGAGCTCTATGGTCAGACGATATCGGCAAACCTCAATCATTATGACGACGTCGTTCTTGAGCTTCGGCGCTTTCTCGATCACGCCGGCGGCACCGCCCATCCGCAAAATTTCGAAACCTTCGCGCGCAGCCTGATCTCGCAACATGACGGGATCATGGGGCTGCTGTGGGTGCCTCGCGTCACGAACGCCGCGCGGCCGGCCTTTGAGGCGGGGTTTGGAGAGGCCAACTGGCGTATCGAGATAACCGAGCGGGCCGAAGGTGGCGAATGGCGCCGGGCCGCGCCGAGGGACGAGTATTTCCCGATTACCTTCCTCACGGAATTGAGCGGCGATACCAGCCTTGTCGGCTACGATCTCGGGTCCGAGCCGGAGCGGCGGCGTGCGCTCGAAACAGCGAGAGACACCGGCGAGCCCGCGGTCACGCGCCAGATCCCCCTCATGCGCGACGGTAGCACCGGCCTTCTTATGTTCGCGCCGATCTATCGGGACGGCGCGCCAAAATCCTCCGTCGAAGAGCGGCGTGCCGCGATCACCGGCTTCGCGGTCGGGGCCATCCAGCTGTCGACCGCGCTCGAAGAGACGATCCGAGCGACGCGCTCGCGCGGCTTCGATATCTATTTCGTCGGCGGCTCGGCGTCGACGGGATACCAATTGCTGTATGCGCATCCGTCGCGGTTGCGCGCGGCCGGCGAGGCCCTCCCCGATTGGGAAGGGCTCATCGACGATGCCGATGTCGATGTGGGCCGGCATGCCATCCGATTCGTCGATCAGAACTGGACGATGATCGTGCGCGCGATTCCGGCCGCATACGCATTGAGCCCGCCGCCCGTGAGCTGGGTCGTGCTTGCCCTGGGATTCCTGGCGACGGGACTGGCCGGCCGCTTGACGCAAGAGGCGGTCGTCCGTTCCCGCCTGCGAGGGCGCCAGGACACGGTGACCGGTTTGATCAACCGCTCGACGTTCGTCCAGCAGATCCGTTTGGCCGCCGACCCGGACTCGAAGCATTTCGCCGTGCTCTATCTCAATCTCGATCATTTCAAGGATGTGAACAACGCCTTCGGCCGGGCCGCGGGAGACCAGATGCTCCGGGCGGTCGCCGAACGTCTGCGGGCGATCGTCCGCGAGGAAGACAGCGTGGCGCGCTTCGGCGGCGACGAGTTCGCCATTCTCCAGACGGGCGTCTCCGATCCGGCCGAGGCCGTGGCGCTGGCGGACAAGGTCCTGAAAGCCTTGGGCCGGCCGTTCCCGGTGGGAGAGTCGGAGGTCCGCATCAACGCCAGTATCGGCATTGCGATCAACTCGCCCGACGCAACCGACCCGGAGACGATCCTGAGCCGTTCGGATATGGCCGTTCTCCGGGCGAAGTCGGATGGCCGCGGCGCGTACAGGTTCTTCACCGAGGCGCTGGACAAGGAAATGCGGGGCCGGATCGTGCTCGGCGCGGAATTGGCCGAAGCGATCGCTTCCGGCCAGCTCTTTCTTGTTTACCAGCCTCAGGTCGACATCGATTCGGGGCACATTCTCGGCGTCGAGGCGCTGGTCCGCTGGCAGCATCCGGAACGCGGGCTGGTCATGCCGGGCGCGTTCATTCCGGTGGCGGAGTCCAACGGCCTGATCGTGCCGCTCGGACGCTGGGTGTTGCGCGAGGCCTGCCGGCAAATGAAGGCCTGGCTCGACGCCGGCATTGCACCGCGGATGGTCGGTGTGAACGTATCCGGACTGCAATTCAGGGTGCCCTCGGAGCTGGAGAATGACGTCGCGGCCGTGTTGGCGGAGACGGCGCTGCCGGCGGAACGGCTGGAGCTTGAATTCACGGAGTCGATGTTGATGGAGCTGGATCGCGAGCATGAGCAGGCGCTGCACCGGCTTCGAAACACCGGGCTGCGCATCGCGATCGACGATTTCGGAACAGGCTACTCGTCGCTCGAATATCTCAGCCGGATTCCCGTCAACCGGCTCAAGATCGGCCAGACCTTCATCGCCAACCTGGCGTCGAAATCGAAGTCGGCGAAGATCGTGAAGGCCGCTATCGGCATGACGCACGAGCTCGGGCTCGACGTCGTTGTCGAAGGCATCGAGACTGCGGAGCAACTGAAGCTCGTTCGCTCGTTCGACGGCCACAAGGTGCAGGGGTATTATTTCTCGAAGCCGGTGGCTGCCGAACAGGCGGCCGCGCTTCTGCGCATGAAAAAGATCATCCCGGCGAAGGCACCCGCGATCCGCTTTCCTGATGAGATGTGCATGGTCTGACAGGCGCCGTCACAACGGCGTTTACTCGGCCCGCAAGAACACCAGCTCGGTATCGTCATACGTCCGCCGCTCGACCTCCGCGAAGCCCTTCGGCGCCTTGAACGCGGCTTCGGCCGACTCTTCGACCACGACCAGAGCCTCGGGCGTCAGCCAGCCGCCGTCGCGCGCCGCGGCGAGCGCCGTCTCGGCCAGCCCCTTGCCGTAGGGCGGATCGAGGAAGACGAGCGAGAACGGCTCCAGCGGATGACAGGGCCCGAGCCTGGTCGCGTCGCGGCGGAAGATGCGCGACGTGCCGCCGAGCCCGAGCGCCTCGGTGTTGTTGCGCAACAACGAGCGGGCCTCGACACCGTCATCGACGAACAGGACGAAGGTCGCGCCGCGTGATGACGCCTCGATGCCGAGCGCGCCGGTGCCGGCGAACAGGTCGAGCACGCGCGCGCCGGCGGCGGGGTCGCTGTAGGCGTGGGCGAGGATGTTGAACAGCGACTCGCGCAGGCGGTCGGCGGTCGGGCGCAGGCCTTGACCCTTCGGCCCCGCGATCGGGCGCGAGCGCAAGCGGCCGCCAACGACGCGCATTATTTAGCTCGCGGATATTTCGGCCGCGGCCCGCCGGAGCGGTCGGAGCGGCGGCGCTTCTTCTTATCCCTCCCCTTCAGGGGAGGGTGGCCGCGAAGTGGCGGGGTGGGGTTCGTTTCATCCGGCGGCAATTTCCTCTCGACCGTTCGTCCCCGGTTTCCCGCCTTCGCGCGAATGAGCGGGGCGGGGGGTTCGACCGGCGCGTCGAAGTCCGCTTCGGCCAGTTTGACGGTCTCCGGCCCGAGCGCCTTCTTCAGTTCCGGCGTCGGCACCTCTTTCACGTCGCATTCGGCGATATCCGGCAACTCGAACGGCCCGAAGGCGACGCGGATCAACCGGCTCACCTTCAGCCCGATCGATTCCATCACCCGCCGCACCTCGCGGTTCTTGCCCTCGCGGATGCCGACGGCGAGCCAGCAGTTCGACTCGAGCTGGCGCTCGAGCACCGCCTCGATCGGGCCGTAGTGCACGCCCTCGACCGTGACGCCTGTCTTGAGGCGGTCGAGCGTCTCCTGCGACACGCGGCCGAGCGCGCGCACGCGGTAGCGGCGCAGCCAGCCGGTCACCGGCAGTTCCAGTGCACGTGCGAGCCCGCCGTCATTGGTCAGGAGCAACAGGCCTTCGGTGTTCATGTCGAGGCGGCCGACGCTGATCAGGCGCGGTAAGTGCTTGGGCAAGGACGCGAATATGGTCGGCCGGCCCTCGGGATCGGAATGCGTGGTGACCAGCCCGCGCGGCTTGTTGCACATAAACAGTCGCGTGCGCGCCCGCCCGGGCAAAGGCTGGCCGTCGACGGCGATGCGGTCGCGCGCGGAAACATTGAGGGCGGGGGAGGAGATCGCCTTGCCGTTGACCGAGACGCGGCCGGCGGCGATCCACGCCTCCGCCTCGCGCCGCGACGCCAGTCCGGCGCGTGCGATCACCTTGGCGATGCGGTCGCCTTCGGGGGTGGGGCTGCTCTTGTCTGTCATGTCCAAAGCCGCAATAACGTGCGGCCTGATAGCAGACCTGATGGCTCGTGTCCCGGGCGCAGCGCAGCACGCAGTGATGCGCTGCAGACCCGGGACCCCGGTCAAAGAAAGCGGGGCCCCGGATCAGCGTTGCACCGCTGCCGCGTTGCACCGCGTCCGGGGCGCGAACGGGAGAGTTCGATGCCGACCCCTTCCTACATACAAACAGCTCTCGACGAGGCGCGCGCGGCGCGAGACCGCGGCGAGGTGCCGGTCGGCTGCGTCATCGTGCGCGACGGCGCGATCGTCGCGCGCGCGGGAAACCGCACGCTCGCCGACAAGGACCCGACCGCGCATGCCGAGCTGCTGGCGATCCGCCACGCGGCGGCCGCGCTCGGCTCGGAGCGGCTAGCGGATTGCGATCTCTACGTGACGCTGGAGCCGTGCACGATGTGTGCGGCGGCGATGTCGTTCGCCCGCATCCGGCGGCTCTATTTCGCCGCGGCCGATGAGAAGGGCGGGGCGGTCGAGCACGGCGTCCGCTTCTTCGCGGCACCGACCTGCCATCACCGGCCGGAGGTCTATGGCGGCATCAACGAGAGCGAGGCCGCCGCCTTGCTGAAGGATTTCTTCCGCGACCGCCGCTAGACGCGCTCTCTCTTCACCTCTCCCATAGGAAGAGGTCGCCCGCCGAAGCATAGCGATGGCGGGCGGGTGAGGGGTTATGAAATTCGAGAGTCCTGGACCCCCTCACCCCAGCCCTCTCCCCGCAGGGGAGAGGGAGCCAGCGGTGCGCGCGGCGACGTTTTGCTCAAACGCGCTTGTCGACGTATTTGCCGGTGGTCTGCGACGGCGACGGGCCTTTGGTTGAAGTCTGCGATGAATTGTCGTTTGCCGCGCTCTGCTGCTGCGGCGGCTGCTGCTCCTGCTTCGTGCCGGTGGTTGGCGTCACGGTCTGGATCCCGATGCTGCTGATGCTCACGTGCCCACTCCTGATTTCGGGCGGACCGTACGCGGCAGCTCTCAACGTTGTGGAACCCACGACGCCCGAATCCGGGGGCAACCGGCAAGGTTTCGTTGACCATGAGCGCCCTCAGGCGCCGGCGGCCTGCGCGAACTCCCACGCCTTCCCGGCGAGCGGGCGGATCATCTCGGCCTTTGCCGGGGCATGCTCGCTGGTCGCGGTGCCGTCGCGCACGCGGCCGATGATGCCCTGCAGGATCGCGGCGATGCGGAAGAAATTGTAAGCCATGTACGCCGCCAGATGCGGCCGCGGATCGAGCCCGGTGCGCGCGACGTAGTCGTCGACATAGTCGGCCATCGGCGGGATACCCAGCGCGTCGAGATCGTGCCCGACGAGCGTCGCGGTGCCGGCGGCGCTCTCCGAGGCCGGCATGTGCCAGGCCATCAGGTGATAGGTGAAATCGGCGAGCGGATCGCCGAGCGTCGATAATTCCCAATCGAGCACGGCGGCAACGTCGGGCGTGTCGCCCGCGATGATGAGGTTGTCGAGCCGGTAGTCGCCATGCACCAACCGCACCGATTGCGTCGGCGGGATGTGGCGCGGCAGCCAGTCGATCAGCCGCTCCATCTCGTCGATCTTTTCCGTCTCGGAGGCGCGGTACTGCTTCGACCAGCGCTCGACCTGCCGCGCGACGTAGTTCTCGCCCTTGCCGAAATTGCCGAGGCCGATGGCCGCCGGGTCGAACGCATGCAGCCGCGCGATGGTGGCGTTCATCGCGTCGTAGATCGCGGCCCGCTCGGCCGGGTCCGACGCCGGCATCTGCGGCTCCCAAAACACGCGGCCGTCGACGAAGTCCATGACGTAGAAGGCGGTGCCGGCGACGTTCTCGTCGGCGCAAAAGGCAAACGGCGCGGCGACCGGAAAGCCCTGCGCGTGCAGCGCGCTGATGACGCGGTATTCGCGGTCGACGGCGTGCGCCGAGGGCAGCAGCTTGCCCGGCGGCTTGCGGCGCAAGACGTAACGCCGCCGCGGCGTCTCCAGCATGTAGGTCGGGTTCGATTGGCCGCCCTTGAACTGCTTGACGGTCAGCGGCCCGGCGAAGCCTTCGACGTTGGCTTCGAGATAGCGCGCAAGGCGCGCCGCATCGAGTGCCAGCGCGGGAGCCGCGTCCTTGGTGCCCGAAAAAGCCTGCTGCCGGTCGATGCTGGTCATCGCTTACGCCTTCCGCCTTGCGTCGAGATAAGCGGAAATCCGCGGCACAATCCAGAAGATCAGCGCGGCATTGATGGCGAGCAGGACGACGAGCGCGGCGATGCCGGCGATCGTGTGCGCCGGGCCGGACAGCCGCACCACGATGTGCGCGTACACGAAGTTGAAGGCGATGACGAAAGCCGGGCCGAACAGGACGCTGTCGCCGATGACGGCGAACTCTCTGCGCTCCTCGATGACGGAGAGCGTCGCGATCGCGAACAGACCGGGCAGGGGCAGCGCGCTGACCATGCCGACCCATTTCGACTCCCACACGGTCGCCACCGCCAGCAGCGCGACGCAGCAGACGGTGAACAGCGCCAGCCGCCAGAGCCCGGACGGGCTCGACCAGAAGCGCGTGAGCGCGCGCGTGTGCGCCGCAAGGCTCATCGGCGCCGTGCGGGCGGCCTCGTGCCGCTGCGGCGCCCGCCACCACAGCGCGGCGACCATTGCGGCCAGCGCGCATTGGAATGCGAACAGCACGGCCGGGCCGGGCAGACTGTCGCGCCACGTCACAGCCGCGCCCGCGCCAACTGCCCAGATCAAAGTCCAGACGATGAGCCGTGCCGCGAGCCTGGCGTTCTCCGGCAGGTGCCGCGGCAGCGGCGGCAGCACGCCGATGCCGGCGATGACCGTGAACAGCAGCAGGCCGTTGACCACGACCACGGCGTAGATCGAGTTGGCGACCGCGAGCGGGTCGGCGCCGGTAAGGATGCCGATGCCATTGAGGATCGGGAAGGTCAGCAGCACGCCGGCGGTGCGCTTGTCGTGGAAGCGGCCGAGATAGCCGAGAAGGCCGAACGCCGCGACGCCGAGCGCGAGCTTGAGGAGCGCGAGGGCCAGCGCCGCCATGGCCCGCCGCTATTTCTTCGCCGCGAAGGCGATCGGCGCGTCGGCGTAGATCTTGTACTGCTGCGCCTTTGGTTTCGCCTTGTCGTCCTCGTTGACGTACTGGAGCGAGCTCTGGCCCTGCAACGCGCGCGGCAGCACCATCACGCGGATGAAGCGCGTCGGCCGTTCCGCCGCGCCCTGCGCAAACACCGGGTCGGGACCGCTCTCGTACCACGCGCCGCCGGGGCCGTAGCTGGTCGAGCGGCCATGCGTGTCGATGCGGATGCCGCCGTCGATCAGGCAGCGGATGCCCGGCCCCTGGTGGCGGTGCAGATAGGCGCAGCCGCCGGGCGGGAAGGCGACGCTGTCGCCGCGCATCAGGAGGTCGCCCTTCGGCAGCGTCTCGAGGAAGGCGGAGAGCTTTTCGTGCGTGATCATGCCGGGCGCGTTGGCCGTGGTCGCGCCCTGGTCGCCGCGCGCGAGTTCCCAGCGCCAGCAGGTGACGCCTTGGGGCGACGGCTTCATCGTCGCCGCATCCTCGCCCTGGAATGCCTCGCCTTCATTGACCGCGCGGCCGCCGATCACCGCCGCGCCGTGCACGACGAAGATGAAGCGCGGCAGCGGCGGCAGCGCGAACTCGACATTCTCGGCGCTCGACAGCACATCTTCGTAGAGACGCAGGACGGGGTGCATTCCATTAGTTCTCCGGATTGCCCGCGTAGGGTGGGCAAAGGCGCGACAGCGCCGTGCCCATCAGCCGACGGTGGGCTTCGCTGCGCTCAGCCCACCCTACATCTTTTCCCTTTCCACCGCGCGCCAGCCGATGTCGCGGCGGCAGAAGCCCTCCGGCCATTTGATGCGGACGACGGCGGCATAGGCGCGCGCCTGCGCCTCGCGCACGGTCTTGCCGCGCGCCGTCACGTTGATCACGCGGCCGCCGTTCGCGAGGATACGGCCGCCGTCGGCCTTGGTGCCGGCGTGGAAGATCTGCACACCCTCGACCTGCGCCGCGTCGGAAAGTCCCTCGATCACCGTGCCCTTGGCGTAGTCGCCGGGATAGCCCTTCGCCGCCATCACCACCGTCAGCGCCGCGTCGTCCGACAGCCGCAGCGAGAAGTTCTTCAATTGCCCGTCGCGCGCGGCGATCAGCGCCGGCAGCAGATCCGACGCCAGCCGCAGCATCAGCACCTGCGTCTCCGGATCGCCGAAGCGCACGTTGTATTCGATGAGCTGCGGCCCGTCGTTCGTGATCATGAGCCCGGCGAACAGCACTCCCTTGAACGGCGCGCCCATCGCCTTCATCGCACGCACGGTCGGCTCGACGATCTCGCGCATCACGCGCGCGTTCATGTCCGCCGTCATGATCGGCGCCGGCGAATAGGCGCCCATGCCGCCGGTGTTCGGGCCCGTGTCGCCGTCGCCGACGCGCTTGTGGTCCTGCGCCGAACCGAGCGCGATCGCGGTGTCGCCGTCGCACAATGCGAAGAAGGACGCCTCCTCGCCGACGAGGCAGTCCTCGATCACGATTTCCCAGGCGCGCTTGCCGGCGCCGTCGAACATCATGTCGACCGCCGCTTCTGCTTCGTCCACGGTCGCCGCGACGACGACGCCCTTGCCGGCGGCGAGCCCATCGTCCTTCACCACGATCGGCGCGCCGCGCGTGCGCACATATTGCTTCGCTTCGCTGGCGTTCTTGAAGCGCCGATAGGCGGCCGTCGGTATGGCGTTGGCCTTGCACAGGTCTTTGGTGAAACCCTTTGAGCCTTCGAGCCGCGCCGCCCATTTGCTCGGGCCGAAGGTCTTGAAGCCCGCCGCCTCGAGATCGTCGGCGATGCCGGCGCAGAGCGGCGCCTCGGGACCGACCACGACGAAGTCGATCTTTTTCTCTATCGCGTAGGCGATGACCGCTCTGTGGTCTGCAAGGTCGAGCGCGGCGCATTCCGCCACCTGCGCGATGCCGGCATTGCCGGGAACACAGTAGAGGTTGTTGCAGAGGGGGCTGGCGGCGATCTTCCAGGCCAGCGCATGCTCGCGGCCGCCGGAACCGAGGATGAGGATATTCATGACCGAAGGCCATCTCCCGGGGTCTTGCCCGGGCTTGACCGGGGCACCTTATCCATCTGAAACAGGGTTTCCCTTCGCCCCGCAAGAGATTCGGCCCCGATGGCGGAACCTGCGCTGAAAAACGCTGTGGAATGGACCGTTTCCGAGCTCTCGGCGGCGCTGAAACGCACCGTCGAGGACGCCTACGGCTTCGTCCGTGTGCGCGGCGAGGTGTCCGGCTTCCGCGGCGCCTCGCCGTCCGGGCACTGCTACTTTCGGCTCAAGGACGACAAGGCGGTGCTGGAGGCGGTGGTCTGGAAGGGCACCTTCGGCCGCATGCGCGTCAAGCCCGAGGAGGGGCTCGACGTCATCGCCTCGGGACGGCTGACCACGTTCCCCGGCTCGTCCAAGTACCAGATCGTCATCGACAGCCTCGAGCCGGCCGGCATCGGCGCGCTTATGAAGCTGCTCGAGGAGCGCAAGAAGAAGCTCGCCGCCGAGGGCCTGTTCGACGAGGCGCGCAAGCAGCTTCTGCCATTCATTCCCGAGGTGATCGGCGTCGTCACATCGCCGGCCGGCGCCGTTATCCGCGACATTCTGCATCGCCTCGCCGACCGCTTCCCGCGACGCGTGCTGGTGTGGCCGGTGCGAGTGCAGGGCGAAACTTCGGCGGCGGAAATCGCCGCCGGCATCGAGGGCTTCAACACGCTGCCGGAGCGCGGCCCGCTGCCGCGCCCGGATCTCATCATCGTCGCGCGCGGCGGCGGCTCGCTGGAAGACCTATGGTCGTTCAACGAGGAGATCGTGGTGCGCGCGGCCGCGACCAGCATGATCCCCCTCATTTCGGCCGTCGGCCACGAGACCGATTTCACGCTGATCGACTTCGCCGCCGACTGGCGTGCGCCGACGCCGACCGCGGCTGCCGAGAAGGCCGTGCCCGTGCGCGCGGAGTTGCTGCTGCAGTTGTCGCAACTCGGCGCGCGCAAGCTGTCGTGCTGGCAGCGCGGCGTCGAGCAGCGGCGCAAGGAACTCAGCCTGCTCTCGCGTGCGCTGCCGAAGGATATCCTCGCCGCGCCGCGCCAGCAACTTGACAATCTCGCCGAGCGTCTACCGCGCGCGTTGCGCGCCAATGCGCAGATCCATCACACGCAGTATTCGCGCATCGCTTCGCGACTGTCGCCGCAGCTCCTCGCCCGCGAGGTCGAACGCCGCCGCGAGCGTTACAGCAATCTCAGAGGTCGGCTGAGCACGAGCCTGCTGGCCAATGCGCAGGCACATCGCGCGCGGGTGGCGCGGCACCGCGACCGCGTCCAGTCCTGCGCCGCCGCCGCGCATCGCGCCATGCGCACTTATCTCGACCAGCGCACGGCCCGCGTCGAGCGCGCCGAACGCCTGCTCGCCGCTTTCTCCTATCGGGAGGTGCTCAAGCGCGGCTTCGCGCTGGTGCGCGACGGCGACGGGCACCCGCTGCGTAGCGTCACGGCGGTCGCAAGTGGCGCGCGGCTCGACATCGAGTTTGCCGACGGCCGCGTCGGCGCCATCGCCGACGGCGAGGCCCGCCCGGGGCCGGTTTCCAGGCCGAAGCCACGGGCCAAGGGCGGCGGCGAGGGCGGCCCCGGCGGGCAGGGCAGCCTGTTCGGCTAGGGTTTCGCGACGCCCCGCGAATGACTATCTTGGCGTGACCTGAACAGGCGGAGGCTGCCGTGCTCAATCGCTACGACCGCTCGTCCATGAACGGCGAAGCCGAGGTGAAATACCTCGACGGCGATTTCCGCGTCGTGCGCCCCGGCGCTTATGTGCGCTGTGCCGTCACCGGCGTGCCGATCCCGCTGGAGGAGCTCAAATACTGGAGCGTCGATCTGCAGGAGGCCTACGTGTCGCCGGAAGCCGTGCTGCAACGGCTGAAGGACGTCGCGCGTTAGGATCCGCGCACCTTCGCCAACGCCGCGCCGAGTTCCGAAGCTTCCGCGATCTCCATCGTCACCGGCAGAACGTGCGCGCGCTGCATCAGGCCGGCGAGCGCGGGATCGCCGGTCATGCGCGCGCGGTCCTTCTCGGTGGTCAGCAGCGCGAGCGCCTCGCTGTCGGCGGCCATCAACAACCCGGCCGCTTCCTCGGCGCTGAAAATGTGATGGTCGGGAAACGCGCGGCGCTGCACGACGCGGATGCCGGCGGCTTCCGCGGTGGCAAAGAACTTGTCCGGATCGCCAATGCCGGCGAAGGCGAGCACCGGCCGCGTGATCGCGCCGGCGCTCTCCCGGTGAGGCTCGAGGCGGCCGCGCCACACCGCCTTTCCCCGCCGGCGCATTTCCGCGGCGACGGCATCTGCGCCTTTGCCTTCGCCCACGACAAGCAGCGCGTTGCTACGCGCAAGCTGCGTGCCGAGCGGCGCGCGCAACGGCCCCGCCGGAAACACGCATCCGTTGCCGATGCCACGGCGCGCATCGGCCACCGCGAGGGCGAAATCCTTCTCGATCGACCCATTCTGCAGGCCGTCGTCCATCACGACGACGCTCGCACCCTGCGCCTTGGCCAACGCAGCGCCGGCAACGCGGTCGCGCGCGACAATTGTGGGCGCGACATGGGCGAGAAGCAGCGCCTCGTCGCCGACGCGCGCGGCCACGTCGGCATGCGCGTCGACGCGCTTCGGCCCGGCCTCGCTGCCGCCATAGCCGCGCGTCAGGAAGAACACATGCTCGCCCGCCGCGGCCAGCATTCTTGCTATGGCGATCGCGGTCGGCGTCTTGCCGGCGCCGCCGAGCGTGAAGTTACCGACGCAAATGACCGGAACGCCGGCGCGCGCGCCGTTGCGCGCCATGCGCTGCGCAGCGATGGACCCGTAGACCGCGCCCAGCGGCGACAGCAGGGTCGACATCGGCCCTGCTTTTCGCCACCAGAAGCCAGGCTCACGCATGCGCGGTGTCCTGCGTCTTGTCCCGCCGCCGTTGCACCTTGCTCAGATACGGCTCCAGCGCCTGCATAGTGCGCTCGAGCGCGCCGCCGAGCGCGTTGACGGCATTGCGCCCGGCCTGCGCCACACGGCTGCGCTGCGCCGGCTGGCCGAGCATGGCCGCAAATCCTGCGGTCAATTTGTCGCCGCTGTCGACCGGCTCGGCGCCGTGCGCGTCGTCGAGCGCGGCATAGACCTCGTCGAAATTCCACACATGCGGTCCGTGCAAGATGGCTGCGCCCAGTTTGGCGGGTTCGATCGGGTTTTGTCCACCGTGCCGAACCAGCGAGCCGCCGATGAACACGACCGGCGCAATGCGGTAGACGAGCCCGAGCTCACCCATCGTGTCGGCGACGTAAATGTCGGTCGCGGCATGCGGCAGCGCGCCTTCCGAGCGCAGCGCCGCCGTAAGCCCCGCCTGCCGCGCAAGGTTCGCAATTTCGGGTCCTCGCTCGGGATGGCGCGGCGCGATCAGCGTCAGCAGGCCGGGCGTCGTGGTGCGCAAGCGCTGGTGCGCGGCGATGATCAACTCGTTCTCGCCGGGATGGGTCGAGGCCGCCGCGATCAGCGGCCGTTCGCCGATCGCGGCCTTCAGCGCGGCGAGCGCCGCCTCGTCGGCCGGCGGGGCCGGCACGTCGAGCTTGAGATTACCGCTGACGAAGACATTGCGCGCGCCGAGCTGCGTCAGGCGCTCGGCGTCCGGCGGCGTGCGCGCGAGGCACAGGTCGAAGCGTTCGAGCAGGTAACCGATCGAGCCGGGCAGCTTCTGCCAGCGGCGAAACGAGCGCTCCGACAGGCGCGCATTAACCAGCACAATCGGCACCTTGCGCCGCGCCGTCTCGATCAACGCGTTCGGCCACAGGTCCGATTCGACGAATAGAGCAAGCTGCGGCTGCCAGCGGTCGAGGAAACGAACGACGAATTTCGGTACATCGAGCGGCATGAACTGATGGATGACTCCGGGCGGCATGCGTTGCGCCGCGAGCTCACTCGACGTCACCGTGCCGGAGGTGACCAGCACGTTGAGGCCCCGCTCGCTCAGGCGTTCGATCAGCGACAAGACGCTCATGATCTCGCCAACGCTTGCTCCGTGCAGCCAAACCAACGGTCCGGGTGGTCGCTCCGCGCTACTGTCGCCGCGCCGCTCGCGGATGCGCTCGCCAAGCTCCTTGCCGCGCTTGAGGCGTCGCGCCAGCAGCACCGTGGTCAATGGCGCTCCGGCCGCCGCGAGGAAGCGGTAGAGTTGCAGCCCAGGAGGCAGCGATTCGCTCAAGCGGAAGCGCTCCCATTGTCGGCGAGCTCGTAGGCGCGCCTGGTGAGGAGATTGAGCTCGTCCTCAACCTCGCGGCGCTTCTCCTCGAGAGTTGCCGCATCGGGATCGGCCGGCACCCAGATCGGCCGGTTCGCCACCATGGCGATGCGGCTGAACGGCAGATTGATCGCGGTGCGGTCCCAGTTCTTCAGTTCCTTGCGTCGGCTCGAGGCGATGGCGACCGGGTAGATCGGCCGGCCCGAATGCTGCGCCAGCTTGACGACGCCGAGCCCTGCGATGCGCGCGACCTTGGGCACGTCGGCGGTCATGGCGACGTTGTAGCCATCGGCCAGCGCGTCGAGCATCTCGGTGAAGGCGGCGGCACCGCCCTTGCGGTGGAACTCGCCGTTATGCGCGCCGGAGCCGCGGATCGTGCCGATGCCGAGCTTCTCGGCGGCGATGGCGTTCACCTCGCCGTCGCGATGCCGCGAGATCAGCACCTTGGCGCGGTGGTCCGCGGTGTCCTTCTTCAAGAACGGCATCAGGAAGTGCTGCCCGTGCCACATCGCGATGATCGCCGGCGTGATGACCCGCTCGTAGATGTCGGGCGGATCGAGTACCTTGCTGCTCGTCGTCCAGACGAGGCGAAGATACCACGCTCCGAGTGTTCCGACCGTGTTCTGGAATACGGGCGATGAAGCGATCTCTTTGGAGGACGGCAGCCGCACGCGCGCTCAGTGCCCCGGCTTGCCGGCGTCGGGATCGAGCAGGCGGTGCAAGTGAACGATGAAATAGCGCATGTGGGCGTTGTCGACGGTTTGCTGGGCCCTGGCCTTCCACGCCGTATAGGCGGTGGCGTAGTTCGGATAGACGCCGACGATGTCGAGCTTGCCCAAGTCCTTGAACTCGATGCCGGCAAGGTCGGTCAGTTCGCCGCCGAAAACGAGGTGCAGGAGTTGTTGTTGCGGTGTGGACATGGCCTTCCTTTGGCGCCCGGGCGCCAGTCTACGCGAACTCCGGCATGCGGTCGCGGACCAGCGCCAGAAGCGCATCGTGGGGGGCGGGGCCGGCGGCAAGAACGGCGCCATGCACAACATCCACACCATTGAATGTGAGCGGATGGCCGGCGAAATCGGTCACGAGGCCGCCGGCTTCGTGCACCAAAAGGTCCGCGGCGGCAAGGTCCCAGTCGTGGCTGCCGCCGGACGAGAACGCGACGTCGAGCACGCCTGAGCCGACCTGCGTCAGCCTGAGCGCCAGCGAGTGCACCTTCGGCTGGGGCAGGACCGCGGGGGTGAGCTTTTCCAGCCGGTCGAGGTACCGCTTCGGCCCGGCGACCCGGGCGCCGGCGAGATCGCCGCCGGCCGAAACGGCCATCGACGCGCCATTCAGGCGTGCGCCGCGCCCGTGCTCCGCCAGGAACATCTGCTCCAGGAGGGGCGCGTAGAGCCCCGCCAGCACCGGCCGTCCGTCCGCGACCAGCGCGACCGAGATCGTCCAGTCGGGACGGCCGGAGATGAAGGCGCGGGTGCCGTCGATCGGGTCCACCACCCAGACCTGCGCGGCCGCCCGGGCGTCCGGCGCGTCCTCGGTCTCCTCCGACAGCCAGCCGGCCGCCGGCACGAGCCGCGTCAGCCGTTCGCGCAGCAGGTCGTTGACGGCGATGTCGGCCTCCGAGACCGGCGAGCGATCCTCGCCCTTGGTCCAGTGCCGGAACCCGCGCGCCGCGGTGGCGCGCGCAAGATCGCCCGCCGCGCGCATCACCTCTTCCAGCCCGTTCAGCAGGTCACTGTCCGGCAACGGTCAGCCCCTCGATGCGCACGGTCGGCGCGTTGATCCCATAGCGGAACGTCAGGTCGTTCGCCGGCGTCAGGCCGCGGAAGATGTCGCTCATGTGCCCGGCAATGGTGACCTCGCTCACCGCATAGGTGCACGCACCGTTCACGATCCAGAAGCCGGAGGCGCCGCGGCTGTAATCGCCCGTCACCATGTTGGCGCCGTGGCCGATCAGGTCCGTGACGTAGAAGCCGTCCTTGATGTCGGACATCAGCTCGGCCGGCGAGAGCGTGCCCGCCTCCATGTGCAGGTTCGACGCCGAGGGCGAGGGCACCGAGGAGACGCCGCGCGCGGCGTGGCCCGTTGTCTTCATCCCCAGCTCGCGCGCGGTCGCGCAATCCAAAATCCAGGTCGTCAGCACGCCGTCGTCGACGAGCGCGAGGCGTTTGCCCGCCACGCCCTCGCCGTCGAACGGATGCGAGCGCAGGCCGCGCTTGCGCAAGGGGTCATCGATAATGCGGATGCCGTCCGCGAAGACCTTCTGCCCGAGTCGGCCCTGCAAAAAGCTCGTCTTGCGCGCGATCGCCGCGCCGTTCACCGCGCCGGCAAGATGCGACACCAGAGTGCCGGCGACGCGCGGATCGAACACCACCGGCACCTTGCGCGTCGTCACCTTGCGCGGATTGAGCCGCGCGATGGCGCGCTCGCCCGCGGTGCGGCCGATCTTGTCCGGGCTGTCGAGGTCGGCGAGATGCCGCACACTCGAATAATCGTAATCGCGCTCCATGCCGGTACCGTCGCCGGCGATCGCCGTCATCGACACGCCGTGGCTGGAGCCCAGATAAGCGCCGGTGAAGCCGTGGCTGGTCACCAGCACCATGCCGCCGATGCCCGCGGACGCCGACGCGCCGCCCGACTTCGACACGCCCTTGACCGCCATGCCGGCCTCTTCGGCGGCGCGCGCGGTTTTCTCCAGTTCGGCGACCGACGGCATCTTGCCGTCCATCAGATCGAGATCGGGGAAGTTCTTCGCCAATTCGCTGGCGTCGGCGAGGCCGGCGTATTTGTCTTCCGGCGCGGCGCGCGCCATCGCCACCGCGCGCTCGGCGAGCGCCGCCGTGCCGGCGTCCGACATGTCGTTGGTCGAGACCACCGCCTGGCGTTTGCCCACGAGCACGCGCAGGCCGAGATCGTCGCCCTCGGCGCTTTCGGATTCTTCGACCGCGCCGTCGCGCACCTCGACGCCGACCGACACGCCGCGCACCGCGACCGCATCGGCGGCGTCGGCGCCTGCCGCGCGCGCCGCCTTCACCAGCCGCTCGGCGCGGGCGAGGAGGGCGGTCTGGTCGAACAGCGAGGCGGGGGTGAGCATGGGGCTTCCTTGTGATTACCCCTGTCAAATGGCCCTTTTGCGCCCCTGGCGCAACCGGTTCCGCGACAATTGCCGCCGTCGCGGCAACACCTCGTCAAGCATCCTCTTTCAGGCCCCGTCAATCATGCGCTTTGGAAGGAAGCCTGAGAGATTCGATTAACCGCGAACCTTAAGCGGTTTCGGACGGCCCTCTGTCATTCTCTCCCGTGCGAGCAGGCACATAAGCCCGCCGCGGGAGAGTTTGAGGCGTCAGATGCGAGTTGGCGGATGCCCCGCCGGGTCGAGCCGCGCGTTGCGGCTCGACCCGCATGACCTGCCCGTGCGCTATGCGGCGATCGACGCCGCGGCCGACGGGCAAACCCGTGACATCGAGCTCCACCGCGAGCGCGTCGTGCTGCGCCGTTCCGTGCGCGGCGTGCGCATGGCGCTCAACATGCCGCTCACCGCCTTCAACGGCGTCGCGCTCAAGATGATGCCGGGCGAGGGCGCCGTCGCCGTCGTGCTGGCGCACGACGATCCGGGCCTCGTGCTGCCGCTCGCCGTCACCGACGAGGCCGACGAGGCTTTCGCCGAATGGCACGGCTGGGCCGAGGCCTTGGGTCTTCCTCTTTTGGTGGCGGACGAGGTCGGCTTCCGCAAGGCGTTTCCGAAGCTCGGCGAGATCGAGACGGGGCGGCCGCGGCCGCGCAGGCGGCGCAGGTCGGCGCTGAAGGCGAGAAGGCCGGGCATTTTGATGCGGCGGGTGGTGGGGCGGATTACCGAGGCGACGCCCGTGCGTCGGGGCGAGCGGGAGATTATTGCGAGGGATTGATTTGCTTAGCCTGTTCAGGCGGTTAAGATCAATGCGAGCGTTCTGACAGGCGTGTGGTAGAAGCAACTCGCAGAAAAGTTTGTGTTGCCTTTTGCGTTTCTCGGCGCGGGTTACCAAATTTGTTTTAGCGACCCCAGCGGACGTCTTACTCGATATTCCAATGGCCGATGGTATCCTGCCGATCCCAACCATCCCGGCTGGCCTAAGAGATGCGGCAGAGCGCGGCATCTTAATTCCGTTTGTTGGCGCGGGCGCGTCCGTTTTAGCCGGCTGTCCGACTTGGGCTACATTCGCGGACGGAGCGCTGAAAGCTTGTATTCAAGAGAATAAGTTCACTTATGGGCAGTTAAGCTCATGGCATTTTTCGCAGAATGCTTGGCGGACATCTCATTCTGGACATCGCAAGTTGAAGACAACATCAATTTGCTTCCCACACGATCGTGGATGACTTCCTTGATTGCCGGTTTTCTTGAGGCGGCCACTAAGACCGATGAGACCGCATACCCGCCGGATCTGCTGCCTCGCGGTTGGGAGCTAATAAAGATCCTGCTCGCGCGTGCGGAGGATGAGCCAGCTAACCTGACCGATCCCATGACGCGCGCGCTTAACACCGAAAAGGGGCGGGCCATCGGAGCAATGTATAATCATGCTCTTCGTGTTTGCCGGGTAGCTCAAAAGAACGGTACGTCGCTTGATCAGGCGTGGGCTACCTTGGAGCCGACGTTTGAAAGCGAACTGGCCAAGTGTCGCGATGCGAATTTTGATTTCTCAACCCTGTCGGCTTCGTACATCGCTAATCTGGACTATATGAGCCATAATTGGCTCGCCGCTAATGTGAAGCGCCTCTTTCCGGTGGACTATCCAATCAATCTCAAAGTGGCGCTCGGTGGGTTGGCCTACGCGACGCCGACGCGCGTGATCTACGGCCTCTTAGTGTCTAACGGCATCCTCGACGCCGCATTTAGAACCGAACTCGAAGATCGGAGCAGTAAAGAACGTATTGTCGAATGGGTTTGTCTTGCCTATTTGTGGGGAGACGAAGCGTTAGAGGCGCCCCTCATGGCGCACATTTTTGCTGGAGGGAGTGACGACCTTCAGAACGCAAGTGAATTCTTTTGGCAAGTCCGCAGACAAGACCTCACCTCTGACCAGGTCGAGCGCGTTCTGGCGTTTTGGGCGAAGTGTCTAGAATGGGCAAATGGACAGCCTGAAGTTCCTACCAAGCTCCTCTCGTCTCTTGGTCGGCTCGCCCCATATGTCCATGCGCTCGACGATCGCGCGAAAAATCTGTTGCTTGGTATTGTTCCCTACGTCCATGCCGATTACTCGACGCATCAGATGATCGAAGAGTTTGATCGGCTGGTTGATACCAACCCTCAGGCGACAGTTGAATTGTTACAGCGCATGTTTGAGGTGGGCACGCCAAATTACGATATGGATGACAAGCTAAAGAGTCTCCTAAAAAAACTTAATGACCTAGGCTATCGGGCCGATGTGCTTCACATCGTTGAAAAGCTAAGAAAGACTCTGCCGGGCATGCTCGATTTCTACAAGCAATTGGTGGCCCAGTCTCCGAAAGAATGAGTTCATTCCCACCCCCCATGAAACACATCGGCTTCCTCTCTTTCGGCCACTGGACCCCGTCGCCGCAGTCGCAAGTTCGCTCCGCCGCCGACGCGCTGACGCAGTCGATCGAGCTCGCCGTCGCGGCCGAGGCGCTCGGCGCCGACGGCGCCTATGTCCGCGTGCATCACTTCGCCCGCCAGCTCGCCTCGCCTTTCCCGCTGCTCGCGGCGATCGGCGCGCGCACGCGCCGCATCGAGATCGGCACCGCGGTCATCGACATGCGCTACGAGAACCCGCTCTACATGGCGGAGGACGCCGGCTCCGCCGACCTCATCGCCGGCGGCCGCCTCCAGCTCGGCATTTCGCGCGGGTCCCCCGAACAGGTGATCGACGGCTTCCGCTATTTCGGCTACGCGCCGCCCGAGGGCGAGAGCGACGCCGACATGGCGCGGCGGCACACCGAGGTGTTCCTCCAGGTGCTCAAGGGCGAGGGCTTTGCGAAACCGAACCCGCGGCCGATGTTTCCGAACCCGGCGGGCCTGCTGCGCCTCGAGCCGCACTCCGAGGGCCTGCGCGAGCGCATCTGGTGGGGCGCCGGCACCAATGCGACGGCGGAATGGGCGGCGAAGCTCGGCATGAATTTGCAGTCGTCGACCTTGAAGATCGACGAGAGCGGCAAGCCGTTCCACGTACAGCAGGCGGAGCAGATCAGGCTCTACAAGGCGGCGTGGACGGCGGCGGGGCACGCGCGGATACCGCGGGTGTCGGTGTCGCGCTCGATCTTCGCTTTGGTCGACGACCGCGACCGCATGTATTTCGGCGGCCGCGGCGACGAGGAGGGCGACCAGATCGGCTTTCTCGGCGACGATTCGCGCGCCATCTTCGGCCGCAGCTACGCGGCCGAGCCGGACGTGCTGATCGAGCAGCTCAAAGGAGACGAGGCGATCGCGGAGGCGGACACGCTGCTGCTGACGGTGCCGAACCAGCTCGGCGTCGACTACAACGCGCATGTGCTGGAGATGATCCTGACGCACGTCGCGCCGGCGTTGGGGTGGCGGTGATTCTCCGGAAGAGCCGCTTGCGCGCTTCACCTCTCCCATAGGGAGAGGTCGACCGCGCCATAAGCGCGTTTACGCGCGTCTGCGACGCGCTAAGGCGCGGGCGGGTGAGGGGTTACAAATTTTCGAGTCAGGAACCCCCTCACCCCAGCCCTCTCCCCACAGGGGAGAGGGAGCTCGCCGTGCTTGCGGCGCGGCCTTCTACTTGCATTTCTGCAATTTGATCGTCCCGCCCGGCTGCATCGCCATCTCCAGCCGGTCGTCCTTCACCTGCCGCAGCGTGTAGATCGCCTGCGCGTTGGAGATCTGGCCGGTGGTGAAGATGTCGACGACGCGCCAGGCTGACGCGCCCGCGGCCTCGACCTTGCGGTTGCGATAGGCCGGCACGCCGCCTTTGGAATCGGTGCGCTGGTCGCCGTTGAAGGCGATGACGCGTTTTCCCGCGCAGTCCGGCGGCTTGTCGGTGAAGCTCGTCACGACGCCGAAGCGGCCCGAGACCGGATAGCTGTCGGCGAGCGCGGGGGCGCTCAAGGCGATGAGGGCGGTTACGATCAGAAGACGCTGCATCATCCGATCCTCTCGTTCCCGTGCGGGATAACGCTTCAGTCTGGACCCGCGGCGCGCTTATGCAAGCCGCACCCCGCCCGGATGCTTAATACCTACTTGACGCGATACGCCGCCATGAACATGCGCACGGCCATGCCGACGACGTGGTCGACGCGCGCGTCCGTCGGCGGCGGGCCGAAATTGAACAAAATCGGCTTGAACATCGTGGCGTGGCAGCTCTCGATGAACTGCGCCGCGGCGACCTCGCAGTCGTCGATCGCGAGCACGCCGGCGTCGACCTGCGCCTTCAGATAGGCGGCGACTTTTGCCGTGCCGTAGGCCGGGCCGGCCTCGTAGATCTTGCGGCCGAGGTCGGGCATGCGCGCCGACACCGCGATGACGGCGCGCAAGGACGACATGCGCTGCGGGTCGGAGAAGGAGTGGACGAAGGCCTTGCCGTGCCTGGTGAGCACGGCCGCGACGTCGCGGTCGGAATGGTCGAAGTCGAACACGCCCTCGGCCTGCATCGCGCATTCGCCGCGCACGATGGCCGCGAACAGCTCGTCCTTGTCCTTGAAGTAGACGTAGAGCGTGCCCTTCGAGACGCCGCTGGCCTTGGCGATGTCGGCCATGCTGGCGGCATCGAAGCCGCGGGAGAGGAAGACCTCGCGTGCGCCCTCCACGATCTGGCGGCGCTTGGCGTTGTCGTCGTCCGCCTGCGCGGCGGGATCGGGTAGCAGCTCCGCGAGTTCCATGGTCGTAGCGCTCCTCTCCAGCGCGAGTCCCCGGGCCGTTCTAGCTATAACGCGCCATCGGGTCACCGATCGGCGTCACATCCGCCCCCCGGCTTTCGTCACCACCCTGCGGCGGCGGGCCATCCCCGCCCGCCGCGCCGCCGGCGGTAGGCCGTGCCGGCCCTGGGGCGGTGTCCCTTAGACTTTCGACTATTGACCGAACCGTTCGGTCAAAAAGTCGTTGACACCGCCGAATGGCAATCTATGTTGACTGAACCGTTCGGTCAATAGACCGCTGCCCAGTTTGGAGTGGACGATGCAGCCGGAACGCAAGCCTGACACTGAACTCTCTCCCGCGACCGGCCGCCTGGTCGGCGTCCGCGGGCCCGGAGCGGCGCAACGCGCCCGGGCCCTGCATCTGGCCACCGTGGCGGATGCGGCGCCCGCCGCGGCCGAAGACCTTCCCTCTGCCGAGCCGCTCGCCGAACCGGCGACGGCCCGCCGGACGCCCGCCGCCGACGTCAAAGCCCCCCACGAGGCGGCGGGCGGTCCCGCCAGGCGCAGGTTCGGCCGCAAGCAGATGCTGCTCGGCGCCGTTGCTGTGATCGTGCTCGCGGCCGGCGGCTGGTTCGGCGTCCATTACATGACCGTCGGCCGCTACATGGTGTCGACCGACGACGCCTATGTGCACGCCGATGCCACCACGCTCGCCGCCAAGGTCGCCGGCTATGTGTCGTCGATCGACGTGCCGGACAACAGCTTCGTGCATGCGGGCGACGTCATCGCCCATATCGACGACGGCGACTATCGGCTCGCGCTCGAGGCGGCGGACGGCAAGGTCGAGACGCAGCGCGCGACGGTCGCGCGCATCGGCGAGCAGATCCCGGCGGCGCAGGCGCAGGTCGAGCAGGCGCGCGCGCAGCTCGTCTCGGCGCAGGCCGCGGCGACCCGCACCGAATCCGAACTCGCGCGGCAAGTGGCTCTCGCGCAGCGCGATTTCGCCAGCCGCCAGACGCTCGAGCAGGCAACGGCCAACCGCGACCAGGCGGCAGCCGCCGTGCAGGCCGCCCAAGCGGCAATCGACGCCGCCGTTGCCAATGTCGCCGTATTGCGCGCGCAACAGCAGGAAGCGGAGCGTACGCTCAAGGAATTGCAGACGGCGGAAGCGAAGGCGAAGCGCGACCTGTCGTTCACGACAGTCCGCGCGCCGATCGATGGCGTCATCGGCAACCGCGCGATGCGCGTCGGCGACTACGTGCAGACCGGCACGCGGCTCGCCGCCATCGTGCCGCTCGACGACGTCTATATCGACGCCAACTTCAAGGAGACACAGCTGTCGCGGCTCAAGCCCGGCCAGCCGGTCGCGGTCAGCGTCGACGCGCTGCCGGAGCATGACCTCAAGGGCACGGTGTCCAGCGTGTCGCCGGCCTCGGGCTCGGTGTTCTCGCTCCTGCCGCCCGACAACGCCACCGGCAACTTCACCAAGATCGTGCAGCGGCTGCCCGTGCGCATCCGCCTGCCGGCGCACGTCACGTCGGAGCGCCTGCTGCGCCCCGGCATGTCGGTCGTCGTCAGCGTCAACACCAAGCCGGCCGAAACAGCCGCCAACGGCACCGCGTTGTCCTTCGCAGCGCAGGCCGCCGGCCGCGAAGCGGTCCGCTAGAGAACAGGCGGAGGCTGATTGTCATGAGTACAGTCACCGCCAAGACCGCGCCTTCGGCTCCCGTCCGGTCCCCGTCGGGCGGCGCCGGAGGCGCGGGCCATCTTCCCGTCCGGCACGTCATCGGCTTCGTCGTGATGTGCTTCGGCATGTTCATGGCGATCCTCGACATCCAGATCGTCTCGGCCTCGCTCACCGAGATCCAGGCCGGCCTGTCGGCCTCCGGCGACGAGATCCCGTGGGTGCAGACCGCCTACCTCGTCGCCGAAGTGGTGGCGATCCCGCTCTCCGGATTTCTCTCCCGCGCGCTCGGCACGCGCACTTTGTTCGCGATTTCCGCCGCCGGCTTCACCGCCGCGAGCCTGATGTGCGGCTTCTCCTCGTCGATCGGCACGATGATCGTGTGGCGCGCGCTGCAGGGCTTCATCGGCGGCGGCATGGTGCCGACGGTGTTCGCGACCGCCTATCTGCTGTTCCCCGGCCCGCGGCAGAAGATGGTGGCGCCGATCATCGGCCTCATCGCCACGCTGGCGCCGACCGTCGGCCCGACCATCGGCGGCTATGTCACCGACGCGCTGTCGTGGCACTGGCTGTTCTTCATCAACATCGTTCCGGGCATGATCGTGACGTTCCTCGCCTGGACGCTGATCGACTTCGACAAGCCAGATTATTCGCTGCTCGAGAATTTCGACTGGTGGGGTCTTCTCAGCATGGCAGGCTTCCTCGGCGCGCTCGAATACGTGCTGGAGGAGGGGCCGCGCTACGACTGGCTCGACGACGGCACCATCACATTGTTCGCGGCGATCTCCGCGCTGTCGGCGGTCGTGTTCTTCGCGCGCGTGCTGACGGCGAAATCGCCGATCGTGGATTTGCGCGCCTTCATGAACCGCAACTTCGCGCTCGGCAGCCTGTTCTCCTTCGTGCTCGGCATCGGCCTTTACGGGCTCACCTATCTCTATCCGATCTATCTCGCGCAGGTGCGCGGCTACGACGCGCTGATGATCGGCGACACGATGTTCGTCTCGGGCGTGGCCATGTTCTTGACCGCGCCGGTGGCCGGGCAGCTGTCGCAGAAACTCGATCCGCGCTACGTGCTGATCGCAGGATTCGTGCTGTTCGCGCTCGGCACCTGGGAGATGACCTACGTCACCAAGGACTGGGATTTCTGGGAGCTGTTGTGGCCGCAGATCTTCCGCGGCATCGGGCTGATGTTCGCCATCGTGCCGGTGACCAACACCGCGCTCGGCACGCTGCCGCCCGACCGCGTCAAGAACGCTTCCGGCCTGTTCAACCTGATGCGCAATCTCGGCGGCGCCATTGGCCTCGCCGCGATCAACACCGTGCTCGACGACCGCATGGACCTGCACCTCGCGCGGCTGCACGAGCAGGTCAACTGGGCGCGGGTGCCGGCGATGGAGACGCTCGACAACCTCACGCACCGCTTCCAGGGCTCCGACGCGCAACTGATGGCGCTGAAGGAGATGATGGGCCTCGCGCGGCGGCAGGCGAGCGTGATGAGCTTTGCCGACGTGTTTCTGATCCTCACCGTGCTGTTCGTCGTGCTCGCGGTTGCGGGCGTGACGATGAAGCGCCCCACGCCGGTCGCGGCGGGGGCGGGCGGGCATTGATCGTCCAAGGCGCCAGGAGGGCTGTTCGGACTGAGCGTCGCCTTGAGTTTCGTCGCCTCAGGGCTGGTGGCGGCGCACCGGATCTGGCCGGCCCTGCTTCGGCGCCCTGTCGCTCGTCATCAGGCTGTTGGGGCGGCAGAACGGAGCGCGGCCATCGAACACATCCATGACGAGCGTGCGTGCTGGTGGTCTTCACTCATAACGAGATCGCTGTTTGCCCACAACTAACAGAGTTTTGCTGCAAGTCTTGCCGTTCAAGAGTTATGCAGAATTCAGAACACTTTAGGTCAAGCATGGCCATTTGTTTCCACCGCTTTGTCACAGGGATTTGCACAAGATCGAAATAAGAATTTAGACTCCTCGCCCGACATGGTTGCATGCCCTCGGAAAAATGGGTGGGGGCGGGCAATGAATTTCGGACGTCGTGTATTGGCATCAGTAATCGCGGCGTTGGCCCTGACCGGCTGCGGCAAAACCAGCGTGAGGCAGCCCCTCAACCCGCCTCAACTGGTCGGCGATCAAGAAACTGAAATGGCGGTGCAATTGTTCATGCAGGCGACGGTTCTACTAGGCCGCTATTACGGCTACAATAATTTAGAGTACAACGAGGTGCGCACTCGGTCCGAGAGGGCGGGCTTCAGCACCCTGCCATTCATGCCTCCAGAGACCATTCCAGCGACGCCGTCTTTCAAGAGAAAGACATTGAAGGCGTGGAACCCAACAGCCGACACTGATCGCGATGATAAGATAAAAGCATATCACGCGTGGATGAACAAATACGTCGGCTACAACACGTTGGTTAAATACTACATCACCACCGGACTGCGAGCTTCGCAGGTCATCTGTCGAAATTACCTTTCGGGATTGGAAGAACGAAATCGGTATGTTCAATTCTTGCAGGATCAGTACGGCGTCTTCGACAATGTCGCGGGCCTTGTTCTTGGGGCCACCAACGCCAATGGTACGTTGCGAAACGCCTTCTCGATCGCCAATGTCGGCGTAAATGGCGCATTGGACAAATATCGGGAATACCGCTTTCTGAGCGTTGACTACGAGGAGGCGCGCCTTCTAGTGGAGTCGGCACAGGATCAGCTTGCGGATTACTACTATCGAAAAGTTGATGGTGTGGTGCCTACCGACGTCGATGGTCGCCAAACCTACGCGCGGCTGTTTACGTTTTCTGACGCGTTGAATGCGGTAAGCATCATCGAGTCGCAGTGCTCGCGGGCAGGAATACGCAGGCTAATTTCGAAGGCTGTTTACGCGACGCCGACCAATATGACCGTTGATCCCGTCACCGGCACCATCATCTATCGAAGCAATACCGATGCAGGGAATGCTGCGACTGTCGTCAATAACACCGCGCCTAAAAAGGATGGCACGAACAAGACAGGCCAGAAAAATAGTTCGCCCGTTGTTCAAGGCGTCGCGAACCCGCCGCCGACGGCGTCCGAGGGTGAAGCGGACGCCGCCCCAGGTCCGGGAGGTTAGGCCGGCGCGGCTCGGCATCGCTGCAAATCGCCATCAGCAAATAGCCGGCGGGCCGGGCGCGGGCGTTTCCGCCCGGCGCCGGCGGCAGCCGGGCCGGTGCAGCCAAAAAAAGCCGGTCAGAAAAAGTGGAAGTCGCTCGTGTGCGCTTGCAGGTCGGCGAGATGCACGTTCGCAAGCTCGACGGAGTGAGTGGCATCGATGCCGATGACCGCGCCCGCGGCCGTATCGTGGACGTGATCCAGAAGCTGCGAAGTCGACGCCAGCGCGGTGTGGTCGAATGACAGGGCGTCGTTGTTCACGTCAAAGTCCCTGACATTCGCGTGCCCGAAGTCGGTGTTGAATACGAAAGCGTCCGCGCCCGCTCCGCCCTTGAGCGTGTCACCGTTGCCCGCGATCAGGACGTCATTGCCGTTGCCGCCGGTGAGGTATTGCTGGGCATCGGCCGAGTAAACCGTGTGCCCGGCGGAGTCGCCGCCATTGCCGGCGATGTCGGTGGATTTCTCGATGTAGCTGTGAAGGCCGCCGCTGCCGACATTGGCCTGGAGGCTCCACGTGCCATCGGATGCGGCTGTCGCCGTGCCGATGAACTGGGGGCCCTTGTCGTAGACCGCGACGGTATCGCCCGCCACCGACGTGCCGCTGAACGTCGTCATGCCGCTCGTCGCGTCGTAGACGGCATCCAGCATCACCGGGAGCGCCTTTGTCTGGTCGACGTCGATCGTTGCCGGGCTTGCGAACACGGTGCTGTTGCCGGCGGTGTCCGTGGCGACGGCCATCAGGTCATGGCTGCCTTCCGCGAGCATGGCCGAGAATGTCCAGGCGTGAGGAACAAGCGTCGCGGCCCCGAGATCGCTGGCGCCGTCAAAAATTTCGATGTGCGACACCGTGCCGTCGGCCGCCAGCCCGCCGAGGAGCGTGACGTGTCCATCCTTCGTGATGAAGTCCGAATTCGAGGCGCCGGTGTCGTGCGCAAGCCGCGCGTTGATCGTGATGCTCGGGCCGGTCTCGGCGCCGGGCCATTGCGACGGAGGAAGCAGGTGGCTCTGCAGCACGTCCATCTGCGGCCTGTCGGCGCCGTGGACGGGCTCGATGGAGAACATGTAGTTGCCCCACCACGGACCGCCGGCCCAATAGGTGCCGCCCTGCCAGACGTCGCTGTGGGTCTGCATGTACCCGAGCATGTTGTCGAGCGCCGTGAGGCTGGTGTGATCGGCGCCCACGCCGAACTCGCCGAGGAACAGGTGGTTGCCCGTTGCTTCGGCCCAGTGCGTGATCGCCGTCAGCCGGTCGACGCCGATCGAATCCGACACGACGCCGGCGTGGGTGCCGCTGCCGTCGGGATCGAGGTACTGGTGCACGTCGAACGCGAAGTTGTGCGCCGTATCCTGGACGCCGGCGCCGATCACGGCGGCGTTGTCGGTGGTGGTCCACCGCCATGCGCCGTCAAAGTGAGTTCCCGAGACGAGGATTTCCTGAGACGTCGCGCCGGCGTCACGAATCGCGGCAATGGCGCCGTTGACGGAGTCGAGCCACTGCGCCGCGGTTTGCACGTGCGGCTCGTTCATGAGGTCGAACATCACGTTCGAGTTGCCGGCGAAATGGCCGGCAAGCTTTGCCCATAAGTCGGCAAACGCCGAATCGGGAACCGCCGCGCTGCCGATCGCGGAGCCCTCGTAGAGCCCGTAATTGTGCGCGTCGAGAATGACCTCGAGGCCCTTCGCGTTCGCGTAGCTCACGACATCATCAATATGCGCGAGCTGGTGCGCGTCGAGCGGGCCGAACGCGGACTGCTGGAGGCGCTCCCACAGGAACGGCAGCCGGATCACCGACATGCCGGCGTTCGCGTAGTAGTCGATCTCGCTGTGCGACGGGTAGATGTAATCGAAGCCGAAAGTTCCCGGATCTTTGCTTGGCGAAAACTCGGCGCCGGCCAGATTGACTCCGAGAAGCAAGTCGGAAGGGACGGTGGCCCCAGCGGGCGCGTCAGACATTTCACTTGAACCTGTGAGCGGCGGCGACGGACGTGATGCTGATCACGATGAGCGACAGCCGCTTTATGATCTCTTAAGCCGCTCATCTACTGTCGAGTAAATGCCGCGGAAGTTCAGCGCGATCCGACTGTTCCGTTCGCGGCGCGGACGAAAGCTGAAGCACTGCGGCAATGATGCATTCAGCGCGGAGCGGTTCCGGTCAGGGAACTCTGCCGGCGATGGACGCCGCCGCTCACGCCTTCCCGCATCCGCCCGCGGTCGGTGACTGGATGATGACCGCTTCGCCTTCGCCGATGGTCGTGGCGTCGCAGCCCTTCAGC
Organism: Pseudolabrys sp.; assembly: GCA_035571935.1. Lineage (GTDB taxonomy): Bacteria > Pseudomonadota > Alphaproteobacteria > Rhizobiales > Xanthobacteraceae > Pseudolabrys. The sequence continues at coordinate 111,105 of DATNBL010000070.1, forward strand.
CGCTCCATGCCGCCGTCCTTACGGCGCGCCCAGTTCTCGCCGATCTGACCGGCGCCGCCGCCGTCGAGACCGGGCGGCGGCACGCGGCGATGGCCGGACAGGATCGTGCACTCCATCTCCTCGAGGAAGCGGATGGTGCGGCGGATGCCGTCGCCGGCGTGCCATTTGCCCGTGCCGCCGGAGCCCTTGCGGATGTGGAAGTCCTCGAGCACGACCGGATAGCGGAATTCCAGCACCTCCGGATCGGTGAGGCGGGTATTGGTCATGTGCGTATGGACCGCATCGGTGCCATCGAAGCCGGGACCGGCCGGTGAGCCCGAGCAGATCGTCTCGTAGTACTGGTATTTCTTGTTGCCAAAATTGAGATTGTTCATGGTGCCCTGCGCCGCCGCGAGCGAGCCGAGCGCGAGGAACAGCGTGTTGGTCACCGCCTGCGAGGTCTCGACGTTGCCGGCGACGACGGCGGCGGGATATTCCGGTGTCAGCATGGTCTTCTTCGGGATGACGATGTTGATCGGGCGCAGGCATCCGGCGTTCATCGGAATGTCGTCGTCGACCATGACGCGGAAGACGTAGAGCACGGCGGCGCGGGTGACCGGCTCGGGCGCGTTGAAGTTCGTCGGCTGCTGCGCCGAGGTGCCGGTGAAGTCGACCGTCGCCTCGCGCTTCTTCTTGTCGACGGTGATCTTCACCTTGATCACGGTGCCCTGGTCCATCTCGTAGGCGTATTCGCTGTCGTGCAGCCGATCGATGACGCGGCGCACGCTCTCGGCGGCGTTGTCCTGCACATGCTGCATGTAGGCCTTCACCACCGGCAGCGTGAACTGCGTCACCATCTTGCGCAGCTCGGCGACCCCCTTCTCGTTGGCGGCGATCTGTGCCTTGATGTCGTTGATGTTCTGCACGGGATTGCGCGCCGGATATTTCGCGCCGAGCAGCGCGTCCATCAGCGCCGCCTCGCGGAATTTGCCGCGGTCGATCAGCTTGAAGTTGTCGAACAGCACGCCTTCCTGCTCGATGTCGGTCGCGTTCGGCGACATCGAGCCGGGCGAGATGCCGCCGACGTCGGCGTGGTGGCCGCGCGAGGCGACCCAGAATAAAATGTTCTTCTTCCTGTCATCGAACACTGGCGTGCACACGGTGATGTCCGGCAAATGCGTGCCGCCGTTGTACGGCGCGTTGATGACGTAGACGTCGCCCGGTTTGATCCGGCCCTCGTTGTCGCGAATGACAGTCTCGACCGAGCGGTCCATCGAGCCCAAATGCACCAGCATGTGCGGCGCGTTGGCAACGAGCGTGCCGTCGTTCGCAAAGACGGCGCAGGAGAAGTCGAGCCGCTCTTTGATGTTGACCGAATAGGCGGTGTTCTGCAGCGACACGCCCATCTGCTCCGCGATCGACATGAACAGGTTGTTGAACACTTCGAGCATCACCGGGTCGGCATGCGTGCCGATGGCGAAGCTGCGCTTGAGCTTCTTCGCGCGCGTCAGCACAAGGTGGTTCTTGGCAGTGAGCTCGGCCTGCCAGCCGGACTCGACGACGATGGTCTGGTGCGGCTCGATGATGATCGCAGCCCCCTTCACGCGCGCGCCGGGCTTGAGCTGGTCGCGGGTGTAGACGTTGGCCTTGTGCCATTCGCCCTGCGAGAAGAAGCGCGTCGTGCGCGCGGGCGAGGGGAGCTTCGCCGCCGATTTGCGCTGCTTCTTCTCGGCGAATTTCGCGCCGCCGCCGATCGCCTCGACCGATACGGCCTCGACGACCATCTCCTTGCTGCGATCGATGAAGCCGAAGCGCGCTCGGTGCGCCTTCTCGAAGGCGCGCTGCATGGCGGCTAGCGAACCGGCGTCGATCACCAGCGCCGTGTCGGTGCCGGCGTAGCGGATGTGCGCGCGCACAATCAACTTCACTTTCGCCCTCGGCACGCCCTGGCCGGCGACCTCGGCGATTGCGTTCTTGCCGAGCCGCGCACCGGTGCGCTCGATCGCCTTCAAGGCCTTCGCGCCGAACGGCTGCTCGATCGCCTGCTCGCGCGTGGCGCGGATGTCGGCGAGGCCCATGCCGTAGGCCGACAGCAGCGACGAGAACGGATGGATCAAGACGCGCGTCATGCCGAGCGCGTCGGCGACGAGGCAGGCGTGCTGGCCGCCGGCGCCACCGAAGCAGTTGAGCGCGTAACGCGTGACGTCATAGCCGCGCTGCACCGAAATCTTCTTGATGGCGTTGGCCATGTTCTCGACGGCGATCTTGACGAAGCCGTCGGCGATCTCCTCGGACGACTTGCCGCCGACCTCTTTGGCCATCGCGGCGAACGCGGACTTCACGGCCGCCGCGTCGAGCGGCTGGTCCTGATGCGGCCCGAAGATCTTCGGGAAGAAGTCGGGCATCAGTTTGCCGAGCATGACATTGGCGTCGGTGACCGCGAGCGGTCCGCCGCGGCGGTAACATTTCGGCCCCGGATTGGCGCCGGCGGAATCCGGGCCGACGCGGAAGCGGGCGCCGTCGTAGTGCAGGATCGAGCCGCCGCCGGCGGCGACCGTGTGAATGAGCATCATCGGCGCACGCATGCGCACGCCGGCGACTTCCGTCTCGAAGGCGCGCTCATATTCGCCATCGAAGTGCGAGACGTCGGTCGAGGTGCCGCCCATGTCGAAGCCGATCAATCGGTCGAAGCCGGCCTGCTGCCCGGTCTCCGCCATGCCGACGACGCCGCCGGCGGGGCCGGACAGGATCGCGTCCTTGCCCTGGAACAGCTCGGCCGCGGTGAGGCCGCCCGAGGACATCATGAACATCAGCCGCGCCTGCGAGCGCTTGGCGTCGAGCTGGCGGTCGACCTGCGCCACGTAGCGCCGCAGGATCGGTGAGAGATAGGCGTCAACCACGGTGGTGTCGCCGCGGCCGACCAGCTTGATCAGCGGCGAGACCTCGTGGCTGACCGAGACCTGACCGAAGCCAATGTCACGCGCGAGCGCGGCGACGGCCTTCTCATGCGCCGGATAGCGGTAGGCGTGCATGAACACGATGGCGACGGCGTCGATGCCGTCCGCCTTGGCGGCCTCGAGGTCGCGGCGCACGGCGGCAAGATCGGGCGCGCGCTCGACCGTGCCGTCGGCGCGGACGCGCTCGTCGACTTCGGCCACGCGCTCATAGAGCATGTCGGGCTTGACGATGTGGCGCGCGAAGATCTTCGGCCGCGCCTGGTAGCCGATCTTCAAGGCGTCGCGGAATCCCTTGGTGATGAGCAGCAACGTGCGATCGCCCTTGCGCTCGAGCAGCGCGTTGGTCGCGACCGTGGTGCCCATCTTCACCGCGCCGACCTTGCCGGGCGGGATCGCGTCGCCTGATTTCAGGCCGAGCAGGTCGCGGATACCCTGCACGGCGGCATCGGCATAGGCTTCCGGATTTTCGGACAGCAGCTTGTGCGCATGCAGCGTGCCGTCGGGTCGGCGCGCGACGATGTCGGTGAAGGTGCCGCCGCGATCGACCCAGAAATCCCAGCGCGCCGCTGCCGCCTTGGCCATGAACCGCTCCCTCGAAGCCTAACTGCGCGACCAAGCACGCCCGCGCTCATCGCGTCCAATCGTGTTTTCGGATAGAGTTTGATAAGCCGGATTTATCACGGACGACGTCAGGCCTTCTCTCGCGCGACCTTGCCGGCGATTTCGGCCACCTTCTGCGCGGCGAAACTATCCGGCGTCGCCGGCCAGCTCACCACGAAATTCAGTTTCGGCAGTTCGGGCCGCGTTTTCAAGACGCGCAGGCGGCCGGCAAACGCCATGTTGTCGAGGATCGACGACGGGATCACCGCGATACCGATGCCGTCGAGCGCCATGCGCACGATGGTGGCGAGCGAGGCCGAGGCATGGATGGTCGGGCGAAGGCCGCGCCGCTCGAACATCTCGCGCACGTTGCTGTAGGGCTGCGTGTTGCGCGAGAAGGTGATGATCGGCCACTTCACGATGTCCTCGGGCTCGACCCGGCCCTTGCCGAGCCTGATCTTGTCCGAGCAGACAAAGCCGACCGGGAACGAGCACAAGGGCCGCGACTGCAAGGTGGGGTGCGTGATCGGGCCGATCAGGAAGCCGAGATTGAGCTCCTTGGCCAGCAGGCGGTCGCGCAGGTTCGGCGAGATGTCGACCTCGATCTCGAGCTCGAGATTGGGGTAGGCGGCGTTGACGCGCTCGATCAGCGCCGGCAGCCAGGTGTGCACGATCGACTCCGAGACGCCCAGCCGCACCAGCCCGCGCATGGTGGACGAGTCACCGACGGCGTCGATCATCTCGGCGCGCAGCTTGATCAGCCGCTCGGCGTAGGAGAGCAGCTCGAGGCCCTTCTGCGTCGGCGAGACGCGGCGGCGGTCGCGCTCGATCAAGCGGATGCCGAGGAAATCCTCGAGCTGCGCGATGCGCATCGACACCGCCGGCTGGGTCGTATTGAGCTTCTCTGCGGCGCCGCGGAACGAGCGCAGCGTCGCGACCCACATGAAGGTCTCGAGCGATTTGAAGTCGATCATGCCGGTGCCGTCCCCGAGGCTGATAAGGCGACCTTATCAGAGGCCATCCAAAAACACGATTGGACGGGATGAGGCCACGGTGGTCGGCTAACCTTCAGGGGCCGTTCAAACGCGAAGAGGGGACGCGCGATGCTCCAGACCGATCGTTGCGGCCTGCCGGGCGACGCGCTCGACAGCGCGGCCGCCGTGCGGCTCGCCTGCCGCGCCGGCCGCTTCGACGGCCCGACCTCCGGCCTCGCTTACGGCTACGTGCAGGGCAACCTCGCCATCCTGCCGCGCGATTGGGCCGAGGAATTCCTGCGCTTCTGCCAGGCCAATCCGAAGCCGTGCCCGCTGCTCGGCGTCACGCAAGCCGGCGATCCGCATCTGCCGGCGCTCGGCGCCGACCTCGACATCCGCACCGACATTCCGCGCTATCGCGTGTGGAAGAACGGTGAACTCGCCGGCGAGCCGGCCGATCTCTTGTCGGTGTGGCGCGACGACCTCGTCTCCTTCGTCATCGGCTGCTCGTTCTCGTTCGAGGAGGCGTTGCTGTCGAACGACGTGCCGGTGCGCCATATCGCGCTCGGCAGTAACGTGCCGATGTACCGCACGTCCATCGCGACGCAACCAGCCGGCCGCTTTCACGGGCCGATGGTGGTGTCGATGCGGCCCTTGAAGCCCGCCGACGCGATCCGCGCGGTGCAGATCACGACGCGGCTGCCGGCGGTGCACGGCGCGCCGGTGCACATCGGCTTCCCGGAGCAGATCGGCATCAAGGACATTGCAAAGCCCGACTACGGCGACGCCGTGCCGGTCGAGGCCGGCGAGCTGCCGGTGTTTTGGGCCTGCGGGGTGACGCCGCAAGCGGCGATCGCGGCAGCCAGGCCGCCCTTCGCCATCACCCATGCGCCGGGATCAATGCTGGTGACTGATCTGAAGAACAACCAGCTGTCATTATTCTGAGGAGAGGCGCGGCAAAGGCGCCGACAGGGAGCGAGACCATGGCGATGCAAACAACCGCAGGCGACGACCATCATCCCACCAACTGGTACGCCGAGATGGCGCCGCGCGAGAAGAGCGCGTTCTGGGCCTGTACCGGCGGCTGGATCCTCGACGCGATGGATGTACAAATCTATTCGTTCACGATCCCCGCGATCATCGCCGCGTTCCACTTGAGCAACGCCGATGCCGGCCTCATCGGCACCTCGACCTTGCTCGCGTCCGCGTTCGGCGGCTGGTTCGCCGGCGCGATCTCCGACCGCTTCGGCCGCGTGCGCACCTTGCAGATCACCATTGCCTGGTTCGCGATCTTTACCTTCCTCACCGGCTTCGCGCAGAACTACTCGCAGCTTCTTATCTGCCGCGCGCTGATGGGCTTCGGCTTCGGCGGCGAATGGGCGGCGGCGGCCGTGCTGGTCGGTGAATTCATCCGCGCCGAGCATCGCGGCAAGGCGGTCGGCGCCATGCAGAGCGGCTGGGCGATCGGCTGGGGCATCGCGGCCATTGCCGCGACCGTGTTCTTCATGATCTTCCCGCAGGAGACAGCGTGGCGTGCGTTGTTCTGGGTCGGTATCACCCCGGCGCTGCTCGTCTTCTTCATCCGCCGCATGGTCGACGAGCCGAAGGTGTTCAACGAGACGCAGAAGAAGCTGGACGCGGCCGGCAAGACGGCGAATTTCCTCGAAATCTTCTCCCCTTCGATCGTCCGCACCACGATCCTGACCTGTATGCTTTCGATCGGCGCGCAGGGCGGCTATTACGCAATCACCACCTGGCTGCCGACCTTCCTGCGCACCGAACGCAAGCTCACCGTGCTCGGCACCGGCGGCTATCTGGCGGTGATCATCATCGGGTCGTTCGTCGGCTATCTGGTGAGCGCCTGGCTCAATGACCGCATCGGCCGGCGCGCGAACTTCATCCTCTACGCGCTGTGTTCGATCGTCACCGTCGTCGTCTATACGCAACTTCCGGTAAACGACACCGTGATGCTCTATCTTGGCTTCCCGCTCGGCTTCTTCGCATCCGGCATCTTTTCCGGCATGGGGCCGTTCCTGACCGAGCTGTTCCCGACGCGGATGCGCGGCTCGGGACAGGGCTTCGCCTACAATTTCGGCCGCGGCATCGCCGCGCTCAATCCGATGTTCGTCGGTATGCTCAGCGCCAAGCTGCCGCTTGGCCAGTCGATCGGCGTGTTTGCGCTGATCGCATACGGCCTGCTCATCGTCGCGGCGTTGCTGCTGCCCGAGACCAAAGGTCGCGTGCTGACGGCGGACGTGGCATAAGACCTGCCGCGACGGTGTGAAGAATGACGCGTGCTGCGGAGGGCCCTGAACGCGGGGCCCGTCTGCCGTATCAAGACGTGCGTCCTTGCTGAAATGGGGGGTGACGATGCGTGGTTCGAAGCGGGCTTTCCTCGCCACGGCGCTGCTTGCGGCCGTCTTTGCCGGAGAAGCCCGGGCGGAAATGGCCTGGGATCTGCCGACCAACTATGCCGACAGCGCGTTCCACACCCGCAATGTCGTCCAGTTCACCAAGGACGTTGAAGCGGCGACGGGCGGGTCGGTCAAGATCGACGTCCATCCAGGCGGCAAGCTCATCAAGCACGCCGACATCAAGCCGGCGGTGCGCGACGGCAAGGTCGCGGCCGGCGAAGTGCTGATCTCGCTCCTCGCCGACGAGGCGCCGGTCTACGGTCTCGATTCCATTCCGTTCCTCGCCACCGGCTACGACGGTGCGCGCAAGCTCTACGCGGCGCAGAAGCCGTACCTCGAGAAGCAGCTCGCCAAGGAGGGCTTGATGCTGCTGTTCTCGGTGCCGTGGCCGCCGCAAGGCATCTACGCCAAGCGCAACATCGCTTCCGTCGCCGACCTCAAGGGCCTGAAATTCCGCTCCTACAACGCGATGACCAAGCGCGTCGCCGAGCTTGCGGGCGCGACGCCGACACAGATCGAGGTGCCGGACCTGCCGGCGGCCTTCGCCTCCGGCCGCGTCGACGTCATGATCACGTCGGCGTCGAGCGGCGTGCAATCGAAGGCCGAGCAGTATCTCACCGACTACATCGATACGCAGGCATGGCTGCCGCGCAACATGGTATTCGTCAACAAGGCGGTCTTCGACCGGCTCACGCCGGCCGAGAGGAAGGCTGTGCTTGACGCAGCGAAAGCCGCGGAAGATCGTGGCTGGCGAATGTCGATCGATGAAATGTCGATCAAGACCAAGGCGCTGAAGGACGCGGGCATCAAGGTGACGGCTCCAACATCCGAACTCAAGGACGGGCTGGCGAAGATCGGCGGCACGATCGCCGCCGAATGGGCGGCGGCCGCCGGCGCCGACGGCAAGGCGATGCTCGAGGCGTATCGGAAATGATGCGCGTCTATCTCGACCGTCTCTATCTCTTCGCCGGTTATGCCGCCGGCGGCTTCATGGTACTGATCTTCCTCATCATGATGTACATGTCGATCGGCCGTCAGATCGGGCTCAATCTGCCCGCCGGCGACGACTTCGGCTCGTGGTGCATGGCGGCGATGTCGTTCCTCGGCCTCGCCCACACCTTCAGGAAGGGCGAGATCATCCGCGTCGGCCTGGTGATCGAGCAGTTCACCGGCAAGCCGCGCTGGCTGCTTGAGATCCTCGCGCTCGGCGTCGCCACGACCTTCACGCTCTATTTCAGCTGGTACGCGGTGGCGATGACCTACGACTCGTTCCGCTTCAACGACATGGCGCAAGGCGTGCTCGCCGTGCCGCTGTGGATCCCGCAGATCGGCTACAGCGGAGGCCTGGTGATCCTCTCGATCGCGCTCGTCGACGAGATGGTCCACGTGCTCAAGGGCAACAGGCCGAGCTACGAGAAGGAGCCGCCGTCCTCGCCGGATGAATTCGTCGAGCGCATCGCCGCCGGCGGAGGCGGCTGATGCACAGCCTTGTCGAACTGTCTTTCATCCTGCTCGCCGCGCTGATCCTGTTCCTGGGCAGCGGCATCTGGATCGCCGTCTCGCTCGGGCTTCTGGGCTTTGTCGCCATGTGGCTGACGACCTCGGTGCCGATCGGCTCGGTGCTGGCGACCACGGTGTGGAGCGGCAGTTCGTCGTGGACGCTCGCCGCGCTGCCTTTGTTCATCTGGATGGGTGAGATCCTGTTCCGCACGCGGCTGTCGGAAGAGATGTTCCGCGGCCTGTCGCCGTGGCTGCAATGGCTGCCGGGGCGGCTGGTGCATGTGAACGTCATCGGCTGCGGCATCTTCGCCGCGGTGTCGGGCTCGTCGGCGGCGACCTGCGCCACCATCGGCAAGATCGCGCTGCCCGAGCTCGAGAAGCGCGGCTACGACCCGAACATCAGCCTCGGCTCGCTCGCCGGCTCTGGCACGCTCGGGCTCCTGATCCCGCCGTCGATCCCGATGGTCGTCTACGCGGTCACCGCCAACGTCTCGGTGTTGCAGGTTTTCCTCGGCGGCTTCCTGCCGGGCCTCTTGGTGATGGCGCTCTACTCCGGCTACATCATCTGCTGGTCGCTGCTCAACCCGAACAAGATTCCGCCGCGCGACCCGCCGATGCCGTTCCGGCGCAAGCTCCAGGAATCGACCAAGCTCATTCCCTGCCTGCTGCTGATCCTGGCGGTGTTCTTCTCGCTGGTGTTCGGGCTAGCCACCGCGACCGAATGCGCGGCGTGGGGCGTGTCCGGCGCGCTGCTGCTCGCCTGGTGGAGCCGCACGCTCAACCGCAAGACCTTCTTCGAGAGCGTTATGAGCGCGACGCGGCTCACCTGCATGATCATGTTCATCCTCGCCGGCGCGTCCTACACCACGGTGGCGATGGCCTACACCGGCATTCCGGCGGCGCTCGCGGAATGGGTGAAGGGCCAGCACCTGACCCCCGGCATGCTCGCGCTCTATTTGAGCATCATGTACATCATCCTCGGCTGCCTGATCGACGGCATCTCGATGATCGTGCTGACGATGGTGGTGGTGCTGCCGATGGTGCAGCAGGCCGGGCTCGATCTCATCTGGTTCGGCGTCTATCTCGTGATCCATGTCGAGATGGCGCAAGTGACCCCGCCGGTCGGCTTCAACCTGTTCGTCTTGCAGAACATGAGCGGCCGCGACACGCTCACGGTCGCCAAGGCGGCGCTGCCGTTCTTCGTGCTGCTGCTCGCCGCCGTGTTCATCATCACCGAGTTTCCGCAAATCGTGCTGGTGCTGCCGCATCTCGCCTTCCCGCCGAGTTGAGGCGGCGGCCGCATCTGCTAGGCTGGTTGCTTGAGGCTGTTTCGTCCACTTTTGTTGTGTCCAAACGCATGAGGCGACAGATGAGTCTGAAACATTCGCTCCTGATCGCGGCCGGTCTGGCCGCGGCGCTCGCGGCGGCCCCCGCCGCGGCGCAGACCAAATGGGACCTGCCGGCGGCCTATCCGTCCGACAATCCGCACAGCGAAAACCTCGCGCTGTTCGCCAAGGACGTCGCCGCGGCGACCGGCGGAAAATTGCAGATCACGGTCCATCCGGGCGCCTCGCTGTTCAAGGCGCCGGACATCAAGCGCGCGGTGCAGACCGGGCAGGCGCAGATCGGCGAGGTCCTGATCTCGCTGCACGAGAACGAGGACCCGATCTTCGGCGTCGACGTTATCCCGTTCCTCGCCACCAGCTATCCGCAGGCGATGAAGCTGTGGCAGGCGTCCAAGCCCGCGATCGAGAAGAAGCTCGCGGCGCAGGGGCTCAAGCTCCTGTTCGCGGTGCCGTGGGCGCCGCAGGGCATCTACGCCAAGAAGGAATTGAACTCTGTCGACGACATGAAGGGGCTGAAGTGGCGCGCCTATAATGTCGGCACCGCGCGCATCGGCGAGCTCGTCGGCGCGCAGGTCGTGACCGTGCAGGCCGCCGATCTGGCGCAGGCGCTGGCGACCGGCGTCGTCAACTCGTTCATCACCTCGGCCGCGACCGGCTACGACAGCAAGGCGTGGGAGACGATGACGTACTTCTACGACACGCAGGCCTGGATCCCGAAGAACGTGACTTTCGTGAACAATGCTGCCTTCGACAAGCTGCCGAAGGCCGAGCAGGACGCCGTGCTCAAGGCGGCTGCGACCGCCGAAACCCGCGGCTGGAAGATGTGGGAGGACAAGAGCGGCTGGTATCTCGACCAGCTCAAGTCCCACGGCATGAAGGTGCAGCCGCCGAGCGCCAAGCTGAAAGAGGGCCTGGCCAAGGTCGGCGACACGCTGACCGCCGATTGGCTGAAGAAGGCCGGCGCGGACGGCAAGGCCGTCATCGACGCCTACAAGAAATAAGCGAGTAGAAATAAACGCGCGGGCGCCCGCAAGGACGCCCGCGCGTTGCTTTTTTGGACGGCTCGCGCGCCGCTTTTTCGTACTGTGGCGCTAGCGCGCGGCCTGCTTGTCGATCAGCGGCGTGATGCGCCGGACCGAGACGCGGCGGTTGGCGCGCGAGGCGCCTTCCGTTTGGACCTTGAGGCTCTGCTCGCCGTAGCCCTGCGTGACGAGGTTCTCCGGCGGCACGTGGAACTGCTCGGTGAGCGCGACCGCGACCGATTCGGCGCGGCGGTCGGACAGCGACAGGTTGTCCTCATCGTTGCCAACCGCGTCGGTGTGACCCTCGATCAGGAACACCTCGCGCGGATTGCGGCGGACGGCGCGGTTCAAGCCCTCGGCGACGACGCTCAATTTGTCGATCTGTTCGGGCGTGAGCTGCCACGAACCGGTATCGAAATTGATGTCGAGATCGACGCGCGGCATGCGCTCGCGCAGCGGCGCCGAGTAGCGCACCTGATCGACGGTGTAGGTCTCCTCGACGGTTTCGACCGGGGCCGCGTCGAGCACCTCGTAGACCGTTTCCGGCCGCGCGCGGTCGAGCTCGACGATGTAGCGGTCGCGCGGGATGCGGATCACCGGCGGCGGCAGTTCGACGAACATGTCCCGGCGCGGGCCGGCGGAGCGCTCGTCAATGATCACCACTTCGCGGCCGCCGCGCTCGCGCCGCACGCGGCGGATCAAGTGGCCGCGCTCGTCGGTGACGTTGACGATGCGGTCGCCGTCCGGCCGCACGATCACGGTCGTCGTCTCGTTGCCTTTGTGCTCGACGTTCACGTCGCGGGCGCCGACAGCGAAGCGCTGCGTCTCATTGTGGCGGATGATGGTGCGGTTGTCCTGCTTGACGATAGTGCGATCGCCCTCGGTGATGACGGTGCGGTTGCCCTCGCGCGTCTCGTGCCGGTCCTTGCGCACGTCCTGAATGGTGACGGTCGGCTTGCCGTTCTTGGGCAGGATGAATTGTTGCGCGCTCTGCGGCTTCTGCGGCGGCGCGGGCGCTGCGGTCTGGGTGTTGGGCTTGGCCGGCGCGTTGGTCTGCGCGTTGCTCGCGGGAGCCTGCGCCGGCGCCGATTGCGCGGCCGGTTTCTGCGGGGCAGGGGCCGGCACTGCCGCCGGCGGCTGACCGGGCGCTGCGGGTTTCGTCTGCGCCGCCGGCGCCTCATGCTTCGGCTGCTCCTGCGCGGCGGGTTTCTGTTCCGGCTTCTTCTCCGTGGCCGCAGGTTTCTGCTCAAGCTTCTTCTCGGCCGCGGCCGGCTTCTGCTCCGGTTTGTGCTCGGCCGCCGCGGGCTGGTTCTCTTTCTCCTTCTGCGGCGCCGGCTTAACGGCGGTGCTCGGCTTCGGCTCGGGCTTCTGCGTCTCCTGACGCTTCTCCTCGTGCTTCGGCTCGGCCTTCGGCTGCGGCGCCGGCTGCGCCGTCTTCGGCGCTTCGTGCGGCGGTTGTTGCTGCGCGGCGGGCTTCTGCTCCGGCGGCTTCGGCTGCGCCTGGTGCGGCTGCGGCGTGGGCTTGCCCTTTTCCGGCGCCTTCTTCTCCTTTTCCTTGTCCTTGTCGCCCTCGTGCTGCGGCGCGGCCTGCGCGATCACGATGCGCCCGCCGACGGCGCCGGCATGCGCCGCGGGCGCGGCTGCCGCGAGCATCAGCAAGGCTGTCCCGGCAAGCAAAAGCGATTTCGTCGAGGTCATCGTCACAAGGCTCCGTTGCTATGAGGATTGCGCGGATCAGAACCGCCGATCGCGCGCACCTGAAACTCGCGGGCCGCCGTCCGGTTCCCGTGGGCAACCGTCGCAGCCGACAATGTCGGAAAGGCGAAGGAAACGTGGCGCGCGTCAGCGGCGCTTCACGCGCATGCGCTGGCCGATCACCACCGCCGCGAGCACCGCGCCGGCATAGGTGAAGGTTTCGATCCTGATCGACTCGCCGTTCACAGGCCGGGCCAGCGCAATGATCACGAAGGGCTGCAACAGCATCAGTTGCCCGACGCGCGCGACGCCGATACGCGCCATCGCCGCGTTGAAGACGAAAAAGGCGAAGAACTGGCTGACGAAGCTGACATAGGCGAGTCCCGCCCAGCCGCCCGCCGCGACGGCGCCGAGATGCGCCGGCCACAGCAGGACTGCGGCGAGCAATGACAGCGGCAGGAACAACGCGACCTGCCAGCAGATCGCCTCCCAGCCCGGCATGGCGAGGCTCAACCGCCCCGACATGGCGTAGCCGAACGCGCCGGCGACAACGGTGCCGGCGAGGAACAGGTCGCCGAGCGCGAAGCCGCCGCCGCCTTCGTGCAGCGCGAACACGACGACGATCGCCGCGCCTGCCGCGCTCGCCATCCAGAATCCGAGGCTCGGACGTTCGCGCGTGACGATCGCCGCCGCCGCGGCGGTCGCGAGCGGCACGATGCCGAGCACGACGCCGCCATGCGCCGCCGGCACGTGCGCCATCGCCAGCGCCATCAACACCGGAAAGCCGACGATCGTACACAGCCCGGCGATGACCACATCCGGCCATAGTTTGCGCGCAGGCAACGGGCGGCGCAGGACGGCGAGCAGGATGAGGCCGGCGCAGCCGGCGATGCTCGCGCGGATCGCGGTGAGCAGCAGCGGATCGAAGCTCGTCACCGCAAGCCGCGTCGCCGGCAGCGTGCCGCCGAACAAAAGCACGCCGGCTATGCCGAGGGCGAGACCGAGATTGTCGCGGGAACGGATCATGTTGGGTACGATGACACTAGCCCGCGCGCGCCGCCCGCGCCAAGGACGCACCGGCCGCCACCGGCGGCGGGAAGGGGGCGAGCGATGCCGGACACGTTGCGCAGCAGCGGTATCCCTTTCATCGACGAAGTGCCGTGGGGCTCGCATCTATGCGTGTTCTACGAGACGCGCGACGATCTGATCGATGCCGCGGCGCGCTTCTTCGAGCAGGGCCTCGACAACAACGAACTCTGCGCCTGGGCTTTGCCTGCGCCGCTGCAGGCCCAAGACGCGGCCGCGCTGCTGAATGGCCAGGTCGCCGATCTGGACGCCCACATCGCCGCCGGCCGCATGCGCTTCATCGCGCCGGCCGCATGGCATGCGCTGGACGGCGCGCTCGACCCGCTGATCGCGGACGCACTCGACCGCGGCCATGCCGGCTTGCGCATCGGCGGCGAGCGTCACGGCGGGTCTGCGCCGTCCGAGGACACGGTCGCGCGCCTGCTCGCCGGCCGCCCGGCCCTGGCGCTCTCGACCTGCGATCTCACCGTCAGCCGCGGCGCCGACGTGCTCGAGGCCACACGCCTCCACAGCCTCACGGTGGCCCGCCGTGGCGGCGAGTGGCAGCCCTTCGAGACGCCGTCATGGCGGGTCGCCACCGACCTCGAAGCGGCGCTCGCGGCGATGGCCTCGGCGTTCCCCGGCCACGAGCACCTCACCGACCGCGAGCGATCGGTCCTGGAACTCCTGCTGCGCGGCGCCTCGAGCAAGGAAGTGGCGCGCGATCTCGGCATCAGCCCGCGCACGGCCGATTTCCACCGCGCCAATATCATCGGCAAACTGGGGGCCAGGAATACCGCCGACGTCGTCCGACGCGTGTTCAGCCGCCGTTAGCTCTGCACCCGGTGCAACCCGGGTATCCTCGTAATTTTACTAGTGTATTTCCTCGGCTCACGGAGTTAGGTCAGTCCCTTACCTTCCGGTTTCGCCGAGCGGCGTGTGACCACGTCCGGCGCGGAATCGGTTCCCTGAACCACATCGGCTCGTGAACTAGACGAAGCGGCGAGAGAAATACGTCGCAGGTGGGGGCGCGCACGACCGGTCAGAAAAAGAGCCATCATGAACTCGGCAATCGTCAAACGTTCAGTCTCACTCGGCGGTCACAAGACCAGCATCAGTCTCGAAGACGCCTTCTGGAACTACCTGAAGGAAATCGCCGAAAGCCGCGGCGTCTCGGTCTCGGTGATCGTCGCCGAGATCCAGGCGCAGGACCGCCGCACCAACCTGTCCTCGGCGATCCGTCTGTTCGTCCTGGAGCACGCCTGCGCGCGTTGCGCCGAGGCCGAAGGCCGCGTCGTGCCGCAGGAGCGTCCGGCGCTCGCCGCCAACGCATAATCTACAATCTGTGGTTGTACAGCTTCATCGGCTGATAACCAGCAATTTCAACTCCCCGTCCACGTTTCCCCACTAGGGATTGTGTTGGACGGGGAGGAGGAATTATGGGGGTCGGCTTCTCGGCGATGGCCCGGAAAGGGTCGGCCGCGCTGCACGGCGACGCGTCGCCGGGGCGGCCGTCGGCCAATCCGCATCGCCATCCGCTCACCTATCTCCTGATCGGCGCGGCGCTTCTGATCGCCGCCATCATCGCCGGCTCGGGCTTCCTCGTCGCCAATTTCCGCGAACGCGCGCTGGACGACAGCGAGCGCGAGCTCAAGAACACCTCCCTCATCCTGTCCGAGCAACTCGACCGGTCGTTCCAGGCCATCGAGCTGGTGCAGCACAGCGTCATCGACCGCGTCGCCGCCGGCGGCATCGCCACCAGCTCCGACCTCACCGCGCACATGGGCGGCGAAGACGTCCACGCCATGCTTCAGGACAAGACCAGCGGCCTCGCGCAGGTCGACGCCATCGCGCTGGTCAACGCCGACGGACTCGTCGTCAACGTATCGCGCAAGAAATGGCCGCATGGCCTCACGGTCGCCGACCGCGACTATTTCCGTGCCCTCAAGGCCGACCCGCAGCGCGAGCGCTTCGTCAGCATGCCGGTCAGCAACCGGTCCAACGGCGCCTGGACCATCTTTCTTGCGCACCGCCTGACCGGCAAGAACGGCCAGTTCATCGGCATCGTGCTCGGCGCCGTCGAGCTCGACTATTTCGAGCGGCTGTTCGGCGCCATTGCGCTCGGCCGCACCGGCACGGTGTCGCTCTATCGCGACGACGGCACGCTCCTCGTCCGCTATCCGCGCTCGGCCAGCGCCATCGGCCACGTGTTCACGGCGGCGCTGCACGCCCTCGGCGACCACACCGAAGGCTCGGCTCGCGTGTTCGGCAGGATCAACCCGCACCAGCTGGTGATCGCCGCCCATCGCCTCGAGCATTTCCCGCTTTACGTCAGCGCCGCGCGCGAGGTCGATCAGGTGCTGGCGAACTGGTGGGAGCAGACAAAGGTGCTGCTCGGCGCCGGTCTCCTCATCGTGCTCACGATCATCGCCGTCATGCTGCTGGTGGCGCGCCAGCTCAGCCGCAATCACGAATGGTCGAAACGGCGGCTGGCGCTCGAGAAGCACCGCCTGGCCGCCGCCGTCGCCAGCATGCCGCACGGCCTGCTGCTGTTCGACGCCGAAGGGCGGCTGGTCGTCTGCAATCGCAGCTACATGGATATGTACGGCATCGCGGCAGGCGCGGTGTCGCAGGGCGACACGCTCCAGGACGTGCTGCGCGTGCGCAAGGGCACCGGCACGTTCGTCGAGGACGTCGACGAGTATTGCGAGCGGCGATTCACGGAGATCGCCCGTGGCGTCGCCTTCGAGACGATCTATCCGCAGCCGGACGGCCGCGCCATCCGCATCATGAACCATCCGGTCGAGGACGGCGGATGGATCTCACTGCACGAGGACATCACGGCACGGCGCCGGCTCGAGCAGGACCGCGACCGTGACCGCGAGTTCCTTAATTCCATCGTCGACAACGTGCCGACGCCGATCCTGGTGAAGGACGTCCGCGACCGCACCTACGTGCTCGCCAACAAATCCGCGATCGATTACATCGGGCTGCCGCGCGAGGCGGTGATCGGCAAGACCTGCGGCGACCTGTGGCCGGCCGAGGACGCCGCGCGCATCGACCGCCAGGACACGCTGGCGACCCAGGCGGGCGGCTATTTGTTCTCGGACGAGCACGTGCTCAACACGCCGGGCAAGGGTCAGCGCATCGTCACGTCGAAGCGCCTCTTGATGCGCGACGCCGAAGGCGCGCCGCAATACATGCTCACGGTGATCGAGGATATCACCGAGCGCAAGCAGTCGGAAAAGCGCATCGCGCATCTGGCGCACCACGACGCGTTAACGGGCCTGCCCAATCGCGTCCTGTTCCGCGAACAGCTCGAGCAGTCGCTCAAGCGCGTGCGCAGCCACGGCAACCGGCTGGCGCTGCTTTATCTCGACCTCGACCGCTTCAAGGGCGTCAACGACACGCTCGGCCATCCCGTCGGCGACGAACTGCTGAAGGAAGTAGCGCAGCGGCTGCGCGGCTGCGTCGGAGACGCCGATTTCGTGGCGCGGCTCGGCGGCGACGAGTTCGCCATCGTGCGCGACGATTTCGAGACGCCCGACGACATTACCGCGCTCGTGACGCGCATCCTCGTGGCCATGAGCGCGCCCTACGACATCGGCGGCCACAATCTCGTCACCGAGGCGACGATCGGCGTGGCGCTGGCGCCGGAAGACGCCTCCGATCCCGACGAGCTCCTGAAGAACGCCGACCTCGCGATGTACGGCGCCAAGTCCGACGGCCGCGGCACCTATCGCTTCTTCGAGACATCGATGGACGCGCGCATGAAGTCGCGCCGCGCGCTCGAATTCGACCTGCGCGAGGCGATCATGTGCGGCGGCTTCGAGCTGCACTACCAGCCGCTCGTCGCCTTCGCCGACGGCCGCGTCACGGCCTGCGAGGCGTTGCTGCGCTGGCAGCACCGTGCGCGCGGCCTCATCCCGCCGTCCGAGTTCATCCCGATCGCCGAAGAGACGGGTCTCATCACGCCGCTCGGCGAATGGGTGTTGCGCACGGCCTGCGTCGAGGCCGCGAAATGGCCGGAGGAAATCAGGGCCGCGGTCAACGTCTCGCCGGTGCAGTTCAACAATCCAGGGCTGGTGCAGGCCGTGATCGCCGCGCTCGCCGTGTCGGGGCTGGCGCCGCACCGGCTCGAGCTCGAGATCACCGAGGCCGTGCTCATTCGTGACGACGCGGCCGCGCTCGGCCTGCTGCACCAGCTCCGCGCGCTCGGTGTGCGCATCGCGCTCGACGATTTCGGCACCGGCTATTCCTCGTTGAGCTACCTACAGCGCTTCCCGTTCGACAAGATCAAGATCGACCGTTCCTTCGTCAGCGCGATCGGCGACAGCGACTACTCGCGCAATATCGTGCAGGCGATTGTCGACATCGCGACGACGCGGCAGATCACGACCACGGCGGAGGGCGTCGAGACCGAGGAGCAGTCGAAGGCGCTGCGCGCGCTCGGCTGCACCGAGATGCAGGGCTACCTGTTCAGCCCGCCGGTGACGGCCGCCAAGCTTGCAAAGTACCTGCCGCGGCCGCGCCGCCGTCGGCTCGCGCGCGCGGGCTGAGCTCGCCCGCAGGCGGTCCTTCAGTTTCTGAAATTGGCGGGGGCCCGGCGGTTTTGCCGCCGAGCCCCCTTATCGTATCAGCCGGCCTGTAAGCCGGGTTCTGTATGGCCCGCGGGCGAACCCGCGAACGTGACGGCCATTCCTCTGGTACGCCGGTTGCCCGGCGCATCAAGCAACCTACCCGGACGGCTGATCCGGACCGATCCGGCCCCGAAGGGCCGCGCCGTCCCTATTCGGTTTTGCTCCCGGTGGGGTTTGCCGTGCCGCTGCCGTCGCCGGCAGCGCGGTGCGCTCTTACCACACCGTTTCACCCTTGCCGCGGCCAATACGCAACGCGCCGCGGCGGTCTGTTCTCTGTGGCACTGTCCCTGAGGCCGGCGAGATGCCGGCACCCGCCGGACGTTATCCGGCACCGTTGGTCCATGGAGCCCGGACTTTCCTCTCCGGCCGCCTTTCGGCATTGGCGCGGAGCGGCCGTCCGGCCGACTGACGGGACAAGGAATGGGGGCTGCGAGCGCGACCGTCAAGTCATTGAGCAGCTTGCAGTAAAAAAGAAGCCCGGACCTGCGGGAGGGAGAACAGGTCCGGGCACAGAGTGGGAGGTTGTCGGAAAAGGTCGGATCAGGCCCGCAGGGGCAGGCACCGCCTGGACAGGAAGTGCCGGAGGATCAGTCCGAGGCTCTCGGCGCCGGCCCGGATCGCTTCGGCGCGATCCTCGCGGGCACGTTCGATGGCCGCGTCGATGTCCTCGAGGGTGAAGGAGTCGGCCGCAGTGAAGGCGGTGGTTGGCTGCTGCATCATGGCTTTCGTCTCCTGGAGTACGGCGGCTCGCCGCCTTTGTCCCCATGCACGGAGCGCATAATATTCTATCTCTTACAGAATATAATATGCTATAATATACATGCATTGATGAATTTAAGGAACGAATATGGACGCCACATCCGACTTGCGGGTCTTCGTTCGCGTTCTCGACCGGGGGAGTTTTTCCAGCGCTGCCAAGGATTTAGGATTGACCCCCTCGGCCGTGTCGAAGCTGGTTTCGCGGCTGGAGGACCGCCTTGGCGCCCGGCTGCTGGAACGCAGCACGCGGCGCCTGGTGCTGACCCCGGAGGGCGAGGGCTTTCTTGCCCGCGCTCGCCGCATCGTCGCCGACATCGAGGAGGCCGAAGCCGAGGTGATGCGCGTCCGCGGCACCCCGCGCGGCACCCTGCATATCAATGCCGGCACCGCCTTCGGCCTGCACCAGCTTGCCCCGGCGCTCGCCGATTTCCTCGCGCGCTATCCGGAGATCGATCTCAACCTGTCGATTACCGACCGGCTGGTCGACCTGCTGGAAGAGCACGCCGACATCGCCGTGCGTTCGGGCCACATTCC